>CAYNEF010000062.1:0-18210 GCA_964396165.1 uncultured Pseudobdellovibrionaceae bacterium
ATGCTACTGCCCGTAAACTTGCCGCCTTTTTCCACCACAAAAAACTTTGTACCATCGAGCGACGCAGTAAACGGATCCCGCAACAACTTGTCTTTTTCATTGCACGCACGTTGCCCACACCCCTCACTCGCTCGCGTCAACCATACTGCATGAAAAGGACGTGTGACTTGCGTGATTTTTAAACCATCAATATCAAAAGATGTGGGCTGTACGCTTGGTTTAAACATCTTTTCAGAAAAACCATGCACTTGCGATTGCAATACTTCAAGTTCTCTTAAGTTATTTCCCAAGCCTCTGCAGTTAAAATCTTCGTTGCCACTGTAGCTATCTACAGCTTTCTTATAGCTGCTCTTTAACTCAGCGTTATTTAAGAACGACTCCACAGAATTTGCTTTTGAAAGAGCGGAATCTAATGCATCCAAACCAGACGCAAATACGCGTGATGCTTGTATCAATACAAATCCCAGTAAATATAGCTGTGCCTTAGTTCGCATAGTTCCTCAAGCTACGTATCGGCATTTTGCGTAATTTGTTTAGCTGCGTTGCAAATACATAAAATTCTCGTTTTTGAATCCCAATTGCGAGAATAAGATACTGCCCAAAATCCCTCTTGTGCCTGGTTTACAACCCCATCGTTTGGAACACCGCTTGCAATTCTACGTTCAGAAACGTTTTTGAAAGTACAAACCCCAAGGAGAATATATGAAGTCATACAAAACACTAATTGCCGGACTCATTTTAACAACCTCACTTATGGCATCCCCTCGCGTGTCTGTAAGCGAATTTAAAGACGAAACGGCGCACTGGAATTCAGGCTGCAAAAAATATGAATGGGGCGCGTACTATATGGGGCAACTAAAATCTGCGCTCGAAAGAGAACTCTCCAAGAAAAACGTCCGCATACTTGAAAGACAAAATATTAATAAGATGTACATCGACGAATACAAAATGGAGAATCTAAACGAAGGCTCCAAACAAAAAACAAAACAATTTCTCGCGGCAGAATACGCCGTCATCGGCGCACTGACTGAAATGGGTGTGTGCGAAGAAGAGTCCGACTCGGGTGTATCGCTTGGCAATGTTGTGTCTTTGTTGGGTGGCCCTCATACAGAATTGGATGTAGACGCTAAATTGAGTGTGAGCCGTACGAAAATGATTGCAAAAGTAGTCTCTGTGCGAACAGGTGAAGTCATAAAAAGCTTCGAATCAGAAGCAAGTGACACAGATACAGGCATCGGAGGGACTGCAAAAGTAATGGGCATCGGCGGGCACCACAATAAACGCACGAATAAACCATACGAAAAAATTGCAAACGCAGCCTTAAAAGATTTGGCTGAACAGATTGCAGAATTCATTAACTCCAAAAGCTAATTGTATAGAATAGGAGAAATCTGATGACAGAACAAAACCCAAAACCAGTCATTACCGAAGAACTTAGCGACAACGCGATTGCAAGTCTTTCTTACTTGCTCTTAATCCCAGCGTTTTTTGTCTTGTTTAACGAAAAGTACAAAGAAAACGTCTTTGTGAAAACACACGCCGTGCAAGCGATTTCTTTGTTTGTGGTGTGGATCTTCTTTACCCAGGCTTCCGCAGTTTTATTTGCGATTAGCGCGCTTCTGATGCCCTTTGCATTGGGACATATCCTTTCTTCTGTGTGGCTTGCCCTACACAGTTTTTTTAGCTGGGTGTTTGTTTTCGGCTGGATTGCACTTGCAGTACTTAGTTACAAAGGAAAGACCTACTCAGTCCCGTTTCTTACAGCTTTGCGAGAAAAGGCATTAAGATTCATCAATGAAAAAGTGAAGTAAGAAGTGAAGGGCGATTATTTAGCTTCGTCGGAATACTGCAAAAGTGCAAATACATTGCCTTCGGGATCACTGCAGTAGGCTATATATCCGGTATGGGCAAGTACTGCCTTGGGAGAAACAATCGACCCACCCGCAGCCGTTATTTTTTTTAACTTTTCATCTAAATTATCTACCCCTACTGTCGGGATAATACCGAACTTGGGTTGGTGGCGTTTTTTTAAGCCGCCGTTAATCCCCTTAACATCCTGACGTCCAGTGTGGATGAGCCAATAATTAGAGGGATCATTTTCTTTTTTCGTGATGGTCCAATCAAAGATTGCAGAATAAAACTCAGAGGCTTTTTCCGGATCCTCAGCATTGATTTCAAAGTGGATGACTCTTCCCATCTTTAAATTCTAACATATCTTAAAATATATGCAGAATTGCTATGACGCATATAAAAAAACGGCGTTGGATTAGCTCCAACGCCGCCATTCGTTCTGATAAACTTTAACTTAGCCAATCACGTTAGCAAAAAGCATTTCGCGATACTTAGGAAGCGGCCACAGCTTATCTGAAAGCATCGTTTCTGCTAAATCACAGCTTGCTCTAAGCGTTACAGCAAGTGGAGTGATTTCAGTACTGATGGCTTTCATGATTTTGCCTTCATCACCAAGCTCATGCAGCTTAGCCAAAGCTTTGTCCATGGCTTCGGCAGCGTTCAAAATATCCGCATAGACTTTTTCAAGCGCGCCGCTGCGTTTTTTCTGAGCCGATTTTGCTGCTTCGGAAGTAAGAGCAGCCAATGTTTCATTGGATGTCTTCACTTGAGCTTCTACTGCCGGCACTACCTGAGTCGTTACCAAATCAAGCAATGTTGTATGTTCGATAAGTAGCGTTTTATTGTAGCGCTCTACAGCGATGTGGTAGCGGGAAGCAATTTCTGCTTCTGTCAGAGTTTTTGTTTTTAGCAAAAACTGGACAGACTTCTTGTCATTGAGCACTTCAATCGCATCGACTGTTGTGTTCAGAATAGGAAGACCGCGCTTTTTCGCTTCTTTCTGCCATTCAATTGAGTAGTTGTTTCCTTCGAAGCGAACCGGTTTGGATTCCGTGATGAGTTCTTTTACAAGTTCCATCACGCTCTCGTCGCGGTTTTTCTTGGAAGCAAGAATTGTTTTTAACCGTTCTGCCGCTTCTCTGAATGTATTTGCCACTGCCGCATTTAAAATGGTCATCGGCATTGCTACGTTTGCAGAAGCGCCAACAGCTCTGAACTCAAACTTATTTCCTGTGAATGCAAAGGGACTTGTGCGGTTTCTATCCGTATAGTCTTTGGAAACATCAGGAATGTGTGTGACGCCCAGATTGATAATCTGCGCTTCAGTAGCTTTGTTCGCTTCGCCTTTTTCAATGGAATTGAAAATCTTTTCAAGAAGGGATCCTAAAAAGACAGAGATAATCGCAGGAGGAGCTTCGTTGCCGCCCAGTCTGTGATCATTTCCGGGAGAAGCTATAGCTGCTCTTAAGGCATCTGCATGCGCATGTACTGCGCTGATGACAACAGACATTACAGCTAAGAAACGCAAGTTTTGATGAGGTGTGCTTCCTGGTTCAAGTAAGTTTTCACCCTTATCGTTTGCGATGCTCCAGTTGCAATGTTTGCCGCTACCATTAATAAGCGCAAAAGGCTTTTCATGCAGTAGACACATAAACCCGTGACGGTTCGCAACGCGCTTCATGGTTTCCATGCAAAGTGTGTTGTGATCGGTTGCTACATTCATGTTTTCAAAAATAGGCGCTAGTTCAAACTGGCTAGGTGCCACTTCGTTATGGCGCGTTTTTACTGGAATGCCCAAACGGTAAAGTTCGTGCTCCATATCTTCCATAAAATGTTTTACGCGAGAGGGGATTGCGCCAAAGTAATGATCTTCTAACTGTTGGCCGCGAGTAGAAGGAGCTCCCAACAGTGTACGGCCTGTTAAAATTAAATCAGGGCGTAAAGCTGCAAGTCTTTTATCGACGAGAAAATATTCCTGTTCGGGCCCAAGGGTAGCAGAAACACTCTTTGCATCCACATCGCCTAGTAGCTTTAAAAATTCGACAGCTTCGTGAGAAAGTACCTGGATACTTCTTAAAAGCGGAGTTTTTGTATCCAGTGCTTCTCCGTGGTAACCGAAGAACACGCAAGGAATGCAAAGTGTTTTACCCGATTCATCTTCTAAAATAAAAATAGGGGAAGATGGATCCCACGCTGTATACCCGCGTGCTTCGAATGTAGAACGCATCCCGCCGCTTGGAAAACTCGAGGCATCAGGTTCCCCTTGAATCAGTTGGCTTCCTGTAAATTGTTCCATCACCCGCGTTTCGGAGTGGTGTGTGTGCTGGATAGAAATAAAGGCATCGTGTTTTTCAGCGGTCAGTCCGGTCATCGGCTGAAACCAGTGACAAAAGTGTGTGACTCCTTGATTGATGGCCCATTCTTTAATAACAGCAGCGCAAGCTTCCGCCGTTTCCCGCGGAAGTTTTTTTCCGTGATCTAATGTCTTTAAAAGATTTTGATAGGCATCGCGCGGAAGTTTTTCTCGCATTTGGCCTAGACCAAAAGTCAGTTCTCCAAAGATTTCAGAAATCGCTACGTGTTTAGACGAAAATTCCATTGGTTTCACAGTTTTTTTAGTTCTTTCTGTTAAGTAGGTTACGGCCCGGGTTCTGTCAGATAGAGAACCAGTATGAAGATCTAGCATGGTTTGTTCCTTTTTATAGTCTTTTAGAGTGCGAATGACTGCTAAAAAACCGGTTAAAGTTTCGTCTTTTAAAATCCCGTTTAATGAACTTTAAAAAACATCAGTATTCTCTATAATTTTTAGGGAAATTACAAGTCTTTAGAAGAACCAAAGCTTAATGGCGACGGCTACAAGGAAACAAGCGAATGCCTTTTGCAGCGTGTCTTGGGGTAAACCCACAGCCAGTTTGGCACTAAAGTAGGCACCGATAAACATTCCGATGGAGATGATAAGCCCGTATTTCACGTGCTCCATGCTGATTTTACCGGCTTTGTAGTATTCCATCACGGCGAGTAACCCTACGGGAAACAGCAACGCCACAAGAGATGTCCCATTCGCTGTATGCTGCGGCATTTTGTAAAAAAATATCAGAAGCGGGATCAGAATAATGCCTCCGCCCACACCAAAAAGACCTGCAAGAAAACCGCCGCATAAACCAATTCCAATTAATAAAAGGTAAGCCATAGTGGATATGGTATTATTTTCTTATATGATACGCCACAAAATAGAGTTGCTATTGATGTTACTTTTTTGCGCTTCCGCATTGAGTGCAACCGAACCTGTCGGCACGAGCACACTTAAAAAAGGCGACTCTAAGCCTGCGATTGTTTATGCGACGCTCATGCCCAAAGTTTCTTCTTTCAGTTTAAAAATTGTTCAAGTCGATGGTGGGGCAGAGGCGAATCTTGTTTCTGACTTAAATTACGGAAGTGAATTTTCCTGGGGACTGACTAACGAACGACTACACTTCATGCTCTTTGGGGAAGTGATGAAAGTTTCGCTGGTCGCGCCCAAATCTACTACCGTAATAAAAGAACTTTCAGATAGTACTCTTACCCTTGCCAAAGGGGGACTGGGGTTGGGGCTTCATCCGGGCAGAACACGTGATTTTTTTGCGCTATTGTTTTGCAGCTTCGAACAAACCCTTTTCACCTATAGCGATAGCAGTAATACAAGTAAGATTTTTCTTTCTCGCGTGACGATCCCACACGTTGGTATCAAGTTAGCGTTTACGACGTTGCGATGGAAATTTTTAAACTTGGGAGCTGATTTAAATGCCGGCTATGCCTTTGCGACAAGCAACGCGGAAGAGAAAATCCGTTGGGGCTTTAATGGCTTTGGCAGAATGGTGCTCGGAATTGAAACATCAGAAAAAATGAATATCGAAATAGCGCCTCAGTTTGGGTACTCCAAATATTATACGGAACTTGCCTCTCAATCGCGTGTGGATGCCGGAGTTTCGCTCGGCGTACGTCTCTTCTTAGACTGAAAAAGAATCTATTTTTAAGACGCTCCGTTAATAATTTTTGCCTGTACCATGCAAGCGTCATAGCCTGAAGTACCATTTCCTGTCTCTGTGCCAAATTTCCCTGAACCGTACATTGGGATTTTGAGGAGATCACCGTAGGAATTACAAACTGCGGCCATTACAGTTCCTTTTACTTCGGCTTTGTATTTTCTTAAAATGGCAATCTGTGCTTCACAACGAGGTACGCCCAAATCTCTATAACTTTTCTCTTCTGTACCAGCAGGCCCTGCAATCGTGATAATCAAATCACCATAGGTATTACAGGCATAAATGACGACGGCTTTGCCGTTGGAATTTCCCCCTACGGCAAGTCTGCGAGAGAGTTCGGTTAAAATCTCTTCATCGCTAGCCTTACTGAGCTCTACCGCCTGAATACTTGTTAAACTTAATAAAATCCCTAGTAGCAAGAAACGCATGTTTCACCTCCGATGTCTTTAACTTTGCAACTGTAAGACCAGCCAGTCTCAGCCTGGTGTTGAAATAAGCTATGAAAAAAATTCAAGGTAGTCGGTGCATTTGAGCGTGCTTTAGCGGCCGTTAAGGCTGGCTGCACATGAACTCACCGCTTTTTGACGAAATCCCCGAGCTGCGCTATGAGTACTGTATGTTTAATCTTGGTTTACCTGAATTAATTTTAGTGTTCGTTGTAACCCTTCTTGTGTTCGGTCCAAAAAGACTGCCAGAACTTGCCAAAGGTCTTGGCAAAGGCATCAGAGACTTTAAAAAAGCTCTCGAAGGCCATGACGATAATGAAAAACTTCCGCCTGGTCCTAACGTTCCTTCTCAGACTTGATAAATGTCCACTGAAAACACATGGGATGAAGTGGAAAATACCCGCATGCCGCTGTGGCAGCATCTGGATGAATTAAGAAATATTATTTTTCGCTCTATTCTTTATCTCACTTTTGGAGTGGGAGTCGCGTGGTTTTATGTGGAGAAAATTGTAAAGTGGCTCGAAGCGCCCCTTCTGAATGCTTTGCCGGAAGGGCAGAAGTATTTGTACTTCACAGGAGTGGGCGATAAATTTTTTATCTATTTAAAGATTGCGATTTATACGGGACTCTTTATTGCTTCTCCGCTTCTGTTAAATGAATTGTGGAAGTTTGTCTCTCCCGCACTTTATAAAAAAGAAAAGAAAGTGGCATTTCCGCTTCTTTTTGCGACCTGGTTTGCTTTTGTTTTAGGGGCATTGTTTTCGTATTATGTCGTTATCCCTAACGGTTATAGTTTTTTAATCGGGTTTGGCTCGGATGCAGATAGACCCATGATTACACTTACCGAGTATTTTTCTCTGACCTCTCAGCTTTTACTTGCTTTAGGAGTGGTTTTTGAACTTCCTGTGGCAATGGTACTTCTAGTGCGGTTTGGTATTATAGAAATCGCAACGATTACGAAATTTCGCGGGCCGGTTTATATCGGGATGTCAGTCGTGTCAGCTGTTGTCACTCCTACACCTGACGCTTTTACCATGTTGCTTGTCTTTATCCCGCTGTGTCTACTCTTTGAAATCAGTCTTCTATCCAGCAAATTACTTGTAAAAAAGTCCTAAGAGACTTCTCAATTCCCACGCGAAATGAGCCGATAAGAGAAGGTGCGAATACTTACCTACATAATGCTCGTTCTTAGCGCAAACCTCTTCGCAGGCTTTCGCGTATACCAATTAAAAGTAGATTATTTTGATGCAACTGGAAGACAAGAACGCTCTGAAGTGGTGATGAGCCAACTGGACCATCTGCAATACGAAAATTATCATGGTGGCTATGGAAATTCCAAAGTCACATACTTAGATAGTTGGTATTGCCCGGGTGATACGAGCCACAAAGAGTATTGCGATAAACCCAGAGAAAAAGATACCGTCAGAGGACCTGCCGCATACGATCGTGAGAAACGTATGCCGCTAAACCGCCAACCTGTGATCCCTTAATTTTAGGAATTACTACCGTTCTTCGTGGACTTATCTATTTCATCGAGCATCGCGTGCAACTTGTGGTGCAGCGATTGGAGTCTGTCCAAATTTTCTTTGATCTGCTTGATTGCAGTTGTTTTATCGGTATGAAGATCTAAAACTTTTCCTGTCGTTTCTTTCACTTCTACTTTGTCTTTATTGAAATTAGCTGTCTTCACATTTTCAGTGAGAACAGGTTTGTCACTTTCCAATTTCGCTTTGTCAGCGAGTAATCGGGAAATGTCTACATACATGAAGCCAAAACCTTGGCTACGGTCGCGTTGAGCCATCTAAAACCTCCAACAGTCACTATGTGCTTTTTGAAGAGTATTCTTCACGTAAGCACGTCCACATTCACAAATTATAGCTCCTAAACATATTGCTCTTCCCCCCACCGAATATTAAGAAGAGCAACATGCATGCCACGGAAGTTGTGTATGCGCTTACAAAAAAATGAATGGATTATGAAGGTTTAGACAGAATTTCCAGTATGCACCCAAGACACAGTGACAATTCGTGCGTGCAGAACAAGCAGTGCGGTGCCGTGAAGTGCTCCAATTCACAATCTCTCCATAATTGATTCTGTGCATTAAGTCTTGAAAGAAAACTGCCGAAACGTTTGTTGATATGGCGGTGATGGAACAAAAGATAGTTACAGTTAGTCTTAACGACAAACTGATTTTATTTGCGGCAAGTCTTCTTGCTCTGTGGGTGAGTTACCAATTATTTTATAAAGTGTACGAACTTGATCCAGGCGAGAATGCAGTGGAGCTTGGTACAATTGACACCACTGGCAGTATTCGCAGACGCCACGCAAAGTCTTTGGCGTGGGGAGATGTCAAAGGCACATCCAAACTTTATTTGCGCGACATTGTGATTACACCCAAAGAAGTTGGTGCGACTGTTACCTGGGGAACGAATCAGTCTCTATTTATCGAACCCGATACTATGGTCCAGTTTGATGAGGTATCAAACGATAGAGTCCAGATTGTTCTATTCGAAGGTAAAGTAAAACAGGTAAAGCAACCTGTGCAAAAAAATGCTGTTGCTCAGCCCGTGCAGCAAATCGTCGTCAAAAAGGAAGAAATGATCCGAATTATTCCTTATCCAAAAGCAGTGCGGCTGCAGGAAGTATCCAAATTTGACGGTACCGATGCCGTGTTGTCTTCTTTAAGTCAACGCCTTGGATCGCTAGTAAAAAAACAATTATCCTTTGCAGCTGTCGCGCCTGTTGAGATGAAAAAGTTTAGATTGGATAAAGTAACCGATTATGAGATCAGGCTTTTAAGCCCCGCGCGTACTCAGTACAACTTGCGAAAAAATAAATGGATAAAGTTCGCTTGGGATTTTCCTAGACTAGATGATCTGGAATTTCAGATAGAAATTTCCAAAGAGCAAAGTTTTGAACACATGCTTTCACACCGAACAGTCAAGCAGGAGCTGGAATTGCAATTTGAAGATCCCGCAGTTTACTACTGGCGTGTAAAGGCAAAGAAAAAAGAAGATTCAGTGCAGTCTTTAGTTTCTAATTTTGAGATGTTTAATAAAAGCGGAGTAGGGGTTTTCTCACGCCTTCCCACAGGACAGCCTTCGGGATACTCCTGGGAAATCGCCTCAGATCCCAAGTTTGAAAAAATCGTGAAAAACGGCGTATCTGCTACTCCCAAGTGCCTGACAACAGAACTTGCCTCAAATAACTACTACTGCCGCATTCGCGATGTCACAACCAACCGAATTGTGAAGATGTACGCTATCGAACTGAAGTAGCCTTAAGCGTTGGCAGCTCTATTGCAACTTAATACTCATAGAATACAAGGCAAAATCAGCTGGTTAAAGAACGATTTAATTCCAACCAGTTATGTTTTTACCTTAAAGGAATGAGATTATGAAAAACGCCTATATTTTATACAGCTGTTTGATGGTTATTCAGATTGGATTTTTCTATTCGCCGAATCTTTATTCTCAAGACCAGCATGAGGATAAGCCCGTAAACAGCAGCCGTTTGCCCGCCAAGCCCAAGCAATCAGGCGACTGTCAGGTTGATCCGAGAAATTTAACGGCGTTTGCCAATGGGGAATCTCAAAATTTCAAACCTGTGGTGACTTTTATCACGGAGCAGAGTTGTCTGAACGCCTCTCGATCTTTAGGCCTGTTCTCTATTAAAGAGGGGGTCAATTTTGATTCCAAGCTCTTTAAACTTGATGATTTGGCGCAAAAATTTCCTACCGCTAGCTTTGAGGAGATAAAAGCTCTTGAGACGGATTTGATTAAACGCATTCCTGCTATTTTAAGAAATGAAAACCCAAAGGCTTCTACACTATTTCCCATCATCGGGCAGATGGCGGTATTAAGCCCTGGAGCTGCGAGAAAATTGCTTGCAGAAACAATTTCTCTTGAACTGCAAAATGCAAATGACGCTTTAGTCTTAGGCAGCTCTCAAATGAATCCTGCCCAAGTGCAAACGCTTGCTAAAAGCATGATGAGAATGGGCGCAAACGAAGAGCTTATTTCCGAAGAACTTTCAAATTCAATCGAAGAAAAAGCAATTTTAGCTGAATCTGATTCTCTAAAACGCCTGTTCTTATCTCTTTCTCGAGCGGCTTCCATTCAAGAAGAATTAGTACCGACTCTTACCCAAGCCACCGAAGGCTTTAATAGAGGGGTACAAAGAGGAAAAAGCATTTATCAATCGGCTGAAAAAAATGCGCTTTTATTCAGTTCTTTTTTAACTGCTGAAGCCTTAAAAGATTCAAGTCAAAGTTTAGATGCAGCGAGATTGGAACTGGATAAGACGATGGGAGCGCTTCTTGAAGGACAATTGCTCACACAAAGCAGATTGAAAAAGATGTGGAAAGATGTTTTAAGAGTGCTTGCCTTAAGCGATAGATTTCCGCAGTTGGCGCTCGCATTAAGTGATAGTCTTACTTTTCAAGCGATGTATCTGGGTACTTGGGATCAAGCAAGACTCTTATCCGCCGCCAAAAATTATCCGGTTCTCGGTTTTTCCATTCAAAGCCAGTTTGTCCAGGCGCTAGACAATCTCAATGCGCAATTAGAAGAAAGAAGCATCACTAAGAAGATCTACAACGAAAAAATTGCAAAATATTTTATGCCGGCAGTAAGCCAGATCTTAAGTTTTGAGCAAGAAAAGATTGATTCCAAATGGGCTTCACGCTGTTTATCAGAAAATTTGATTCTCAGTGAAGATGTAGAAAAAAGATTTCCCAAATTCGTACTGCATTTGATGGATAGAAGAAACAAAGCTGTTTTAAGTTCCACAGAGGCAGGTGTAGAGCCCGTCTTAAATTCGATGGCAGAAAATATGGCAGTATTATGGTCTTTGGGGACTGTGCATGTGCCTGCATTGAACAAATGGGTCAATGAAAACGAAAAAGAATAAACTATTCTCTTAAAGATTTACCGCCGTCGATTTTCAATTCAAATCCAGTGACGTAGTCATTTTGCAATAAGAACAATACTGCATGGGAAATGTCTTTTGCGGTTCCCCATTTTTTGAGCAAGGTTGTGTCTGCAGCTTTTTGCTTTTGTTCTTCCGTATAGTTTTCAGGCTCTAGCACGGGACCAGGGCTTACCGCATTGACACGTATACGTGGAGCCCACTCGAGAGCCAATGCTTTTGTCACGGAGAGTAGTCCTGCTTTCGAAGCTAAATAAGGAACGAAATTTTTTCGTGGGGAAAGTGCGCTGACATCTACAAGATTGATAATGCAGCCCATAGCTTTTTCACCGAGGGCATTTGCAAACGCCTGCGCCAAAAAAAACTGTCCTTTTAAATTCACTGAAAGAAAATGATCCCAATCTGCTTCGGTACAAGTGAGCGAGGGAGTAGGGTAGAAGTCACTAGCGCAATTGATGAGAATTTCAATTTGGCCAAAATGTGCGACCGCATTTTTATACGCTTCACGCAACTCGACCAAGTTTCTTAAATCTGCTTGAAAGGGATAAATGCGTTTTTCGCCGAATTTCGCTACAAGCTCTTCTACTTCTTGCTTAGAGGTGCGGTAATGAGCGGCGATATTGACTCCTTGCGCCAATAAAGTTTCGACTATATCTCGTCCTAATCGCTTGCCACTCCCTGTGACAAAGGCTGTTTTTCCCTGAATCTTCATTCTTATTACCCTAAAGCACTAAAGTAAGGGATTCAACTTTTCATGTGGGTAAAAATATGGAAAAATCGATTCGAAATGTGAGGACAGACTTATGAATGGCGTTTTTATTGTTGGCGTTGATACGGGAGTGGGAAAAACTTTTGTTTGCGCGGGAGTTCTAAAACTTTTGCACGGATATAAAAAAGCCTGTTACTGGAAACCGGTTCAAACGAACACGCTGATGGGCGACGATACTTCTGAAATCAAAACGCTTACGTCCTTAGGAGCAGATGCTTTCATTGAACCCGCATTTCGTTTTCCCGAGCCCTTAGCGCCGTATTTGGCCGCTCAAAAATGGGGAAAAAAAGTAGAGCTTTCAAATCTCATGAGTACTGTCAATCAGGCAAAGGCAGATGGTAAATTTATGATTGTTGAAGGCGGCGGTGGACTTCTTGTTCCTTACAGCGACACACTATTTCAAGTAGATCTGATTAAAGAAACCGGATTTCCCGTTATCTTAGTCGCGCAAGATAGAGTAGGGGCAATCAACCAGAGCTTACTCTCGTTAAATGAATTAAGACGACGTAACTTGCCCATCTTAGGCATGATAATCACCAAATCCCGCGGTACTTTTGGTAATGTAGAAAGCATCAAGAAATTTGGAAACGTGGATATTCTTATCGATATCGCTCACCATGAAGATCGCAGAACACTGGTCGCTGAAATCGGAGCCTCTGAAAAGTTAAGACAGGCGTTTGAAATCCCAGCATTGCCGAATCTCTAATGGATTCTTTCATTCAGAAAGCCAAGGCGTATTACAAGCGCTTTGTCCGCTGTGATATCTCTACACGTGCAGCTGCACTTGCGTTCCACACAGTTCTGGGGATTGTACCGACGCTGGGCCTGCTTTTTTGGTATCTCGCGTATTCTCCTCTGACAGATCAGTGGCTTGAGCAAACAAAATATTTTATTTTGCAGCATCTGACGATTGATTCCGGCAATACGTTTCAAACCTATTTTGAAAAACTGACTTCCAAGGTGCATGGCCATTCCTGGGGATGGGTGGGACTAGTGATTTTCATTTATACCGCTTGGAGTCTCGTCGCCAAATTTGGTCAGAGCTTGGATTTTATTATTACCTCGAGAGAAACAGAAGATCCGCCGGAGCCGATTGGATATCTACTTTTGTATGGAAGACGCGCTCTTGCCATGCTTTTTTTACCTATAGCTTTGGCTTTTAGCATCGCACTTTCTCAATGGGTAAGACAAGACTCTTGGTTGCATTACCTGTTTGAGTTTAAAGCGATAGGAAAGTATATCGCCATACCGTTTGCGTGGCTTGGCGCTATTATGGCAACGACATTGATCTATTATTTTATCCCCAGCCGACCGATCCAGTTTAAACAGGCGTTGAAAGCTGGACTGCTTGCTGGTCCCCTTTCAGAAATCGTGCGTATCCTTTTTGCCCAATATAATATCAGGGCCGTATCGGTTCATAAGATCTACGGAGTACTTGCAGTCGTGCCTATGTTCATCTTGTGGATTCAAGTAGCCTGGATGGTTCTTCTTATCTGCGCTTTTATCATTACGCTTCCGAATAAGAAATAGTTCGCAATCTAAAATACCCCGTACACAAAAAGAATAGCCACCGGTGACATTTCATGTCACTGCGTGTGTAACTATTCGAACTTTTCTCAAAAAATAATCCTTTAAGTATTTGAAACTACTATTTGCAGACAGCGTGTCTCGTGGCACCTCAATTGCTCCTTATAAGTTTCAAGGTAACGGCCTTCGTTACGAGCGGATCGTATACAGGCAGTTAGCTTTAAACTTTGGTGTTATTCATGCTGTGGTTTTTGCGGATTGTGGAAAGCGGAATGTTGTTTTTGATGGTGTTCAGCGTGAACGCCTATTCAAAAGAAGTGGTAATCTCCAAACGTGCCCAGCAATTAAATTATCCAGCCTTTCCTGAGAGCCTTTTAGAACGCGCTTCAATGAAACCGAAAATATCGTCTCCGAAAGAAATAGACTCGATGATGAGCCAGCAGTGGGGACTTTTAAATATCGGATTTTTTGATTCCTTTAGCCCGACCGTCAATTCTACATCCCCCCAAATCCATACTTGTTCTCCTTCGGTGATTGTAGCTGTTGTTGATACGGGAATTGATTATACGCACCCTGAACTTCAAGATAGCCTTTATGTGAATAGTGGGGAAGTCGGCCCGTGGAAAGATCCCACAGGCAAATCTTCCTGCACCGACAAGAGTTGTAACGGGATTGATGACGATGGAAACGGTTTTGTGGATGATGTCTCTGGATGGGATTTTGTCCATGATGTGGCCATGCCATACGATACCCACGGTCACGGAACCCATATCGCAGGAATCATTGCTTCTAAAGCAGGTAACGGAATGGGAACGACAGGCATTTGCCCTGAAGTTACTATCATGCCGCTGAAGTATTACGACAACAGTGGAATCGGATACAACAATTTGCAAAATACGGTACGGGCTTTTCAATACGCTGTAAAAAACGGCGCACACATTATTAACTATAGCGGTGGCGGAGCGGATCCGGCTCTTACCGAACGCATTGCAGTTGAAATGGCGCAGAAAAAAGGTGTTTTATTTATCGCTGCAGCAGGTAACGACGGACATGATAATGCGATTACGCCTTACTACCCGGCAAGCTATCCTTTAGACAATATCATCAGTGTTGCTTCTTTAAATAAACAAAACCAACTTCTTCCTTCGAGCAACTTTGGAAAAACTGTGATGGTCGGAGCTCCCGGTCTTACGATACTTTCCACTTTACCTAGTGGACGCTTTGGAACGATGTCGGGAACTTCACAAGCAACAGCGTTTGTCACAGGAGCTGCAGCACTACTTGCTTCTCAGTATAAAAATATTTCCGATTTTGATTATAAACAAGTGAAGCGCTGGATTCTCGAGGGATCTAAGAGTTTAAAAAATAACGAGACGAAAAATCTTGTTTCTAGCGGTCTGCTTTCTGTCCCAGGATCTCTGGAAAAGGCAAACGAAGATATCGCCAGAGACACTGTGCCTTCTATCGCCTTAAGCCCTGAAGCCGGATCCAAAATTAAGAAAATCCAGTAATTAAGAATTCTTTTGAACGCGTTGGACGGAAATGACGCCTGTCACGCCTTCCAGTAGTGAAATAATTTTTCGTAGATGGTTTAAATCAGAAATCGTGATGGTGAAGTGGCAGAGAGCTTTTTTGTCTTTAGTCGTTCCAATGAGCGCTTGAGTGATATTAACGTTTTGAGTTCTAATAGCCTGGCTCATATCGGCAAGTAGCCCTGGTCGGTCCTCGCACAATACCTTGATCTTTACCGTGCGCTCCATCTTTTTTGTAATATCCCATTCGATATCAACCAAGCGGTTAGGATCAGTATCAAAGATCTTCTGGCATTTTTTACTGTGTACGCTAATGCCACGTCCACGCGTGATAAATCCAATGACAGAGTCGCCGGGCACAGGATTACAGCAACGGGCAAAGCGCACAAGGAGATCATCAATGCCTTTTACTTTTACAACAGATCTTTCCTTGTTCTTTTCAGCTGCTTTTTCAAAAATCTGCTGGAGCGGTCCTTTTTTATCTTTGGTTTCATCCGTTGGCTCTTTAGGCTGCTGGTTTTCCAGTACGCGCGTTAGTACTTTTTTCGCAGAGAGCTTACCGTACCCGACTGCAGAGTAGAGATCGGGTACCGACTTTAAGGAAAATGCTTCAGCAGCTTTTAAGAGAAGTCCGTCTTTTTCCAGCTGCTTTAATTTATGCCCCTCTTTTTTCAGCTCGCGATCCAAAATCATTTCGCCCATTGCCAGAGACTTTTCATGTTCTTCTGTTTTGATAAACGCGCGGATTTTATTTTTCGCCCGTGTCGTTTTTACTATCTTCAGCCAATCTTTATTGGGACGTTGATTGGGGGAGGTGAGTATCTCAATCGTATCCCCACTTTTTAATCGGTGCTTTAGGGGAACGATTCTGTCGTTAATTTTAGCGCCGATGCAATGGTGGCCGACATCTGTATGGACGGAATACGCAAAATCAAGAGGTGTCGCTCCTTGGGGGAATTCCATTACCTTACCCTTTGGAGTAAACACGTAAACGTCTTCCGTAAAGAGATCGAGCTTAACCGTTTCTAAAAATTCTGTCGGATCTTTTAAGTCGCGGTTCCATTCCATCAGGCGGTTCAGCCAGGTGAAATTGGCTTTGTCTTTGTTTTGATCTTTGCCTTCTTTATACGCCCAGTGTGCTGCGATCCCGCGCTCTGCTGTTTCGTGCATGTCCTTTGTGCGGATTTGAATTTCAATGCGTTCTCCGCCAGGACCAACAACGGTAGTATGCAACGACTGATAGAAGTTTGCTTTAGGAATGGCAATGTAGTCTTTAAATCTTCCGGGGACTGGGGTCCAAAGAGAATGGATAAGTCCTAAAACTGCGTAACACTGTTCAACAGAATCGACGAGTAAACGAAAGCCTGTGATGTCGTATAATTGGTCAAAGTTTAAGTTTCTCTTTTCCATTTTCTTATGGATAGAAAAGAAATGTTTAGGCCGACCTGTGACCAGAGTATCGAGATAGCCGTGTTCTTTTAACGCCTGTTGAATCATTGCCTGTACGTCGTTCGTGTACTGCTCGCGTTCTTTAATTTTTTTTGAAACTTGTGTGACCAGTTTGTAATAAATTTCTGGTTTGGTGTAACGAAGCCCTAAATCCTCAAGTTCTCTTTTGATAGAAGATAGACCCAGGCGGTTTGCTAGGGGGGCGTAAATTTCTAAAGTCTCTTGCGCGATACGAGCCTGCTTTTCAGGCTTTAAGTGGTTTAGTGTGCGCATGTTATGCAGGCGATCGGCAATCTTGACGAGTATCACTCGAATATCGTTAGCCATGGCGAAAACCATTTTTCTGAAATTTTCTGCCTGCTTTTCTTCACTTGTTTGAAAAGTAATTTTACTGATTTTTGTAACGCCATCGACAAGGGCTTTGATTTGCGGGCCAAAGTCATTTTCAATCTGCTCGAGTGTCGCAACAGTATCTTCGACCGTGTCATGCAAAAGGCCAGTTGCGATTGTTGTTGCATCGAGTTTTAACTCGGCCAAAATTTTTGCGACTTCCAGCGGATGGTAGAAGTAACTTTCGCCGCTGGATCTTTTTTGTCCCTTGTGTGCTTCTTGCGAAAAATGAAAAGCCTTGGCGATGACAGAAATGTCCGAGTCAGGATTGTACTTTTTCACATTCGAAAGCAGTTCGCGTAAGCCTTCGTTGTCGCTTACCGGAATATTGGGATTAGATTGTGGATCAGTATCCTTCACATACACTCGTTTTTAATAATGGCTTCAAGCTCACCATAGGCCCGGTCCAGATTGTCGTTAGTAATTTCGTAATCAAATTGTTTGGAAAAAGTAATTTCATGAAGGGCATTTTCCAGCCGCTTTTGAATTACCTCTTTGGTGTCGCCTTTTCTGTCATGTAAGCGGCGTTCAAGTTCCTGAATGCTGGGAGGATGGATAAAGATCAAAAGTGCTCTGTCTCCATAAGTTTTTTTAAGGGATAGGGCACCCTGTACGTCGATATCGAATACGACATGAAAGCCTTCTGAAAAAAAGTTTTCGATCATCTCTTTAGAGGTGCCATAAAGATTTCCATGTACCGTAGCCCATTCGGCAAATAAGTTTTGATCTACTTTTTTCTTAAATTCTTCTTTAGTCAGAAAATGGTAGTGCACGCCGTCTTTTTCATAAGGGCGCATCGGTCGGGTAGTAGACGAAATAGAGAGTCGCGTGTTCGGAAAGTTTTTTAACAGGCGTTCGCAAAGCGTAGTTTTTCCAGCGCCGCTGGGAGCAGATATCAGAATGAGTCTTTTACCTTGTTTCTTATTACGAGACAAACTCGCCTTCCTCAATTTCCAGTTGGGCAGCGGTTCTATGAAGCTTTGCGATGGACAAGCGTTCGTTCAGTGCCTTGGAGTTGAGAGCTGAGAGAAATACGTGCCGGGAGTCTGTGATGATAATCGATCGAGTCTTTCTGCCTTTGGTTGCATCTACCAAGTAGTTTTGTTCAAAGGCGCGTTCTTTCAATCTTTTCATCGGCAGACTGGATGCTTCCACAATTCCAATAATGCGATCGACTTTAACCACATTGCCATGTCCAATATTCAACAGCTTTACCGCTTCGCCGTTTACCAAAAAGTCTTTATAACTATTCGACATTTTGAACTTGTTCCCTTAGTTTTTCGACAATTCCCTTT
>CAYNEF010000063.1:0-18204 GCA_964396165.1 uncultured Pseudobdellovibrionaceae bacterium
CACGGGGGAAGGAAAAACTCTCGTTGCGACTCTTCCCGTTTACTTAAACGCACTTGCTGGAAAAGGCGTGCATGTTGTTACCGTCAATGATTACCTTGCACGTCGTGACGCCGAATGGATGGGACAACTCTACAAATTTTTGGGCATGAGTGTAGGCACGATTTTACACGGGTTAAACGACATCCAAAGAAGAGAGTCTTACCACTCGGACATTACCTACGGCACAAACAACGAATTTGGTTTTGATTACTTGCGCGACAACATGAAGTTTCGCCTAGAAGAGTTTGTACAGCGCCCGCTGCATTTTGCCATCGTCGACGAAGTCGACTCGATTCTTATCGATGAGGCACGTACTCCGCTTATCATCAGCGGGCCTACCGATGATTCGACAGATAAGTACTATCTGATCAACTCCGTCATACCTCAGCTGCAAAAAGAAACAGATTATACGCTAGAAGAAAAATCTAAAACTGCGGCACTGACTGAAGCGGGTGTGAATAAAATTGAAAGTTCACTTCGCATTTCCAATTTATATGCGCCTGAAAATATCGAGCTTGTGCACCACGTGCACCAGGCTTTAAAAGCGCACGCGATTTTCAAACTCGACGTGGACTACGTAGTCAAAGACGGCGAAGTGATTATCGTCGATGAATTTACTGGTCGCTTAATGCCGGGTCGCCGTTATAGCGATGGACTACACCAGGCTCTGGAAGCAAAAGAAAATGTAAAAATTGAAAACGAAAACCAGACGCTTGCGACGGTTACTTTCCAAAACTATTTCAGAATGTATTCCAAACTCGGCGGGATGACTGGAACTGCAGATACAGAAGCGACTGAGTTTCAAAATATTTACAAACTCGAAGTATTGATTATCCCGACTCACCGCTCGATGATCCGAAAAGATCACCAGGACATTATTTATAAAACGGTGAAGGCAAAGTACAACGCCGTCTGCAGCGAAATAGAAGAATTATACAAACAAAAGCGCCCGGTTCTCGTCGGTACGATCTCTATCGAACGTTCCGAATATTTGAGTTCGCTTTTGAAAAAACGGGGAATCCCTCACAACGTTTTAAATGCGAAACAGCACGAAAAAGAAGCTGAAATCGTCGCAAATGCGGGGCACTTAGGCGCAATTACCATCGCAACCAATATGGCAGGCCGTGGTACAGACATTGTGCTTGGGCCGGGTGTTGCCGAACTGGGTGGCTTGCATATCATCGGTACGGAACGGCACGAGTCTCGCCGTATCGACAACCAATTGCGTGGCCGTGCGGGCCGTCAGGGAGATCCTGGTTCCTCACGTTTCTATCTTTCATTAGAAGACGATTTACTTCGCATTTTCCAAGGCGAAAAAATCAAAGGGTACATGGATAGATTCAATATGGACGAAAACGAGCCCATTGAATCCAAACTGATCACCCGCGCCATTGAAAATGCGCAGAAAAAAGTCGAAGGCCATAACTTTGACATCAGAAAGCACCTTCTCGAATACGATGACGTGTTAAACAAACAACGCGAAGTCATCTACGAGCTGAGAAAACTGATTTTACAAGGGGGCAATACCAAAGCCCTCATCTTCGACATCATCCGAGAGCAAGTCGAAGCCATGTCCAATGCTTTTGCAGCGACGAAAACGGTAAACGAATGGGATACCAAAGGGGTTATCGAGACGGTACATTTTCTTTTCGACAAACCGCTGGATTTCACACCCGAAGCAGTAAAAAACCAATCGACTAGAGAAGCACTTGTCGAAGAAATTTTAAAACGCGCCTATGCACTCTACGACGATCGCGAAAAGCAGATGTCGTCAGAAGTGATGCGACAGCTTGAACACGTGGTTTATTTAGGCAGCATTGATCAGTTGTGGAAAGATCATCTCCTCAACATGGATCACTTAAAAGAAGGCATTGGTCTTCGCGGTTACGGACAAAAAGATCCCCTCGTCGAATACAAAAAAGAAGGGTTCACCCTCTTCCAGCTGATGGACGAACAGGTAAAAACCGATGTGATCACTAAACTCTACCGCGTACAAATCACACGCGAAGAGCAAGTGGAGAAATTGCAGCCGAAAGAGCAAGAAATGCATTTCTTACACGGGGACAAGAATGACTCCCAACTGCAACCCACCAAGCGGGAAGACGACAAAGTGGGAAGAAATGATCCCTGTCCTTGCGGAAGCGGAAAAAAATATAAAAAGTGTCACGGAGTCTAAACTATGATGCTCTCTACGTGCCCCAGTTGCCTGTCTCAGATTTCGCATAAGGAAAATGAGTCTCAGGTCAGTTGCGAATGTGGAGAGAAGTTTTCTCCTTTCATGCGTCCCGACGAATGGAGTACGGAAATGGAAGATGTCAGTATCGGTGCCCCCAAGTTTGCAGAAAGTGAATCCGCTTTTCAAGAAATCAGAGACTTTGGAGAAGGACTCGATACTCCCACTACTCCCAAGCAAGCACCTGCTCAATTAGAAGATTCTATCGATACAATGCCCATGAGCGAAGACTTAAGTCCCGTTTCTGAAAAGACAACGATTGCGCGTCCCATTGCCACTACTCTTGTCGGCAATGCGCTTATCACTACCGCCACAGAAATTTCAGGTTATCAAATCGATAGTTACTTACTTCCGATTTCTCTTTTAAGTCCCCTTACGGAAGGGGCCGAGTCGCCTCTAGACGATGCCTTTCATAAGATTTGGGAAAAAGCGCAACAACTAGGTGCAAACGCGATCATTGATCTCAAGTGGAAGATTTTTCCAGATGGCACACGCGTTCTGATGACTGCCACTCCAGTCACATGCCAAAAACTCCCGTGAAAAATGTACCCGATGGAATGCGCCCCATTGGCGCCCGACTATTAAAAAGCGCAATCGATACCTTACGTCCCCAATTAAGTGGCGCCAAAGTACTGGATCTTTTTGCGGGTCAGGGCCGTTTCGGATTTGAATGCCTGAACGAAGACGCAGACTCCGTCACTTTTGTAGAATTATCCAAAGTAATGCATCTGGAATTAAAAAAGCAGGCGGGTTCTAACCGCTACAAGAACCAAAAAACCACTCTCTTACAATGCGACGCGTTTAAATTTTTGCAATCCACGAAAGAAACCTATGACATTGTGTTTGCTGATCCCCCTTTTGAAGAGTGGAATTTACGCTTTGAATCCAAGTTCTTTTTGGCTGTCGAAAAGGTCCTCTCACCCGAGGCTATTTTACTTGTGAAATGCCCGTCTGGAATGATAGTTTCGCAACAAATCACGGGGTTAACCCCTTTAAAAGAAACAGAAATGGGAGAATCAAAGCTCCTCTATTACCGTTATGGCAAAACAAAAGACTACTAGCGCTAAGCCGTCGAGCAGAAAAGCAGTCTACGCTGGCACATTCGATCCCATTACAAACGGACATGTCGATTTAATTGAGCGTGCTCTCGAACATTTTGATGAGATTGTCGTAGTCGTCGCGCACTCGAGAAAAAAGAGTCCACTGTTTGATGCAAAAACGCGCAAAAAACTGATTGAAGACTGCTTTAAAGCGAACAAAAGAGTGACTGTCGATATCGATAGCGGGTTACTCGTAGATTACGCGAAGAAAAATAATATCCCCGTTATCTTGCGCGGCTTACGAGCCGTCTCTGATTTTGAATACGAATTTCAAATGGCGCTGATGAACAGGAAGATGAATCCGGATTTGGAAACTTTTTTCCTGATGGCCTCTGGCCGTTATTTTTTCGTCAACTCAAGTTTAATTAAAGAAGTTATTTCTCACGGGGGCAATGTGAAAGAACTAGTTCCAGCACACGTAGAGAAAAAATTGAAGGAGACCTTATGTTGAAATTTGCCACTCGCGTGAACACCTTAAAATCTTCTTCCATCATGGAAATTTCCGCCCGCGCGCAGGAATTAAAAAGCAAAGGCCACGATGTCATCAGCCTTGCAGCCGGTGAGCCTGACTTTAACACTCCCGAAGTCATCCAACAGGCCGCTACAAAAGCAATGGCAGAGGGAATTACCCGTTACACGCCTGCACCTGGTTTTACTGCCCTTCGCGAAGCTGTCGCCGAAAAAGTGACAAAAGACAATGGATACGAAGTACACCCTGAAGAAGTGATTATTACGTCGGGTGCAAAGCATGGGATTTATCTTACGTTCCAGTGTCTATTGGATCCGGGAGATGCAGTGCTGATTCCCACACCGGCTTGGGTAAGTTATAGCCCGATGATTGAACTCGCAGGAGCAAGCACAATTCCATTGCCTCTTTTTGAAGAAGACGGTTACCGCCCCAATGTAGATAGATGGAAAGGGATGGCAATTCCCCCCAACGTAAAAGGTATTATCATTAACAGCCCTAATAACCCCACAGGTGTTACTTACACCAAAGAAGATTTAAAAAGCCTCGTCGGTTGGGCAATGCAAAGAAATCTTTGGATCATGGCCGATGAAATTTACGAAAATATCGTTTACGACGGGATGAAAAATACAAGCGTCGGATCTTTAGGCCCCGAAGTAAAAAGTAAAACCATTACCATCAGTGGTTTTTCCAAAAGCTATTGCATGACCGGCTGGAGACTTGGTTGGGCGATTGCCGATAAAGAAGTGATTAAAAACATGGCGGCTCTTCAAAGCCAAAGTAACTCCCACGTTACCGCATTTGTCCAATGGGCAGGAATTACAGCGGCGAAACTTCCACCGCAAATTGTCGGCAATATGGTAACAGAATTTGATAACCGCAGAAAATACTGCATGGAAAGACTCGACAAACTTTCGGACTATCTTAGTTATGTGCGTCCTACTGGCGCTTTTTATTTTTTCATCAACTTCAGTAAATTTCTTGTTCCACGAAAAATGTCAGACGTGGAATTTTGCAAAGAATTGCTGATGAAACATTACGTTGGTCTTGTTCCCGGTAGTATGTTTGGTAAAGATAATTGCGTACGCATCAGTTACGCAGCCTCCAAAGAACAGCTCAAGAAGGCCTTTGACCGAATTGAAGACTATGTAAAAAAGCAGTAGAATTGGGGTTCACTCGGCTTATAAGGAACCCAATAAATGACGCGTCACCTTCTAGTCTTATCTCTCTTTATTTGTGCAAGCGTTATGGCTCAAGAAGGAGTTGCAGTGCATGGAGATGCTGCCCCCACTCCCAGAGTGACGATGACGCCTACCGAATACTTAAAGCAAAAAGAAAACGAATATACAAAACAGGAAGCGGAACTTTTAAAGCACCAGGGGGCTTTGGAGTTTTGGCAAAAAGAACTTAAAGGGGCAAAAAAAAACCAAACAACTGCAGGCATCATTGGGCATTCAAACCTGATTCTGATTCCCGCGACCTACTATTTTGGCGGTAAATTTTTAAAATGGATCGCACCGGCTGCACCTCCAAAAAGTTTTTTAAGTCTAAACTATGCAAGACAGTATTTATCTACACACCCAAAGCTCGTGGGAAGCATTGTGATTTCTGCTGAAGCAGGTGCGGCTTTTACGGGCACTTACTACTACTGGGTGCTTTCTGATAAAGAGATTGAAGAGCTGACGAATAAAGTAAACGCAGCGAAAATCGAGACGGAAAAAGCACGCATAAGAGTAAGTAAAGCTCTTGCCGACTTAAATGGCAGAAAGCCGGATAAGCTTCCCGATACCGGGGATAAGCCCGACATGTTGGACGGCAACGAATGATTCGTATCTACGTTCTATTCTCTCTACTTTCTTTTTCCTTAAATGCAGCTTTGTGTCCCGCCACTCTTTCTAAAGTCGCCCGCACAGTGACTACGTGGCGTGTCCCCACTGACATTAAAAACTTCAACAAGGCTGATTACGAAAAAGGCGTCGCCTTTTACGCTTCAAAAAGAGGAAAACTCTTAAACGAATCTGATAGACCCGAGACGATAGAACAAAAAATGGCGTTCTTAGATGCGTTTCGTCCTAGTGGTATGCGCTTATCACTCGATCAGATGTCTCGCGCACAAAAAAAACAGCTCTCGCAAATCTTGAAAGGAATCGATTTTAAAGCCGGAATGAGCAAAGACAAGCTTTCTCAATTTTTTATCGACACCTATCTTCTATCCCATCCCAGCGCCGAAACTCTGATTAATAGATGGAAGATGGGAGACGATGCATTCTTTAAAAAGTTAGGCGAAAAAAGATTTGTGGAGGAATTTTCCAAGCAAGGATTATTCGAAGCCACGAAAAAGTTCGGTATTCTTCTGCCAGAATCCCGCAAAGAAAAAATTTTCAATTATATTTCTTCTTACTTCTCAAAAGAGACAAAAATACCGGGAGCTCTGGTAAATAAGATTCTCCGTGAAGGTTTCACGGAGAAAAACTACGCTGCATTTGAAAAGCATTTTGGAAAATCACAACGAACACGTGCGATTTGGAATCACTTTAGAAGCAGTCTCAGTCTCGGGCTTTTCGGATTTTTCTGTTACCAGGACTTGCGCGATCAAGATGACAAAGACAAGTTACAGGCGGAAGCAATCACGGGTCAAATCAACGAAACGGCTGATGAGGCAATGGCCGTAGCAAAGGAAATCATGGCTTCCATTCCAGACGACGTAAATATCAAGGAGCACTTGCTTGCCGAGTGGTTAAAGGATTACATTGACGTCCACGGGCTTCCCCCCGAAGAGGGATCTTCGGACTTTAAGGAGTACGAGGAATTAAAGAATATGCTGAGTAAAGAAACAAAACCATGAAGCTCGTTACCTGGAATGTAAATGGCATCCGTTCTGTTTGGAATAAAGGATTTTTAGATTGGTTCTCTACCGAGAAACCCGATCTCCTTTGCCTGCAAGAAATCAAAATCCAGGATCATCAGCTGACTGAAGAACAAAGACACCCCAAAAAATACCACAGCGTCTTTCACTTTGCAGAAAAACCCGGCTATAGCGGCACAGCGATTTACTCAAAAACAGAGCCCTTAAATGTCGAAGTGGGCATTGGAGACAAGCAAATTGATTTTGAAGGAAGAGTTTTGGCAGCGGAATTTGCAAACTTCATCGTCGTAAACACGTATTTTCCCAATAGCAGACGAGACCTCTCCCGACTCAAAGAAAAGCTCTACTTCTGCGAGAAACTGCACGCATTTCTCGATAAAAAAGTAAAAAAGGGAAAAAATATTCTACTTTGCGGCGACATGAACATTGCCCACAACGAAATCGACTTAAAAAACCCCAAATCCAATCAAAAAAACGCTGGTTTTCTGCCCGAAGAACGCGCGTGGATGTCCCATTTTCTTTCTTCTGGCTACACAGACACCTTCAGGCGCTTTAACCAGGAACCCAACCATTATACGTGGTGGAGTAACCGTCCCGGCGTTAGGGAAAAGAACATCGGTTGGCGGCTGGACTATTTTATCTCCAACAATGAATTTAACGATCGCCTGAAATCCGTTTTCCATAAGCCTGAAGTCAAAGGTTCTGATCATTGCCCAGTGGAGCTACGTATTCAGAGCTAACTCATGTAGAATAGAACTGTGGCACTTCTTAGAAATAGACGCTTTAGACAAGTTAAAACAATCAGCCTTGCCGAAATTGCGGCATCTCCTGCAGTCAAACTCGATCGCGAAAAAGATTTAAACCGATTATCTTTAGAAGAATTTGATATCGCCATCATCGGAGGAGGCGCCACCGGCGCGGGTGCCGCGCTCGATGCAGCATCGCGTGAACTTAAAGTAGCGCTGATTGAAAAAGAAGATTTCTCCAGTGGTACCTCGAGCCGCTCCAGTAAAATGCCTCACGGTGGTGTCCGCTATCTGGAGCAAGCCATCAAGACGATGAACTTTGGGATCTTAAAACTCGTCTATGAAGCGCTACACGAGCGCAGACATTTTTTTAAAAATGCCCCCCACTTGTCTGAACCCATGGCGCTTGTGACTCCCTGTTACCACTGGTTCCAGCTCTTTTATCTCGCAATCGGTTTAAAATTATATGAGTGGCTTGCCGGCCGAGACGGGCTTCCGGGCAGTAAAATACTGACGAAAAAACGTCTGATCGAACGCTATCCGATGATAAACCCTAACGCCTTAAAAGGGGGCGTGCAGTATTATGACGGAAGGTTTGATGACTCGCGGATGAATTTAAGCATCGCGATGACAGCGCACGAAAAAGGCGCAGCAATCGTCAACCATGTCGAAACGACAGGCTTCCTAAAAGATTCTGATAATAAAATCACTGCCATTCAGGCAATCGATCTGCTCACAAAAAAAGAAATCACGATACGCGCCAAGACTTTTATCAATGCGACGGGTCCCTTTTGCGATGTCATTCGTAAAATGGAAGATCCGAATTGCAAACCACTTTTGTCTCTTAGTTCTGGTGCCCATATCGTTTTGGATACCAGTTACCCTGCCCCCCGAGCCGGAATTCTGATCCCAAAAACCGTAGATGGCAGAGTTTTATTTATTCTTCCTTTTAGAAATCATACTCTCATTGGCACTACAGATAATCCTGCAGAGTTATCCGACAATCCAAAAGCCACAAAAAATGATGTGGAGTTTATCTTGAATCAGGCAGCTCCTTATTATGCAAATCCTCCACAATTAAATAATGTTCTTGCTGAGTGGTCAGGGCTGCGCCCCCTTGTCTCTAATCAAGACAGTGCTTCTACTTCCAAATTGTCGCGCGATCATACTATCGTCATGAGTAAGTCCGGTCTCGTGAGCATCACGGGTGGCAAGTGGACCACCTATCGCTTGATGGCAAAAGACGTTATCGATAAAGCCATCAGTGCCAGCAGCATCTTTAGCCAGTTTGAATGCCACACAGATCATCTTGTTTTAGTGGGCGCAAAAAAATACACAAAAGAATTGTCTGCCTTTTTACAAAAGGAAAACGGTTTACCTCATGACATCGCCAGTTATTTAAGCCATGCGTATGGAGATCAAGCCCCCCATGTGGTGAAACTGATGGAAGAAGGCCATAAAGAGCGTTTGCACCCAAGCTATCCCTATGTCGAAGCTGAAGTATTGTACGGAGCTCGCTATGAATCCGCTCGTACTGTGATTGATATTTTAGCAAGAAGAATAAGAATTGGTTTTATAGATCGAGTTGCGACACGTTCTTTAATTGAGAAAGTAGCAGCATTACTTTCTAAAGAACTAAATTGGGATTCGAGCCTGATGCAAAAAAATATCGAACTCGCTAAAGTCTATTTCAGTTAGGTTTTAAAAGTGCCACGACCATCTGGCTCATCGCGTGAATCCCAGTCTTTAAAGATTCTTCCGCCTCAGGGTAGTAGTAGCCTGAATGCAATGAAGGCAGATTATTTTCAATCTTTAATTTCTTTAACCGCTTTTCAGAAACGGTGCCTAGCCGGAACATGGCAACAGGTACTCCAGCTAATCCGTACCTAGCAAAATCTTCACTCACCATCGCTTTTTCTGCTTCTTCTACGTTCTTCTCACCTAAACTTGCTTTCAATACTGGAACAAGACGTGCAACAAGTGCGGCATCATTTACTAAAGCGGGCGTCGCATCTGAAGAAAATTCCAAAACGGGTTCAGGAGCACCTGCGCCCTCAGCCGCAGCTTTAGCTTTTCTCTTAATGCCTTCATAAATCCGTTTTTTTTCAAGTTCATTAAAAGTGCGAACGGTTAGCTGAAGTCTGCACTCGTCCGAAATAATATTGTGTTTTGTCCCACAGTGAAAAGATCCCACGGTTATGACCGATGCTTCTATAGGGTTTCTCTCTCTGGACATTAACGATTGAATATCCATTACAAACTGGGAAGCAATTACAACTGGATCTACAGTTGTGTGTGGCATCGCCCCATGCCCGCCCTTTCCTTTGATTTGAATATCAATCGAATTGGCTTCGGCCATTGCAGGCCCCGATATGTATCCTACTTTTCCCACTTCCATTGCAGAATCCACATGGAACGCAAGCGCGTAATCAGGTTTAGGAAACTTGGTGAACAAACCGTCTTTTAACATGAGTACGGCGCCTTGCCCTTTTTCTTCCGCCGGTTGTCCAATAACGACCAACGTCCCTTTCCATTCACTCTTGTTTTTCACTAGATTTTGAACAGTGCCGATTAGATTAGCGATATGTAAATCGTGACCACAAGCATGCATCACGCTGACTTCCCCACCGGTCGGAATGGTAACTTTCTTTTTAGAGGCATATTCTAACCCCGTTTTTTCTTCTACTGGCAATGCATCCAGATCGGTTCTGACTAAAACTGTTTTACCTGGACCGTTTTTATATACTCCAACGACTCCAAAGCCTCCCACGTTGCTTGTAACTTCCATACCTGTCTCTTTGAGTTTCTGAGCTAGAATATCCGCAGTTTTCTTTTCAAAGAAAGACAGTTCAGGATCTTCGTGCAGTTTTTTATAGGTAGGAATTAATTCTTTAGCGAGTTTCGCTGTATCAGAAAGAACTGATGCCTGTAGGGTTGTTTGTAAAAGAGTAAGAATTAAAAACTTGATGGTTCGTTTCATAACCATCAAGACTATAGAATAAATCTAGGTCCGACAATTAAATCATGGAGAAAAGTTGATTGTACAATTCGCCGCTCTTCATTTTTCCTAAAGGCAGAACTTTTACGTTACCCGTTTGTGTATCAATCAAAACCAAATAGCGGCCCATTTCCTTTTCCATCGGGATAGATACGGTCGTAGCCAAAACTTTCACCTTGTTGCTCATTTTAAGTTTTAATGTCAAAGGCTGGCTTACTTCCCTTTTCTTGTCACAATTTTGAGCAATGGAAAAAGGCATTGCAGACGCCATCATTAGACTTTTATTTTTTGTGAAATAAGAACGCACTTCATAAGATCTTTGCTCTTCATTTACAGCATTAGGCAATTCCTTTTCCACATAAGCAACCGCGTTGCTGTTATCAAAAGTGGAGCAGACAGAAACTTGATAGGTCACAGGAATACTGACCTGAACGATTTGTCCTTGTTTGGTTGCAGATCCAACTGCTGCAACTGATAAGGCTGGGACAGAAACAAGCTGTCCGCCACTCATGGAATTTGCATCGAATGCAAAGCCTAAAGAAGAAAGAGACATACTTACTGCTACCAGCACTTTTACTTTTAAATTAAGTTTCATAGGATTTATAAATTGCACGCAAGGTGCCAGAACATTTTTTTGTAGTTACTCCCGTTCAGAAACTATTAAAATTCCTTACAAATATAAGATAAGTGACTAAAGATTATTCAGCTTTCAATTGCTTAATCAGATGTTGAACTTTTTTTCACGCTATTATCACAATTAGGATTTCTCAATCTTATCCATAGGGATTACTGGCTGGACGTTGGACAGTTTCAAATTCTTCAAGGCCACACTCATAACTCTCTTGTCCTTTCCATTACTTAGGCTTTGTTTTGTTGTTTAATCGATGAAATTCAGAAGAACTCAATAATAATATTGAGAATCGTTATCACTATGGTATAGTTTTAAAAACTTTTAGGAGAAACCAACATGACGAACAACATTCAAATTAAACTGTGCTGCGGATGCGGTAACGTGAACCTAAGCTTTGGTGGCACAACCATCAAAATGTCCAAAGACGAGCTGAAAAGCTTAGCCGTTGAAATCGACAAAGTCGTAGATGACTTGGAAAGCACGAGTAGTGTAGGCTTAAGCCCGAATTTATTTGCAGACAGAAAGTTTTTTGCTTGAAACAAAAATTACTCCCTTGTGGCCGCCCGCTTCCCTTCTTTCCGACACAGGAAGAAGGACAATTTGAAAAATGGCACAAGCAGCTCCGCACCTATCTTGAAGCAAACAAACTAAAGTACTCCGAACAAAGATGGAAAATAGCGGAGTTAATTTTGGAAAAACGCGGGCACCACAGTGCGCAGGAAATCGTGCGCGAAGTGACTGCTAAGCATACCGACATCGGGCCTGCGACAGTCTATCGAAATTTACAGTTGTTATGCGATGCAAAACTTTTAAGAGAAACTCTTGTCGATGCTGAAGGCAAAGTGGTTTATGAAGCGTATGAAGAAGCCCACCACGATCACATCGTCTGTCTGGACTGTAATGAGATCTTTGAATTCCACGATGAAAAAATGGAACAACAACAAGAACGTGTCACCAAAGGCCTCGAATTTCGCGAAGTGCGTCACAGACACATCATTTATGCCAGATGCGAAAAGATGAAGAAGAAAAAGAAGAGCTGAATTTTCTTGTCGCAGAACAGCAATCTCTCATTTTTCAATTGCATTCAAAAATGTTATTTTATCTTTCTCAATGCAAAAAATTAAAATTCTATACAAACCCGTTCTGGTTTTTCTCACTCTCGCGATAGCCATCTTCGCACTCTACGGAAAAACCTATTATTACGACTACAGCATGCTGGACGATAGCCTCCATATTGAAGGCAATCGCAATTTACTTCGCAGAAATCTGAGCACACTTAAAAAAATCTGGACGCAAAAATACGAAGTGGTTTACACGCCAGTAACCTATACGGCTTGGACTGCCATCGCAGGGTTATCTAAAGCATCAGGTATTAAAAGCCCGCAAGTAAAGAAGACAAGATTCAACCCCGGGTTTTTTCACATTGCGAATGTTGTGTTTCATCTTTTAACGGCTTGGATGGTGTTTTTGTGTCTTTCGCAGTTGTCTTTTACTCTCTTACCCAGTTTTTTTGGGGCTTTGCTTTACGCACTTCATCCAGTTCAAGTTGAGACAGTCATCTGGATTACGGGTTTTAGAGACGTACTTGCCGGTTTTTTTGGGTTTACTTCACTCTATTTTTTCCTGAAAGGAATTAAAAATCCTCAAATATTAAAATACTCCTTTTTGATGCTGATGACTTTTCTCTTATCCATACTTTCGAAATCGTCAGGTCTCGTAGTGGTTGGCTTTCAAATCATTACAGGTGTGTTTCTCCTAAAAAAATCCTGGAAAGTGGTGCTCAGTTATACTGCACCCCTTATCCTAGCTTCAGTGTCTTTTGTCCCTATTTTTATTCTGTTTAATAATGAAGGCCTCTCTACAAAAACGGTTCCCCCCGATCTTATAGAAAGAGTTTTACTCATCATTCACAATACGGGATTTTATCTGACAAAACTATTTCTGCCTTTGAACAATATATTTGATTACGGTTTAACTCCTGAGAAGGTCCTCAAGACGCACCTCTATTTACCTTACGCGCTACTTCTATTGCCCCTTGTTGCCTTTCTCTATCACTCAGTGAAAAAACATCAGGAGCACAAATGGCTCGCTGTTTCTTTACTCTTTTTGGCAGGTTTCTTTCCAGTATGCGGAATCATTCCTTTTATCTATCAAATGTTTTCTTCCGTAGCAGACCGCTATCTTTATTTCAGTCTTTTTGCCTTCTCCTTGTTTTGCGCATACCTGCTACAACAAAAATCCAGATTAAACTATATAGTAGCCTCTGTATTTCTGGCCTTTTTAACCTTTGAAACGACAAAATTGATCCATATCTGGTCTTCGAATGAAACTTTTTATACGTATATTTTAAAATACAATCCAGATTCCTGGCTCGCGCATAACAATGTCGGTGTTACGATTGAAGACAGAAAAGATTACGAAGGGGCATATGCGCACTACCACCGTGCTGCGATCCTATCAAATATGGCTATGCCCTGGTCGAATGCAGGTTCAATGGCACTGAAAATGGAAAAATTCGATCTTGCAGAAGAGATCTACAGAAAAGCGCTTGCGGCATCCAAAGACTCGACGCGCGCAAAAATAAATCTCGCAGCTGCGCTGGCATTGCAAGGCCGCACCGATCTGGCTCGCGAAGAAATTGCTAATGTGAATGTAGAGCCGCTTTGTTCTAACTTTGAAATGCTGGAAAATAAATCAGCAATTGAAAATAAAGATATAAACAAACTTAAAACGTTACGGATGGATGCAAAGTTCTAACTTTTATTTGCAAAACGTATGCAGATAAAGTTGTGTGATTAACGTAGCGCCAAAGTAAAAAAAACAATTCGCCGCTCCCGTAAAATCATTTACAAGTCTTAGCCCAAAGCCCAACATCCCGAACACGATTGCAGAAAGAGCGACGGCAAGCTCCAGAAACACAGGAATCTGCCCCGGCAGAAACTCACCTCTCGTTAGACTCACCACTAAGAGCACTGGTACCGAGCATTCCAGTAAGGCAATCGTCCAGTAAGCGACAGTGGTACCGGGTAGGATTCTTAAAAATGTTTTAGAAAACTGGTCCACAAACCAACTGGGAACCCCTTTTTCAAGTACTTTCAATCCACCTGCTAAAGTGAACGTCGCACCGTAAATTAAATAAATGGCAATTAAAGTCAGATTGTGTGGGAGAGATTCCAGTGTCATTTTCCATTACCTCATTTTATAAAAAACTTAAGTCTGCATTTTCAGTGACCAGTTCACTGGCTGCTTTGCGTTCTACTTCTGCAAGCACCGTCGACAAATAGCGCTCTGTGTAGCTTGGAATAATAACGACGATGCACTTGCCTTTATTTTCAGTCCGCTTTGCAACATTAAAGGCCGCTTGCACAGCCGCACCACTACTAATCCCAACCGGAATGCCTTCTTCTTTAATCAGCCGGCGCGCCATCGAAATGGCTTCGTCGCTCGATACTTTCTCGACCGAATCAATGACCGCTTTATTTAAATTGTTGGGAATGAAACCCGCCCCAACTCCCTGGATTTTATGCGGACCGGGTTGTCCGCCCGAGATGACGGGAGATTCCACGGGCTCTACCGCGACCATCTGGATGCTTTTCTTTTTACTTTTTAAAACTTCACCAATTCCGCTAATCGTTCCACCCGTTCCGACTCCGGCAACGACAATGTCCACAAGACCATCGGTATCTTGCCAGATTTCCAGTGCAGTTGTTTCTTTATGAATGCTGGGATTTGCCGGATTATCAAACTGACTCGGCATAAAAGATCCGGGATTTTTTTCTACGAGTTCTTTTGCTTTGGCAATCGCACCTTTCATCCCCATTGTTCCTGGAGTTAACACTACTTTCGCGCCCAATATCATGAGTAATGCTCGACGTTCCTGCGACATCGTTTCCGGCATGGTGAGAATGATGGGATACCCCTTTGCCGCTGCGACAAATGCAAGCGCTATCCCCGTATTTCCACTCGTAGGTTCAATAATCAAAGTTCCCGGTTTTATTTTCCCGCTGCGTTCTGCATCTTCAATCATCGCAAGCCCAATGCGATCTTTGACAGAGCCTAAGGGATTAAAAAATTCCAGTTTGAGTAAGATCTCAGCATGCAGGTCTTTATTAATCCTCTGCAGCTTTACTAGAGGTGTTTTGCCTATTGTCTTTGTAATGTCTTCAAATACTCGCATCGAAGCCTCCCATGATTTCATTGTGGCAGAGCTCTTTGCCCTTCTCCACCGCACGCTTGATAACTTTGCCAGGAATTCCCACCACCGTCGAACCAGAGGGCACGTTGTCGACCACAACTGAATTCGCTCCAATACGAGAGTCACATCCGACAGTAATATTACCCAAGATCTTTGCGCCAGAGCCAATAACGACACGACACTCTATGGTGGGGTGTCTTTTCGTTTTTGCAGTATTTGTTCCCCCAAGTGTGACTCCTTGGTACAAAATAACGTCGTCCATCACAATTGCCGTTTCTCCAATGACGATTCCATTACCGTGATCAAACAAAACATTTTTTCCAATTTGCGCTCCTGGGTGGATCTCAATGCCTGTAATGAATCGAGAAAACTCAGAGATAAACCGAGGAAGAAAAGGTAACCCCATGCTGTATAAAAAATGTGCGATACGGTGAAAAAAAGTGGCTTTTATCCCGGGATACAAAAGCAAAACTTCGATTAACCCTTTCGCTGCCGGATCGTAACTCAGATAAGCTCTTGCCAATGAAAACATACTTAACTTTTCTTTAAATAGAGTGACGTCTTTTTAAAACCAAATAATTCCGCAAAAATTACCACGAAAAGGCTGAGCCCGTTGTAGATGGGTTTCATCTTGCGCACATTTCCCACGCGCTTGGGTTCACTACCTGGGATTTCTAGTACCTTCATCTTCTTTTTCGCACACCGGATTGCCATCTGGTATTCAAAAACCGGCAAATGGTACGGATCAAGTGGAAGGCGCGTGATTAAATCTTTACGAAATGCACGCAGCATCACAAGACTATCGGTGTAATTCCCACCGAAACAGACATTAATGATTTTCGTGAACATCCAGTTTCCAAATGCGGTAACCACATCGTCGTCTTCGCTTGTCGCAGGTGGCAAGTAGCGAGACGCGATGACCATGTCGTATCCCTTTTGCATTTCGCTAGCTAATTGGGGGATTAATTCCGGAAGACTATTTCCATCAGGGCTGAAAGCAATAATGATTTCGCCAGTAGCAACCTCGGCGCATTCCCAATAGGCACCTGCAATGCCTATCGATTTCTGCGGAATCACGCGGTAGCCTTTGGACTCTAGGTATTCACGAGTGCCATCGGTCGAATGCCCATCCACAAAAATAATTTCATCCACCCATTTTGGGTCGATTTTGGGAAGAATTTCACGTATCCCAACGCTTTCGTTTCTGACAGGAATAAAGAGTGTAGTACGCATCGGGTACTTATTATTACGGCTCTTATCGACATTGTCAGTCAAAAACTCGGGGCCATATAGGCAATCAGTATCCGTGCGCCGAATATACTCTTTAAAGGACGAAGGACGCTTAATTTCCGCGTCTTAATTGGCTTGCTGGGTACACGGCTCCACGCATACGAGCAACGCGCCCAATGCCTTCCATTCCGGGAAATGTTTTGTGAACCGGATTAAACTTCGTAGCTTCGCACTCGGCATCCGACATCACCGGACCATGCAAATTCACAGTAGCGATTTTATAGGTGGGTGTTTTAAGCTCTATCGTCGGATCTTCCACAAGACGCGTAATTTCCGCTTTGCTTAAGTTCTCCGTATCCATGAATTGGATGTGTAGTTCAAAGCAAACGCCACCTGGTTGTGCCACTTTCTGTTTAAAATCTTCTTGCAGATATTCAGGTCCAGCACCCGCGGGAACTCCTGCGGTTTCTCCAGCACAAGGAATTGCCGTGTATTTTGCGACATCGTTCTCTCCAAACTTAGAAGCAATTCCAGTCCAATACTGACTAGTTGTATAACTAGAAACTTGTTTGGATGTAATTTCTCCAGTAATACGAGCAATATCCGGATGCGCTCCTAAAAAGGTTTTCAATGCAATTAAGTCTGCAGGATTTCCACTGCCCGACTTTCCCACAAGCGCCTGAAACGTCATATAATCTTTCGCGCTATTTGTGAAAAAAGTGGGGTGATTAATCATCACAAAATCTTGGGCGCGGCCTTTCGAATCTTTAATTTCAATTGCAAGCCCTCTTGCATCTTTAACAGTGTCCGCTTGAGTTTTTGGAGAACCGTTGGAGACTCGAGCAATGCCAGAGTAGTTCGGTTCTGGATTTTTGAAAAAATCAAATTGGTACAATTTTGAACGGATAGCATCGTATTTAGCATCTTCGAAATTTTCCACTTTGAAATCTAATTGCGAACAAGTCCCTTTAGCGTGTGCTCCCCGTCTCACAGGAAGTTTCAGAGCCGCTGCTACAAGACCCTGTGCTGCATTTCCAAACTGGATTAATGCACCTATAGACTGGAGCTCAGCTTGCTCGTTGTCTGCCCATTCTTCAAACTTAGAGTGGAGCTTGGGTTGATTCGAAGGAGCTTCAGTACGAACTTTTACTTGGCCGTGTTCTGATACGGGTGTACTCAGATGCGCATCCCCAGCCTTAGCAATTCCAGAGAGGATTAATGAAACACTAAAAATAAAAACAGAATGGGTCGTGAATCGCATGGAATCTCCTAAATATGTTGGTCAAGACGACCTTAGGAAGAGCAATCGGAGTGCCAGTGAGATTTATTCGCTGAAGACAAATTGAATCACGAGGAGTTTGGCGTACTAACCAGAGAATCAAACAATCTAATTGTGTTGATTATCTTTTTGAATTCACTACTTAGAGAACAGTCTAGAGGTATTTCTTTTGAAAAATCACTTCGCAACCACATGATATTCGTTAAACAAATTTAAAACTGCCTGTTTTGGAGAAGTTTTTTATATTTTTAGTCAGTGTTTCCAAATTCACTTATAGAGTAAACAGAACTAGCATACAGTCAGTCTACACTTTCAGCAAAGGCAGCAAAGGTACGGCTTTACTTTGCCCCACGCGCAAAGGTACGGCGCTGGATTCAAGATTCTAGTGCGACTTAGTTGAAGAACAGAAGGTAACCTGCGA
>CAYNEF010000064.1:0-17756 GCA_964396165.1 uncultured Pseudobdellovibrionaceae bacterium
TCATTATCCGTGATAACCGCGCATACCAAGGCTTTGATGAGAAGTCTTTGCTCGAGTTTGTAACGGCAGCAAACGTAGAAGCAGCAAGTTCTGTAGCGCCTACAGAGCCAGTCGCTACTCCTACAACCTGATCTTTGTATTCTTAAAGAGCGCGCATAACTTTTATAGACTCCCGAAATCTTGAATGGTTTCGGGAGTTTCTATTTTCACACCTTAAATCTAAATTCCTTCTGCTTTTAGCCCCTTATCCCGTTTCCGAGTGGAATACAGACAGCATGTAAAAAACTTCGTCGCAAGTCTAGGGAGTCGACAGGTGTCTATAGCTTCATTTTTTTTCGGCATAAGAGATGCAATTAATAAATAGCAATAAGTACGTGATGCATGAAGGGGGTTTTTTATGAGAACGACGTTCTATAGTCTTCCAGTAGATTATTTTTTGTGGAGCGATAAGAGCACAACACAGCAAAAGCTTGTTTACTACGATGAAAACGGACAAGCGCACGAAAAAGAAGTTCCCAAAGAACAACTCGAAAAAGCGCTGAAGTTCTTTGACGGAAAACTCTACTCCATCTCCAGAACGAACGGCGGGTTAGTCAACGCAGAACCTTATGAACTTGTAATTTGTGAATGCAAACGCCCCGGCATGCAGCTCGAACCCGAAGTTCGTATCGGACTCAGATTCACCGATCTTAAACGCGATCGCACACGCATGGTGACTTCCAATGAAGTGATCTACCACACGAAATACGTGACACCGGATGAATTAGGACCAGCCATTGACTGGAGTGCCGGTGAAAATCAAAATTACGTTTTAGAATTTGGCCGCGGACTAGTACCTGTACGCGTACTGCAATTCGTACAGACATCCAAAGGCGTTCAAGCATTGTTTGTCAGAGAAGATGAATTGAAAGCGGCGACAAATAAAGCAACTGGCGAAGAAACAGAAGTAAACGTATACCAGGTTCCACAAGACACCTTAAGAAAATCTCGCCCTTTGTTCGGTGGCAGAACGAGTGAGTTTGAAGTAGCGGCAGAGAATGTAAACTGGTTAAAACAAACGGGCGATACTGTCATACCGGCTGTATTAAAAACAACAGAAGTAACTCTTAAAGCCGGTTACAAAATCGATACACAAATCGACATCATCCAAAAAAAGCTACTTCTAGAAAAGCAAAGTTTCAGCCGCAGCAAAAAAGGCAGCGAAAGACTGATTCCGTTTGGAGTTTTTGAAGTAAGATAATTCCCTTTGAACAGTGCATGGTAAGCAGGGCCATTGCCATTCTGGCAGTGGCCCTGTAGTTTTATTTCCATGTCGAAACTTTTTTATTTCACAATCCCCTTACTTCTTTCCTCTTGCGCCTCTACTCTGGTGATGGATAGAGATCTGCATGACTTTCATGGGAAAGTCTTCTCTGGAATGATGGCAATTGGGGGCGAAACTACCGGTATCGTTCTGGAAGCAACTGACGGCAAGACGTATGAACTTTACATGAAAAACACCGGGCAACTTAAGAAGTACCACGATAAAAAAGTGCACATAAAAGGACGTTATACAGTTACGAGTGGGACTGAAATTTTAAAGAGAGAAATTATTGAAGTCGCAGAAATTCAGGAAGAATAGATTATTTTTCCATTCTTAAGCGCGTACCAAAATCAACAGACATACGAATTTCATTTGCATCGAGACTTGTCGGAAAATACACACCAGAGATAACGGAATGGTGCATGCTTGCGCCTTCCAGATTACAGGTTCTTAAATCAAGTCCCCGCATATCAGCTTGTCTTAAATAGCTACCGCTGAAATCGATATTTGTAGCATCAATCCCGCGCAAGTCGATGCCGCGTAAGTTACAACTGGAGAGGTCCACTTTTTTTAAGTTTTTTCTTTTTTCGTTAAACTCATCGATTTTACCTTCACGCAAAAGGCCGTGAAGTTCGTTTTTCACGATGGCTAAACCGTCATCTACTACGAGTCTTGGGCGGATGGCTGTGGCTGGCATATATGGATTCTCCTCTAAATACTTATCGGGAGAGTACTGGGAATACTTAAAGGAAATGGCCTGACGCATCAGAGGATAGTAAGTGTATAATTTGACACATGATACTTGATATCCCGCTCATGAAAAACAACATCACCAAAGAAGACAGAGAAGCTCTCATCGAGTTTCTCAAAGAAGATCGCATTCTCACGCAAAGTGAAAATGTGCGTGCATTCGAAAAAGAGTGGTCCGAATGGCTGGGAGTAAAGCACTCCGTATTTATGAGTTCGGGAGCTTCTGCGAATCTACTCACGATGGCTGCTATCAAGCACTTGTATGGAAAAGGTGAAGTGATTGTCCCCACACTCACCTGGGTATCAGATATCGCTGCAGTCATCCAAAACGGACTGGATCCCGTTTTTGTCGACATCGATCGCAAAACATTGGGAATGAAAACAGAAGATGTCTTAAAAGAAATTACGCCCGATACAAAAGCTATCTTTCTCACACACGTCCTGGGGTACAACGCTTTAACCAAAGAACTTCTCGACCGGGTAAAAGAACAAAATATTTTTCTCGTAGAAGATGTCTGTGAATCACATGGCGCTACCTATATGGGAAAAAAAGTAGGCACGTTCGGACAGGTGTCGAATTTTTCTTTTTATTATGCACACCACATGAGCACCATTGAAGGCGGCGTTGTCTGCACAAACGATGAAAACTTCTACCAGACCGTAAGACTGCTTCGCTCTCACGGCATGGTGAGAGAATCAGACAATGAATCCTTCAGAATAAAATGGGAAAAAGAAAATCCAGAAGTACACCCTGAGTTTATTTTCGCTTACCCTGCTTATAATGTCCGTAGCACAGAACTGAACGCCATTATTGGCCGTAACCAGTTAAAGCGTCTGGATGCAAACAATGCCAAACGCCGCGAAAACTTAACTGTCTTCTTAGAGAACTTGGATCCTCAAAAATACCAGACGGATTTCGCAGTAGAAGGAAGCTGTAACTACGCTTTTACGCTTGTCTTAAATAAACCCGATAAAATGCTTTGCGAAAGTGTCATGAATAAAATGCGAGCTGCTAAAGTCGAATTCAGACGGGGTTTATCAGGCGGCGGCAATCAATTAAGACAACCCTTTATCCGTCCCTATGTGGAAAAAGATGAGTATTCCAAGTACCCCAATATAGAACACGTGCATTTTTACGGGTTTTATATCGGCAATTACCCTGGGCTTGAAAAAGAAAAGATCTTAGGCCTGTGTAAACTTCTCAATGAAGCTTAATGCAGCTTTTCGTTTAACCACTGCTGGTTGAAACGGGCGAACTTAATACCGCCTCTGCCATTAAATGTATACGCGACTAGATACTCGTCTCCATTTTGAATGAAGGCCGGGTACGAAGCATCTATCTGTGGTTCAAAATCAAACAGGGATTGAAAGTGGAATCCGTCACGCGCATACATTAACGAGAGTGGAATTCTGGAAGTAGCGGAATTATTCATCACCATCAATACACCATCTGGAATTTTGAGTGCGTCCACTGCTGAGTCTGAATTCGGAATTTCGAGCTTTTGGGGCTCTGACCAGACATTTCTGTTTAAATCAAAGCGCGACCACATTGTTTTGCCCACACCTTTTGTTCTCAAATAGGCAAAGACTCTTGTATCATCCATTTTCACAAAAGAAGGTTGTCCGTGCTTGCTTCCGGGGATGTCATAACAACGGCTTTTTCTGATTTTGCCGTTTGCTGTTTCAATCATGCAGCCATAACCTTGAAAGCTTGTCAGCTCATGGTACAGCGGTAAGAAAAATTTATTCTGAGAAATTTTAATGGGTTTGTTTCTGGGAAGATTTCCGAAGGTACCAATGTAGCGCGTACCGTTGCTCCAGGTTCTTCCAAAATCGCGTGAAGTTTTGTAATCGACGTGAGAACCACTCCAGCCGCCAAAGACTACTGAAGAGTAAAACATCCACAAGGTATTATCGTCATCGAGATAAAGAGCGACATTGCCAACTGTTTTACTTTTAAACCAGCTGCGCGTGGGAGATTCCCCTACTCCGACTACACTTACTGGATAACTCCAGTTGCTTCCTTTATCTTCACTACGGCTGCAGAAAATTTGCACATCTCTTGCACCTTCGTGATCTCCTGCGTACCAGCAGGCAAGAATCGTATTATCTGGAAAAGCTGCAAGGGATGCCCCATGGTTTGCGGGCTTAAAGTTTGCCGGCGTGATGAAAGTCTGTGTGAGAATGGATTCTGCTTGTAACGGTAAAGATAAGAATAAAGCTAAAAGTAGTTTCATGGGGCGCTTCTTACCAGAGTCAAAGAACGTGATCAATGGGATTAAGGTAAGCAGCTGATATCTAAGGTCTTTATCTGATAGTCGTTGTATAAATAAAAACTATAAAGAGCATAGTTGTTATTCATTATTTTCTTTTCAAAAGAATCGCTACACTTAAAATTGTGGATATTGTTATTCGAAATGCCGAGAGTTCCGACGCTGAAGAAATCGCAAGGATTTACAATTACGAGGTTTTACATTCGGAAGTAAATTATGAATCGGTTCCGCAAACGGTAGAGTATAGGCGTGAATGGATAGGAAGAATCAAAAGTTTAAACTTCCCTCTTTTTGTCGCTACAAAGAATGACTCTGTCATTGCGTTTGCAGCACTTACTCCGTTCAATATACTCACCGGTTACAAACACTCAGCCACAGGTTCTATATATATCGATCCTGAGCACCAAGGTGCAGGACTGGGAAAAAAACTGGCACTGGCATTAATTTCATCGGCAAAACAAGTAGGAATACACGCGATCATCGCCGGCATTAATTCCGAAAATAAACGCAGCATTTCTCTTTTAAAAAGTGTGGGATTTGAACAAGCCGGTTATTTCAAAGAAATTGGTTTTAAGAACGGAAAATGGCTTGATGACGTGTGCTTGCAATTGCTTCTTTAGTCTGTAATCATTTTTCTTACATGACTGACTCTACCGACTTCATGCCAGACAGCCATATTGCGTCGCTTGCCGAAATTGAAGCAGGCTATTGGTGGTTTGTTGGGCGTACCTATTGGGCTGAATCCCTTTTAAGCGATTACCTTAAAAAACATTCAGCTTTTAAACCTACACATTATTGTGACTTGGGATGTGGAACTGGCGGCTTTGCCAACTCTTTTTCTGGCCACTTTAAATTTGAAAACACGCTACTTGTAGACGGGGATCCCAAAGTTTTGACTCTTGCAAAAAGATACCCGCAGTTTCTAACACGTCAGATGGATTTTAATCATGACTTTACACTCCCCTTTTCACCGAATGTCGTTTCGTGCATGGATGTGCTGGAGCATATTGAAAAAGACAGCGAGTATTTAAAAAAAGCAGTCTCTGCTATGCAAACGGGCGGAGTCTTTATTGCAAGTGTACCCGCATGCCCTTCCTTTTATTCCGAGTGGGATAGAAAACTGGGGCACTTTCGCCGTTATACTCCGCATACTTTTAAAGCACTTCTCGAAGACGCTGGCCTTAAAGTAGAAACTCTGTCTTACATGTGGTCTTTCTTAAGTCCTGTAGGACCGATTCGAAAGTTAAGAAAAAAGCGCTACGAAACCAATATGGAATTTGAGGCAGTGCCTCATCTTATCAATGAAACGTTGATTGGGCTGTCTAAAATAGAGTATTCCCTTTCAAAAGTGATTTCGCCGCCCATAGGCACTTCATTAATTGTACTTGCTACGAAAAAATCTTAAGCGAGATTAAAGCGGATTTTTAAGATGTCTTGCGCATTTCGCAAATTACCGCTGAAAAGATCCAGCCGAGAATCACCATCATCTCTCCAACGCACAGGAATTTGTGTAATCGATAAGTTTTCTTTGGTTGCCAAATGCAGAAGTTCTACATCAAACATATAGCCATCGATTCGCATTTTACTAAACAGGTTTTGCGCAACTTTTGTTTCAAAAAATTTAAACCCGCATTGCGTATCCGGAATTCCCCAAAGACCCAGAGTACAACGTAAATACGCGCTAAAACCGCGGGAACCAATCTGTCTAAACCACGGTTGCGCTTTATCAATGATGGCGCCTTTTTTAGCACGCGACCCAATCACAACCGGTGTTCCCTTTTTTAGTGCTTGAAAAAACTTGGTAAATTCTTCGATAGGCGTTTTGTTGTCTGCATCGGTAAAGCCGACATATTTCATTTGAGCACGCAAGATTCCTTCTTTAACGCCTTTGCCTTTTCCACGTCTTTCGCTTGAGCCAAGAACAAGGAGGCGCTTTTCTGTTTTCGCCATTTCTAAGAGCATCTCACGCGTGCCGTCGTTGCCATCAGCGACGACGATAATCTCAAAAGGAAGTTTGTTGCTTTCGAAGTACTGTATTGCCTCACGGATGGTAGGAGTGATCGCCGCCTTTTCGTTAAAGGCGGGAATGACGAGACTTAATCCATCCTGTGGTTCAACATTTAGCATAGAAACTACGGTTTACCAGAACGTGGCGCAAACGGAAAGAAAGAGATCCTCGTTAATGCGTTGCGCTACTATAATCTCCGCCGGCTTTTACTGCCATACCGTTATATACGCCGCTGACATCGAGTTTTACGGCTCCAATAACAGGAACGCCGACAAAAATATGTGCAAGCACTTTTAAGTCTTCAATGTTGTCTCTTTCTGTAGACAACATTGTGGATAGTAGATCACGAATCAGCAAGAAGGTGCCGGGCTTTTTTAAATCCGTCAGAAGCACTTTATCGCAGTGAGGATAGAATTTGCCGTCCATGTTTTTTGCATCTGCGAAACCCATGTGCTTTGCATTGAAATATTTTCCCTTGTAGGTTCCGTTTATTCTTAACGACTCGATAAATTCACTGGTAAAAAACTCTTTTTCAATCACGGCTTTTTCTGTTCCGTTATAGACTCCCATCATCCCGAGATTAAAATGGTAATCTAAGTTTACCTGGTAAGAGGGTGCCGTCTCTGCATTCTCAATATATGTAGGTACAGACGCATGCACAGTGCCACTTTGAATCATGGAACTCGTACGCTTTGGATTCTTATCGAGTTTATAGTCGGCTGTTTGGCCTAGTGGGTTTTCGGCAAACAAAGTAAGAGCGGTGGTTAAAAGCAGAAAAATAGTTTTCATTTTTATCCCCTTTAATAGAAATTATACGGGAATCTGAAATTACTGCATTATATTTTGAGTGAGGTAGAAAATAAGCCGAATTAGGGATTAGATAGACGTTTTGCAGCCGTAATTAATTTTTCTGCATTTTCCCTGTGTGGATAATTGCTGGGACACAAAACTACTTCCTTCGTAAATGCTTTTCCATTTTTATCCGTACCATTTACGAGCATTTTTCTCTTATCTGTTTCTGGGTTTGATGCCAGTTTTTTAATAAACCCAGGAAAAGTTTCTTCGCTCGCCTCAATTTGCTCGGCACCGCCGTCGTGACTTTCAGAAATACTGGAAATAGTGTCTCCGATTTGTAATCCTAAAAAGTCAGCAGGCGAGCCCGCAAAAACGGCAGAAACTCGAATGCCGCTGCCATTTGTACTGTTCCGATACGAAACACCGAAAGACGGAGTTTTTTCGCTGCAGTAATAAGAAGAAAAGGCGATCCAACCATTTTCCACTTTTGTGGACAGAGGGAGCAAGCTTGCCGTATCGCTTACTTTCGTAGTGGCTTCTTTGGCATTCATGTCCACTTCCACTTTGGAAGGAATACTGACAACGGGCCAATCGAACTCCTCTTTTAAAGCTCCTTTATAGGCGTTATAAATCTCTTGCTTAATTGCGCCGGTGAGAAAGATTGCTGACGGATCGGCCTTAGGCGGCTCTATTTTTTTCGCTTCAGAATCTGCGTGCGATCCTCCAAAAAGCCCTCCCAAAAAACTACGTTTGGGCAGACTTTCAGTATATCTGTCTATGACTTTAAAACTTGCAAGTTTTGCCTTTCTTCCATCCACTGCATAAGAAAACTCGACGGAGTAAGGAACTGTTCTCCCGGTCACATCTCTTTTGTCTGCGTCTGTGAGAAGCTTTCCTTCCTCCTTGTTTTTATCTTCAGGCGCCATACGATAGGATGCATTTAACTTCATCCCAATTTTTCCATCTTGAAAATGAAATTCGATGGGTTTTTCTTTTTCAAAAATGATAGAAATATTTTCAGCACCCATTGGCAACTCTGCGCTACAAAAATCCATCATTTTCTTTGTCTTTGCACTGCAAAGATGTGCTTTTAAATCAGAGAGGCGCATTTCTTTTCCGGCAATTTCTTCTCCGATAAGATCTGACAAAGCATCTTGATGAAGCATATAATGAGAAGCTTCTTGATCTGAGTTGGATAAAACAGGACGAGGTTTTCGAGAAGAGTTATGCTTAGTTTCTGTTAAAGAAACTTTCATATACCCTTTATCACCACTGCGACTGGAGAAATTACTTTTGTACGGAAGACTTTCAGGATCATCAATTAAGCTTGAGGCCTGATTCATCGCTTTTTTTAGCATGTCTTTGGCGCTGGAAACTGAATTATCCAGGTTAGAAGTTATCTGTTCATTCAGTGCCGCTTTATCTTTGGGAACTATTTCAGACACCATCTGCTGTGCCGTGGAATAAGCAACTCCATTTACTTTTCGGTTCAGAAGCCGGAAATCGTTCGAAGTAGAAATATGAGGAGTAATTTTAGGACTACCCTTTGGCGTTCCGGCATTTAACCCACCTTGATTGAGAAGAAGGTCTTGAGTGTACTGGGCATCCAAATCATTTTGTACTGTCACATTTACCTGGTGTCCTTTGAAAGGACCAACTTTTTTTGACGAATGCGTTGTTGTTCTCCCCGTCATGCTCACGCCAAACTGCGCAGCTATGCCGTTATCACTATCTTTTAATTTGATTCCAACATTCAAATCCAAATTCGGGTGCAGTGTCTGACCGTGGTGCTGAAAAGGCTCCGTTTTTTTGCCGGTAATACTAAATTGCTGCAAGAGTTTTTCACTCATTACAAATTCAGCTATGGTGGAATCAGACGCATCCGCTGCAATCACAATCGCAGAGAAGACGGTAAGAATACAGAAACTAATACGATATGGACTGGTGTGCATACAGCTTTCCTTTAGAGTTAGTTCTATATGACTGCAAACTGCATTCCTGATTACCTATAGACAATCATGTGCCCATTTTCTCGGTGTTCACGAAGTATACGAATAAAATGAGTGTCGATTGATTGAACGAAAAGTTGTGGTTAGAATAACATCATGAAAAAACACCTATTGATTCTCTTAGTAGCTTTCTTTCTCGTCCCTCTTCTTCGCGCTGACGAAGAAGAGTGTCCAGCGGGAACAGAACCTTTTGCAGGAGCCGTAAAGGAAATCAAAACGGGGGAATGCACTGGCAAATGGGCCATGGCCACCTTCATTGGCGACTATTATCCTACCGATCTTCCCTATGAATACCAGGCGCACAATGCCCGTGTGAGAGGCTGTTTTCACCTACTAGAAGAAAAAGGCTGCACGGTAAACGGAGCAGTATATCGCGCTGTTTCAATCGACTCCATTTGGCCGGATTAAACAGGCAAAATTCCTTCCGAATTTGGCCATTTTAGTCTATAACACCCCCCTATGCTAAGTACCGAAAACCTGTCTTTAAGCTTTGGCGGCCGAAAGCTGTTCGAAGATGTTAATTTACGTTTTGTTCCTGGAAACTGTTATGGCGTGATTGGCGCCAACGGTGCCGGTAAATCCACCTTTTTAAAAATCGTAGCTGGAGACATTACTCCCAGTTCCGGAACGGTTGCTATTACTCCCGGGGAACGCATCGGCGTTTTAAAGCAAGATCACTTTGAATTTGATGACTACGAAGTTTTAAGAACAGTATTAAAGGGCCACGCAAAACTTTTTTCCATTATTGAAGAGCGGGAAGTGCTGTACGCCAAAGACGAAATGACTGACGCTGAGGGCGAACGAGTCAGCGATCTGGAAATGGAATTTACGGATTTAAACGGTTGGGAAGCAGAGTCTGATGCCAGCACTTTATTATCTGGTCTTGGTATTCCTGATTCGCTGCACACAAAGAAAATGCGTGAATTAAAAGACGGCGAAAAAGTGAAAGTACTTTTAGCCCAAGCGCTTTTTGGAAAACCCGATATTTTGCTTCTCGACGAACCTACCAACCATTTGGACGCACAAGCAATCCGTTGGCTGGAAGACTTTATCGCCCGTTTTGAAAAAACGATTCTAGTCGTATCCCATGACAGACATTTCTTAAATATGGTCTGTACGCATATGGTGGATATTGATTACGGCAAGATGACTATTTACAGCGGAAACTACGATTTCTGGTATGAATCTTCTCAGCTAGCTTTAAAACTGCAGGAAGAAAAAAATAAACGCGCTGAAGACAAAGTAGAAGATCTGAAGGCCTTCATCGCGCGGTTCTCTGCGAATAAATCCAAATCCCGCCAGGCCACATCGAGAAGAAAATTACTCGAAAAAATTAAACCCGAAGACATTAAACCTTCCACCCGTCGCTACCCGTTTGTAGGTTTCAAACCGGAGCGAGAAGTGGGCGATTTGATTCTCACGGTAAAAGATTTAAAAAAAGTAGTGGATGGCACAACCCTTTTTGAAAATGGAAATTTCGTTATCGATAAAGGGGATAAGATCGCTTTTGTCGGGGAAAACGAAGTCGCTATCACCACATTATTCCAGGTACTAGCGGGAGAACTCAAGCAAGATGCTGGCACACTCACCTGGGGCATCACCACATCGCAAGCTTACTTTCCCAAAGACAACGCTGAGTTTTTTAAAAATTCGGAGTTAAATCTCATCGATTGGTTACGACAGTACTCCAACGAAAAATCCGAATCCTTTATCCGTGGTTTTTTGGGCAGAATGCTTTTCTCAGGCGATGAAGCCATGAAAAAAGTGAAAGTCCTTTCCGGTGGAGAAAAAGTACGTTGCATGCTTTCTCGTATGATGCTCACGAGTAGCAATGTTTTGATTCTAGACGGACCTACCAACCACTTGGATTTGGAATCCATTACTGCAGTGAATAACGGGCTTATCCGCTTCAACGGGATCGTGCTCTTTTCCTCGCATGATCACCAATTTAATGAGACTATCGCGAACAGAGTTATAGAGGTAACACCGAAGGGATTCATCGACTTCAAAATGAATTACGAGGAATATCTCGATAAGAAGTTAAAAGAGAAAAATTAAATGAAAGGATCCCTATCATGATTAAAAATGGAAGTGTCGTTAGTTTTGCGTATGTTTTGACCAACCCCGAAGGGGAAGAAATAGATAGGGGTTCTAAAGAAGAGCCTTTTACCTATATGCACGGAGCTTCTCAGATTGTTCCTGGCCTTGAAAATAAACTTCTCGGATTAAAAATTGGCGACAAGAAAAAAGTCGTTGTTTCTCCAGAAGAAGGCTACGGAATTAAAAATCCAAAATTAAAAATGAAATTAAAGCGCGATCTTTTCCCAAAAGATTTCCCGCTCCAAGAAGGCATTCAATTCAATGCAGACATGGGAAATGATTCTTCGGGAACATTCACGGTTCTTTCTTTTACAGACAAAGAAGTGGAAGTAGACGGTAACCATCCGTTAGCCGGAGTCACTTTGCACTTTGATGTAGAAATTTTGAATGTGCGTGAAGCAACGAAAGAAGAAATTGAACACGGACATGCACACGATGGAGATGGACACCATCACCACTAAACTGTGGTTTCGACCTGTGTTTGGATGCAGAGTAGGCTTGATTTAAGCTTATTTCTGCATTCTCTAACGCAATATGCAATAAATGCTTGAAATTTCTCTAAAATTGAAGAAAATCTACGCTAAGTGAAGGCACATCAGTGAATTTTGAGTCGTGGTTAAATAAGTCGCTCCCAGACATTTCTGAAGAAGCTGCCCGCAAGGTACTGGGCTTGTTTGATGAGGGAGCAAATATTGCTTTTATTGCAGCATACAGAAGCCACGAATTACAGGGCCTCACCACCGAGCAAATTGAACACATCGCGATTTCCAGAGAGAAGTGGCAGCAGCTGGAAAAACGCCGCGCCCAAATTCTTGCAGAAGCAGAGAATAATCCCAATACGACTGCAGAGATTAAAAAACTTCTGACAGAAACGACTGAACTTTCAGAATTGGAAGATCATTTCTTAAGCCTTAAACCAAAAAAGAAGACAAAAGCCATGCTTGCAAAAGAAGCAGGGCTTGAAGAATTTGCTAATTGGATTTGGAATTGCGGGCACGGGACCGAAACGCCTAAAGAAGGACAGACTCTTGAGATCTGGGCCTATACTTTCAGAAATGAAGCACGTGGAATTGATACCGCAGAAGCAGCAATTGCCGGCGCAAGCGACATTATCGTAGAGCGCCTCAGTGAAAATCCTGAATTAAGAAAAGCCGTCAGAAAAAACCTTACTGAAAACGGTTTTATTACGACTCAGCGTACGGAAAAGGCGAAACCCAATTCCCGTTACGAACGTTTTTTTGACAGTGAAGAGCCGATTGCTCAAATGCTTTTACCCGAAAATTCTTTCCGCTATTTCACCATCCGTAGAGGTTGGATAGAAGAAGAACTGTCGATGAAAATCGGCGGCGAAAAAGCAGATACGCATTTTGAATCGCGCCTTGTTGAACTTTTTGAAAAAGAAGCCTGCACTGTTCCAGATTTTTCTGGCAGCGCACTTTTGAAAAAAGCGGCACATACGGCATTAAAAACATACACTCTTCCTGCGATAGAAACAGAAACGCACAGACGCTTACGTGAAATCAGTGATGAAATTTCCGTCATGCGTTTTTCTGAAAACTTAAGAAACCTGCTTTTATCCGCACCCTTTGGTAAAAAACCTGTGATGGGAATTGATCCCAGTCTAAAAATGGGATCCAAGGCTGCTGTGATCGATGCCTCCGGCAAACTGCTCGGTATCAGCGTGCTCAATCTTGCAAACGAAGAAGAACAACAAAAATCCAAAAGCCTTCTTCTGGAACTGACAAAGTTGACGCCACTCGAAGCGATTGCGGTCGGTAATGGTCATTTCGGAAGAGAAACAGAAATTTTTGTCCGTAAAGTTTTAAAAGAAGCCAATTTATCTATACCTACTATCCGAATCAATGAAGCAGGAAGCCGCGCTTATGCAACAAGCGAAGCTGCAAAAGCTGAATTTCCTTCACTGGATCCGGCTATGCGGGGTGCTGTTTCCATTGCCCGTCGCTTTCAAGATCCGCTCTTAGAAATCGCGAAAGTCGATCCGTGGGAATTGGAAGTCGGTTACACTCAACACGATGTAAATCAGACGCTGTTAAAAAAGATTTTAGAAAATTCCGTCTCTGAGTGTCTTTTAAAAGTTGGAGTGGATGCGAATACCATTTCAAAAGAAATTTTAAGATTTATTCCCGGCTTTGACGAAGCCATGATGCAAGCCTTCTTAACGATGCGAGCTGCGACTCCCTTTAAGTCGAGAGAAGACTTGAAAAAAGTGCCTGGGATGACCGAGAAGATGTTTACTTTTGCGGCGCCTTACTTCCGGTTTGCTGAATCTTCCAATCCTCTCGACAAAACGGCGATTCATCCAGAGCTTTATCCTGCAATTGAAAAACTTTGTGCCCGTTTAGGCAAACCAGTAGATACGTATTTTGGTAATTCTGTTTCTCAAATTGAAAAAGAAACAGAAGTTTCGGCAGTTTTAGGCGAAAGCATCTGGGCAGATATTTTGGATCAGTTTGAAATGGCGGGCCAGGATGTCAGAGGAAAACTCGAGTGGCAGCCTTTTAGAAACGACATCTTTAAACTTGAAGATGTAAAAATCGGTTTTGAATGTACAGGCATTGTCACAAACGTCGCTAAATTCGGCGCTTTTGTAGATATCGGCATCAACCAAGATGGTTTAGTGCATTTATCGCAGTTATCGAAGCAGTATGTACGTGACCCAAGAGATGTGATTAAACCTGGCGACAGAGTAAACGTGCGAGTGATTGACATTAGCCTTTCTAAAAAGCAATTGGCATTGTCGATGAAGCCGCAAGAAACGCGTGTTCGTCATGTGGGCAAACGTAGAAATATTCAAGCGCAACAACGTCCAGCGAAGAAAGCACCTAAGCCAAAGTTCACAAATAACGCCTTTGCTGCCGCTCTGCAGGGCCTCAAAGTTAAAAAATAAAAGGGCACCCAGCTGACACCGGTGCCCTTACCAAGAAAAAAACATGGGTGTTTTTCTCTAAAATTATTCGCTTAAAAGTTTGTCTATCTCTTTAAAAATTTTGGCAACACCTGGGTTGATTGCCTTATAAGCAAGATTTCCTTTTGCATCGACTATAACCACATTGGGAATCTTGGGATCAGAGAAAAAGTTTTTTTCTTCTTTTCTAGATGAAGCCGCAACCGTGAACGGAATGGAGTGCTTTTGTTGCCACTCTTTTAAAAATTGAGTGTCCGGTGCACCTGCAGACTCCCAACTTGCAACTGAAAGAGAAATAAACTTCACAGGCTTACCTTCGTACTTACCTACTTGAGGTACCAGTTCTGAGAATTCTTCATTGCAAGGCCCGCAAAAACCGCCATTGTACAAGAGCACTTGCACCGAACCTTTATTGTCGTCTGACGTAATGAGCTTTTCATTCACATCTTGCCACTTTAAAAGAGGCATTGCATCGCCGACGTTAACAAGTGCAATGGCATTTGTTGCAGCTAATACCATCATCGAAATTAATAATTTGTGAGTCATCGTTTTCTCCTTTTGCATGTCTTTCATCTAACAGTAGCAGAGTGCATTTCTTAAAAAGAATTGTCTACCGGAAGTTGTTAACAAACGATCCGCTATGACAATTGCGCAAGTGGTCAAACAATTTTCCCTTGAATATCTGCCTAAACACTCACAGGATTGTCTCAGTGAAATTTTTAATTCTTTTTGTAACTTCATTAAACTTTGTACAAACACTTCTTTACGCGGATATATACAATAGAAATACACTTCCTTTCGGTGAAGTAGAGGCATTCATGGGAAATGCTGGAACAGGGGGTGGTTTATCCAGTACGGCAGCAGTGTATTACAATCCAGCGGCACTTCTTGAGATAAAAGATCCTCAGGTAGCAGTAAGTGCCAGCAGCTATATTCAAACAGGGGTGACTGCTGACTATACTTTAACTAATAATACACAATTACCACTTCGCATTTCTAATTTTCAATCAGTACCAGGCACTGTTGCATCCGTATTTCGCAGAGAGGCGTACACGTGGTCTTATTTCATTCTTGTTCCTGAAAACTTACAGTCAGATTTGCAATTTACTTTAGATTCGCCCGATGTAGAAATTACCAATTTAACTCACCATTCGAACAATGATTTATGGGGCGGACTCGCAGGCGCAATTCCCTTAAGTGATAGGTTTAAAATTGGCGCAAGTTTATTTTTAGTAAGACACGAGTTGTCTGTGATCAACACGCAAAGCATTGTAAACAAAAAACTAGCTAATTCTGCAAGTTTTGCTCAAGGGTATATTTCGGGAAGCTCGCTTGGGCTCTCTTCTATTTTGGGATTGCAGTATAAATTAAACGATTGGATCCAATTGGGCTTAAGAATTCAATCAGCTTTTCTTCATGTAAATGGAGATGGTTCGGGCAATTATTCCACCAGCAAAGTCGATAACGGGGTACTCTCCAGAACAGCAGAGCGTGTGGACAAGTTAGATATAAAATACCACTTACCTTTGGATTTCACTCTCGGTGCAAGTTTTTCTCTTACTGAATCTTTATTACTGCTCGCGGATGTGAGTTTACAAACTCCGCTCACCTATAATCAAGTAGAAGGGTCACAACGTTTTAGCAACCGACAAAGTGCGAAACTCAGTACGCGGTACAATCTGGGGGCACGTTACCAGCTTCTGTCTGCATTTCAGTTGATGGCAGGATTTTACGCAGTTCCTTCGGCAGGCAAAGACATGCCAGATGAAGATCCATCTTCATCAACCTATTTTGGAACTACTCTGGGAGCCGGATATAGCGTGGGCCGTGTAAAAACTAGTCTTGGAGGTTTCTTCGTATGGTCTAATACCTATATGGAAAATGCTTCCTATACTATGGCGTACAAGACCCGAATTTACGGGGCGCTATTGACTGTTGCCTATACGCTTTAAATAATTTTGAGATTAATCCAGATAAATGCGCGGCACACGTGGAGAGATGCCACACATGATTTCATAGGGAATAGTGTCTGCGGCATTTGCTAAATCCCAGGCGGTAATTTCATTTTTGGAATCTTTACCAATCAGGGTAACAAGACTTCCCTCTTTCACATTGTTATTTCCAGTCACATCGACTGTAGTCAGATCCATCGAAACACGGCCTACCACAGGTTCCATTTTTGTACCAATCAGTACATTACCTTTATTACTTAAGCTTCTTGGGTATCCGTCAGCATACCCGATCGCAACCACAGCAATTTTTTCTTTTTTCTTCGCCTTGTATGTTCTTCCGTAGCCGACGGTATCGCCTTTGGAGATCTGCTTTACACACAATACGCGCGCCTTCCATTCCATAACGGGAATGAGACTATCCCCTTTCATAATTCGAGGATTGGGAGAAACACCAAAAAGGGCAATGCCGGGACGTACCGCAACACTGCTAGCTAGTTTATCCCTTAAAACGGCACCGCTATTTGCGACGTGAATTTTACAATCCGTATGCAAAAGTCTGTGTTCAAAAAGTTGCGCTTTAATTTCTTCAAAAAGAAAAATTTGTTCATCAATAAAGTGCGAAGTAATGCTTTCACTCTCTGCAAAGTGAGTGGCAAGTCCAGAAAGTTTAATACCGAGTCGATCCAGTGTTTTAATCGCTTCTGGAATTTCCTCAGGCATCAGTCCCAAGCGGTGCATTCCCGTATCTACTTTCAAATGGATATCGGGAAGACTTTTTCGGTGCAACAAACTTTTTAAGTGATTGAGAGAATGGATCATCGGAATCAGTCGGTGTTTCACATACGCTTCCAACTGATGAGGCACGAAACCTGATAAAACAATGATAGAGATGGCGTAGGGAATTTTTTTTCGCAGCTCTATCGCTTCTTCTAAAGTAGCGACCGAAAGCGTGTGGCAACTGCCGCGAGTGACAAGTGCCTTTGCAACCGGGATCATCCCGTGCCCGTAAGCATCGGCTTTGATGACCGGGATCACTTCTTTTTTAGAAAGCGAGCGCAACGTCACTAAATTTCGTATAAGCGCACGAATGCTTACTTCGGCAACCGTTCGATAGGGAAATTGAAAAACTGAGCCCATTTAGTCTTTAAGACTCTCATAGCTCGCTTAACTTATCAAAATAATTTAGTATTTTTGACGCCTTGCCTTGGACACCCTTTATCACTATAAATAGGTTTGAAGTGAGAGTGCATAAGATAATCGCTTCGTCTTCGCCCTCTGGGCTTCGCCGCAACAGGCTTCCTTAAATTGAGTAAGGGGCTTGTCGCGGCGGAGCCCGAAGGGCGGAGACGGAGAGGAAAGTCCGGACACTAAAGAGCGCCGTAGCGGGTAACGCCCGTCCAGCGCAAGCTGCGGACCAGCACAACAGAAAGGAAGTACAGGGCTTCATACTTCTTGCCTTGGCAAAGCAAGTAGGAAGAGTTTTTTAAACGAAACTCGAGCTGCTGTAGTGAAAACCGGTAAGCTCTACGGGGTGCAAGGTCAAACAGTGAAACGTTCTTTGTGAGAGAGCTTTTATAGCATGCTACTCATGAAGGCCTTCGGTGACTCGCTGAAGCTGTTTCCAGGTAGACCGCTCGAGC
>CAYNEF010000065.1:0-16944 GCA_964396165.1 uncultured Pseudobdellovibrionaceae bacterium
TGCAAGCAGGCCGTCCTCTCTTGTTGATTGCGGAAGATGTAGAAGGCGAAGCGCTTGCTACACTCGTAGTGAACAAACTCCGTGGCACAATCCATGTTGCTGCTGTTAAAGCCCCAGGCTTTGGCGACAGAAGAAAAGACATGCTTTCTGACATCGCAGTTCTCACAGGCGGTACAGTGATTTCTGAAGAAATGGGACACAAATTGGACAACGCCAAGCTCGAAACGCTTGGACGCGCCAAAAAAGTAACCATCGACAAAGAAAACACAACTATCGTTGACGGTGAAGGTTCTAAAAAAGAAATCGACGCTCGCGTAAAAATGATCCGCGCGCAAATCGAAGACACAACCTCTGACTACGATCGCGAAAAACTCCAAGAGAGACTTGCGAAACTGGTTGGTGGCGTCGCTGTCATCAAGGTCGGTGCTGCGACTGAAGTGGAAATGAAAGAGAAGAAAGCCCGCGTGGAAGACGCTCTTCATGCAACACGTGCAGCGGTAGAAGAAGGCATCCTCCCTGGTGGCGGAACTTCTTACATCCGTGCAGCTCAGGCACTTGATAAGTTGAAACTCGATGGCGAACAGCAATTCGGTCTCAACATTGTCAGACGTGCTTTAGAAGAACCACTTCGTCAAATTGCGCAAAACGCAGGTTACGAAGGTTCTATCGTTGTCGACAAAGTCCGTAGCAATACAAATACGAACTTTGGATTCAACGCTCTTGTGGAAAAATATGAAGATCTCGTCGCAGCTGGCGTGATTGACCCGACTAAGGTCTCTCGCTGTGCACTTCAAAATGCGGCAAGCATCGCTTCATTGATGCTCACCACAGAAGCAATGATCACAGACAAACCCAAAGAAGACGACGGACATGCAGGACACGGCCACGGTGGTGGTATGCCAGGCATGGGCGGTATGGGTGGCATGGGCGGCATGATGTAATTGCCGTCATTGCGAGCACGAGGTGCGAAGCAATCCCAATGAGATTGCTTCGGGCTATCCCCCTCGCAAAGACACTATTTAGAAAAGGCTGGTCGAAAGACCGGCCTTTTTTATTTTTGACCTAGAAGAACGAGATGCGGAATACCGCCCTTATATTGCTTAGCCTTTTTAAGTCCGGTATGAACTCTTAACAATAAAGGTCTTGCCTATCTTTATGCGCGGCGTTAAATATAGCCCGTAACCAAATTACTTGAAAGGTGTCCCCATGAAACAATTAATCTTCAGTTTGTTTTTTCTAACCCAGTTCCTTTTCGCAGGTACTGATTCTGAAAATATTGCAAAAGCAGTAAAAGCGTTCAGACCTCTCGCGCAGAGTGGAGTTGAAACCGTAAAAGTAAAAAAAGCTAAAACAACCAAAGAATGGCTTTTTAACTTGGCAGTAAAAAAAGGTTACTCCAGTGACGAATCCGATTTTAGTTGGGTAGGAAATTCCAGCGATGCGTGGGCTGCTGACAGCACAAACTTTGGTTCCACCACAATGAAAGACGCTTATTCTTATATTACTCAAGTTGACAAAGAATATTTAGAAGGTCTTACAGAAACTAAAAAACAAAAATACTTGAAGGACGTTCAAGCAGCAAAAGATGCATTCAAGCTGCTTCTTAATACCGGAGTTAAATTTGGAGTAGCACCGATGGGAGCTATTCAATGCGGCGTAACCTTCGCGGCACTGGCCATTATTGATCCCGAAACAAATACAATCTATCTCATCGCACGCGAAGGATCGGGCTGCTAAAGCCTGCACAAACTACTCCTATTATCCATTTGAATGAAAAGGCTGGTCGAAAGACCGGCCTTTTTTATTTTTGCAACACCCTATGAAATCTTAACAATTAAAATCTTGCCTGCGTTTACACCTTGCATTATCTACCAGCCATTAACAATTTCTTTGAAAGGAAATAGTATGAAATATCTCGTAACTGTAATCGTATTCGCAAGTTCTTTAACACTTGCAAGTGGTTGGAACTGCAAAGCTGAAGGAGCTGGTTTTCCTCGTGCAAAAGTAGTCAACCACACCACTAACCCACGCAAACCAGCTGTGTTTGTTGTATCCGGAAGAAACGGTACAATCGTTTCTGGACAAGACAACGAAATCACTAAAAGAAATCTCTCCAATGGCGTTCGTTATACAACTGGGGATGAATCCTATAAAGCAGTACTATTCGTAGAATACAGAGAAGGTGCAGAAGCTCCTCTCGAAAATGGCGAAACTGTTTATGGAAAACTTATCCTTGTAGAAGATGATAACAGTGCAGTTGAAAAAACTTACGATATGGAATGCGCTCGTTATTTGAAAAATAACTAAGAGTAGATTGCTTCGGGCTAACGCCCTCGCAATGACAGTATTTTGAAAAGGGCTGGTCGAAAGACCGGCCTTTTTTATTTAGAAATTATCTTTTTGTTTTCTTAAAGTCGCAAAATCATCTGCGTTTTTGCTTAAGAGAAAGGGGTTTAAGTTTAATTCTTCTGCGAGACGTGAAGGGATTGTGGGTTTGCCTTGAGCTCTTAATTTCTCTACTGCTTCTTTCTTTTTAAGAAGTTCAGAGGAACATGTATTTAAAGTCAGTGCGAACTGAAGATTGCTTTCGGTATATTCATGTCCTGGGTATACGAGTGTGTCCACGGGGAGCTGTTTTAACCTGTTCAGGCTTTCAAACATTTCAACTGCCGTTCCCTCAAATAGACGACCACAACCGAGGCTGAAAAGAGTGTCGCCGGGAAAGAGAGCCTTTTCACTTTTAAAATAGTAAGCCATATGGCCGTGTGTATGTCCCGGAATATCGATCGTATCCACTTCTTGATTTGCAAAAAGAATAGACTTTCCGGGCACTAAAGCGACATCTAACCCAGGGAGGCGGTTTTTGTCTTTTTCTGAACCCATTATTTTACAGCCAGTGAGTTTTTTTAAATCCAAATTTCCACCGACGTGATCCCAGTGGTGGTGAGTGTTCAAAATAGTATTTAGACTCCAGTTTTTTTCTTTGAGTGTTTTTAAGACGGGGCCGCTCTCGCTCGGATCGATTACAAGAGTTTGCTTGGAATTAGAATCATGCACAAGATAAGCGTAATTATCTTTCAAACAAAGTATCGGAATAATTTCCATACTTCTTTGTACTCTAAAAACTGGGGTGTGAAAAGAAAGAGGGATTAACGGGTAAGAGCTACGAGAGAAAGTGCGAAACCAGTCATCGCAGTAATAAAGCCTGTGATCATACTGATAGTGCTTACGTCTTTTCTCCAGTTGAAGGGAATCGTCACGATATCGCCATCGGCAAGCTTGGGAATTTTATCGCCAGTGTCCATCAAGTCTTCGAGATCAACTTTAATCAGTTCCGCTTGCCCGCGACGGCGTACAGTAATCTTATCAATTTTAGATTGTTCGCTATAACCGCCCGCAAAAAGCATCGCAAAAAGAATGTCTGTTCCCTCGGGCATGTAGTGCACGCCTTGAGAACCGATCGCACCAAACATCATGACACGCATGAGAATTTTTCCATACCCTGCCCCATGCACGTATTCGCCCCCACCGAGTGTACGGCCAGGAACAATGTTCGTGTTTTTATCATCCATTGCTTCGGAGTAAGCAGGCACGGATGAAAGAAAAATTGTAAGAATGAGTATGGAGGCGACTATGCGTTTAAATTGGTTCATGTAAGAAAACTCGAAAGAAAAGGTGTGTATTTAAATTATACCTTTACTCGTTGAGTTTTCTCTAACCCTGCGTGTTATTTTAGAGTCTTCCAGTTTTCCAGACAATGCGCCATCAAACGCACCATAATACCACTCGCGTATTTGGGGTTATGGTAGTTGGCATCGCGTCTGTGGTAAGCAGCACCAGCGATATCGCAATGAACCCATGGGAATTTTTCATCTACAAAGAATTTTAAGAACATGGCACCCTTGCTTGCGCCTGCGTCTCTGACTCCGGAATTACGGATGTCTGCAGTATTGCTCTTTAAGTCTTCCATGTATTCGTCGAAAAGAGGTAATTCCCATACTTTTTCGCCAGTCGCATCGGAAGATTTTTTAATCCGTTCTACTAAGCTTTTATTCGTTCCAAAAATACCCGAAGCAACAGTGCCGATTGCGACAACACAAGCACCTGTGAGTGTTGCGAAATCAATTATCGCTTGTGGCTCGGACTTTTGTGCATATTCCAAGGCGTCAGCGAGAATCAAACGTCCTTCCGCATCGGTGTTGATGATTTCTACCGATTTTCCAGAGATGGATTTTTGCACATCGCCTGGCTTTTGAGCTCTTCCACCTGGTTCGTTTTCGCAAGTAGCAATGTAGCCAGTCACATTCACAGGAAGTTTCAGATCGGCAATTGCTTGCATCGTACCTGCCACTGCAGCTGCTCCCATCATGTCGTACTTCATGTCTTCCATTTGTGCTGCAGGCTTTAAGGAAATACCACCGCTATCAAACGTAATACCTTTTCCGACTAGAGCAATGGGCTTATCGGATTTTTTACCGCCTTTGTATTCGACGATAATAAACTTTGGTTCTTCAATAGAACCTTTGGCGACTCCGAGAAAAAGTCCCATTTTTTCGCGTTCAATTTCTTTTCTGCCAAATACAGTGCAAGCCATGCCCCGTTCTTTGGACATTTTTTCTACCATGACGCCAAATTGAGTCGGCGTCAGGTAATTACCCGGCATATCTCCCAGCACTCGTGCAAAGTTTTGCGCTTTAACAAGAAGAGTTGCTTTGTTCACCGCTTTTTCAAAAACAGCGTTCTTAATACCGACAAGTTCTAATCCTTCTGGATGAAACTGTGTTTTGTCTTCTTTTTTCAAATCCAGGTATTGGTAACCGGCTAACATGTACCCTTCACTGAAGGCCTGAAGAAAAAAAGCTTCGTTTGCAGGTTTTTGTGAAGAAAATACGCTATCAGCCATCAGCGTGATTTTGGAAAGTTTTTCTTTCTTCTGAAAGTGGTAAAGAGCCGCCCCTGTGCGACGAGCTACTTCGCTGTCCCATTTTTTTGTGGTGCCGAGGCCCAAGAGAACAACATTCGGAAATCCCATCGCAGAATACAACCGGATCAAACTTGTTTCCTGGCTTTTGCCTTCAAAATGCTCTGCAGTTTTTAACGTATTAAATAAAGCATCCAGATCTTTTTGCTTTTTGCCTCTGTAAAGGGGAGCCGTGAATTTGGCTTCAGGAGTTTCTTTCACCTTCCCTTTGGCCTTTTCGATTTTCTTTTTTTGGTTCGCAGAATCGGATTTAAAAAAACCCAATACGAGTGCTTGGGTTTTAGACTCTAGATTAGAAAACTGTATTTTGGGTGTGCTCAAGTGGATGCTCCTTCTATTCGAAATAAGGTATTTATTCTAAGAAATGCTAAAGGTTATGACAATTTATTTCTTTTCATTTACTGCACTCTGCATCGATTTTGAGGCAATGGTAAGTGCAAGCCCCCGGGGAAGCAGTCTGGGGGCGAAACACATCAGCTGATTCATTAGACCAGGAACAATGACTCGCTGCTTTGCAAACATCGCATTTATACCAGTTTTTGCGACGGCATCAGAAGACATCATAAATGTTTTGCCAGACTCTTTTAGCAATTGGCCATTTTTCTCTAAAAACTCAGTATAGGTGCCACCGGGGCATAAGCAGGAAACAGAAAGATTTGTCCCTGCCAGTTCAGCCCCAAAGATTTCAGAAAAAATAAGAACATAAGATTTGGAAGCCGCATAGACGGCAAATTTTTTCGTCCCCTGAAAAGAAGCAACGGATGATACATTTAAAATATAACAAGGCTCTTTTTGCGCCGTCATATGGGGCGAAAACCGGTAACAAAGCTCCGTCAGTACGTGGTTGTTTAATGTCAGTGTTTCTTCGTGGCGCTTCCACTCTGAAGTTAAAAAATCCCCATAAGGGCCAACGCCCGCATTATTGATTAAAATCTGTACCGATTTTCCATTGCGAGTAGCTTCTATAAAAAGTTTTTCAGCAGCATTGGGTTGAGAAAGATCCAGAGCCAGGTACTCCACTTCTACTTTGTATGTTTCAGTCAGAGTTTTTTTTAGGCTAACAAGCCTGTCTTCTCTTCTCGCAACAAGAAAAAGCGCATGCCCTCGTTGTGCGAGATCTTTTGCAATGCTTTCCCCAATGCCGCTAGAGGCGCCGGTAACAATGGCACGTAATGGTTTTGCGTCTTTCATCCCCTAAAGGATTAGATCAATACGCCGTTAAAAGTCACGAGGGATTATACAGTTCCAGTAGGCCCAAAAAGAGCCTGCTGGAACAGGATTGGGTTAGTGAGAGCTGACAAGGAACAGACAGCCTACTTCGTGGTTTTTAACTGAATAATTGAACAATAGTATTGATTCAATTCAGCCACTTTGCTAAACACCGAGTTCGAAAAAAGAAGAGAAATACGAGTAGTAAATTATGAAAAAATCTAAAAAAATGGGACTTCTTTTTTATATCTTTATTTCTAGCCTCACCTTTGTAAATGCAGAGGCAATAGATTGCAAAGACACTTCAATAAGAAAAGTGACTAGGCCCTATTACTCGAATAAGCCAAGTTCTCCCACTTTTGAATATTCCTATCGTTGGATAAACATCGACAGATCTAAACCCGTCTTTATTTATATCCCAGGAGGACCTGGCCAAACTTCTATTCGTCAGGTTCCTGGTTGGCTCGAGAAAGAAAATACTATTCTGACAGATCCTCGAGGAGTGGGTTGCAATGAACAAAACCCTGATTCAACTCCAGACGAATTTTATACGTCCGCTGAAATCGCAAACGATATTATCGGAATGATTCGACAAGAAAAAATTGAGAATTATGTGCTCTACGGGACTTCCTTTGGAACCATGGTCGCGACAATGATAGCGTCAAAAGTCTCGCACGATTCATCCATTGCAAAACCGAAAAGCATACTCTTAGAAGGAATAATGGGAAGAGCTTCTCACGGACAAGAGTGGGAGCAAAATGTGTCTACCCAGTGGCTTAAGTTGAAAAAAGACCTTCCAGATAATATTAGGTCCAAGATTGATGCGGATGAATGGCCGGTGCCTGTTACACCTGAAGATATGGGAGAAGGGGTAAGCCAGTGGTTAACGCTTGGCAAAGGGATGCTCTCCAGTATTTTGACAGGGCTATTTAATTCTACTGAAAAAAAACAGCAGGAAGAAATCATCAAGAATTTTTTTCACTATAATCCGCAGAGCCTGCCCCCAAATTTTGTGAAGGTGCACAGAAATATTTCCTGCCGTGAGTTTAGTAATGAACAATCGGCGCCTGATGAGCCACGGCTTTTGGTGAAAGGACAGCTTGTTCCCGGAAAAAAAACCTATTGCAGTGGTATTGCCTACTCAAATCCTTACGACGCTGGAAACTGGTTGGTCGAAGCGCCTATTTTTTATTTTGTGGGAGAAAATGATCCAGCCACTCCCGTTTGGCAAGCCGAGTACCACTTTACAAAGCAGACCAAAACTGCACGTTTTCTCACTATCATCGGCGAAGGCGCCGGGCATGCACCTCTGAGCGCTACTCTTTATTTTGCCGATGGCTGCGGTAAAAAAGTACTTGAATCAGTAGCAACCGCTGATTTCGAAACAGTAAACTCGGCGCTAAAAACTTGTAAAACACCTTCGAAAGTAGTCTCAACAGTAAAACACGCTCCCCACTGATTATTGCCAAGAGCCTAGCTGTGTGGCTTTTATCCAGCGCGATGAAAAAACGTGATTTGGAAAGAAGACTCAAGGTATTAGGTTGGTATTTTTTACGTCATGGAAGCAATCATGATATTTGGACCAACGGCAATGAACAGATTGAAATCCCGAGGCACCCAGAAATCAATGAGAAATTAGCACGTTATGGGATTTTGAAAGTAGCTAAACAGTACCGGAAAAGAATCAAAGATTAGGATAGACCTATACAAATATATTTGTATAATGGCTATAGTGACTAGGAGGGATTATGTTGGCATTTGAAGGTAAGTTAACAAAAGACGGTTCTTATTGGATTGTAGAAATATTTGGCCTCGAGCTGATGACTCAGGGAAAAAGCAAGGAACAGGCTTATAAAATGGCTAAAAGTGTCGTTTTAGACGCTTCAGGAAATTCAAAGTTGAAAGTAGAGATCATAAAGACTGGAACCGTTTCTTTCCTATTAGCTTCACAAGACACAGAAACTCTCATCCCGCTTTTATTAAAGAAACAAAGGCAGAGAGCTGGTTTGACTGTTCTACAGGCATCCAAGTTACTTGGCTCTGACTCCCCCAATGCATATGGAGTCTATGAACAGGGAAAAGCAAGACCCACATTAGAAAAATTAAATCAGCTCCTCTCTGCTGTGAATCCAGACCATCAAATTGTATTAAAGTGTGCGTAAATTATTTATTACCCTACAACCGCAAACGAAATATCTTGCGGAAGAAACGCTGATGGGCCCCGTGTTCAAGCATTGCCCATATACTTTGATGGAGTAAATGCCAGATTGTCCCTGATTGTATTGCTTAGTAACTTAATCCGGCTTGAATTGTTTCAGAAAATTTTCCGAAAAAAGCTGTGCTTTGCGCATCCGGTTTCACCGGCATTAAGGAAATGCTGTGGCCAAGTGGAGAGGGAGAATAAGCTCCGCTTCTAATAGCATTTGCGAAAAATTCTGCGTCTGCTTCGTTGTGAAATGTAATGCGGTTTAATTCTTCATTCCCTGAGAATTTCCAATAGAGAACAGTTTTGCCTACATCTTTTCTCACCCAGACATATTCGATGGGGTAATCCAACGAAGCGAGGCTTGGCACTACATGTACGCGTAAATTTACATTCAAATACTCAAGCGCCTGACTTAGTTTTTCGAAAGAGTACATTTCCACATTCTCATCACGATCTTTATAGGCAATAACAAATTTGTCGCCGTGTTTGGATAAAAAAGCCTTCTGGGCAAAAATTCTGGATTCCAGTTTCACATAGCCGACTAAGACTAAATTAACCGCAAGCAAGGTAAGAACAATGAGGCCGCTTTTAAAATTGGATTTTTTCATGCTTATAAAGAGAGCAAGAGAAGTGCCAGATTAAGAGATTGAAACCATTGCGTTTTTCCGCAAAAACCAGCATTTTTCTGCCTATGCTTTGGTCGATAGTCTAGGTTTTGGTGGGTAATTTCTATTAGGCACTTCTCAGTGTTATCCTGAGATGCTATATACGCGCTCTTAGAAAGCATTCGCGGAGGTTCCTAGATGAAACGATTGTCCTGCTTTACACTTATTTTGGCTCTTACCCTCGTTCTAGCCAGCTGCGGAAAAGGCGGCAATTCCGGGATAGCCGAGAACCCTTTGACTGAAAAGCCGGTAGTAAACTTCGAGAATGATCCTTCAGGAATCTGGGAATACGAATATCTCCCTTCAAAGTACTACTCCGGGAAATCTAGGCTAATCGTTTCTAATGAAACTCTGCTGTTTAACGGTAAGAAATATTTTAAAGTGACTCTCTGTGAGCATGATAAATCGCTTCGAGCTATCCGCATTCATAAGGATGATGGTTCTCTGAAAATAGATTGGGTCATTGAAAAGAATCCCGCAGATAAGTCGGGTAAATTGGGCCTAGAACAAAGCGCCATTTTAAAAGCCGATGGGACACAACTGTCGATTGCCGATTACAAAAACAATCCTTTCGCCACACTTACCCGAAAGTAGTTACATTTTAACAGTACTTACTCGCATGAGTACCTTTCTAGTAATCTGGTCAACAGTAGGTAAATCTACAATTGGTGGGCAACGAAAGGAATTTTACTCGCGATACGGATAAAGAATCTTCTGCATTTTGCCGCGAGAGATTTCTGAACGGGTGGTGCCACATACCTTGTCGATTCTTGAGTCTTTAGTTGTTCTACAAACTGCTTCACATCCGTTGCGTACTTTGCATCCTCCACAATGATTCCTGATTCGCTATCGATATGCACCGAGCGCGGATTAAAATTGTGTGTGCCAACATAGGCTTTTTTGCCATCTACTTCGATCACTTTGGCGTGTAGCCACCTGTCACCGGAGTAATTTAGTAATTCTACTCCTGCCTTTTGCAAGCGATCGCCCTGAGGAGAAAAAACTTCCTGCGACACAGAAGCTTTGTCGCCGCCACTACTTGGAAGAAGGAGCGTTACACTTACATTTCTTTTTCTCGCGCGTAAGAGTGCCGATTCAAAAACGGGATCAATATTAAAAAACGGAGCAGTCATCGAGATGTGATCGACTGCACTGTCTATCAAATCCACCATGTCTTTTTCAGCACCCGGCGCTTTGCCTTTTTTCCCTGGTGTATCATGTACGAACTTAAGACTTGTGACTGGCGTCATTTTACTGGACCATTCTTCGGGCACATGTCCTGAATGGTTCATTACGCCGAGATAGCGCTCCAGTTTTTCAGTAGCTTTGGCTAGTTCCTCGTCTGTTACTTTGGAAATATCCGGTGCGATAGAAAGTTCGAAATTGTCTTTCACATATTCTTTTATTTGCTGTGAGACATCGCCTTGCACAAAAGTTTCGACACTGCGGTACCCTTTTCCTTGTTTGCCGTTGCGTCTTTCCAAGGTGAAATTAATATTTTGCATATTGCGATCCCCTGTTGCCGCAATCTTTTGGCTTTCTAAGTAAAGTAATTTGTCGTGCATACGAAAATAAGTTGACGGAAAAAGATATTGGTACGGCTTTTCTTTTACCGCTACGGGATTAAAAATGCGTAGCTCGACCCCATTGTTTTTCAGCGCTTTGATTGTGGCGGCATCGATATGAGCCGCATTCCAGATTGCAGGGCCCCAGCCGTCTACTACGACTTTTACTTTTACCCCGCGTCTGCCCGCTTCCATGAGACCTGCAAGAGCTGCAGCTCCGACTTTGCTGTTGTCCCAAATAAAATAGGCAGCGTAAATTTCTTTGGTTTCATTTTGGATGAGATCCCAACGAGCATTACCGGCGTCTTTTTCATTGTCGGTAAACCACGCGCGGTTTTCGAAAGGGTTTTCTGCATGTGCTATCGCTACGGCAAAGAAAAACACCAGACTCAAAACGAGTCTTAAAGTGGTATTTAAGTGTTTTAACTTTGAAACCATTTTCCCCCTAAATGAATGCTTTAGAAACATGCAACTAGAGTTCCAGGGTGCGTTCGTTTTTTTATCAGTGATATTGACTGCTTATTTTGGGGATTGAAAAAGTAACTGCAGAACTTCTAGGCAGCTGTTTTGTATTCTTTAAGTGATCGTCTCTAATTTACAAAAGCGGTCTCATTATATGTTTTTATTGCAGCGAGTCTATCCACTGATTTAATTATATTTATTGTCTTTCACATCTAGTTCCAAAATGATTTTAAAAAGTGCAGTTTTTTAAGAAAGTAGCTGGAAAAATGACACGGTGGCCGAGCATAAAAAAATCTTCTAGCGAGCACAAACTTGGCACGATGGTTGCTCTTACATAAATTCGACGAAAACGTATCAAGAGCTTCGAAAGAAGCTGTAGTTAGTTAAGGATTGGCGAGAGAGTGGTAAGGGTTATTTGTCTTCCCATTTCCATTCACCCCCCCAAAACCTGTTGCCGATGGCAGGTAACCTGGATGGCTCTCTCGCCCTTAATCCCTTCCTCCTAAAGCATTCCCCTTTCCTGCAATCTTCGAGTAAAATAACTGCAACTCTTTAAACTTAACTCATGCAGCTAAAAAAATTCTTTCCCATACTGTGTTGTGCAGTTTTGCTCGCATCTAAGCACGTCGTTTTTTCTTCTTTTACAAAATCCATGAGAACCCCAAGTGAATTAAATCCCTCCCTTGCTTCATACGAATCCAAAGCACTCAAAACTTTTTCAGTTGGACTGGACAACGCTATTGCAGGCATTCTTTGGGTGGGGCTTTTGCAAAACGCAAAACATACGCAAGTACCAGATAATAAGGTTTCCTGGGAGTACGCCTGTACAGAATCCATTACCACTTTAGATCCCCGCTTTGAGCGCGCTTACTCTTTTGGAGCTACATTTCTATCAGTTTTTCGAAGAGACAAAGAGGGTGGAAGACTGCTTCTTGAAAAATGGGTGAGACAACGGCCTAACTTATGGCAGCCCGCCTATATGCTTGGCGTACATTACTATCTTGAAATGAATGATTATGAAAAAGCTGCCCCGCTGATTATCAGAGCGAGTCTGATGCCGGGAGCCCCGCAATGGATTAGTAGTCTCGGCATTCGGCTACTCTCTGAACAGGGAGCGCTTATTACGGCACTAAAGTCCGCGATTGAAATTTTTCCCGCCATCAAAGAAGAAAACGGCAGAAAAAGACTCACCATGCGCATCCGCAGTCTAAACTGGAATTTGCAAAAGCAAGCGTATGAGGAATCCTTAAAACCCCATTCAGAAAATCTTGTCCATTTGAAAAGAAGCTTAAGCTCTTTATTAGACAACGAAGAAATGGAACCTGATTTAGTTGCCCTTTTAAGAGAGAGATTTGAATTTACTTATTCCGCTGAAAAAAAAGCTGTCGTGGGAAAAGATGCAAGGACAGCGGAACTACTTGAAAAAGTCGGGATCTATCACGCCCCTACTCAGGAGAAACAATGAAGAATCCGAAAATCGACATCAGTGTCACTTCCGTCACAAAAGTTTTTCAAGTGGGAATTTTCAAGAAAAAAACCGCGGTCAATGACATTAGTTTTAGTATCCCCAAAGGAGAAGTCGTAGGACTGCTTGGGCCTAACGGATCTGGGAAATCCACTACCCTTAAAATGATCTTAGGTTTTTTACACCCCACTTCAGGTGAAATTCTTGTTTGCGGGAAAAACTGCAAAGAGAAAGAAGCCCGTTCCCAGATTGGCTATTTGCCTGAGAACCCACGATTTCCAAAGTTTCTCAAAGCAAAAGAAGCTTTGGAATATTACGGAGCACTTTACCACCTCTCTCCTCAGATAATCGATATACGGGCAGATGAACTATTGGAACTTGTCGGGCTAAAAGAAGTCGCAGAGGAAAGAATTAAGGGTTTTTCCAAAGGAATGGTCCAAAGACTTGCAATCGCGCAAAGCCTCATGAATAAACCTCGCATTTTAATCTTTGATGAACCCATGAGCGGCCTTGACCCCTTAGGCAGAATGGAAATCAGAAACCTGATCCGAACCGTACATAGCGAATTAAAAGACTCGACGATATTTTTCAGTACGCATGTGTTAGAAGACGTCGAAGCACTTTGCTCTTACGTTGCACTATTAGGCGAAGGAAAGCTAAAAACGTTCAGCACGACCCAAGCTCTAGTGGAAAACGAGGGTCAAAAATATGACATCCACATGCCAGACAATCTGACAAAGACGGTGGATGGAATCGAAGATCTCGTCCACGATCTGACAGTTCTTTTAAAAGAAAATAAGACCGTACTGGGAATTCAACCGCACAGAAAGAGTCTCGAAGAAGCACTCTTTAAGAAAAGCGAAACCATACAAGACACGCGAAGAGAGGTACAACCATGAAAGCCTTATTTTCCATTACAAAAATTTCTATTCGAGAGCTTCTCTACGAACGCGTCTTTTACATTCTTCTAGCGTTTTCCGCCTGCACTATGGCTATCAGCTTTTTGATTGGGCAATTAACTTACGCGGACAAGGAAAAGCTAACAGTAGATTTTGTTTTTGCTGGCATTGAAGTTTCGATGGTGCTTTTTTCCGTTTTTATGGGCATCAGTCTTTTTCAAAGAGAATTAACGCTGGGAACAGTCGCGATGGTGCTCTCCAAACCCATTTCCCGCGGTAGTTTTCTCATCGGAAAATTTTTAGGACAGCTTTTTGTACAAGTTGGACTCATCGCCCTGCTCTCGCTGCTTGTACTTATTATCGGTGGGGCTGCGGGTGTAGAAGCAGTCCTGCAAAATTTTATTGCCACGTCCCTTAAGATCTCCATTTTGACGGCACTTACGTATTTTTTCGCCGTAAATACGGGAGCGATTTTATCCGCCATGACTTCTCTTCTCATCTATTCCCTGGGACATTTCGTGGAAAATGTTACGACAAGCATTAAAGATCCGGTGCATCTTGTATTTTGGAAATTCATCCAGTTCTTTGTTCCCGCTTTTGAAAGTCTGAATTTAAAAAATTTGGCAAGTTACAATATTCTTTTGCCGTGGGGTGAAATTGCGATTCTCACCGTGTATGCTTTACTCATGACGGGAGTTTATTTAAGCCTAGCGGTATTTTGCTTCAATGAAAGAGATATTCTCACATGAACGAATTTGTTGATTTGATTTCCGATCCGGTAACAGGTGGCGTGTGTTTTTTTATTCTGGGGCTTCTACTCGGAAGCTTTTATAACGTCTGTATCTTGCGCCTACCTTTAGAGGAAAGTATCGTTAAAACCCCTTCCCACTGCCCTCAATGCAAAAAAAATATCCCCTGGTACTTGAACATTCCTGTCTTCAGTTATGTTTTTCTTATGGGTAAATGCAAATTCTGTAAAAATAAAATTTCTATCCAATATCCACTTGTGGAAATTGCCAGTGGTCTGCTTTTTTACTTTTTATTTAAACACTATGGGTTAAGTTTTCAGCTGCTTTCTTACACTGTGTTTTGCTCTGCCCTTTTGATTGTCACAGTCATTGACTTGCACCACCGCATTATCCCCAACGAGATTAGTCTTCCCGGGATTCTAGTCGGTTTTGGTTTTTGTTTTCTCACGAAAGACATTCTGTGGTGGGAAAGTATTTTAGGTTTTATCCTTGGAGGCGGTGTCTTTTTCAGTATCGCCTATCTTTACGAAAAATTTGCCAAGCGCGAGGGGCTGGGGGGCGGCGACATTAAGCTTCTTGCGATGATTGGTGCCTGGCTTGGGTATCAATCGATCTTGATTGTCATTGTGATTTCAAGCCTCGTTGGCTCTGTGATTGGAGTGGGCCTCATGCTCACAAAAAATAAAAATTTACAGACGGCAATTCCCTTTGGACCGTTTCTGGCGTTAGCCGCTCTGTTGTATGTGTTTTTCGGACACGAGATTTCACTATTTCTTTTCCCACCACTTTAATGCATCATTGATGTATGAAAAACGTGATTGTGACAGGGGGCAATGGGTACATCGGTAGTGCCACTTGCTTTATGCTGAAGCAAAACGGCTATCAACCCATTATTCTCGACAATTTCTCGACTTCAAAACGAAATGCCAAGTCTCCCTTTCCCTTGCACGAAGTCGATGTCACAAGCCTTGACGCTGTGAAATCAGTTTTGTCCGGCTACAAACAAATTCATGGGATAATCCACTTTGCCGCGTTGGCGCTCGTTGGTGAAAGTGTAGAAAAATCCTTCGCGTATTTATCCAACAACATTACAAGCAGTCTTGTGGTGGGGGAACTGAGCCGGCAATTATCGATTCCGTTTGTCGTGCATAGTTCCAGTTGCTCGGTATATGGAACGCCTAAGTCTGTTCCTATTGCTGAAACGGCGGGTTTTGATCCCTTATCTCCTTATGCAGAATCAAAAAGAGTAAACGAACATATTTTTGCCCAGCTTCAAAAATGGACCAAAACAAAATTTGTGAATTTGCGCTACTTCAATCCTGCGGGAAGTTTGCCGGAAGAAAATATCGGGGAAGATCACGATCCCGAAACGCATTTGATTCCCAACATTGTAAAAGCTTTCGTTCAAAAAAAGCCGTTCAAACTGTATGGCGATAGGTACAATACGGTAGACGGCACCTGCATCCGGGATTTTATCCACGTACGCGATCTGGCAGAAGCACATGTCAGAGCACTGAAGGCGCTAGAAACTAACGCGAACAATGTTCCGTTCGCTCTTAATGTAGGTACGGGCATGGGCACCTCGGTAAAACAAGTCGCTGAGATCACCGAAAAAACTCTTGGGGGAAAAGTCCTTGTGGAAATTTGTCCCCCGCGTCCCGGCGATTCCCCTCAGCTCATTGCCGATCCGACACTGCTTAAAAAAACATTGGGGTGGACGCCCAGTCTTCCCGTTTCTCAAATGATTAAAGACCACTACGACTGGCTAGTGCGTTAAAATCAAAGAACATAATACGCTGCATTATTATATCCGCAGTTTAAATTTCGCCTGATAAAACTAAGAAAAACAGCAAAAGACTAATTGATTCAAAGTACTTGCCACTTGAATCTCGCGTGCTATTCTCCCCGAACAATTTTTAATAGAAAGGACATTTTTTCTTAACTCGAGGAAAACGACTGCTTATGAACACAAGTAAAACTAACTCTTCTATGCTGAACAAATTACTTATCTGGTCTATTCCGCTACTGTTAGTAGCGACATCCAGTTTCGCCAGCGAGGCGGATTTAAAACTTCCCTCTCTCGCAGGGGATTACACACTTTTTGGAATGGCAATCACTGGCCATTGCATCCTTTATTTCGGATTTTTCGTCTGCTTTTTAGGAATTCTTTTTGGCTTGTATGAAATTACAAGTATCAAAAAACTTCCGGCACACAAATCCATGTTGGATGTTTCCCACCTTATCTATGAAACCTGCAAAGCGTACATGTTTCAGCAAGGTAAACTCCTCATCATCTTTGAAGTCTTTATCGGTGCTTGTATCGTTTATTACTTCTCAATTTTGCGCGGCATGGAAATGCCAAAAGTACTTCTCATCTTGATGTGGTCTGTTCTGGGTATTTTGGGCAGTTTCACAGTGGCTTTCTTCGGCATGCGTATCAATAACTACGCTAACAGCCGTACAGCCTTTGCTTCCTTAAAAGGTAAACCATGGCCACTTTTGGATATCCCTTTAAGATCGGGAATGTCCATCGGCGTTCTACTTATCTCTGTAGAACTTGCCATGATGATGATCATTTTGATGTACGTCGCTCCTGAAAATGCAGGGGTTTGCTTCATCGGGTTCGCCATCGGGGAATCTCTCGGCGCATCTGTATTAAGAATTTGCGGTGGTATTTTCACCAAAATTGCAGACATCGGTTCTGACTTAATGAAAATCGTCTTTAACGTAAAAGAAGACGATG
>CAYNEF010000066.1:0-16628 GCA_964396165.1 uncultured Pseudobdellovibrionaceae bacterium
AGGATTTGAACCTACGACCTTCGGGTTATGAGCCCGACGAGCTACCAGGCTGCTCCACCCCGCGGTAACCATTTAGAGTCGCGAGAATAGGGTGCTTTTCGCAAGCTGTCAAATATTCCTGCTAAGTCGATGAAATCTCGTCAGAAGAAGCGCAGCGGCAAGCCCCAGAGAAACAACCATGCCTGCCCATACGCCCTCAGGGCCCATCTTCAAGTTAAACGCACAAAAAAGACTTACCCCCATCCCCACTATCCAATACGAAATCACCGTGTAAAAGAAGGGAACTTTCGTATCTTTCAAACCTTTCAACGACTGCACTCCCATGCATTGAAGCGCATCGAAAATTTGAAAGAGTCCCGCAATTTTTAATAATTTTGTCGCCAAGATCACAACATTTGGATCCGTCGTGTAAATGTTTACCAGAAATTCACCCGCGAAATAAAAGAGAAGAGCCGCACCCACGGAAATACTGAGCGCTAGTGCAAGACCGATTTTCCATGGCACTTCCACTTCATTCATTTTTTTCATCCCGACATAGTGGCCGATGCGTACACTCACTGCAAAACCTAACCCCATGGGAATCATAAAACTGACAGAAGCAATGTTCAGAGCAATCTGGTGTGAAGCTACCGCGTTTGCGCCAAGGTAACCGACAAGAAGTGTGCTGCCTGCGAAGTAACCTACTTCAGCTAAAAATGCTCCGGCAGAGGGACCGCCCACGCGCCACACTTCTTTAAAAAGAGATTTTATAAAGTGAAAATTTTTCCACACAAAATACTGTTTGTGCTTTTTCGCTGTGAACGTATACAGGCAAAGACCGATCGCGATAAACGCATTGAGCGTACTCGTCGCTACACCAGCCCCTGCAACTCCTAGATTCGGAAAACCATACGCTCCATGAATGAGTGCATAATCAAACGGGATGTTCAGCATGCTTGCCAGAAACACCATGATGATCGTTGGTTTGGGATCTTCGACACCATCGCAGTACTGCCTTAGACAAACAAATAGCGCCTGAAAAGGAGCTCCAAAAGCCATCGCATTTAAATATTCCCGTCCAAGTTTTACCAAATGCTCAGGCTGTCCCATGAAAAGAAGCACCCGGCTGGAAAAAGAAAGCGCAACCACCATGAGAAAACTTAAAATGATTGCAGTAAAAATTCCTTGATGCACGATTTTGGGAATGAGAGGAAAGTCTTTCGCGCCATGCGCCTGTGCCACCATCGGATTTACGGCACCCAACAAACCGATCACACAAACTAGGAGAAACGTATAGTACGCCCCTGCAATAGCGAGCGCTGCGAGCGCATCCCCGCCCAGACTTCCCACCATGATGTTGTCGACGACAGGCATCGACATCCACAAAAGTTGAGTCACCACCATAGGCGCACCAAGGCGCACTAGTTTTTTAAATTCTGTTTTGTACACTTGTTCTTCTTTATTCAACGAGATTGCTTCGGCCTTCGGCCTCGCAATGACTGCCTTGCTCGACTGCTATTAGGTCCGGCTTCGCTTTCAGCTCCGCCGTGACAAGTTTATACAACTAGGTTGTATAAACTTGGTGCTTCGGGCGGCCTGCTAAGATCTGCTCTTTGCCCCAGTTTGTGACTTTGCCAAACGCTTCTGATTTTACAAACGTATCAAACGCTGCCTTGTCATTCCAATCGGAAATGATGAGGTACGAATTAGCTACATCGACATCTTTATAAAGGTGAGAGCTTGTGTGTCCTGGGCTTTCTTTCATCACGCCAAGAACGCTTTTGAAAGCGCGTTCGAAAACTTCTTCTTTGCCAGGGAGTACTTGATAGTTCATTCCAACTGTAACCATATTAATTCACCAAATCTGAGTCAGGGAGCGGCACCGTAATGGTAGTCTCGATAACTGCAGAGTCCATTTCTATTGTTGTTTGTTCACTCACTTCACCACTCACTGCTTGCTCGATAGCAGCAGTTTCGCTAGAAGTAAGTTCGTCAAAAGTAATTGTCTGTTTTTTCTTACGCATTTTTGCATGCGACTGCATGGATTTTGCGGCTTCTTCGTTTGTCTCAGCCACTTGAGCCTCGACGGGAGAAGCGTACACTTCCTTGCTTCCTTGTCTTGCAGAATCAATGAGGGTAGCAATTTCATCCAAGCCCGCATCGTCGGCATGATCCGGCTCTGCTGCCGTATCTTCTTCAATAAATCTATCCATGCCAAGTTCAAGACTCTTAATTGGGTCTTCTGTTTGTCCTTGCAACTGATCCAGTTCAGAAAGCGGCGGAAGTTCCGACAGATCTTTTAAACCAATCACTTCTAAAAACTTTGGCGTAGGCGTGTATTGTACCGGACGGCCAGGAATTTCTGCTTTTCCCGCCATTTTCACAAGCCCGCGTTCAATCAGCGTTCTCAAAAGATGGGAGCTATCAATCCCTCTGACATGATCGATTTCAGAGCGGGTAATAGGCCCGCGGTATGCCACAATCGCCATGACTTCGAGTGCAGAACGGCCCAAGCGAAAGGGCTTTGTTTCTAAAAAGCGTCTGACAATTTCTGCATTCTCCGCTTTTGTCACAAAGTGGAAACCGCCTTGTGCTTCTCTTAATTCAAAACCGTGTTCACTCGTTAAATAACGTTCCTTCACCTTATCGAGCGCTTCTTTCACGCTTTCAGCCTTCGGCGCGTTTTCTTCGCCGAATACTTCGATCAATCTGTCGATGGATACAGGGCGATCGGAAGCGAACAAGATGGATTCCAATGTTGATGTCAGTTTCTCGAGTTCCATAATTCCTTTAATATTGATCGAGTAGCCCGTCATTCAATTCACGCAAGGATTTTGCGTTGCGAATTTGAATCGGACCGTAGGTTTCCGTTTGAATAATTTCAATAAACTTTAATTTTGCAAGTTCTAGCACAGCCAAAAAGCTGACAATCACGTCCCGTACATGCGGATGTTCCGGCAACAGAGACGCAAAGTGGATGATAGGGCCTTGTTCAAAAAGTTCCGTTACCATTTTCACTTTGTCTTTGATCGAAGTCTGATCTGTTTCGATTTGCAAAGGCTTTCGCTGTGTTCTGTCGAGTGCGATTTTTAGACAAACAAGAAGCTGAAAGTTGTCGACTGGCTCGATGGGCGCGTCCATTAAACTCTCTACAGGCATCAAGTGGTGAATCGCTTCAGGAGAACGCGTATAAATATCGCGTCCCACCCATTTGATGAGATCAATCTGGTCTGCCGCTTTTTTAAACTTTTCGTACTCAAGAAGTTGGGCAACAAGAGGAATGCGCGGATCTTCTTCTTCCGCGTTTTCATCTCTTGGTAAAATCATCATCGATTTGATGAGGGTGAGGGTGGATGCCATCACCATGAATTCGCCTGCGAGATTTACATCGATGTCTTTCATGACTTCGAGGTGCGCCATGTACGATTCACAAATCTGGAAAATCGGAATGTCTTTGATATCGAGCTGTTCTTTGCGGATTAAATGCAAAAGTAAATCGAGTGGTCCTTCAAAAACAGGAAGATGCACACGGTAGTCATCTTTGCCGGCTCCAACAGGAGCAGTCGTTGCTTTGTCTTTGGTATTAAAGGCAGCCTCGAGGCCGAGACGATCTTCTGTGGATGCAATAGGTGTAGCTTGTGCCATTTAAAGCAATTTATACCACTATTTATTCGGATTGACGACAAAGAATCTTAATAATTATTTCAATAGTTTAGCAGGTTTATGTGTGAGTCGTATAAGGCATCCAAGTCTTGGGGATTGGGAGAGCCATATTCTATTCCCCCTTCGTCTGTTTCCAAATAGAGCGTTTTCTTCCATTCCGCACCCAAAACAGCCCTCTCATAAACTGTAATCTGGATGTTGCCTTTCAAAGCCTCATAGTCCCAATACACTTTTCCATCTGGAGTGGGGAATTGAAGAGGTAAAAATTCTGATTTCGGAGCGGTTGCCTTAATTTCAATCCGTTCGTTTCTGCGGTTTTCGCCACTGACTTCCCAATGTCCGAAATGGATATCTGCTTTGATTTTATCGAAATCGTTTACGCGAAAGACGTATTCTTTTCCCAGGTGTCTTAATCCTATGTTCAAGCCTTCTGGAGACGAGCCGCCTAATACTTTTGGCTTTCCTCCGCCTGCGGCTAAGACAGTGTCAGGATAATTTTTAAAGTGGTTGGCAACAAGCCATGCCCACCAATCAGAAAAACTGCGTCCCCAATTGCGATCTTGATACGCAGGAGCATTTTCAAGAGTAAATGTTTTGCCGTTTACCTCGATAGTGCCATTCATTTTTGCGCCTGCCTGCGCCGGGTACCAGAAAATGTTTAAGAGATTACTAAAACCCATCGCCCATCCCATGGCATTAAACGACCAATCTTTTGAGAGCGAAACATTCCATTTTGCATAGCCATGCTCATTCGTTAAGTGGCCGGAGGCTTTTTCTTGTGTTGCCGAGTTTTCAGAAATCTGAATATCCGTTTTTTCATAACTGGCTTTGAATTGGTTGAGATCAAAACGGCCCGTAAACATGTCTTTGTCTGCGAAACTTCCAAAATTTACAAATGCATGAGAGGCAGGATTTGTTTTATTCACATCCCAGGGATTGACGACTCCATAAGAAAAGTAAAACGCGTCTTTTGAGTCGGGAATAACAACTTTGTAATACCACCACTCAAACCAAGGGCCCTTGTCTATTTTTCCGTTGCCCGCAGTGTGGTTAGCTCGATTCCAGCGGTATGCGTTGTAGGGATCATTCGCGGAAAAACCAAGAGAAGAGAATAAAATCAAAAAAAGAAGAAGTCGTTTCATAAAAAACCTGCCTAAGTCTGTAACTAAGAACGAAGCAGTCTTGTAGTCAACTTTTCCTGTATTTAGCGGACTCTAGGGATAAAACCGAGTGCGGAATAGACGTCGTCTACCGTTTTTTGTGCTCTGGCGCGGGCCTTGTCAGCACCGTTTTTCATCAGTTTATCCAAGTGGGGCAGATCTTTTAAAAGTTCGTTTGTTTTTTCGCGAATGGGCTTTATTTTTTCTACGACTATTTCACCGGTTTCTACTTTGAGATAACCATAGCCGCGCCCCACATAACTTTTGTGGATTTCTTTAATGTCTTTACCTGTCAGTGCGGACTGGATGGAAAAAAGATTTTGTACGCCGGGACTTACTTCGCCCTCTTGTACATGCGGGTGTGAATCGGTGACGGCTTTTTTAAATTTCTTTAAAATATCATTGTCTGAATCATTGAGAAAAATGCTTGCAACCGGATCTCCATCGGATTTGGACATTTTGGTTTCGGGTTTTTGCAAACTCATGATACGTGCACCTGTTTTGGGATGGTACACATCAGGCATGACGAATAATTGTTTGCCGGTAAATTTGTTCAGACGTTCTGCTAAATCACGCGCGAGTTCCAAATGCTGTTTTTGATCTGCACCTACGGGAACCAGATGCGTTTTATAAAGTAGAATATCGGCCGCCATCAAAGCGGGATAGGCGAAGATTCCTGTCGGGATATTTTCTTCGTGCTTTGCACTTTTATCTTTGAACTGGGTCATGCGGGAAAGCTCGCCCATGCCAGTAAAACATGTCAGCACCCAACCAAGTTCTGCGTGTTCAGAAACATGCGACTGGGCGAACAGGGTACAGTGACTAGGATCCACACCGGCCGCTAGATAACTGGCTATCGTGCGGTAGGTATTTTCTCTCAGTGCTTTAGGATCTTGCCTGTTTGTAATCGAATGCATGTCGACTGCGAAAAAAATACAGTCGTACTGGTCTTGGAGTTCGACCCAGTTTTTAATCGCGCCCAGATAATTTCCCAGGTGCAATTGATTCGTCGGTTGTACTGCGGACAGTAAAACTTTTTTTGAGGCTTGAGGTGTTATTTGTGACTCCTCAAGGCGGCGATGCGTACGTCCAGAGGAGGATGCGTGCTGATTAACGCCATAAATCCACCAGTTCTGCCATTGATCTTAAGTGCAGCGATGGCATTTTGTGCAGAGCTTGTGCCTTGTTCCTCACTGGGCTCGTATCTGCTTTTTAAAGTTTGTAGCGCGTGGATCATTTTGTCGCGGCCGGCAAGGCCTGCGCCCCCACTGTCTGCTCTGAATTCGCGGCGGCGAGAGAACCAGGCGACCACAATCATGCCGAGAAGACTGAATAAAATTTGAAACACGATTTCACTTAAATAATAAATCCAGGGAGAAGGGCGGCGATCTCTGTCGTTGCCGCTCATCGCATTGGCAAGTGCCCATGCTGCAATTTTTGAAAAGAATAATACGAAACTGTTCACAAGACCTTGGAGCAAAGTCATCGTCACCATATCGCCGTTAGAAATATGCGTAATTTCGTGGGCAAGTACTCCTTCAACAGCGGCATCATCCATCGATTGCAAAAGTCCGGAAGAGACAGCGACCAGTGCGCGCGATTTTGTCGGGCCTGTCGCAAATGCATTGACTTCAGGACTGTTGAAAATTCCTACTTCGGGCATTGCTGGCAAACCTGCAGAGCGGGCAAGTCTGTGGACAGTACTGACTAAATCTCTCGCGTCGGAACTTCCCGGGTTATTGGGATCAATGACTTTTACTCCCATGAGCATCTTTGCCATGAAGCGGGAAAGTGCGAGGGAAATGAACGCGCCAGCAAAACCCCAGACCAAACAAAATACCATCAGCGATTGCAGATCCAGTCCACCGCCGTAGCGGCTTTGGTACATTGCTTGGGGAGAAACGCCTAAGAATGCGAGCACGATATTTACCGTGATCGTTATCGTGAGCATGATAAGGACGTTTACTGCGAGAAATAGAAAAATTCTTTTTGCGGTGGCCATCGATACCTCCAATAGCGGATTCAATTGCTATACATTATAGTTACTCTTTTAGGAACGTCTAGTCATCCCGATTAAAGACGTAATAGCATTAAGGATTGTGCCATTTATGCGCATCGCCATAAAAGTAAAACCCAATTCCAAACGTCCCGGTGTAGAAAAGCTTGAGACGGGGGAATATCTTGTCCGAGTAAATGCTCCTCCTGTCGATGGCAAGGCAAACAAAGCCGTCCTCGAAGCCTTGGCCACACACTTCGGCGTGCCGAAATCAAAAATTGAAATACTAAAAGGGGAAAAGGGAAAACAAAAACTCGTAGAAATCGGTGGTATTTAAACGTAGGTCAGCCATTTTTCGAAGCGTTTGTCTTTGCCTGTAACGACATCGAAAAAGATTTGAGAAAGTTTTTGCGTCACAGGACCGGGTTTGCCAGACCCAATTGTGTGTCTGTCGAGTTCTCGGATAGGCGTTAATTCTGCAGCAGTGCCTGTGAAAAAGAGTTCGTCCGCAAGATAAGCTTGGTTTCTAGTAATATTCGATTCCACAACGGTAAAACCTGCGGCTCTTGCAATCTGCATCACACTATCGCGTGTGATACCAGGGAGAATATATCCTGTAGTAGGCGTGTAAATAATGTTGTTCTTCACCAAAAAGAAGTTTTCGCCTGAGCCTTCGGCTACAAATCCTGACGGATCTAAAAGCAACGCTTCATCAAACCCGTTTTGAACGGCTTCTCTTCTTGCTTGTACCGAGACTAAATAATTCCCAGAAAGTTTAGCCCATGTCATGCTTGTCGAAATATCAGGTCGGCTAAATGTGGAAGTCGCGATGCGGATTCCGTTTTTTAAACCTTCATCCCCTAAGTATTTTCCCCAGTTCCACGTAGCTATCGCAATGTGGCCTTCTACTTTTGCAGGGAGTTTTAGTCCGCGAAAACTGTCATCGAGATAGGCAAGCGGGCGGATATAACATTCTTTAAAACCATTTGCTTTTACCAGTGCGGCAGTAGCGCTGATAAAATCTGACTGTGTGTAGCTGACCGAATAGTGTAGGGACTTGATGGAATCAAGAAAGCGGTCAAAGTGCTCTGGGCCTCTAAATATTGCCGTTCTGTCATCTGCGGTTTTGTAAGCGCGGATACCCTCGAAAGCAGCTCCTCCGTAATGGAGACTGTGTGAGAGAATATGGATGTTCGCTTCATTGTAAGGGACAAGTTTTCCATCCATCCAAATAAATTGACTATCTGCATTCTTATTAGACATGGGAGAAAGGTGCCCATTTCCTTTTCATTCGTCAACGAGGATCAAAGGGAAGGGGTAGTGGCAAAAAAAAATGCCGGATAACTATTCAAGTTACCCGGCACGTTAAATTAAAAACCGCAGTGGATTTACAACGTTTGTGTAAAGACGAGCTGGAATACGCCGCTCGCAAGACCACCACTGAAATTGGTATCACTTAAATCAGCAGCCATTAAACTGTCGTTGTTATAGTAAGCAACACCGAGAGTTGTATTGGCAGCGACTTCGTAATCGAGTTCAGGCGCTGTCCAAACATAGTGGCTCCAACCGTTGGCATTTTTTGCTTCGCCATAATTTCCCGTGCGTGTTTGGTGGAACATCAAAGGAATAGACAAAGAAAGTTTTTGAGTGATTTGAATGTCAGCCATCAAGTAGACACGGTTTTCAAAAATGTTATTAGCTTTTGCGGCTGCTCCTTCACCTGTTCCGCTTCTGGAATTCAAGAAGAAGATGGGGATTTCATAGACGCTTAATTTCAATACTTCATTCATCTGGCGAGAGAGTTTGAAGTAGTTACGAGATGCTAAAATCATTCCCTGGTTTTGTTGCGATTCCATTACAGGCAAATACAATCTTTGTTCGTAGCTCAATTTCAATTTGTTTTCTGTATTTTCCCAGATGTTATTGAGTTTTCCGCGGATGAAACCAGGTTGCAGCGATGGAGCAACACCTGTTGTTGTTTCAGCTCTGGATAAAAGATTACTGTTAAACGCTTGGAAATAACTGAGTTGTGCGTTCTTACCGATTTTCGCTCCCAGTTCTGCCGCGTTTTCCGTGTAGAACTCACCAGTCAGTGGCAAGTAACCAGGGCGAATGTCGAGCATTCCCATGGGTGCAATCGTTGGTTCAGCGGTGGCGACTTTCGCAGCCACTTTCTGTTCTGCATTTGCAGTGACAGCAAACGCGATTAATGTGCCCCAGATTGTCAGCTCCAACCCATGTAATAAACTTGATTTTCTCATCTCTCCCCCTGTTTTCGTGCCTCGTTAAAATTTTGAGACTGAATCCTTTTCAGTCTCGGGACACTAGTAAGAGCAAGAACGGGGCCACGAGAATACAGGCTAGAATACGGGGTGTTGCGTGCCTAGGAATGGGGTTTTTTCAGGGTGGGTAGGGACAAAAAGATACCGCAAATTAAGGAATGATATTAATGCTTAAGTCGAATGAAGTAGCGCGTACACGCTGGGGAGAAGCAAAGCTATCCTGGTAAGTGACGCCGAAAGAGAAACCCCCAAACCAGTCGTCTGGCGTTTGTTTCTCAAAAAACGCAAGGCCAGGCGTGATGTAGAAAAACGGAACTAAGAAATTTTGCGATAATCCGTCAGTTGCTGAAGACTGGTACAACCAGCTTGCGCCACTGCCAACGGAAAGTGTTGGGCGTACAAACGGAAACTTATTTACCGCGAAAACGGATTTCACACCGATGGAAGCCGGTACCCAACTGAGATTGATAGTGGAATTAGTCGTGTTTCGAGTATTGCTTTCGGTGATGCTGTAATTTGCCTGTTTGTATGCAAAACCAAGCCTCGAAACAAAATAGAGTTGGAATGCATCTTCAATATGGAGTGGAGATGCAGAGCCGATAGAAAAACCAAACATACCCGGAACACTCTGCGAGTAGGGAATTTCGTACGCCTCATTTTTTAAAACCATTTCTCCAGGCGACAGAATCGAGATCTGCGGAACTAATTGCAGTTTATTGATATGCGTGCCTGTTTCTTCAGCGCGCAAGAGTGTGCCAAAGAAAACAGCTATCAAAAAAGTGCATGTGCGTTTTGTCCCCATTACCAAGGAGTAGAATACCTTAAAGTGAATGAGAAAGGGAGGTTTCTGCGTAAGGCCACGGGATGTTAGATAATAATAATTATACGACAGTAGAGGAGGCGGTGGATTTTGGGAATAGTAGGAAAAAAAAAGACTGCCGTTCAGGCAGTCTTTTTTAATATCTATTCAATACGGAATTTAGTGAACTGCAGCTACGCACTTCAACTGAGACACTACACGAGGGCCAGCAATGCTTTGTGCTGCCAATTTCCCTTTGATATCAGTGCCAGGGAGTTCAAGTGTGATCAGTGCACTGTAGCCAGCATCTGCGACATGTTGTGCAGTATTGCAAGTCAGAATGGGTCTGCATTTGTTTGCTGGAGTTGTAGACAGACAATGTGGGTAAAGTGTTGCGCAGTTTAAATCGCCGAACATTACTGGTTTTTGATTTTTTTCTACGGTAGCTTTTTTCAAATTACTGGAAACACGTAATCTGAATCCGTTTGTGCCACTGCAGAAAATCGGAGCTGCGAACGACATGTTTGCTGCGAGAGCTAATACGATAAGTGAAGAGAACTTCATAGGGGGTCCTTTGGTATAATTTTTCGCTTTCGGTGAGACATTCACTTCAAGCGGCCGAGGATATAGCACCTTTTTTAAAAATCCGTAAGAGGGCGTTTTTTGTCCTCACTACAAAGTTGCCACGAGAGTATCTGGTACGTAAAACAGTCACTGTACTGTTTGTGTCATTGCAACAGAGAAAAACTTAAAGTTTTTTGCGGCCTTCCAGAATTTTTAAAAAAGACCGGCTTTGGATCTCTTCGATACTTAAGCCTGTTTTAAGTGCTTCTTCTTTAGTAATCGCACCACAACTTAAGGCACGTAAAAAGAAGTTAAGAAGACCTTGTCCAGTTGCTGCATCGTCGAAAATATCTCCCAGCAAGGTCGCCTTCGCGGCTTTTTCCACAAAGCCTTTTAATCTGTCAGAAGCCGAGTCCAACGCTTCTAAGAAAAAAGCGTACGTTGCAGCGTAACGAACGGGCAATTGATTGGGATGCAGATCCCAGCCCTGATAAAAACCACTGCTAAGAGAGTGGCGAATGTGTTTGTAACTGAGCCGCCACGCTTTGTGGAAATTTGCGGGATCCGTTCCCACAGGCATTACGTTTGTCGCCCCATCTGAAATAAGCAAGTTTGTACCCATGAGAGAAACTTGCATGACGTGTTTTGCAAAATCACAAACTGGGTTATCCATTGTCTGATAATTCGCTGTGATGCCGCAACCGGCAGTGTAGTCATATGTTCCAAAGTGCGCGCCTACACATCTGCCTTTGCCTGCTTCGACAAAACTGCGGATAGGAGATTTGCCATCAAAACCAATAATGGCTTGGGGAGTTTCCACCATGAATTCGTATTTCAATGTGTTTGCTTTTAAATTGTTTTTCTTTTCGATTTCTTCGAGCGCTTTTACTAGTGTCGCGCATTGTTCTGCCAAGATAACTTTTGGAAGCGTCACTACGAAATTTGAGGGCAAATTACCTTTCGTTTCAGAAAGAAGTGTAGAAAGAAAGATGTCCAAAGTACGCAAACTTCTTTTTACGCATTCTTCAGAAAATGTCTTGATGCGAATGCCGATAAAAGGGGGAAGGGAATTTTGCTGCATTCCTTTTGCGACTTCTTTAGCGGTGGATTCTGCGTGGCCGTCTTCTTCACTGTCTGGACGATTGCCATAGCCATCTTCGAAATCGATGCGAAAGTCTTCTACCGCTTCTACTTCGAGCTTTTGGACGATCCTCTCGTAAATCTGCTGCCACAGTTTTTTATCTGCAGTGGCTTCTAAGCCCAGCGCTTTTACAAGTGCGTCAGCATTGGGTGCCATTTCATTCAATGCTTTTAACGAACTCGCGCTCATCTTCTTTGCAGTTTCGCTTGTGAAGATTTGTGCACCACCGTACACCGTGTGAATGGGTTGTCGTCCCGAACCCGCACCCGGGTACGCTTTTGTGAATGCCTGGTTCGCTTTTGTAAGGTCCGTACGAATACTTTGGATGGACTCTGGTGTCAGTGATTGTTTCATTTCTCAACTCCCGCGATAAGTGGAATAACCAAAGGGGCTTAAAAGTAGCGGCACGTGGTAGTGCTCATCCTTACTCGTAATTTCGAAAGTGATATTCACCGAAGGGTAAAAGCACTTTAGCCCTTTTGCTTTAAAATACTCAAGCGTTTCAAACGTGATTCGGTACATGCCTTCTTTCAAAGGAGAAGGGCAGAGATTACTGACGCGACCATCTTTATCGGTTTCTCCGACTGAAAGAGAACTCCAGGAGTTATTCGTACTGTATTCCAATGCGTAATGGATACCTGTTGCCGGCTTTCCGATACTGACATCCAGCACGTGCGTTGTGATGGGACTTGTTTTATTCATGAATCATTTTCTCCAGTCTTAACTGTGTGATTTTTGCCTGTTCCATCGAGGCGTTTTTTACTTCCAAATCCGTACTGTTATGCAAGCGGCCTTGCAGAAGTTGCAGCATCTCGTCTGCACTTTTTCCGCTCGCACAGACAATAAAGATAAAACCGTGGCGCTTTTCATAATTATCATTACCTTCTGCCAATGCCTTTAAAGTATTTTCAGAAGCAGAGGCAACTCCCCCTTGCTCTTTTTCCGCCCAGGCTTTGGTAGTGGCAAATTTTTTTCTTAAAGATTCCACGTCACCGATTTTCGGGTGGTGCTTAAAGGCAATTAACCATTCTGAGGGAGGTAAATGGTTCCAAATATTTTCTGATTGAATCATCAGGCTTTTCAGAGAAGCGTAGGGCCTGAATTTAAGAACTTTATCAGCCCACTCGCTTGAACCACAGCACAACAATAGACGCTCTTTCGCAACCTCTTTTGAAAGCGCATTAAATTCCGAGAGGGTGAGCGTTTGATTCATGTCGCTTTTCCTAAGATGCGCAAGCGGCTGATACCACCATCTGGAAAAATATTCATGCGGATATAATCAAAGGCTGTATCTTTAACCAGCTTGTTTAGTTCTTTTGCATAATAGTGTCTAAAGTGCGCTTTCAATTTTGTCTTAGGTAGAATTTCTTGCCAGTGCAGATCTTTTCTATTCTGAACATCATTCGGCGTGAGATCTCGCTTGGGATAACTTAATGCTTCGATAGAGCAGCTTTCTGGAAAATTGCCTTTAAAGTGATTCGTATCGACTTCAATTTTTTCAATTTTGCCTGTGTGCCCCATGCGTACCACAATCCAGTCATAGCCTGGCACTCTCTTTCTTCTTGTTTCCCATCCATCTCCCATGATGAGTGCTCTTTGTGGGAAAATTAAATTGTCTTTGGATCCAAAAAACATGTCATTGCAAGTGATGACTTTGCCGCCATTTGCAATTCCGACAAGATCAATTGGCGTTTTAGATTTTTTTAAGCGATCCCAATCGGGAGTGACTTCTCCATACACTCTGAATCTTGCGACTCCTCCATCCGGGAATATGTTCAGTCGCAAGTGTGTCCAGGGCTCTGAACTATCGACAGAGAAAAAATTGTCGGAGCCCCCTTTTAAAGGAGATTTCGAAATAATTTCATTCCATTGAATTTTATTTTTGGCTAAAGATTCTTTTGTGGGATTTTTGGGAAGTGAGGCAGCCTCGAGCGAAAAAGCTTCAGGGTTATTTCCCACAAAGAAGGCGGTGTTTACATTTACCCCCTTGATGATTCCCATCATTCCCAATTGGATGATACACCAGTCATGCCCCGGCGTTCTTCTGCGTCTGGATTCCCAACCGTCCATCCATTTTCCTCTGGATGTGTATTTATCCGCAATAAAAATGGCTTCTGTGGCCTTTAGCATGTTTTCTTTTGCTGCAAAAAAATCGTCATTAGTAAGAAGTGCTTTTCCTCCCAGACGTTCTGACGCCATATCGACGTAGTCTGTGAAGGGGTGGGATTTTTCCGCAATGTGGCTCATTTTCTGACCTCTTTGCCCAGATTTACATTAAATTTACCGGCGTCATAGATACAATGCCCGCGTAAAAAGGTTTTTTCAACTGTACCAAATAAAGTTTGTCCTAAATAGGGCGTGATGGGGTGGCGGTGCAGTATCTTTTCGGACGTGAGTGTAAAAGATTTGTCTGGATCCCAGACAATCATGTCTGCGTCGGAGCCGATTTCTAAGCGTCCTTTTTGTTTCTCGATTCCGATAAGTTTCGCAGGATTGTAAGACATCCATTTTGTAAGCTGGTTTAAATTCAGTTTTCTTCTTTGCATTTCCGTCCAGACTGCTGAAAAACTAAATTGTAGGCCTGCGATTCCGCCCCATGCTTCATCAAAATTTCCCGTATCCAATTTCTTTAAATGCGGAGTACAGGGGGAGTGATCTGAAACGATATAATCTATCGTGCCGTCTTCTAACCCCTTCCAAAGTCTATCCCTGTTCTCTTTGCTTCGAATAGGTGGCGCGCATTTATAATGAGTAGCGCCTTCCGGAATTTCTTCAGAAGTAAAAGTTAAGTAGTGTGGGCACGTTTCGACAGTTAAAGGCAATCCCTCTTTTTTTGCCGATTGGATTATGGGCAAAGCATTTGCCGACGATAAGTGAACAATATGCGCGCGACACCCTGTTTCTCTCATTAGTTTAATAATGAGTTGAATGGCGTCTACTTCCCACTTATCAGGACGGCTATTTAAGAACCCAGAGTAACTTTTAACAGAATGCGGAGGATTATTTGTCGGACTTTCAAGCTCTGCATGCACAAGAAGAGGTGTTTTATTTGCCGCGAGCACTTTCATGCTTTCGCGCAAAGTCTTTTCATCTGAAAAGGGAAATTCAGCAATTCCTGAATCAATCATAAAAGCTTTAAACCCCATGACACCTGAATCCATAAGAGGTTTTAATTCTTTTAAATTGTTGGGGATGATTCCTCCCCAAAAACCATAATCAATAGACGCATGCACAGATACGCTCGCTCGCTTTGTCTTCAGCGCAGAAAGTGTGGTTGTGACCGGAATGGAATTCAGGGGCATGTCGATTACTGTGGTAATCCCGCCTGCAGCTGCAGCACGTGTGGCCGTTTCAAATCCTTCCCATTCGGTTCTTCCGGGTTCATTTAAGTGCGCATGGGTATCCACAATCCCGGGCATGATGAGCGCATTACCGACGTCAATTAGGGGGCATGCAGGGATAGTATCTTTTTCAGTGAAACAGGCCGCTATTTTTTCATTTTTTATGTAAAGAATTTTTGCGGAAACGGTATCGCTATCAGACAAGAGTACTCTGTTAGATTTGATACAAAAATCTTGTGTAGCTAATTTATTCATTCAAAGTCGACTTCTGATATTCATGTAATGGCGTACACCCGCACTGACTAAAATCAGCACAGCTAAAATCAACCAGTTCCATTCGCTGCCATAGGTGCTGGGAAAGTGGCTGCTAATCATGATGAACACTACGGGGAATGTCATATAGTTATTATGCACTGAGCGCATCTTTGCACGCTCTGCCAAATTCATATCACGCTGTTTACCACTTTGAGTTGCCGCGATCATTTGTCTTTGTGCAGGTAAAATTCGCATCCACACGTTTGCTACCATCAGGGTGCCTAAAGTTGCGCCAGTCTGAATGAAAGTCGCGCGCCCACTGAATACATGAGAAAGAAAATAGGCAAGACCCACAACTAAAAGATACGAAAGGATAGAGGCAAGTGGGATTTTTTTCCCCAGTGGGGACATCCAGAGAAAATCATAGACTGCCCAACTTAAAATCAATAGTCCAATAGCCAACGCGATTGCCGTATTTTCGCTGATGGGAGAAACATTCGGATCTACAAGAATTCCGCCAAAGAAATAGACGAGGATCAAAAGGGAGAAGCCCGTGATCCAGGTAAACAACGCTTCCCACTTAAACCAATGCAGCGTCTCAGGCATTTGATCGGGAGCGAGGTATCTTTTTTCCACCCGGTAAAAGCCACCGCTATGCACCATCCACAAACTTCCGATCACATTTTCATCTGACTTTAGTTTGGGATTGATGTGGCTATCAAGCCACATGAAGTAAAAGGAACTTCCAATCCAGGATATTGCTGCTAGCACATGCATCCAGCGTAAAACCAGGTGCAACCATTCAATTAAATTTCCGTCCATAAGGGGAAATAGTCGCGTATTTTGGAGAGGATGACAAGCAGACTTCCCAGTGCAAGAATGTAGAAGATGGGTGAGCAAAACAAAGTAAAAGTTTACTCTTATTTACGGTGTCCCTTTGCAATGCGTGTAAGAATGACTCTCCATGAAAAGGGGATTCCGTTCGAAGTAAAAGAAGAAGACTTAAGAAACTTCTCTGAGGAATTAAAGGCGATGCACCCCGAAGCCAAGGTCCCATTACTTGTGCACGGGGAAAGAGTCGTATACGAATCAGCCATCATCACGGAATACATCGAAGAGGCATTTTCCCAAAAACCAAGACTCATGCCTAAAGACGCAGGCGAAAAGGCAGAAGTACGGCTTTGGACTTACTGGTGTAACCAGCTATTTAAACCGGACTTGGATAGATTTAAGTATGGGACAAGCAGGTTTAGACAAGACCAATGTGTTGGTGCTGAGCAAAGACTCATTTCTCATCTGGAAAAATTGGAAAAGAGATTATCAACAGCTGCCTGGTTAGTGGGAGAAGAAATTTCTTTGGCGGATATCCATGTTTTTCCCTTTGTCAGGCAATTATCTAAAGTCACGCCAACACCATTGTTTTTAGCAAGCTTTATTCATTTGAATAA
>CAYNEF010000067.1:0-15848 GCA_964396165.1 uncultured Pseudobdellovibrionaceae bacterium
GCGAAAAAACAATGGGTTTCCCAATGAGAAAGCTAAAACACGACACATTGAGTCAATTATTTTATATTAGACGCGATTCTTGCACAACATTCTGGGAATGCTGTTTCCACTGTGCGGAATTTAAGTCCAAAACCTGTTTGATTTTACCTTCCCCCACTTCATACACCTTATCGGCAATTGCGACGATTGAGGCCTGATGGGAAATAGTAATGACGATCATCTCAGAAGACAGTTTCTTTAGGGTCATCAAGATGCTGAGTTCTGTTTGCGGATCTAAACCGGTCGTTGCTTCATCCAGGATCAAAAGCTGCGGGTCGCGAACCAGCGCACGGGCAAGCGCAATTCTCTGTCTTTGTCCGCCCGATAAAGAGTGCCCTCGTTCTCCCACCGGAGTTTCAAGCCCTAAAGGCAACTCAGAAATAAATTTAGCAGCGCCTACTTGTTCGAGTACTTGTTTTACTTTTTCAGAAGAAATTGCAGGATCACCCATGGTGATATTTTTTAAAACAGAGCCATGAAACAAAAATGTCTCTTGCTGCACATAACCGATTCTGCGTCTCCATTCATGAGTGGAAACATTTTTAAGATTAATGCCATCTACTGAAATTTCACCTGAGGAAGGAGAATAAAGTTTGCATAAACAATCAGAAAGCGTCGTTTTTCCGCAACCTGAATGCCCAACGAGTGCCGTCACTGTGCCTCTTTCTAATTCTAAAGAGGCATCAGAGAAAATTTGCTTTGCTCCATGGGAAAACGAAGCGTTATTCACATGAATAGAACGGATTTTTTCTGGAAGTGGCAATAAGTTCTCAGTCGCTTCCTTTGGTTCTTTTTCCCGGATCGCTTCATCAATTAACCCGCGCACAGACCAGTAATTGTGTTCGGAATCTCCCACAGACTGATAAGACTCCTGCACGCTACCCACCGAATTCACTGCCCGGTAAAATAAAGCGACAAGCGTAATCAAAGTTGGAACCTGGATGTTTTCAAACACCACACAATAGTACATACCCACGAGCATGAAGGTTACGATAATGGGCTCTCGCAATGTAGAGACACCATACTTTGCAAGAACGCTTTGGCGATTAGCTATATTTAGCTTTTCGTTATCTTCGTGTAAGAGAGGATTTATCTGCGGTTCAAATCCCATTGCCTTGATAATCTTCATTCCCTGAAGCACATCGGCAAAACGCGATGCCAGCGCTTTTAACACTGCAGTTTTTTGTCTTCCTGAAGTGTAAGCCAAATCTACAAATCGGTTCAGGCCGAAACCCATCACGGCACCAACCAAAATCGCCACCAGAGTAATTCTCACTGAAACAAAGGCAGCCACTGCCATATAGCAAATTACTTGAGCGATAGAGGCAATGAGTTTGATGGTCGACAGATACGCAGTTCCCGCTTTTGTCGTCTCAACTGAAACAGCGTTGATAAACTTTCCAGTGGGTTGCTTTAAAAAAAAGGACCACTTGGCTTCGGCAACCGCATTAAGAAGTTCCATTTGCAGTTCCATCGTCAAATCTGCAATTACGTAACCCACTCTTTTCATCGCAAAAAAGATGAACGCGGATTTCATCAACATGAAAACACCAATAAATACGAGGGTGCTTGTCACGGTAGGGTGAATGTGAAAATAATTAAAAACTTCAGCAAATTTTTGGGCCGTTTTACTTGCCCCTTCGTTGGAGGGCACGATGAATTCTAGAAGTGGCAAAATTCCTAGTAGTCCGATGCTTTCGGTAACATCTGCAGCAACCAATGCGAAGAAAACAAAAAAACTTCGGTTCCGATATTCCTTCATCAGAACGCGTATGATCTTTAATCTATCCATTTACTTGGTCCTTCACATCACTCCAGGAAAACTCATGATCATACTCGACTGCGTTTTTTAAACTTCTGCCGACGATATAACATGCCTCATCAGGGCGAATGCCGGTGCCAGGGCGTTTGTAATCTAAATCTTCCCAGCTCAAGATGTGCCCCTTGGGAAGTGCGCGTTTGGCGACAATCCCACGGCGCATGATTTTGCGCTTGTTCATTTCATCGGGTGTGACCGTACGCTGGTAGCTGCCGAGCATTTTTTCGTATCCCGCAAGTTTACGAGCTGCCTGGTCTCTTTCCTTCAGCGAGAGGTGGCTATAATTCACAATTTCAGCAAGCTCTTTCGGATCTGCAGAGATCAAGTGATCCCAACCTGGAAGGTTTTTGTCTGTCGTGTAATGTTTTTCAATTACAGTTGCGCCTAAAGCCATTGCGACAAGCGGAGCTTCCGTACCTATCGTATGATCGCTGTAGCCAACGTCTGTGCCGAATGCTTGTTTTAGCAAAAACAGATTATTCAAATTCAAAAGTTCCATTTTTGGCGGGTACATCGAAACGCAATGAAGCAAAACAACAGAAGGAGCTCCCGCATTTGTCAGTACATTTAAAGCTGTTTCAATTTCACCTAACGTCGACATCCCTGTCGATAAAATCACAGGTTTTTTTGTGCTTCCGATGACTTTTAAAAGTTCCAGATGATTCACATCCATCGAAGCCACTTTAAAAAGAGGAACACCGACTTCTTGCAAAAGCGCTACTTCCCCTGGACTAAAAGGCGTAGAAAGAAATTCAATTCCAATCTCTTTGCAATATCCCGCAATTTCAAAATGCTGTTTTGGCGTAAACTGGTATTTTTCGACCATCTCGCGAAGAGTGCCAAAGTGTTTGTGCTTGTCTGCTGCCGTATCACCGTAATTCGTACGGCGTTTGTACTCGGCTTCAGAAATCAAAGAGCTTTCACTGAATGACTGAAACTTTACCGCGTCTGCACCTGCTGTTTTTGCAGAGAGCACCATCGTACGACAGAGATCCATATCGCCATTATGGTTCGACCCAATTTCAGCGATAATATAAGGCCTTTCAGTGCCGCCTATTTTTCTATTCTTTGTAATAATCATTGTACTGACCACAAGAGCATAAACGCTTCTGCTGCACGCGCGCCACATTCACTGCCGCGTTTTTGTGTAAGCGCGTTGATAGCTGTAAGACTGCGAGGGAAGGGGAAATCCTTTAACTCGCTTTTAAAAACGTTCATGATTTCCATTTTCTTCTCAACAAACTGAGAAATATCCACATAGAAGTTGGGCTTAAAAGTTGTCGAGCTCGGATCGAATTGAAATTCTGTTTCCGAAATTGTTTCGTAAGCAAATACGCGTTTTAAGTTTTTTCTGCGAAACCATTTTGCAAGAGAAGCGCCGGCTTCAAAGGTAATTCTGTGATCGGAATGCGCATCCTGGGAGTACGGCAAGTAAAGCACATCGGGCTCGATATCTTTCACAAAGACATTCATCTTCGCAATCACGTCTGCTAACGACAAGGTATCTAGCCTCGTAGTCGACAGTTCAAGAAGTGCCGTATTTTTAAAACCGTACAAAGTCTTTACTTTTTCAATCTCATCTTTACGTCTAGCCATTGCCTGCGAGTCGTAACCTGCTTCTAGATGCATCGCTGTCATGACAAGCCAGTAAATCTCATCTCCCGCGGCAGCGTGCTTCAGCAACGCTCCACCACATCCTAACGTTTCATCATCGGGGTGCGGAGCAATAACTAGAATTTTTTGGGGCGCTTTACTCATTTTTTACTCAAAAGATAGGGGCCAATTGCGAGATTATCCATCGCTGTTGAATAAAAACATCTCACAGCTTCTAAAGGACTATTCACAATCGGTTCTCCACGGATATTGAACGACGTGTTTAATACAATCGAGTGGCCCATACGGCTGCCGAACTCGCGAATCATTTCAAAATAAAGCGGATTCGTTTTTTGCTCTACCGTTTGCGGTCTTACCGATCCATCTACATGCACGATGGAGGGAAATAGTTTTTTAAACTCTTCCTTAAACGGGTAAGCCAAAATCATAAATGGTGATCTTTTTGGGTTTACCATGTAACGATCCCGCACTTCATCGAGCATCGAAGGAGCAAAGGGTCTAAAAGCTTCGCGGTATTTTACGCGCGCATTGATGATTTCTTTCATTTTGGGATTCATCGGATTTCCCAAGATGGATCTGCCACCCAAGGCACGCGCACCAAACTCGGCACGGCCCTGAAACCAGCCGACAATCTGATCTTGCGACAATAGCTTTGCTACTTCTGCACTGATATTGTCACAGCGCTTGTAGGATAAGCCACAATGATCAAGCGCTTTTTCAATTTCTTCTGGTGTAGACTCTGGTCCCCAATACGCATGCGTTAATGTATTTTTATTCGGAGAAATTCCCAAATCGCGACAAGCAAGAAGCGCGGCACCGAGTGCGGTTCCACTATCATGGCTTGCAGGATTGATAAAAACATTTTCCACGCCGGGGAAATTAGAAAGCACGCCGTTCATTTTGCAATTCATGGCGACGCCACCACTGATGCAAAGATTGCGCGATTTTGTTTTCTTAAAAAGCTGCTCTAAAAGAGAAGTCGCTGTTTCTTCCAAAATACTTTGCAGCTCATAGGCAACGTTTATATGGTACTCGGAAAGTTCGCTTTCCGCTGTACGAGGTGTGCCCAAAAGGCCCACTAATTTGTCTGTGTATTTTCGCGAATAGCTTCTTGGCCCGTAATAAACAAATGTCGGATCAACTTTGTAAACATTTTCTGCATCCACGTAACAAAACTGACGCAGTTTTTCTCGGATAGTTGCATCGGGACGCCCGTAGGCAGCGACCCCCATGACTTTGCCTTCGCCTGAGTAAGCTTTAAAACCCAGCCACTCTGTGACAGAAGCGTAAAACCATCCTAACGAGTGGGGAAGTTTCCACGACTCAACAGATTCAATATTTTTTCCCTGCGCAGTCCAAGTGGTTGTCGCAAACTCTTCTCCGCTTCCATCCATGACTAAAACTGCAGAATCTTCAAAGCCGGAAAGAAAATGGACACTTGCTGCATGACAGAGGTGGTGCGGGTACCAAACGATTTCGGGATTGGCCTCCCTGTCAATCTGGCGCAAACTTGTTTGTACGTTAAAACGGGTAAGCTCGGCAGAAAGTTTTAAGTGCGAAATTTTTTCAACTTCATCTGCAAATGGATCAGAAGCGCGACCGGCAATAGAACGCATGTGTGCGTCCATTTGTGCGGGGTACTTGCTGTGATCCCAACCTAACGCAACTGTTTTTACCTGCGCGAGTCGGATTTTTGCCTGCTTCAAACAAAAGCGAATGGAATTGGAAGGAAAAGTTTCGGAAGCGCGCTTGGAACGCGTGAAACGTTCCTCTTCTACCATGGCGACTAACACGCCATCTTGAAAGAGACAGGCACCTGTGTTTGGGCCCTCTAAAAATAGTCCTAAGACGTACATTGGTTCTCCGCTTTCTCTGCCAATTGAATTACTTCCCCATACCAAAGACTGTCAAAAAAGTCAGGGCGCTCAGTGGCTATTTGTGCGGGAAGTTTGCTTAATTGCTTACGTATAGCCAAAACCTCAGGCAAATCGGGAAGGTGTTTAAAGTGGGTGCGAACCGTATCTATGCGTTTATTCAAGGATTCTGCATAGGTATTGGCTAAATGCTGGCGGTAACGAACAACCGGTTTTTGGGTTTTTTGGCCACGCATTTTTTGGAATAAAGCCATGGTAAAAACCCACCAATCGATGGCTATCAAATCAGCCGGGATGTGCCGGGGCAATGCCAGCAAGCATTTGCGGGTCATCGCAACCGCGCTGAAGCCGACAAAGTTACCGGCAAAAAGCTGTCTTGGATCCTGCAAAGTTTCAGGAACATTCCATTTTGAAAAAAGATTTTGGTTTAACGGCAGTCCCGACGTATTCATTAATTCCTGATCGCCAAAAGCAAAATCGGCGGATTTTAGTGCGGTCTCGTATTGCGCTAAAGCATCCGGCAGTAATGCATCATCGCAATCTGCAAAAACGACAGTATCAAAATCAAGAGTTCGCAGTTTTTCAAAAAGTAACCCACGAATCGCAGCAGGAGTATGACCAGGTTCCACTTCCAGCCATTCCAAAGGTTCAAGTCGACCAACTTGTTTTACACTTTCAGCGGCATTCTTAACCCCATCATTCACGATTAAAAAAGTGACGGAATGGTTTTTTGTAGCAGTTTTTAGCGCATTAAAAAAAGCTTCAAAGTAAGGTTCTGCTTTTGGATATAAAACTGTAGCAATATAAAATCTCATGTGTTTTCTCTTCGTACCAAAGCTTCTGCCACTATGAAGTCATCTAAAGAATCAATATCGATAGAACGGGATAAAGGCATGCGATAGGCAAATGTGTTTTCGCCAAAATAAGTCAGGCTTTGTTTTAGAAAAGCCGTTTTAAAAACATAGATGGAGCCGTTTAAGACAACAGGCTTGTGCATCTCTTGGCGGTTTTTCATTTGTTCTTTAGAGGATTCATTCACAAAAAGAGGTTGCAGTCGGCCCTCTGTATCGCAGTAGCGTTGCCAGGCGATGGGTTTTGAATCTGTCACAGAGACAACTGCGTCCGCTTTTTTTGCAAAGAAAAGATCTATCGCTTGATCAATATCTTCCGCCTTTCGTAAAGGCGAAGTAGGGAGTAGCACGCAAAATTCCTCTACTTTTTTATTTTCATTTTCTTCTAGCCACTGCAAAGCGTGCAGATACACATCCCGTGCTTGAGCCGTATCGCCGGATAATTCTGGTGGTCTTTTAAAAGGGCAACGTGCTTTGGGGTGGTTTTTAAAAAGCTCGTGGATATTCTCATCATCTGTCGTGATAAGAATGTCTGTAATATTTTTCGCAGCGCTTGCCTGTTCAACACTATAAGCAATCAGAGGCTTACCATTTAATTCGCGCGTATTTTTGCCCGGTAAACCCTTCGATCCACTTCTTGCCGGAATGAGCGCTAGCATTGGCCTACTCCAAAAATTTCTTTTACGCAGTCTTTGTCACCGGCACGTAATTGCGCTGTGTGAATATTATTTTCAAATTCGCCCCAAGCAATTTGTGCCCTGTTGTCCTTGTCAAACCAACCGGATACGAGGGAAATTCTTTTTTCTAAAATATTTTTTAACTTCGCTGTAGGTACGCCGAATCCAAAATCAAAAAACAGGAGAGGCTTTTCAGAGGGAAAAAGTGTCGACTTTACGGCACTTGTCATAAAATCAAACGCAATCAGATCCACATCCGTATTGAGATCCATTTTTTCTGCCGTGCCCTGAAGCATTTTAATGCCGAATTGTGTTTCCCATTCTTTTGGGTAGCGAGACAAACATTCCGGATGGCATTTGTACCAAACCTCATACCCCTGGCCTTTTAACTTCTCAATCAGTCGTGTGGTCCAATCAATAAAGATGTAATCTGATGGCAAAAGGTTAAGCCCCGCAAATGTTTCTCCAGAGTAAAAACCACCCATAATCAGCGCCACAGGCGTTTGTCTTTTTTGCATGGGTGTTTTTGGCTGAAAGATGCGCGCAGCTTGTTCCGCGCTGTAAGCAAAATCCGAGAATCCTACAAATGTTTTTTCGCGTTCATCGAACATGTACTTTGTGATTTCTTCTTTAATAGCGCTGCAAGCCTCTGCAAGGGGCGGAGAGAACGCTACGTACTCGTCACAAAGATCGAAAACCGTACTGTGTTCTCCTTTATTGGGATACAAACTTACCCCTCTGCCGTGATCATGCCCGACACATTTTCCGCCGTTATCTGTGACTGCAGCTCTTAGGGTGCGGTGCCAAAGACTATTGGCACTTCCATACCATAGAGTATTCGGTATTTTTTTGGGCTCTGAGAGTAAGCGCTCATAGTAAAATCCGACGAGACAAAGATATTCGCGCACAATTTTTTCAAAGTGCAAACGAAACCCAGCGGGCCAGGTCCATTCAGGCAATGCAGTTGTGATGGTGGCAAGAAGCGCATGTACTTGCTCGTCATATTCATCCGATGCCGAAGCTAATTTTAGTTTGTCTTTTTCTGAGAGTGACATCCATTCCCAGAAGGAACACAGAACAACGCGTTTTCCCGTTTCTTGATATATTTTTTTTGCGTGTCGCTGAATAAATTCATCTGAAGATAAGGCAATGATGTCATCCCGTTTAATTGCAGTTACAGATTTTCTAACAAGTTCGCCTTCGCGAAAAAGACGACGCAACGGTCTGAGAAAACGCACAAGAAGTGAAGGGCGGGGCAAGCCTTTTCTTAAACTGGAAAGAGCGCCTGGTGCTATCTTAAAATCGGATTCAGACTCTAGAGCTTTTCCGTAAACATATTCCTTTGGATTAACAGTTGAGCCTTCTATAGAAAACTCCCTTTGTGTGAGCAAAGAGGCGCGGTAAAAAATTAAAAATTCTTTTAAAACAACGTTGATGGAAATGCGCAGCGGTTGCCACTTTTTTTGGTTTTCGGCTAAACCCTTTTTGATGAGCTTAACGGTTTGTACCTGAAGTTTTTCGCGCACTTCGTGTAATTCCGTTTCAGAAACGGGCCAGTAAAACTTCGCTATTCCTTTTTCATTTAGTTGAATCAATGAGCCGAATCTTTTCCTACAGGTCTCGTTGTGTCAATTGAATATTTTCACATTATATTAAGTGCTTAGCTTGAGTTTAGGGCGTGCGATTATTGCCTATATTGACGAGTACTTAACTGGGCCGTCTGTAGGCAATGAAGTGTGCAATTACATTGTATTTTTGAGGCCGCAAACTTATAAGTACGGTAGTGAAACCGGCTAAATTCCACATTCTGATTCCCTTGTTTTTAGACTACTATCTTTTTCGGTATTTCGAAAAATTAGTCCCTGTCCTTTTAAAAGATGGATTTAAAGTTACGGTAGTCACTTTTGACCCCGCTGTTTTTAAAAAATATTCCGCCATCTCAAACGCTGACTTGTCTGTAAAAAACGGGCCTCGCGTTGTTCGCTTTTTCTGGAACCGGGCACGTCGCCCTTTTTATCGCTTCGCTTTGTGGTGTGTCGCCTGGGTTTGGGGACTGACTTTAAAACTTCGTTACGATTTTGCCATACTGCCTTGGGAAAACCAGCCTCTTTGGTATGTCATATCGCGGTTTATTCCTTCTTTGTGCGCCCACAATACTTTTGATTTTTACGATTTAGATGAAGCAGCAGAAAGACAAAGGGAAGGCATTCCCAAACGGCGATCGCTTTTTAAACCGCCTACCATCGGGCACAGAAAACTCCATGTATGGTGGCACTGGGATCTGGATCGCATCATGGGCTTTCGCGGGGCAAATTATTTCGGCGGTTTTAGCGGGTTAGATTATTACACCGTTACGGGTTCTCGCATCGAAGAGAATTTAAAATCCTGCAATGTCGGAGTCGAGGGTAGCCCTACTCAGGTACTCTCTATCGGGAATCCGAGCTACGAGGGCTTTCTCGATATCCCAAAATCATTTACTCAAGGTGATCGTGACGCCTTAAGAAGCAAATTGGGATTTAACTTAAACGATAAATTATTTGTTTTCTTTCTCTCTCCTTCTCACTTTGATGATTTAAAACGAGAAGAAATCGTAAAGGTAATTCATACCATAGAGAGAAAAATACCGGGCAGCCAGTATCTATTGAAGTTTCACCCTAAAATCAGACGCGAAGATCCCCCTCAATTCCAGCAGGCACTTTCTGCATACGGGGAACGTGTGAAACTGATGACCGAGTTTTCTGGAGATGAACACAACGCAAAATTAATTTTATGTTCCGATGCGATTGTACAAAAACAAAGTACCGTAGGATTTATCGCAGCTCTTTTTGGTCACCCCATTTTCTCTTACAACATTGTAAAAACAGATTACCATGACAAGCTGTACGAAATTTTAGATTGCTCGTGGCATGCAAATAGCGAAAAAGAGCTGGAAGAAGCAATTGATAAATTTTTTACAGAAGAAGGCCGCAGCGAACTAAAGCTGAGACAAAAAAAATCTTGCGAAGCATTCTGTCTCGCTAATCCCTCTCCCTGTAGCAGCATCTCGAAGATTATCCACGCACATTTATCTCATACTTCCTTAGCGTGGAACCAAGCCCCAGCCCCGCAAGCAAGATAACGTATGAAAATCTAAGGCGCATCAACGTGCCAATGTTTACTTGAGTGATTCCTAAAATAAAAAGGTGAGAAAGACAGAACAAAATAATCCAAGTCATCGGTGCACTCGGATTTCGAATGAAATAAAAAAAGAAACAAAGATAGAAAATATACAAAGCAATTGTATCGATAACTGCAGATTTCTTCAGCCAAGAACTATTCTCACCCTGAATGGCCTCGGCCCATTCGTTAGGAAAGGGGGCAAAGACACCAGTCAAAAGGCTTTTTGGAAAAAATCGGATTGTTTCCCAAGGCCCATTTAAAAAACGCATGTCTTTTAAATTCCACCCGGCACCCTGGCTTTCTAAAATAAAACCTTGTCTAGTTAAAGCCAGTTGGTGCAATCCCCAGTCGAATAAATCAGGAAGTCCATCCGCTTTCGCCCAGCTATTCACAGACGCGATAATTTCAGGTTTTACTTTATCTATCTCTGGCGCAGCGTCCACTTTCAGCACATGGGGAATAAATAAAGTGAGTAAGACCCAAAAAGTAAGTCCAGCAAGAAACAGTGGGCGTCTGTGAATCATTAAAGAGACCAGCAGGGTAAAACATAAAACAGCTGCCAGCGGTCCCATCAAATGAGATTTTACAATCCAAATAGAGAGAATCCCCAGCACACCTAAAATGACGTCTCTGAAATGAGGGGAAATGAGAAGTCGCGTAAACGCTAAAACGAAAAGTGTCGTTCCCATCAGCACAAAAGGATCACGCTGTAATTGGGATATTAGTAACCAAGAAATCGGCGATAAAATAAGCGGGATAAAAATTGCCATTGAAGCTAGACGGTTCCATTGGAATGTACGTCCGATTAAATAGAGATTTACACACGATAAGGAAAAAAATAGTGCGTGTACCGGCAAATACACATAAGGCTTTTGAGGCAGAAAAACATACAGTACCGATAGTAGTTTTAAGTGAAAATGCTGGGATATTGGCAACCAATGCATCGAAGCCCATCCCTGCCCGCGAATCTGATTCGCCCAAATAATCGCCCGCTCGTGATTCGCTATCGAATCACCTGCTTTTAATAACCCCATTCCCCAGTGCAACCCCGGAAGAATATAGGGCAATAGAATCAGCTGGATAAAAGCGCCCACAAGCAGTGTGCCCAGAAACAAAGCGAGGAAGAGCTGAAACGTAAAATTTCGCTTATTTTTAATGTTTTGCTTCAATTCAATAAGTATCTTGCCGACTGTAGCGCACAACGTCTATAAGTTTTTATTATGGCTTTAAACTCTCAGCAAAAAGAACGTAAATTAAGATTTCTTCTTGGGGTTTTTACTGTCGCTTCCATTCTTGTAATTTTGCAAGTGGTGAATTTGTACTATGGATACCACTATTACAAAAAAGAACTTCAGCTCATGGAAGTCGGCCCCAAAGTAAAAGAGCTTGAGATGGTAAAAGCTACGGCTAACCGACTTGGTATTCCGTACGATGGACGGCAGAAAACGGAAGTCATCCGCGATTTATTAAAGCAAGGCGTTGCGGCGGCACCCTATTGGCCGATTGAAGAAGGGTTTGGAGAAACCAAATTTGGCGGCGAAATTGAAACCCGTTTTTCCTATCACGAAAAACCCTTTCTATTATCCAGTTCTCTTAGTTACAAAGATACTGTCACCTGCAATGAAAGGGGCAACTGGTGGGTGTACAAGGCGGATCGTTACGGCTTTGTAAACCCCGATGCACTTTGGGATTTGCACAGCATGCAAATTGCCTTTGTCGGGGATTCGTTCACACAAGGTTCTTGCGTGGGAAGTGAATTGAATTTTCCGACCTTAATCAGAAAAACCTATCCACACACATTGAATTTAGGGCAAGGTTCTTCAGGTCCCTTGGCATATCTTGCGAACATCAAAGAGTACGTACAGCTAAAAAAACCCAAAGTAGTCTTTTTCGTATTTTATGAAGGCAATGATCTTCTTGGCGATAACGTCATGAAGAAAAATAAACTCTTGATGCGGTATCTGGAGCCAGGTTTCACTCAAAATCTCGCTTCACACAAATTGGAACTGGATAAAATTGTCGAACAGTATATCGACGATAAAAAGCTCGAGCTAAGCCGCTCGACCCCAACCTGGAAACCCGTCACGGAAGAAGATAGAAGCCGTGTATTTTGGTACACTTTCGGAATCAAACGTTGGCTTTATTACAGTTGGCTACGTACGCGTCTGATGGAAGGAAGAGACGAACGCACCCCAGCCGATTATGATCTTTTCTCAAAGGTTGTTGCAGAAGCAAACCGCACAGTGAAATCGTGGGGCGGTAAATTTGTATTTATTTATCTTCCAAGCGGAAATTTTAAAGGCGATTCTTATTTAAACGGTTTGAGAAAAAGAGTTCCTGAAGTGGTGCAGGCTGAAGGAATTGCTTATATGGATATGCTGGAGCCCATGGTGAAAAGCAATTTAGGAACTGAGTATTTTTTCGATTTCCCCTCTTCCCATTACTCCAAAGAAGGCTACCAGTTTGTAGCTGACAGAGTGCTCGAATTTTTAAGTACGGAAACAAGTCTGCACGATAAATTAGCAAAGCAGTAACAAGCTAGGAATTTAAGCTTTGCATTTTTGCAACGATTGAAGCGCGAAAGGCGAGTGATTCCACTTCGGGCAATTGGCGGTTATCCCAAATCTTTTTTACATCTTTTGTATTCAAATACTTTGAAGTTGGCAGGGGTGTTTCTTTTTCAAAATACCGGCTTAGCGGGAGTACGAACCCACGTTTTTCTTTAGAGATAAGTTCATTAGGCAAGTACTCAAGCAAAATATCTTTTAAAGTCGCTTTTGAACCTTGATTCAATAAACGGGTTCTTCCGATAGTTTCCAGATACTCAAAAAGTTCTTTCGATAAAAAAGGAGTGCGCACTTCAACACTTGCTCGCATGCTGCCTCTATCGACGGCAGGAATGTAGCTAGAAGGCAATGTGTATTCCACATCAAAGTCACGCGCTTCAAATGCAGACAATTGCCTGTACGTCTTAAAATAGTTTTTCGGTCTAGAGTCATTGATAAACGGTTTAAGATATTCTTTCGCTCCTCCGTTTTTAAGTGAGACATATAACTCCCACGGATCGCCTGTAAAAAGATGTTTTAATGTTTTTCCTTTAGGCAAAACGCCTATGAACGCTTCTGGGAGAAAGGAAAGAAGGGGAGAAACAAAGTGGTAGTAAAAACGTTGCTGATGCAGGAATTGATACTTGTTATACCCGTAAAAAAGTTCATCTCCCCCAAGGCCAGTCATGGCTACTTTAAACCGATCGTGAATCAGCTCACACATTGTCTGTATGGAAAGGGCGGTTGTATTATCATTTAATACACCAAAAGTATGAATCAATCGTTCGGGGGTTTTTGACCAATCTTCGCTTTTTTTCGTGTGGATTACTTGATGCGAAAGCTGCAAGTGCCTTGCAATTTCAGAGGCCTTAGCCGCTTCGTCGACTCCATCTGGGAAAGAAACAGTAAACGCTTCCAGTCTCGTCCCTAATTCTTTTAACGCCAGAGCTGCAACCAGGCTAGAATCTATCCCTCCAGATAAAAATAATCCCATGGGAACATCCGCGCGCAATCTTCTTTGCAATGAACGCACAAGAATGTCTTTAATTTTTTTTATTTCATTTTTTTCAAGCTTCCCGGTTTTTTCACTCTCAAACTGTGCACGCGGTGCAGACCAATATCTTTTTTCAAAAACTTTCTTTCCCTTTTCAACCGACAAAAAGGAAGCTTGAGGCATGGCTTTTAAGCCTGCAAAGCCAGTATCAGGTGCGGGCACAAACCCTAATGCCATAAACGCCGCGGCTTCACTTTTTGTAGGAGCAAATTTCAAATTTAAAAGATGAATGAGCGGTTCTGGTTCTGAACAGAAGTAAAACCCCTTTTGGTTTTCGACATAGTAAAGCGGCTTTTCTCCAAATGCGTCTGTCGCAATCGTTAACTTTTTCCCGTCAAACACGGCAAAGGCAAACATCGCATCAAAACGGTTTAGAGATTCAGCCCCCCAAGTTTGCCAGGCCCGCAACAAAACCTCTGTGTCGCCTTCAGTGGAAAAAGTGGCGCCTTTTTGTACTAGTTCTTCTTTTAATTCGCGGTAATTATAAAGTTCGCCGTTATAAACGAGCTTCAGATCATCTCGAACCATCGGCTGATCAGACGCGCTTGATACGTCGATAATAGACAGTCGCCTGTGGCCTAGGTAAATCCCTTTTTCTCTGTCAAACCATTCTCCAAAACCATCCGGTCCACGGTGCTTGATTTCTTCGCATGCTTTTCTACCCGAAAGCAGATCGCTTTCGGTAAGTTGCTCGTTTAAAAAAAATCCGAAGATTCCGCACATAGCAATCTAGCTTAAGCCCCCTGAAAGCTGCCGGTAAAGAAGAGATATCTGATTTACATGTTTTTCAATGGAATATTCCGTACGGGCTTTGGAATATGCACGCACAAGCATCGTTTCCAGGCTATCACTTTGTAAAATCTTTTTTATCTTAAGTGCAAAATCCTTTGCATCATCCACTTCGGCCAAATACCCGGTTAAACCGTCTTCGACAATTTCACAATGTCCCCCATCGCGAGAGGCCACTACCGGCGTTTGTAAAAGCATTGCTTCTACTACCGTTCTTCCAAACCCCTCTTTGATGCCAGGAGCAACAAGTACATCAAAACCTGCGATCCAAGGTTCTATAGGATGCTGAAAATCGAGTAAGTGAATCTCTTTTTTGATGTTTGATTGGCTAACGAAAGTTTGCACATTTTGTGCTCCTCTTCCAATCATGACAAAGTGTAGATCCGGCATGCTTCCTTTAAGAATTTCAGCACACTGGATAAACGTTTTTGCGCGTTTATGTCCTTCAAAGTTTCCTACATAGCCGATAATGCGTGCATTACTTGGAAGCGAAAGATCTTTAATGATTTTTTCTTTCGCCTGCGCTTTTGATACTGAGGTAAGTTCTGAAGCCACAGGGTTGTAAACCACTTCAGCTTTTTTTCGCATTGTTTCGGGCAGACACTTCAGACAATAGTTTGAAATGGTAAGAACACTTGAATGCCATGCGAACAAACCATTTCTTCTAGAATCATTGACGGTACGCTGATGCCACAAATGCTTTGTACCCGCTAGTAGTGCGGCAACAGACCACGCCAAATGATTTCGCAAGTCGTTGGTATGCACGATAGAAATTTTATTACTGCGTAAAAAGTGCGCAAGCCTTGGGGCTGCCTTTACCGTATTTAATAACTGGAGCAGCAAGGATTTTTCCGCTCGTAATTTTAAGTCCGGCGGTAAAAGCACATAAGGCAGTTTCTTTTCAGTTAAGATTTTAGAGAGCGGGCCCTCTTCTCCCAGAGCAATGCAGATTTTAAACTCTTTGGGATTAAGCGATTCGATTAAGGTAAGAGCAGACAAATGGCTGCCGCCCACTGAATCTCCCGTAAAAGGGAAACAAACGCGCAGCTGCTTTTCAACCAGCACGTTCCAAAAGCTCCTTACTTTGTTTGACTGCAGTGAGAAACTGTTCGATGTCGTGTGAAAATACATGGCCGATGCAGCCCACTCGGAAGGTCTCCACTTCCGTGACTTTTCCAGGGTAAATTTCAAAACCTTTCGCATCTAGCGCATTGTAAAAACTTTCAAACTCAAACCAGTTTCCTTTAGGTACGTGAAACGTGACGATTACAGGCGCTTGAAATTTTTCTTCCACATAGCATTCGAAACCCAGTTGCTGCATTCCACTTCTTAAAAGAGCGCAATTTTTCTGATATCTCTCATAACGCTTTCCAATTCCGCCTTCTTCTTCCAATTGAGTTAACGCAGACAATAGGGCCGCAACTAC
>CAYNEF010000068.1:0-15280 GCA_964396165.1 uncultured Pseudobdellovibrionaceae bacterium
GAAGAGATAGAGTCATAAAAACCTCGTTTATCGTCGATATAAGTATGATTTTTATTGTGAGAAGTCAATGTGAGATGTGGAAAATTTGCTGTTAAAAAATACTGTTGTCTTGCACGTGCAATGTTCGAATTAGGCTTCGATTGGATCGGCTCTCCCAGCCGCGTTGGGTCGCTATCGAGACTTCGACTGCGTTCTGTGGCCACTTGGCCTAACTTTTTGTCAGCAGTAAATTCATGACACACACTTCGCTTTATAATGTTCGAACAAAAATAAAAAAATAATTTTTTAATTGGATGGAAGACTAGTTTGTCTTAGTAGCTCCATTCGTAGTTGAAGCACTGACAAAAAGATAGGCCAAGTGGCCTGGTGTTTTTTCGAAGTCGCGATAGCGACCCAACGCGGCTGGGAGAGCCGATCCAATCGAAGCCTTTACGCGAGCATCGCAAGTGCAAGGTAGTCCGCCATCGCACGTGCAATATACCTGCGAAAAATCGTGGCTCTGCCGATTTGCGCAGATCAAGATCAAAATGCGGCGTTTCGTGAACGTAATTTCAGTGACTTACGCAATTAAAAATCTGGCCCGGCTCTTGCGATATAGCTAAATCACAAAACGAGAGAAAAAAAGGAGTTCAAAGATGAATTATTTATTTGTCGTATATGCTTGCATTTGTATTTTAGTCAGCGCCTGTCAAATCGAGCGAAGTGTTGACTCTAGCACCACTGACAAGCCGTCTACCTATATGTCTTTTCCTTCGGGGAAAATAAAAGAAGTCGTTTACGACGAAAAAAACGGCTGGGCCGTCGTGGAATGGGACATCCTTATCGCAGACTTAAATACCGCTAAAAGTGCAAAACCACAAAATCGTCCTGCAGTTCGCATCGCAGGCGCGTCTAAATTATGGGACACTAAAGTCGTGCCGTATACCATCACAAGTGACTTTGTAAAAAAAGACAGAGTTACAGATGCTATCAAACACTTTGAGGATAACTCCTCACTCAAGTTCGTCGAAAGAACGACAGAAAAAGATTATATAGAATTTACCCGCGTTTCGGATGGTTGCTCGTCTATGGTAGGTAGAGCCGGCGGCAAACAACCCATTCATCTCTCTGATTTGTGCTCCACTGGAAACACGATTCATGAAATTGCGCACGCAATGGGATTATGGCACGAACAATCTCGCGAAGATCGCGATAAATTTGTGAAAATCAAATGGGAGAACATTCAAGACAGTCAAAAACACAACTTCAACCAACATATTACCGATGGAGATGACAGCGGTGTGTACGATTATGAATCGATTATGCATTACCATTCAAAAGCGTTTTCAAAAAACGGTCTTCCTACAATTACATTTTTGGATGATAGCTTTGATGGGATTGGTGCTAACCGGGTTGCATTATCTGAAGGAGATAAACAAGCACTCGCTAAAATGTATCCGTGATTTATTCTTCACTTGTCAGGCTTGCGATATCGCGCAGTACTGCAGGTGACTCAACAATGTCTGATTTTTGCGATTGCTTTGCCAGGGCTTCAATCGTTTTGCGAGGATAATTTTTTTGAAAAAGATTCACAAGCCATTTAGGTACAGTTCCCTTTGGATCAACATGTACCGTGAATTCCACTTCGGTGGAATCACCCAGGTCTTTTAAAACATAGCGGCTTTCAAAAAGTTCAGCACGGATTCTTTTTGTGTCCGGGATGGAAGAATTGGATGTGGAATCAAAACTAAAGGTGACTGATTTTTCAGCACGGTTCCAGCTGGATTTGGCATGGAGTACAAATTCTCTGTCTTTAATGACAAAAGGAGTTTTCAAATGGACGTACTCGACTCTTTCTTCAGGGTTAATTACCTGAATAATGTAAGTGTCTCCCACATCGGGCATCCATTCTTTTCTTCTGTCAGCATCGATGAGGACTGTGGCTACTTTAGCAAGTGGGCTCTTTATGATACCAACTGCTTTAAAGGCAAAAGTGTCATAGCCAGGAACTTCTTTGCGGTACACGGTAAGCTCTGGCGCTTCGTAAATTTTTTCCCAGTCTGTTTTTGCCATCGTTGCAGAGGCAAGAAAGGGTAGAACGAGTGTAAATAAAAATATTTTTAAGCTCATATAGTAGTCGTTTCGGAATCTTCTTAAGTATAACTGATGATGCAACGCAGGAGAACTCGTGAAGATTTCTTCTTATTCTGTTGTGTTTCTGTGTGGAAATCATCAAAATTGTCGGTATGGGGAAGTGGCAAAGGCAAACAACTCGCTTTTACATAAATGCACTTCCTTTCTCGCTCGAAGACGAAGATCTAGAAGATGCAATCTTTGAAGTCTTATCGTCGTACGGAACAGTCAAATCCGTAAAGTTGGTCTTTGAAGGCGGAACATTAAGACCGAAGGGACTTTGTTTCGCAGAAATGTCGAATCACCTGGAAGTAGAAACAGTCATCGATGCCTTGGATGGTCTCTATGTGGCTGGCTATTTTCTGGAAGTGAAAAAGACAATCCCAAGACTCGTAATTTCTAAAAGTAGTGCTCAAGCTCAAGTGGTTGCTTAAATTTTTACAGGTTTTTAAGGAACTTTTTACAGCTCGATGGCGAAGTGGCTCTGAAATCATAACAGGAGTTTAACTAAGTTAGCTATGAATAGTGTCACAATGCTCCAGGAACGATTGTTGCACATTAACAATTTAAGGGGGAATGCATGCGTACTTTAGGAATAATAGTTTTTTTACTTTCCAGTTTTGTTTTTGCAAGTGATGCAGTTGTCGGATCGGCTCCAGAGAGCAATCTTTCGCTGACATTAAAAGCCATCAAGTCAGCCAAGAAAAAATTAGCAATTAATATTTACGAACTGACTTCCACGGATGTTTCAGACGCGATTATCAACGCCATTCGAGGCGGTGTGGATGTGGATCTTCTGCAAGAAGGACAACCGGTCGGTGGAGTCTCTCAAGATGGACTCGATATTCAACAAGAAATACTAGTCGCGATGGAAGAAAGCGGTGGTAACCACCACTACTACGAAATGACGGGAGACAGAAAAGATAGAAGATTTGTGTACGATCACGCAAAATACATTGTAGTCGACAATCAAAAACTTTTGATCGGTTCTGAAAACTACTCACCCTCCGGACAACCGTTGAATGGAAATAAAGGTAATCGTGGTTGGGAAGTGTTTTTAAACGAGTCTGACGTTGTTAAAAAATATATTTCTATTTTTAACTCAGACATTCGAACTGATTTTAATGACGTTCAGGAGCTGGAAAGCGGCAGAAAGAAGATTGGTTTTAAAAGCATACTGAGTTTGGCTGGTCCTGGCTGGATGCAAATGCCTACTTCAAGATTTGTACCCCCAGTGCAGATCCAAGAAACTGGCTTGGTAGTAGATTCCTCAATGGTTGTGACTTCTCCTGACACCAGTTTCTCTGGAATCATGAAGTTCATTAAAGAGAGTAAAAAATCGCTCGAGATTCAGCAAATGACTTTTGCACTGGAATGGAAAGGCGAAGATGCCCCCACAGTGAAAGAAGTCGTTGCGGCTGCCCGCAGAGGGGTAAAAGTCCGGGTGCTTCTCAATAATGAAAAAGCATTTGGCAGTACCGCGAAAGAAAAAAATCGCGAAACAATTGATTACTTAAATAACATCGCTGAAAGAGAAGATCTGGATATGGAAGGCCGTATTGCGGATTTAAAAGACATGGGTGTTAAGATTATCCACAATAAAGGCGCGCTTTCCGATGGGAATAAGACTCTCATTAGCTCTATCAACTGGAACCAGAATTCCATCTTGAACAACCGCGAGGCTGCAGTGATTATTACCTCCTCAGCAGTGAATCAGAACTACTTAAAGTTGTTCAATCATGACTGGGAAGTCTCGGAATCCACTAAAGCACAAAAGATTCACTGATCTTGTTTAGAGATCAGTCTTTGTAATTGTGAAGAAATCTCCATAAATATTTACACGCTGCTATGCCGATACGTTCCATATGGGCAGAGTGCTGTACATACTGGCTTTCGCATTCCTTGTGAATGCAAATCTTTACAGTGATTCCACGACTATCGATAGTTTCCAATTAAATAATCCCGATGAATCTCACCATAGTATTGGCGTACTTGTATATGCGTCAGAAAAATCCAAGGGCATTGTGTGTAATGCGACTCATATCGCACTCGGCAAAGTGCTTACTTCCGCCCGTTGTCTTTCCTCAAGCAGCGATCTCAGTCAATACAGTTTGATTTTTTATAATCTCACGGGAAAAAGAACGGTCATTCCCATTGAAAAAATTTATTTCACAGGACCTCTTTGGGTAGATGTCGCCGTTTTATCCATTTCCAATCAAAACGCAAAAATGTGGGAAGTAGCGGGAGCAGAAATCAAGCAGTACCCAGTACAAAATGTATTTGATCAGTACTGGAATGATACAAATGAAACGGAAAGTGTAGATGTATGGGGATATACTGCTTCAGATAAGGCGAACATTCTCAAGTTTACAAAAAGTAAATGCAAAGCCGCCAGAAAAATTCCAGTCATCGAAATGAAAGTAAAAGAAAACGAATCGGAAAAAACAGTGCACGAATGGCAAGTAACAGGAGAAGACGTTAATCCTGATCAGGTTTTGTTTTTAGGCGAGTGCACAGAGTCGTTATCAAATACAAATGGACTTTTAATAACTGCGCAAAAAAATTATTCTAAAAAGATTGGGCTCCTTAGCCAATACACACCTGATTTGGGAAAAATATATACAACACAATCGCAGAGCCAATACAAAGAACAAGAAACCGAGTTTTATTTCCGCGGCATTCTTCCTCCCTCCACACTTCTTTCGAAAGATTTCTCAGATTTGATTGTTCATATGGGAACTCTTCTTCAGTCCGCTACTGCAGTAAAAAAAGACCTCTTTCAAAATTTATATTGAAGCAAAGTCCGGCTGGCATTCTCCTTGCTAATTTAAAGGAGCACATCATAGGAGGATGACATGAATGAAATAACAAAAAGCCGTAGAGGATTTGCCGCAATGGATCCAATCCGACAGAGAGAAATCGCAAGTCGCGGAGGTAAAGTTGCGCATGAGAAGGGAAAAGCTCATGAATTCTCGATAGATGAAGCTCGGGGCGCAGGCCGTAAGGGCGGATTGACCATTTCTCAAAACCGCGAACACATGGCAGCAATTGGACGCGAAGGTGGCTTTGCACGTGCTAAAAAAGCGAGAGAAATGCGTGAAAAAATGAATTCAGCCCCTCTCCAAGAGAACATGGCGAGCTGAAGAAGAGGTAATTTGTCTCAATTTGATGCGAGTTTGTCCCGTAAGAATTCAATTTTCTTAAACGGACGGTGCATTGAACTTTGACGGGCTAACTCATAGCCTTCTTTGATTGAAACCCACTTCAGATCTTTAGATTCTGAAGAGATCTGAAGTGGGGTTTCATCATTAGCAGTTAAAAGATATCTTACATCGTAGTGAAAATGTTCCGGTTCGTCTTTTCGAGCCGGTATCAAATGCCGGTCTAAATCGAATATAAGTGGGTACGGAGATTCGATTTTAAATAACTTCCAGAAGTTCACAAATTTAAATTCCTTCAAACCTGATTCTTCCTGACACTCTTTGAAAGCGACATCATAGGCAAATGGGTCACCATCTGCGTGTCCGCCCAGTTGCAACCAATCGTTTAATTTTGCGTGGTGTGTAAGCAAAACTTCTGTAAACGACGGACTAATGACATACCCAGACGCTGTAATATGTCCTTTTAAGTTTTCACGCTCAAAGCAATTTTCATTTTCTGTTACAAAATCAATAAATTGTTTTGAAATTTCTTTTGATTCGCTTGTATCAACAGGTGGTTGATTTAGCCACATTGTTTCGTACATTTTTAAATCGTTTAAGAGGGGCTGTCTGATTTTATAATCCTGCATGCATTCCGGCTTTCTCGTGAGGGGTGATTGTACTTAAGCTATGTGTGAATTTTGTAACGATATCGACCAGCTTTGTAGCATTTTGGAACATCGACAGGTCTTTTAATCTTTCTAACGATGTGCGTGAAAGAAGTTGCATCAGTTCCATGTTCAAAAAGGACTTGTACAAAATGGCAGCTATTTCGTGCGGCTCTTGCGTATAAAGGTGTATTCCTGTTTGAGCGAGTGTCTCTGACACCCCATCACATGGAATGGCAAAGATAGGCAGTGCATATTTCATCGCCTCTACAAGTGGGATGCAAAAGCCTTCGTGTAAACTTGCACACACAAACGCTGTTGCCTCACGGTAGGCTTTATCCAAATCCCCATTTGAAACTTTGCCTTTTAAATGAACGTACTGGGTAAGTTCCAGTTGCTTGATGAGGAGTTTGAGATATTCCGTATAAACCGGATCTCCACTACCAATCAGTGTAAGCGATGAGCCTTCAGGCAAGCGATCTTTCAAATAGTAAAAAGTTTTGATGAGGAGAGCCTGGTTTTTATGTCGCGCGATTCGGCCGACAAAAAGCAGATTTACAGGTTGGTTTTTTATGAAAGTTTTTGAATCTACGACGCCATGATCACTTACTTCCAGAAGCGGCAGTTTTTCTACTCTTGTAAATCCGGCCTGTTTCAAGCCTTCCAAATTGTATAGAGATGTGGCAAATCCCATTACAGATTCTTTTTTCAAACGCTTAAGTTGTTTTTGGCCAAGCCGGCAGAGTTTTGCCACAAAGGGATCGTGTCTGAAAAATTCAGGCGGCGTTATATTGTTATAGATGACTGCCTTGGGGACTTCGACTTGCAGTAAAGCATCCAAGTCAGGATTTCCCTGGCTGTGGTGCACTAGCAACAAATCGCAGTTCCACATTTTTGCTTTATTAAAAGGCTTCACCAGATCGTTTTTGATGTCTGTGATACGTGAAGCAAAAATTTCTCCGCCGATTCCGGCATCTTTTAAATTTTTTTGAATCCAAAAGAGATAATTCGTCAGCGCATCGTGAGGTGCAGCCGTGTAATGGTACTGGTGAATCGTCAAAGGCTGGTGCGAGTTTACAGTACTCATGCGTTGCCTTTAATTTTTTTTACAAAAGAATATAGAGAACGGCTTGCTTGCACAGTGAGGTTAAGGCCCAGTAATTTTCCTTTGCCGAATTCTTTCTCCAGCCCCTGAAAGAGCGCTTTATTCACGAAAGAAAGCGGGCCGCGGTTTAAGCTCAAGGCATTTTCAAGCTCTTTCGGATCGTAGGATTCGTAGGCAAGAGCGCGCGCCACCGTTTCTTTCAACTCTTTTTCAACAGTTGGATTCGATTTTAAACTGAACAGATTAATTTAAAACCTCGACAATCACGGCCGATGCTTCCCCGCCACCAATACAAAGAGTGGCAAGGCCGTAGCGTTTTTTCTCATCTCTTAAAGTGTGGATCAAAGTGGTCAGAATTCTCGCGCCGCTTGCGCCGATAGGATGCCCTAATGCCACAGCACCACCGCGTACATTCATTTTAGATTCCGGAATGCCGAGTTCTTTTGCTGTCACTTGTGCAACGACCGAGAAAGCTTCATTCACTTCAAAAAGATCAATGTCTTCCACTTTCAAATTCGCTTTCTTAAGGCATTTTTGAATCGCTCCCACAGGAGCAGTCGTAAACCACTCAGGAGCCTGCGCGTGGGAGGCTTGAGCTACTACACGGGCAATGGGTTTTACATTTTTGCTTTTAGCAAAGTCGCTAGAGCAAAGGACAAGTGCAGAGGCTCCATCACTTAAGGAACTGGCGTTTGCTGCCGTGATTGTCCCGTCTTTTTGAAATGCGGGTTTTAGTTCGCCAAATTTATCCAGCTTTGCTTTAAAGGGTTCTTCGTCTGAATCAAAAAGTTTTTTTTCTTTTCCTGCAGTGACTTCTACGGGAATCGTTTCATTTTTAAATTTTCCGGCTTTCACAGCATCCATGGCGCGTTCATAGCTTTGCTTTGCAAAACGATCTTGTTCACTGCGCGAAAAACCTTTTTCTTTGGAGCAAAGCTCAGCGCAATCTCCCATGTGCAAATTGTTGTATACGTCCCAAAGGCCGTCAGAAATCATGCTGTCGATGAGTTTTGCGTTCCCCAACCGGTATCCTTCGCGCGCTTTTTCCATTAAAAAGGGCACGCGGCTCATGCTTTCCATTCCTCCAGCAACAACCGCATCGGCATCGCCTGTTTGAATGGCTTGTGCTGCGAGCATCACTGTTTTCAGTCCGCTTCCACATACTCTGTTGATTGTCGTGGCTCGTACACTAGTGGGAAGCCCACCGAAAATAGCTGCCTGGCGAGCAGGTGCTTGGCCAAGCCCTGCAGTCAGTACACATCCCATTAAACATTCGTCGATATCTTCACCCTTAAGACCACTCTTATCCATTGCACCTTTTACCGCGAACGCCCCCAGCTTAGGAGCAGGGTGTTCTTTCAACGAGCCTAAAAAAGCTCCGATAGGGGTTCTTACGGCTGATAAAATGACGACGTCTTTAAGCATTTTTGCCTCTCTTATTAGTTGCTTATTTGTATTCTGATTTCAGGAATGAAGCAAGGTTAATGCTCTGCGTCAGTGACTCTTGCCACTGAAATGAGTATGAATAAAGAAATGAAGCCCAAATTGATTGTGTACGATTTTGACGGAGTATTAACCGACAACCGTGTGTGGGTAAACGCGGATGGGGTAGAATGGGTCTCTTGTCACCGGGGAGATGGCTGGTGGATGGGAGAAATCCGAAAGCTCGGGATAGAGCAGCTGATTTTATCCACAGAAAAAAATCCGGTAGTCAGCGCACGTGGAAAAAAACTTTCCATCGAAGTAAGACAGGGCGTTGAAAATAAAGGCCAGGCTTTAAACGCACTTCTCGATGAAAAAAAGATAAAGCCTGAAGACGTTCTTTTCATCGGCAACGACATGAATGATTTTGATTGTTTTAAAATTGCCGGCATGACGATGGCACCCAATGATAGCCATCCTAAAATTTTAGAAGTAGCAAAAAAAGTACTGCCCGAACGAGGGGGCAACGGAATCGTACGACACTTATACGACTGGATTGTAAGTCAGTAACGATTCCATCAAGGAGAAAAACACATGGTAAATCATTATATCAATGGGGAATGGGTCAAATCATCCGCGACAGAAACAGTTGCGATTGTAAATCCTGCTACCGAAGAAGTGTTGGATCACACGCCACTGGGCTCTGCAGCAGAAGTCGACCGGGCAGTGCAGGCGGCAAAAGAAGCATTTAAAACATGGAGAAGAACTCCAGCTCCCGACAGAATTCAATATCTTTTTAAAATCAAAACTCTACTCGAAGAAAATTTTGATGAGCTGGTGAAACTTTGTTCGCTAGAACATGGAAAAACTCTCGCTGAATCCAAAGGGGATGTCCGCCGTGGAATTCAAATGGTGGAAACTGCGACAAGTATTACGACTCTTCAGATGGGAAAATTCTTTGAAGACATCGCAGCCGGTATTGATTGCCAGTCTGTCAGACGCCCCATGGGAGTGTTTGCGGCAATTACGCCTTTTAATTTTCCGGCGATGGTGCCTTTTTGGTTTTGGCCGTTTGCAGTCGCATCGGGAAATACTTTTGTTTTAAAACCAAGCGAACGCGTACCGCTCACTCAAGTCGCAATATTCAAGCTAATTGAAAAATCGGGACTTCCCAAAGGTGTAATGAATCTTGTGCAAGGGGGAAAAGAAGCGGTCAATGCGATTTGTTCTCACCCTGACATCAAAGGCGTTTCATTTGTGGGCTCGACCCCCGTTGCAAAACACGTTTATACCCTTTCTTCCCAACATGGAAAAAGAGTGCAAGCATTGGGCGGCGCCAAAAATTTTATGGTCGTCTTACCAGATGCGACTTATGAGCCGTCGGTAAAAACATGTCTGGAATCGATCATCGGTTGTGCAGGACAACGTTGTCTTGCAGGAAGTGTCATTCTTTGCGTGGGCGATGCGTACAAACAAGTCGAAGAACGCGTTGTGAAATACGCGAGCGACATTGTTGTCGGAGACGGAACGGATCCGAGAAACCAAATGGGACCGTTAATCTCAAAACAAGCTGTCGATAGAGTCAGTGGTTTAATTCAATCCGCGCAAGACGAGGGAGCAAAAATTCTTCTCGACGGCAGAAAGAACACACCGACTAAAGGGTATTACTTACGTCCAACAGTAATTTCTCAAGTGAAACGCGACATGCGTATTGCGAAAGAAGAAGTCTTTGGTCCTGTCGTGTGTTTAGCTCAAGTTAAATCGCTTGAAGAAGCTATCGAATGGATTAACTCTTCCAATTTTGCAAACACAACTTCGCTGTTTACCAATAATGGCGCTGCGGCTCGAGAATTTTGTTACAGTGTCGATCCTTCCATGATTGGATTAAACATCGGAGTTCCTGCTCCAATGTCATTTTTCTCGTTTGGGGGAAGCAAAGATTCTTTCTTCGGGGATGTGAAAGCACATGGATCCAGCAGTATCGAGTTCTACACGGATATCAAAACGACTATCCAACGTTGGAACAAAGATTCTAATATTTGGTAATAATGAATGCTAACTGATATCGAGATTGCGCAAAAAGCCAAAATGCTACGAATCAATGACGTAGCAAAGAAACTGGATATTCCGGAAGATCAAATCGAGCCTTACGGACATTATAAGGCGAAAGTTTCTTTAAAATATTTGGATACGTTGAAAGACGCGCCAGATGGAAAACTCATTCTAGTGACGGCGATTAGTCCCACTCCTCCGGGCGAAGGTAAAACAACGACAACAGTTGGCTTAGGCGACGCACTTACTCGTATTGGCAAAAAAACAGTTATTTGTTTAAGAGAACCCTCTTTAGGCCCAGTGTTTGGAATGAAGGGGGGAGCCGCAGGCGGCGGGTATTCTCAAGTCGTTCCGATGGAAGATATCAATTTGCATTTTACGGGAGATTTTAGCGCCATCCAACTTGCGAATAATCTTTTAGCGGCGTTGATTGATAACCATATCCACTTTGGAAATGCGTTAGGTTTTGATACTCGAAAAATCACCTGGCGACGCGTTCTCGACATGAATGATCGCGCACTGAGAAATGTGATTGTTTCTTTAGGGGGCCCCAGCAACGGATTCACACGCGAAGATCATTTTGACATCGTAGTTGCTTCAGAAGTCATGGCGATTTTTTGTCTTGCCACGTCTCTTTCCAATTTAAAAGAACGCCTGGGAAATATTGTTGTCGGTTATACGAGAGACGATAAACCGATTACTGCAAAAGAATTAAAAGCACATGGAGCAATGGCAGTACTTTTAAAAGACGCATTGAAACCCAACTTGGTACAGACGTTGGAAAATACGCCTGCTTTTGTACACGGTGGTCCGTTTGCAAATATCGCACACGGTTGCAACTCAGTAATAGCGACAAAGGCCGGTTTAAAATTAGGGGATTACGTCGTTACAGAGGCAGGTTTTGGTGCGGATTTAGGAGCGGAAAAGTTTTTTGACATCAAATGCAGAAAGTCAGGGCTCAAACCTGCCGCTGCGGTAATTGTAGCGACCATTCGCGCATTAAAATACCACGGCGATGTGAAGCTAAAAGAACTGACAAAAGAAAACGTAAAAGCGCTAGAAAAAGGCTGTGTCAATTTAGAAAGACATATCCACAATATTCAAAAACAGTTTGGCGTTCCGTGTGTAGTAGCGATTAATCACTTTACTAGCGATACGGATGCAGAAGTGGAATTTTTAAAATCCCAGTCAAATAAATGGGAAGTACCAGTCATTACGTGCAAGCACTGGGCAGAGGGAAGTAAGGGCGCCGAAGACTTGGCGCGCGCTGTAGTTGACTTGGTGGAAACAAAGCCTTCTCACTTTCAATGTTTATATGATTCCTCTCTCCCGCTTCTTAAAAAAATAGAAACGATTGCGACAAAAATTTATGGAGCGGCTTCGGTAGATGCAGATAAAACAATTTTAAAACAGCTCGAAAAGTATGAAGAACTTGGGTATGGCGCATATCCCATCTGTATTGCAAAAACCCAATATTCTTTTTCGACAAATGCAAAACTGCGCGGAGCACCCAGTGGGCATGTGATTCATGTCCGGGAAGTGCGGTTGTCTGCAGGAGCAGAATTTATCGTTGTAGTATGTGGAGACATCATGACAATGCCCGGTTTGCCTCGAGAACCAGCAGCCAACGATATTGATATCGATGAAAACGGCGTCGTCATCGGACTTTCGTAGATGAAAGTAGGCATCTTAGAGGTATTGCTGAGCCTGGCAGAATTAAAAAAACCATCTTTCTTGACCCTTTCGTAAAATATCGTTACTCAGTGACGTACATGAACAGGGCAAAGTACATTTTAATTGGACTGGTATATGTCGCTATGGGTATTGCAAGCCCTGAACGTGGACCCTCAGCGGAACAAATCAGGGAGATTTTACAGCATAACCGCAAAGTTTCTTCGGGCCACACTTCATCTACTTCTAATGCATTTGATTCACTAAGTGTGGAGCGTCCCTACGCTGAATATGAAAAAGCAAAATATTTTTTCATTAATGCAAATACTTCTTTTGATTCCGGTACTGCAAAAATAGAACTTGTTCGATCTGTACCCAGAGAAGTGAAGGTGATTGTACTTACAGAATCGGAAAATGAGAAAGCTTCTGCATCTGCATTTTTTAAGGATTATAGTAATCAAGAAAATTTTGAGGTCGTGAATTTGAGTACTCAGGTTGGATTATGGGCTCGCGATTCTCTCCCGATTCCTGTTTATGTAACTGGAGGAAATACGCGTCTTGGTTTGGTAGATGCAAAATACTACCATGCTAATGAGCCGGATAGTTTACTTGCAAACTTTTTGGGTGTGCCAGTCTTTAAGCACGACTACTATTATGAAGGGGGAAATTTTGCTGCAGACGATCAAGGCAATTGTATGGCCGTGGATAAAAGAATTTCGAATATTCCAGATACTCTTTTTCAAAGCTATTATGGTTGTAAAAAACTGATGCGTCTTCCTTTTGATTCGGGCATCGGGCATGTAGATGAACACGCTAAGTTTATTGGTACGGGAAGGGTAGTGACGGATGTTCCAAGTTACGTCACATTTTTTGAATCCAATGGGTATCAGGTCTATTTGGCTCCTCGACCAGAAAAATATTACGAAACTTATGTAAATAGCCTCATTGTGAATGGCACATTATTTCTTCCCCAGTATGGTGAAAATAGTGATGCAGAAGCTGCGAAATTTTATGAATCTTTGGGATTTAAATTAATTGGACTACCCTCTTCAGAGTTATCTAACAGTGGTAAAGGATCCATTCACTGCATCACGATGACTTATCCAGACGTGAATTAAGCATTATTTCTGCGTATCGAGAATTTTTTGAATTTCAGAAGCTTTGTGTGTTTTTCCTATGCCGACGCCGGGACAGAAGGATGCGATGTCTCGTTTCCATGTTTTTGCGTTCATGTTCTCTGGCCAGAAGGGCCAGGTACGGCATTGAATAGGACGTGCTTCGTACACAGTGCACTTTTTGTCTTTTAAAAATTCACAATCCCGTTCTGGGTGTTTAAAGTGAAAATGGCCTTGGGTTTTGTCGCAGTACTTTTTAGTAAAAGCGGCTGTCTGCATTTTAAAGTGTTTTGCAAAGCGTTTGCGATCTTCGAGCGTCAAATAGACGTAGCCGTATTCGCCGCGAGAAGTGCAGCACTTACCACTTCCTTGGCATTCAAAGCGAATGCCTTTTTGCCAAAACGGCAGTTTCGACTCTTTTTCCGTCTTTTTAATTTTTTTACTGGCCATGGAATTCTTTCTAATACAGTAAATGCTACTTTCCAAATGTAATCATGAGCACACCTAGTGAGGCCGTCAAAGTCGCCGTGATTTTTCTTCGAGTGAGCGGTTCTTCCAGAAAGATAGCTGCTAAAATTACCGTGAAAAAAGTTGTCGTCTGATTAAAAACAGCGGCGATAGAAGCTTCGTTGTACTTAAATCCTGCTACCCACATCACCATCGAGACATACGTCCCACAGATAGAGGCAAGAATTATTGTATTTCGTTTTGGCGCTTGAATTATATGATTGAACCCGCGCAGTCTTTCTTCTGAACCAATCAAAGTCGCAAAGGACATCAAGGTGCCGCCCAATAGACGGATAGTGATGACGGAAAATAAGGGCACTCGTCCAAACACGGGTTTCACAATTAAAATTCCTATGGCCATGCTGACTATAGCAATGACGGCAACGACTCCGCCTTTTATCAAATTGTCTTTTGCTTCTTTCGTGTAAACTTCTTTCGCATTGACGAGGTAAACCGCGAAGACGACAAGGAGCGTTCCTACAATTTGTATAGGCCCTAGCGTTTCTCCCAGAAAAAGAAACGACAGAAAAATAATGGTCGGGGAATAGACACAATCAATGATGGCAAGCCTTGAGGCGCCGATAAGTTTGAGCGACCAAAGATAGAGCATGTCAGAAATGCCAATTCCCACAGCGCCACTGCAAAGAAGAAGAACGAAATCCTGCCGCGTAATCTCTGGCCACAACGAACCTTCTACAAAATATAACGTCGGTAGCATCAGCAAAAACGACAGGGTGTTTTTAAAGGCATTTAACACTTTGGCAGGAACGTCATTTCCCGCCTTGCGCCACAATACAAGCGCAATCGCCCAGCTTAATGCACACCCCAACGCCACACTTGGTCCTAGAAACATCTGAGTATTGTACATTAACGCATTGCATTTTGATTCTTAATTATTTTATTGGTCTGGGCGCAAAGTTATGTTTAGCATAGAGGGATTTTAAGAGGGAAAACTATGGAATCCATTCTCATCAAAAACGGTACAGTGGTAACAGCGACAGATACTTTTCTAGCCGATGTTTTTATCTCAGATGAAAAAGTGCAGGCGATTGGCCAAAATATGAATGTCGCTGCAAAACGCACTATCGATGCAAAAGGCATGTATCTTTTGCCTGGGGGAATCGATGCGCACACGCATTTGGATCTGCCTTTCATGGGTACCTCTTCGAGTGATGATTTTGAGACGGGAACCCTTGCAGCACTGCATGGGGGCACAACGAGTATCATCGATTTCGCCTTTCAATCGCATGGAAAGAGTTTGAAAGAAGGGTTAAACGCCTGGCACGAACGTGCGAAGGGAAAAGCCGTCGGTGATTACGCTTTTCACATGGCGGTGACGGATTTTAACGAGAATTCGAAAAAAGAAATCAAAGAGTTGATTGAAAAAGAAGGAGTTACTTCTTTTAAAACATTCATGGCGTACAAGGGCGCGCTGATGATCGACGACAGGCAAATGATTGGCCTCATGAATGAAGTAAAAAAATGGGG
>CAYNEF010000069.1:0-14971 GCA_964396165.1 uncultured Pseudobdellovibrionaceae bacterium
AGGTGTTCCCTCAGTCATTTGATAATTATTTGTAATGCGATGAATTCTTTCAAAATGCAGATCTAATTCTTTGTGTTCATACTCCATTACCGAAATTGGGTTTTCGATTGATCCACAAAATTTCTCAGTGTTAAAACCACTTTCTAGTCTTTTAAACATGGGAAACAGCACTACTTCTTCTTTTTCCATATGCATATGCATCGTCATGGAGAGAGATTGAAAAGACATCCCTAACTTGTTTAATAGCGGATTATCTAAGTTTTCCGTTGCCGCTTCTCTTAATAAGATCTTGGCTTTTTCAAGTAAGTCTCTTGTGGGTTCATGGTGCTTTAACAAAATATGATCTACCATTGCATTTAATGATTTTGTTTCCACTGTAACACTATTTTCCATACAACTATCCTTTCAAAATACCATTAACTACTGCGTAAGATGCAAACCCTCTTCAAAATAAGTATCTTCTTTTGGAATCATCCGCGTCTTACCCAATGAGATTCCGCATACCCAAACGTAAAAGCCACCCATTCCCAAGGCCGTACCTATTTCTATCCAGCCAATAGTCGGTCCTAAGATCTTTGATTCTTGGAATACCTTTGGAGCTACCATTAGGAAAAGATCGAGCCATCGTCCCACTAGTAAAACCACTGCCACGCGCAAGAGAACTTCTCGGCTTCTTTTCGCTCCCCTGGGTAATAAAACGAAAAACGGGATTACCCAATTTAACACAAGGTTCGTATAAAATAACCAATCCCAGTCGTTTTCTAATCTCAGAAAATAGTATGCTGTTTCTTCAGGAATATTCGTGTACCAGATCAGCAAAAATTGAGAAAGCCATATATAGGCCCAAAAAGTACTAAACCCAAAAAGAAACTTCCCTAAATCATGATAGTGGTTTTCATTAATGCCACTAGATAATTGACCGTAATGATCAAGCGTCACGACCGCAATGGTCAAAACTGCCATGCCCGCTACAAAAAAACCAGAGAAACAATAAATCGCAAAGATCGTACTTACCCAATGCGGTTCAATAGACATAATCCAGTCAAAACTCGAAAACGAAAAAGTAAAAGCAAAGACGATAAGAAATGCCACGGCCCACTTGCCACGTGTATTCTCCTGTTTCCTTGTGACCGAAATCAGCTTACGCGATAAAAACACCCACAAAGAAATAAAGAAGATAAGTCGCAGAGTAAAAAATAGGGGATTTAAATACGCTTTATGGTGAGAGGGTGCGTGAGTCCATTCAAAAATAGTGTGACCCCCACCTAAAAAACAAAGTAGAAGAAGAACCCCTCCAGGAATAAGAAAAGCCGTCATTGCCTCCGCTACACTTTTGTATGGACTGAGCCATGCTCCACCACTCACCTCTGCTACCGCAAGAATAAAACCGCCAAACAATGACGCCGTTAAAAAAAAGAGACAACTCACATGCAAGCTTATCCACACGTTTGTGGGAGAAACGACAAAACCCAGAATAGGCGTAACCAATCCTATGGCCATTAATGCCAAAGTCCAATTACGGTATTTTTCAGGAAGAGAGAATGTTTTATTCATCTTACTTTTCCTCTCTCAATTTTTTGACATAATGAACAAGATACCATCTGTCATTGGGTAGCACTTGAATGGCGTGTGGCGGCATAACACCCGTCCCCCTAGTTATGACATGATAAATAGCACCATCATTTAGTGCGAGCACTCGTTTGGTGGAAAAACTAGGGGGATTTGGAAATTTAGGAATAATGGGGCCATCGCCTTTTCCCGTTGCCCCATGGCAGACTAAGCAAGCGCGCTCATAAATTGCCTTTCCCTTCTCTAGCGACTTTGCATTGAGGGGGATAGGGTTTTTCAATTCTTTTTCGGCGCGAGCTCTGTCTTCATCCGTACTTCCGTAAGGGTAGATTTCTGAACCTCGAGCAATAGTGCCTGTCACACTAGGTAACATTGTTTTTCCATCCGGAGTTAATGGGTTTTCAGAGTACGGAGCAAAGGAAACGGCGTGCACCATGTTCGGAAATATTTCGTACCCTTTTTCTTTGGGATTGTCTTTGCAGCCGTTTAATAAAAATAGCGAGACAAGTATAAGAAAGTGCCAATTCAACATTCTTGTTCCTCCGTGTGCACTGACTTTCCACCAAATTCAAAAAGTAATTTCTCTAAAGCTTTAAAATCAAGCCGTGCCGCCTGATGATGCACTCCGATCCAAAAACCGTCATCGGTTACATTTGGATGGGGCATTTTAAGTTCTTTTCCCGGAAAAAGTCTGCTGCGCACAAAAAAGGCAAACACACTGACAAGACCACCGAATAATACTGTGACTTCAAAAGTTACTGGCAAGAAGGCGGGAATAGAGGCAAAGGGTTTTCCACCCACATTAATAGGCCAGCTATAAGCTGATGACCAGACTTGAAAATACATGGATCCCATACAGCCTAAACTTGCCGCAATAAAACAAACAATAGGTAATCGACTTCTCTTTTCATCCAAAACTTCATCAATCCCATGAATTGGAAACGGGGAATAAGCATCGTACAAACTTATTCCTTTAGACTTTAGTGCTTTTGCGGCCTTTAAAAGTGCCTCATCATCGTTAAATTGAGCGTAGGTTATTGTTTTAAGCATGCACGGACTCCTTAGAATCTTTAGCGTAGTGCAAAACTCCTTTTACTTCTGAAATGGCAATCATCGGCAAGAATCTTAAAAACAAGAGAAAACAAGTAAAGAAGAGCCCAAACGTTCCCAGAAAAGTGCACTTCTCAACCCAGGTGGGTGAGTAATTTGCCCAGCTGGATGGTAAAAAATCGCGGTGAATGGATGTCGTAATAATAACAAAGCGCTCAAACCACATTCCGATATTTACCACAATCGACATACAAAAAAGAAAAGCGACGTTTTCTTTTAAGCGACGAATCCATAAGAGTTGCGGAAGCCCAACATTGCAACACACCATCATCCAAAATGCCCAGGCAAAGGGACCTGTAGCACGATTGATAAAAACAAATCTTTCATACTGATTACCGCTGTACCAAGCCATAAAAAATTCTGTGCTATAAGCGACTGCGACCATGAGCCCCGTCAATTGCAATACACGACACATCAGTTGAAGATGTCTATCAGTAATGTAATCGTCCAAATGCATCACTTTTCGAGTGAGAATCATTAACGTCAGTACCATCGCAAAACCGGAAAATACTGCACCTGCAACAAAATAAGGGGGGAAAAGGGTAGCATGCCAACCTGGAATTACGGCCGTCGCAAAGTCCATACTTACAATTGTGTGCACGCTGACGACCAGGGGAGTAGCGAGTCCTGCCAAGATCAAGCACAAAGTTTCATACCGTGCCCAAGTTCGAGCCGAGCCATTCCAACCGAAACTTAAAAATCCAAATATTTTTCTTTTAATAGCGGAACTCGAATGATCCCTCAGTGTCGCTAGATCCGGAATCAAACCGATAAACCAAAACACCAGTGAAATGGTAAAGTAAGTACTAATTGCGAAAACGTCCCAAAGTAGCGGAGAACGAAAGTTTAGCCATAGAGGCCCGCGCGAATTCGGGTAGGGAAAAACCCAGAAGGCAAGCCATGGACGCCCCATGTGAATTAAGGGAAATATGGCGGCGCAGAGCACAGCAAAAATAGTCATCGCTTCGGCTGCACGGTTTATCGAAGTACGCCACTTTTGTCTGAAGAGTAGTAAGATCGCAGATATCAACGTACCCGCGTGTCCAATCCCCACCCAAAATACGAAATTAGTAATATCCCACGCCCACCCGACGGTTTTATTTAAGCCCCACGTTCCTATTCCTGTCATCACTTGATAGCCGACAGTAAGAGCGCCAATGACAAGACAAGTGAACGCAAGTGCAAAACATAAATACCACCCGCGAGAGGCTTTACCTTCAATGGGTCTTAATACCTCCTGTGTGACGTCTTTGTAAGACTTGTGGCCTATTATCAGAGACTTTCTAAGTGGAGAAATAGGAGCATGACTCATATAGGATTTCTCACTTTCGGTAAGAACGAGACACGGGGTTTTACATTTAATTCTTCGAGTAACTGATAGCCTTTGTGAGTTTCAACCGCTCTAGAAATTTTACTTTCAGGATCTGCGAGATCTCCAAATACGATTGCATCAGAGGGACAACTCTGCTGACAGGCTACTTTAACATCACCGTCCGCTACTTTTCGGCCTTCTTTCTTAGCAGTTAAACGAGCTTCTTGGACACGCTGGATGCAAAAAGAGCATTTTTCCATCACACCGCGCGAGCGTACGACAATATCAGGATTAAGAGCCATTCTTCCCCAATTGTCTTCGTGGCTATAATCAAACCAGTTAAATCTTCTTACCTTATAAGGACAATTGTTCGCGCAATATCTGGTACCCACACAACGGTTGTAGACTTGTTGGTTTAAACCATCTGAGCTGTGCACCGTTGCTAGCACCGGACAAACTGTTTCACAGGGCGCATTTTCACAGTGCTGACAAAGGATGGGTTGGTGCACTACGCCAGGGTTTGATTCCTCTCCAGTATAGTACCTGTCGATTCGAATCCAGTGCATTTCTCGTCGATTTAATACTTCTTCTCTTCCCACTACAGGTACATTGTTTTCGGCTTGGCAACTAATGACACAAGCTGAACAACCAGTGCACTTGGATAAATCAATGGCCATGCCCCAACGGTTTTCACCCGGTTTGTGCTCACTCCAGAGGGATTTTTCTTTCCCATGGTGTTCTTCTTTAGAATGTTCACTGTGGAGAGCCTCTTTTTTTGTGACTTCGCGAACAAGATCCCTACCTTCCATCACATGATGTGTTTGGGTCAGGGCAAGATTGTAATTGCCCGCGGTTTTACTCATCACAACGGAGGCAGCTGTTCTTAAAAAAGTAGATCCATCAAAGCTGGAAAAAGAATAAGCGTTTTGTCCTATCCCTTTTCCAGCTTTACCAGATTCAGTTCTGCCATAGCCTACGCTGATGGCTACCGTATTCTCCCCCAAACCGGCCTGAATAAGCACAGGCAAATTTATTTTGTTTTTTCCACTTTGAATTGTTACCAAATCCCCTGCTTTTAACCCCTTCTCACTAGCGGTTCTTGGCGATACTTGCGCGTAGTTATCCCATGTTACTTTAGTAATAGGATCTGGTAGTTCTTGAAGCCACGGGTTATTCGCATGACGGCCATCGCGCATCCCCACCTTCTCATAAAGCAAGACCTGCATCCCTTCTTTTTTTAGAGGAAGCGCTGCAATTTTAGGAGATTTAAACTTTGGTTGAATTTCAGTACTGACACTTAATTCAGCTACCCCGTCGTGTACGGCCTTATTCCAAAAGGTTTCAAATAGTATTTCTTTTTTCTGGCGTGGAAAAATCTGTTTCTGCCAAGTAGCGCGAATAAACTCGTGATAATTGCCTGAGACTCCGGCCCACTTAAGTAGCGATTCCTGAAACATTCGAGTGGCTCTTAAGGGTTGAATCGTCGGTTGTGTAAGGCTGTATTTTCCATCCCCAGAAGAATGATCATTCCAAGACTCTAAAAAGTGATTTCCTGGCGTGATGTAAGTCGCTGTTTTTGTAGTTTCATCTGGAGAGGCGTTCGCTGAAATCTGTAAAGAAACTTTTGAAAGTGCAGCGCTAAACCTACTCGAATCGTAATAAGCAAAAACCGGATTAGAATCAACAGTGATTACCGCTGATACCTTGCCGGCTTCCATGTCTTTAACACTATTTTCAAAATGGGCGTCGTTGCTCAATGAAAAATCCGCCTGCGACATCAGTCTGATTGAATGCCCCATATTTCCTAAGAGTTCATTCAATGTTAACGCCATCACTTGATCGTCAAGCCTGTTTGATCCGGTAAGAACTAAGGACGCGCCCCTATTTTTCCAAAGTTCATTCGCCGTAGTTCGAATAACAGAGGAAAGTCTGGGATCTAATTTCACAGTAGGAATGTCTAATTTTTTACCCGAAAGTGCCGCTACGGCATCTAAGAGAGCCACCAAAACCGATGATTCTTCTTGCGCTTCTAAAGGAACTCGCAAGTCTGCAGAGGCTCCCGATATAGACATGGCTGATTCAAATTGAATATGTCTTAACATCGCTCCTTTTCGAGCTATGACGTCGCGCCGACTACTGTAACTTTTGGCAAAATCCACAGGAGAAAACCAAGTGCCCAAAAAATCGGCCCCGACACTCACTACACTGTCCACATCACTTAAAGAATAACGGGGGGCTGTTCTTACTCCATACACTTTTTCTATCGAGTCAAAAAGAGCGCTATAGGAATAGGGTTCAAACACCACATGTTCTACCGATTTATATTTTTCGATAAATTTGGAAATAGCGTATTTTGTAGAAGGGCTAGAAAGTCTTCCAGTAACAAGAAGTATTTTTCCTTTTTTCGCCGCCTCTTCCAAAGCTTGGGGAACAACTTTGTCTATTTCTGCCCAATCAGAAGGTTTTTCAGAAATTTGAGGCTGGTTGAACCTGTTTGAATCATAAAGTGAAAGAACAGAGGCTTGTCCTACTGCACAGACGCCGCCCTTAGAGAAATGAGCACTTAAATTTCCCTCTATTTTAATGGGGCGCCCTTCTCTAGTTTTAACTAAAATTCCGCAATGACTTTCGCAGGCCTCACAAGTACTTGCATACCAATTCGCGACCCCTGGCGTAGTGCCTTCTTCTCGTTTTAAAAAGCCAACGGCTTTCGTTACAGGAACTCGAGTACAAGATGCAATCGTGGGAACGAGAATAGAAAAACCAAGAATAGAGAGAAAATCTCTTCGTGATTTATGTGCGTTTCCTAGCTCGAATAATTCTTCTGCAAAGCCTTTTGGAAACTCACCTTCGACAGGCAGATTTTTATTTTCTACATCCAGCCAGTACTTAGCTACAGGTTCATTTATTTTAGATTCATCGCTCATTAGTAATGGCACCTCGCACAATCACCCCCCGTTGCAGTGTGTTTATCATTAGGAGGTGCATTTCCGTGTGAACGATGGCAATCCAAGCACCAGCCCATGGTAAGAGAGGAATGCTGGCGCATACGGGTCATTGACTCAACCTGCCCGTGACAGGTTTGGCATTTCACATCGGCTCTGACATGTTCACTATGATTAAAATAAACAAAAGAGGGAAGTTCATGCACACGTACCCAACTTATTGGTTTATTAGTGGCCATTGCCTCTTTTAATTTCAATATCTCTGGTGCATCTTTTCGAATTTGGTCGTGACAGTTAAGACACAGTTGTGTGGGAGGGATCCCTGCAATGCGGCCCCTTTCAGAGGCAAAATGGCAATAGCGACAATCAATTTTATTTTCACCGGCGTGAATTTTGTGAGAAAATGCTATGGGTTGATCCGGCTCATACCCCTCGTTATTACCCACTTTTCTTGCTTGTACGACGGCAACGTCCACAAGCGTCCCTAGGACTATAAGAAAAATACTGATTATTATAATCTTCTTCATACTTTTCTAATTTTTTTCCTATCATAGTTCCAAATGACCACTTGCCACGATCTCCAAATATATTGAATAGGCAGTACTAAAAAGTGTACCAACCGCGTAAAGGGCAGTATGGCAATTAAACAAAATGCATTGGCTATATGCAGCTTAATTAACCAAGGAAGCGGGCTGATAAATTCTAAATTTGGTTTTAAAACAAAAAGAGATCTTAAATAGGGAACAAGTGCCGTCACATACCACATTGAGCCCCAACGATAATTGAGTGCGATATAAATGCCTGAAAAAGTCTGAACGAGTAATAGTAAAAGAACGAAAAGATCCATCTTAGCCGTCACCGCCCAAACCCGAGCACTGGTGAAACGTCTTTTAATGAGAACTAAAAGACCTGCTAGCGCCATCAGTCCAAAGCTGAGTGCCGTAACTTCCAATATGAGTCTTCGCACCGGAACGTCATTAAAAAGCATGACTTCTTTAGGAAATAAAAATCCGACAACATGGCCCAAAAGCACAAATAGGATGCCGTAGTGCCACGGCTGGGATCCCCAAAAAAGCTCGCGGCTTTCTAAAAAATTGGAGGAGAGAGAAGAAAACTTATAACTCCCCGAAAAGTACCGGTAAAAAGAGACCGCAATTTCTAAAACAATAGCGACATAAGGAAAGATTACAAAAAGAGCTAAATCAAACATGCATTTCCTCCTCGACTTCGGCGATATAGTCCGGTTGATAGGGAAAATCGATTGAGGGGCCAAAGTCTGACACTAAAACAGAGTAAACAGCATTTAGTGTAGAACGAAAAACGTTTGGCGAGTCTTCTTTAAAAGAAGTTAACATTTTCTCAATCGCAGGCAAAAGTAGTTTTTGAGCAATTTCTGCCCGTTCTACTTCATCCTTAAGCTTTGGTAGCATTTTCAAAAGATTTGGCAAATAGTCCGCGAGCTCAGTGCCCGTGTCGTTGCCACTATTTCTTTGCAATCTTGAGAGTTCTACTAGTAGCGCACCTCGTTTGTAGTCCTCACCAAAAAGCTGGTAGCCCACATCAAGATGACAAACCGCATTTACATCAAAGGTCTTGATGTACTCCTCTTCCAACCGAGTCGGGGGACTTGAAATTACAAATTCAGTAAAAAGAGAAAAGTCTTTTACTGAATTTGGGTAGTCCTTCTCCAGTGTCTTTTGGCAACGCCTTACTTGCTCGATAAACCCCACTGCTGGGTATTTAAGGGCCAAGGATAATTCTTCATACACTTGCACATTTTTCATACTACATTCTTCCCGGTTTTTCTCTAAAACCAAAACCATGTTCTCCAGGTTTAATAAGCTCCATTTCCGTCATGGCAAGAGCTTCCTCGCGGTGAGAAGGCGGAATGACGAAACGGTCTTCCACCGTTGCAAGTGCAGTCAGTGAATAAATTTCGTCGGCCACTTCTTTAGCCAGGCCTGCTTCTTTTAGCGCTGCTTCTGCATCTTTAATATCTCCTACTGTCTCTGAACGGCGGTAGATTCTTACTGCCATCATTTTCTTTAAGACTTCTCTCACCATTCCTTCATTGCCGGCGGTAAAAAGAGAAGCGAGATACTTAACAGGTAATCTTGCCTTATCTATCGTTGAAAAATAATCTGCTGAGGAGGTGTCATAAACATCGAGATTCATTTTTCCAAGGATTGGCAAAAGAGGTGGCACATAAAACAACATCGGCATCGTGCGGTATTCTGGGTGCAGAGGAAGTCCCATTTTCCATTCTTTTACGAACTTGTAAACGGGTGAACGTTGGGCAGACTCAATGACACTGTCGTGCACCCCATTTTTTTTCGCTTCAAATATAACTTTAGGATCATGCGGATTTAAGATCATATCTCTTTGTGCATCCACTAACTGATCTTCATCCATATGAACGGCATCTTTAATCTTATCTGCATCGTATAAGAGAACGCCCAAATAGCGAATTCTTCCTACACACGAGTGCATACAAGCCGGAATTTCTCCCGCCTCGATACGAGGGAAACAAAGGATGCATTTTTCAGACTTTCCAGTCGCCCAGTTATAAAATACTTTTTTATAGGGGCAGCCCGTTACACACATGCGCCATCCGCGGCATTTTTCCTGATTAATCAACACAATGCCGTCTTCTCCGCGCTTATACATCGCACCTGAGGGGCAACTTGCGACGCACGATGGATTTAGGCAATGGTTGCAGATCCTCGGCAAGTACATCATGACAAGTTTTTCTACATTAAAAAGATCTTCTTGCTCTTGTTTTGAAAGTTTCTCTAAATTAGGATCTTTTCTGGCGTAAAGCTGTGATCCCCCTAAATCGTCGTCCCAATTGGGGCCTGATTTTAACTCGATAGATTTTCCCGTAATCAAAGAGATGGGCTGAGCAACAGGTTGATCATTTCCTTCTGGTGCGTTAAAGAGATCTTCATATTTGTAGGTCCAAGGCTCGTAGTAATCCTCAATAATAGGAAGATTGGGATTGTGAAAAATATTTCTTAATCCACGAAATTTTCCAGTCCCTTTTAAGCCGACTACTTTTCCAATCTTGACCCAGCCCCCTTTATAGTCCTCCTGGTTTTCCCACCTGTGTGGAAAGCCCGTACCGGGTTTTGTTTCTACATTGTTCCACCACATGTATTCGGCGCCTTTGCGATCCGTCCAAAGATTTTTACATGCTATAGAACACGTATGACAGCCAATGCATTTATCCAAGTGAAAAAGAATTGAAATCTGCGATCGAACGTCCATAAATATCCTACCTTTCTACTTTCTCTAGTCGTCTGACCATGATGTAGGTATCCCGATTGCAACCGGTAGGACCCCAATAATTAAAATGATACGTAAACTGTGCATACCCCCCAAGCATGAGATTGGGTTTTAAATGCACGCGAGTAAGCGAATTATTAGAGCCTGCTCTTCTTCCCTTTCTTAAGGGAGATTTGGGTGCGGCGTAGGTACGCTCTGTCGCATGGTAAATGATACATACCCCTTCCGGAATACGGGCACTTACGCATGCGCGTGTGACGACAACGCCGTTATCGTTGTGCACTTCAACCCAATCGTTGTCTTCTATTTTTAATTTTTTTGCGTCTTGTTCACTCATCCAAAAGGGCTCTCCCCCTCGAGAAAGAGTCAACATTCGAATAGTGTCGCCATACGTGCTGTGAATATGCCACTTGCCGTGAGGGGTCAGGTAATTTAGCCGTAACGAGGGGACTTCACTCTCGCGGCTTTCCTGCGGTGTTACTTCCAAGTCTCCGTAGGCATCTACGCGGGGACGAGGCTTGTAGGTCGGAAGATTTTCACCAAAGGCGATATAGCCCTCGTGATCCAGATACAAACTTTGACGGCCCGTGAGAGTTCTCCACGGCACATTGAATTCAACATTGTAAGTAAATGCGGAATAGGTTCTGCCCCCTTCCATCACACCCGACCAGCAGGGGCTTGATAGAAGTCGTTTTGGTGCGGCTAAGAGATCTTTAAATTTATATTTAATCCCCCGGTTTTTTTCGGCTAAAGAGACAAGAGACATCCCTGTTTTTACTTCCATGCCCTTGTAGGCGCGATAAGCAAGTTCGCCGTTTGTCTCTGGAGCAAGGTGAAGAACTGCGTTAGCCGCGTCCATTGCCTCACTGATGGAAGGGTATTTTTGTCCATTCCATTCTTCGGTATGCCATTGCTCTGTCAGCATCTCATCGTAAAAATCAGCGCAATCATAAGAGACGCCATGAGCACCAAGCCCCTTTTTCACTAAGGGTCCAAGAGAAATAAACTTCTTATAAATATCCTTGTAGTCGCGCTCTACAATGGCAAATTTGTACATCGTTTTACCCGGGATGGCTTCGCACTCGCCTTTTCCCCAATCGAGAATTTTTGGTTGCGCCATTTCATCAGACGTATCATGCGTAAGGGGAACTGTGATTAAGTCCTTTACCGTATCCGGTAAATGCTTTTCTGCAAGCTCGGCTGTTTTCTTGGTGATTTGTTTAAAAATATCCCAGTCAGATTTGGATTCCCATACGGGAGCAATAGCCGCCGAAAGCGGGTGGATATAGGAATGCATGTCGGTGGAATTAAGGTCCGTTTTCTCATACCAAGAAGCAGCCGGCAACACGATATCGGAATACAGAGCGGATGTGTCCATACGGAAATTTAAATCCACAATGAGATCCATTTTTCCCGTGGGAGCTGTTTCATGCCATTTCACTTCTTTTACATGATTTTCAGCCATTTCTTTTGCGATTTGATTATTGTGTGTGCCCAAGTAATGGTGCAGAAAAAACTCGTGGCCCTTGGCACTTCCGGAGATCGCATTTCCTCTCCAAATGTACCAAAGCCTTGGAAAACTTTTCTCGGAATCAATGTCTTCTATCGCAGGAGTCAGATTTTTTGATTTTACCTGTTCCAATACCCAGGCCTTGATCTCCTCATCTGTTTTAGCGCCTGCTTTTTGTGCCTCTTTGCAAAGTTCTATCGGGTTATTTGTATACTGCGGAAAAAACGGTAACCAACCACAGCGGACTGCTTTTGCGTTGAGATCAGCACTGTGTCCTTTTGAGATCGGATGTTCCCCTGGGGAAGAATTTATTTCATCGTAGGGTCTTTCATAACGCCATTGGTCCGAATGCATGTAATGCCAACTGGGAGCGTTCTGCAATCGAGTACTTTGTACCCAATCCTTGGCCATAGCAATGGAAGACCAAGAAGCCATGGGCGCAAGTTTCTCCTGGCCCACATAGTGGTTAAGTCCCCCGCCATTTCTTCCCACACACCCGGTAAAAATAAGAGCGTTTATGCCGGCGCGATAAAGAAGGTTTGCGTGGTACCAGTGATTCACACCTGCACCAATAATAATGCTACACTTGCCCCGTGTTTTATCGGCGGTATTTGCCCACTCTCTGGCAAACTGAATCACTGTTTCTTTGGATATTCCCGATTTAGCTTCCTGCCATGCAGGAGTAAAGGGTGCATTCACATCGTCATAAGAAGTGGGGTAACCGTTTTTTAGCCCCCGATTTACTCCATACTGCGCCATCAAAAGATCGTAAACTGTGGTAACGGCTATTCGTCCCTTGGCTGTCTGAATATATTTAACTGGAACACTTCTGGTATTTTTAGACTCGAGTGCAAAGTCGTCAAATTGAACATCAAGTACTTCTTCTGATTCGTTTAAGAAGGTAAGAGTAGGATCAATAGCAGAGCCGTCCACTCCGTCTTTCAACTCCAGATTCCACTTGCCTTGTTCTTTTTGCCAACGATGCCCTACGCTGCCCAGCGGCATTTTCGGACATTTGTCCTTAGCATCGTACATGAGAAACTTCCAATTTCCGTTTTCTTCTTTGGAGTATTTTTCTACCGTGTTTGCTCTTACAAAAGTTCCCGGCGCATAACTTGTCCCTTTTTTCTCAAGTTCTACTAAAAACGGGCTATCCGAAAATCTTTTTACGTAATCTATAAAATAAGGCGTCTGTTTATCAAAATGGAATTCTTTTAAGATGACATGATTGACGGCCATCCAAAAGGCTCCGTCTTCACCCGGGTTAACGGGAATCCATTGATCTCCGAATTTTGCCACTTGGTTAAAGTCTGGCGCGAATACAACGACTTTTGTGCCATTGTGTCTGCTTTCGACCATGAAGTGACAATCTGGCGTACGGGTCATGTTCAAATTTGCACCCATGATGGCAGTAAATTTTGAATGGTACCAATCGGCAGATTCAGCGACATCAGTTTGCTCTCCCCATGTTTCTGGAGAGGCGCTGGGGAGATCGCAATACCAATCGTAAAAGCTAAGGTTTACTCCACCCATGAGTTGCAAAAAGCGTGACCCAGCACCATACGAGAGCATGGACATGGCCGGAATGGGAGAAAAGCCGGTTATTCTATCCGGACCGTGTTCTTTAATAGTCGAAATATTTGCAGCGGCAATGATTTCCATTGCCTGATCCCATGTCGTTCTACGAAGCCCGCCTTTTCCTCTAGAGCGTTGGTAGCGAGAGCGAAGCTCAGGCGAATTTTGAATATATTTCCAAGCTTCTACCGGATCGGAATATTTTTTCTTTGCCTCTACCCAAATATCGAGCAAGGAACCGCGAATGTAAGGGTACTTCACACGGATGGGGCTATAGAGATACCAACTGAAGGATATTCCTCTTTGACAACCTCGAGGTTCATAAGGGGGAATTTTTTTATCGATGATGGGATAATCAAGTGCCTGCATTTCCCAAGTCACAATGCCGTCTTTCACGGCGATTTGCCAAGAACAGCCGCCGGTACAGTTCACGCCATGCGTGGAACGAACGACTTTATCGTGTTGAAACCTGTTTCGGTAGAACTCTTCCCATTGTCGCGTTTTTGGGGAAATAATGTCATCTATCCAACTCATTTGTCGCCTCCACTATTCGGTCTACTGGACTTTTTACGCCGGTTTCTCCAAGAGAAATCGATAACTCCGAGACCTGCGAATAGTCCTATAAAGCCTAAGAAAATAAATTTTTTCTGATAACCAGCTGTCACGGGCCCGGCCTTGTCTACCGTGTAGAGAAAGGCTTTCAGTTGATATACTTCTTCAGGCGTTAAACTTTTAGATGCATAAATTTCTGCCATTGTCGGAAAGGTAATTTTGGTTAGTACTTTCGAAAGACCTGCGTCATTATAGTTCGAATACGCTTGAGTCAGATCCGGGCCCAAACTTCCTCCTCCCAAATAAGTCATCTCGCCGGCCGAGTGACAGGTGATGCACTGTGGGCCACCGTTAGTGAGTTTTATGCCTCCAGAAAAGAGCTTAGCGCCTTTATCAATTTCATCGGCAGTGGCTTTAAGGGCCGTCTTATTTTCAGAGGATTTGGCTACGCCCGCGCCTCCCCCTTTGATAAATTCAAGAAGTTGCGTGATGTCGGCTTCCGTTAAGTCTTGATCAGGCATTTTCTTTTGTCTAAATTTGTTAAATAGCTCGACTGCGACAGCGTCGCCACTTTGAACAATTGTTTGGGATTCTTGAATAAAGCGCACAATCCATTTCTTATCCCGTCTCTCGTTAACACCCTTTAAGTCAGGGCCAACGTCATCGCCGCCGCCGATGCTATGGCAACTGCTGCACTTTTTATCGAAAGTTTCCGCCGCATCGAAAGAAAACACAGAGGCTTGCAAAAAAAGAACTGCCAAAACGATGGGGTAAACGGCCCTTTTAGTGTGCTTTGGTTTCATTGTTAATTCTCTTTCCATTTAGCTATCTTAGGGTGATTTATCCGGCTTAGTAATGATGGTTTTCAATAGGAACCTTGATATTTATCAAGGTGTCTTAGGGGAGTAATTTCAGAATTTCACTTTTTGACAAGTAACACAGCTCTGCGTCACTCGTGGCAATCGCAGAAAAACAGTAGGTATCTCCTGTGAGGAGATAATCCATGCCTAAGATTGGCTTGGACTCTGCGCTAAGTTCTCTCTTATAGAGCGGATCATGACTCTTTGTTAGTAAAATAGTTCCTTTGCAAAGCAGATAGGCTCCCAAGGCATT
>CAYNEF010000070.1:0-14499 GCA_964396165.1 uncultured Pseudobdellovibrionaceae bacterium
TTTAGTGGCCTTCGAAAACATGATCTTTTAAAATTCTCAGCGGTCTTGAAAACTCCGCTACCAGATTAGGTTTGGATTTCAAATTTTCGTAAAGAATGCTGAAAATCTCGCGAAAGTACCATGTTATTTCCATCGCATGGACTGGATAGCGATCCCAAACTTTTACGCCGTCGTATTTTAGCGAATACAGAAGCTCTTCTATCTCATGCAGTTCTTCACAACCAACAAGCAATAATTTTTCTTCACTCAAAGTTTTTACTTTATTGAGATAAGCTTGTTTAGAGGTTCGCCAATCCGCATCTTTTGGCAGAGGGGGATCGGAAAACGTATAGGTAAGATCAGCAATTCGACTGCCAAACAACTCAGATAATTTGGATTCAGCTGCATTTTCATGCGAAATCGTATCATGCAAAAGAGCTGCAACCATTTGTTCTTGGCTCCCCCCAAACTTAAGAACCAGGGAAGCGACAGCCATCGGATGATAGAGAAAAGGAACATTGTTTTTTAAATCTTTGCCGTGAAGTGACTCGGCAAACTCTAATGCTTTGGATAAGGTAGTCATACTTTCCATCCTACATAGACGGGATGAGATGATTTGTATCTAGAAAACTTATCCCCGGAATAACTGCCAAACACTTTGATTCTTTTTAACCCGCATTGTTTCATCAACTCGACCATGTCCTCTTTGCTGTATACCCGCACTCGATTGTAATAAACGTCCGCTTTTGTATGGTTCTTATTTAAATGAAACCAATGAGCTGTGACGGTGCTTGTCTGCCTGTAATACTCTCGGGCTTCGATGATCGTTTCTTTTCCCAATTTCACTTGAGATGCAGGTTGAAAAACTTTTAATAGCCAGTCTTTGTTGATTAGGCTGAGAGCGAGTCTTCCGCCCGGCTTTAGGGTCGAGACAAACTCCCGCATCACCTGATCGTTTTCGTCTTCCGTTTCAAAATAGCCGAAGCTTGTAAAAAGATTTGCCAGAGCATCAAACTTGCCACGAAACTTCGACAAGTCTCCCATATTTCCCTTCTGAAACTGGATTTTTCTTCCCCGAGTATGTCTCTTAGCCCATGCAAGGCAGGTGGGATTGATATCCACACCGGTCACTTCGATACCCGCAAGAGAAAAAAACTTAGAATGCCTTCCCGTGCCGCATGGAATGTCTAAAAGGCTTTCTCCTTTTTTAAGCTTTAGCTTCTCCATGATAAAGCGTGCTTCGTGAAAAGCTTGTCTATTAAATTTGGGAGAAGCAATGGTGAGCGGCAAAGTTTCTTTAGAGTAAACGCGTTTATGCCATTCAGGTGTTTTCACGTTTTTTTCACCCAAGGAAAAAAGGCGCTCGTAGTACGTTGGTACTCACGGTACAAGTCGCCTTTAGAGTTCAAGCTCTGTGCTTCAGCTGCAGGAATGCCTGTTACCTTAAATAAAAAATATGTCATGAGCAATGGAGAGACAGCGGCCGTCCACCCCTTAGGTGAGGCAAGCGCCATCAAAAAGTATGAGATCCAGCAACACCACTCAAAAAAGTAATTGGGGTGTCTGGAATAATTCCATAGCCCTTGATTGCAAACTTTGCCTTTGTTCGTAGGCATTTTTACGAACTGCTTGAGTTGCCAGTCAGAAAGCGCCTCTCCTAGGATAGACAGTAATAAAATACTTGCTCCTATTACAAAGAGTGGGGAAAGTTCCTCTTGGCTTGCAATCAAAAAGAAGGGCCACGAAAGTATCCAGGCCGCAATGCCCTGAAAATGGAAAAACACAAAAAAGCGCGTATTCAGATTATTCTTCCAAGCATTTCTCAGAGTTAAATAACGGTTATCCTCCTTGGGATAGAAAGACTTAAGGCGCAGATACAAATGCAATGAAAGCCGCACTCCCCAAAGCCAAACCAAAATGAGCAGCACTAGTCCCGGTAATGTTCTCTGTGCTAGGACATAGGTGGTAGCAAGCAGTGGCAGGAGCAGTGTCCAAAACACATCTACCAGACTGAAATGTTCTTTTTTCTTGGCGTATAAAAACGCTAAAGTCATATACAGAAGACACAAAGGAACTGCGGCAAAAAACACAGTCACTTTACTCCAGCCTTCTCATTTACTTCATTATAGGCATCAATCATCTGATTGCGCACTTTCTCGATCAACGCGTCCGTATCGGCAGTGGTAAGCCCTTTAGTCATAACGGGTGGCAGTGCCTTCATATAGATCGTACCCGATTTCAGCCGTCTACTTTCAAATGAAATCAAGTTTTGATAATGGGAAAAAACAATCGGAGTAATAGGCGCCTGCGCCTTGATCGCCATATGAAATGCGCCTTTTTTAAAAGGAAGAAGCTCCTTACGACTGAAATTTCTGGTTCCTTCGGGCAAGATGCCAATCGAGATTTTTTCATTTTTCATGATGGAAACTGCCTTATCCAGCTCGGAAAACGCTTTTTCACGGTTTTTTCTATCAATGAGAATTGCCCCATGTCCTACAAACCACCAACCGATAACCGGGATATTGATAATTTCCTTTTTCCCAATGGGAACGCAGTCATTGGGAACAATGCTGCCGTAAGCGATCACATCAAAGAAGCTCTGGTGGTTACCTACATAGACAGACGGATGGTGCACTCCCATGTGTTCGAGCCCTTCTGACTCGAAGCGAATGCCTACAATGCGCAAAACTCCTCCAGCAAGCAGATGAACGGCGGGAGCAAAATACCTGCGTTTTCCCCAATGAAAAAAAGCTTGCACAGTGCCAAAAGCCCCAATGATAAGCGTCCAGAGGATAATTAGAGTCATTTTTAACCAAAATTGCATGTCATTATCTTACTCGTATTCGACGATTCGTAAATTCCAGAGTGATTTTTTTAAAAAAAAGCTTTGTCTAGAGGGAAAAAGGCCTTACTATTGGCTCAATTAACAAAAACACCATATGGGGGTTAAATCATAATGGCTAAGAAAACCAAGAAAACAGCAACCAAAACAAAAACAACTAAGGCGAAGGCAAAGACAAAAAGAAAGCCTAATGCGGCTTTCATGAAGCCTCTTACACCAAGCGCTGATTTGGCTGTTGTTGTAGGAGCTAAACCGCTCCCACGTACACAAGTTGTCAAAAAACTTTGGATGTACATCAAGAAGAACAAACTTCAAGACAGCAAAAACAGAAGAAACATCAATGCTGATGCTGCTTTGACAAAAGTCTTCAAGGGCAAAAAAGTTGTCTCTATGTTCGAGATGACAAAGCTCGTAAGCAAGCATTTATCTGCTTGATTACTTCTTTATGCTTTTACGGAAAGAGGCCAAATCATTTTGGCCTCTTTCTATTTTCAGCGCTGTTTTTCTCTAGTGTCTGTTTTTCCGCTCAGGAATACGGACTGAACATGCTAAGAGAAAACCGCTATGAACTTGGTCTATCGATGCAAGTTCTCGTCCCCAATCTCTTACCCGAATTTGAAGAGCCGCTTGTCACGCTCGGTCCCAGAGGGAGTATTCCCATTGGAGATCACGCAATCGAACTCGGCTTTTTGTATGGCACAGACAAATCTGACACGCTTTATCTTTTAGAAGGCGGATTTAGATATAATGTCGTCTTCCCTTTTATTGCGGGATACGCGTACGCGGGTGTGCACTACCTAAAATACCTTTTTAAACAGCGTCTGCATGACACTGGCGGCCCTGTCGCTGGCATTACCATCAACTTCCCCATGTCGAAGGGCTTTACGATGGGAATCGGGATGAAGGCGTATTTTCCCTCGAAGCTGATGTTAAGCTTTGGCGGCAATTTAAGTTTCTTACTCTAGACAATCCGACTGTCGCATAACAATTATTATGGTGTGTAGATTCCGCCTGTATTTGCTGCACTTCCGCCCCACACAATCCATTTACTTCCCGTCCAAACATTGGGGAATTGATCTGCATTCGGCGGTGCATTTGTAGAACTCATCGCAGTCCACGTGTTTGAATAAGGGTCATAAATTCGCCCGATATTTAGAGCTCCAGCAGCACCTGCCCCCCAATCTACTCCACCCCACACGAGCATTTTTGATCCTGTCCACACAGCCCAGTGGTAAGCACGTACCGGCGTCGAAGTTGTCGAGGTAGCCGTCCAAGAGTTTGCCATTGGATCAAAAATTCCCCCGCTGTTCATTGCAGATGTAAAAGTATCTGTACCACCAAAAACAATCAATTTAGACCCAGTCCAAACAAATGAGTGGTGGGAGCGCGATGAAGCGGCATTTACTGTTGTCCCTTTTGTCCACGAGTTTGCTGTCAGGTCGTAAACACCAGCAGTATTTTGAAAACCCGTAGTGTAGTTGTAACCACCAAATGTAATTACCTTTGAACCAGTCCATACAGCCGCAGCGTTAGCTGTTCCAATTGGAGCTCCCGTTGTACTCATTGTAGTCCACGTATTGGTGGAAGGATCATAAACTCCTCCGGTGTTATCTGCATCTGAGAGAGTACTCAAAAGTCCAAAGACCACTACTGCTTTAGAACCTGTCCACAATACACTGTGCCCTGTGCGTCCGATGGGTGCGTTTATTGTCGAGATATTTGTCCAACTGTCGGTCTCAGGATCATACAATCCACCGTTGTTTAAAAAATGTACGGAAGGACCACCATCTTGCCCGCCCCAAACTAAAAATTTAGAACCTGTCCACACTCCATATTTTCCAAGTGAAGATTTGGGTGAAGGCGCACCTGTGGTTGTCATTTCGCTCCAACTGTTTGATACAGGATCAAAGATAGAACCAGTATTGAAATAAGTTCCGTTTATTCCACCCCAAATCAACATTTTTGATCCAGTCCATGCGGTAGCGCAATTTGATCTTACTATTGGGGCGCCAGTGGTGGACATTGCAATCCATGAGTTCGAAGAGGCAGTTGGAGGAATATAAACACCTCCGGTATTTACAGCGGTGTCGTCTTCCCACATCCCTCCCCATGTGATCATGCGCGATCCGGTCCAGACACTTGCGGGATAATGTAAGTCCGTGCCAGGAGTACTACCAAAACCCACTGGGACTCCGATACCAAGAGACTGATCGGTAATGGCAGAGGGAGCACCATTTGTTGTGGACAGTGTCCAAGAGTTTGTATCGAGATCGTAGATTCCACCTGTGTTACTAGCGCCTGCTCCTCCCCACACCAGCATTTTTCCACCGGTCCAAACACCTGTGAACGCACTTCTAGGTACAGGTGCTCCAGTCGTAGATGTAATCGTCCACGAGTTCGATGCTAAGTCATAAAGCCCGCCTGTATTTCTATATGTTTCATTCCACGCGGCGCTAGACCAGATGAGTAATTTTGACCCAGTCCAAAAAAAGACTCCAGGGTAGCGGGCACTAGGTGCGTTTGTAGTTGTGATATTTGTCCAAGAATCAGTTTCTAAATCATATATGTAGCCTGTATTTCGATAACCTGAAGCATTGCCGCCCCACACAAGTAATTTTGATCCCGTCCAAACACCAGCAGATCCTCTGGTAGCAGTGGGCGCATTTGTAGTGGTCATCTTGCTCCAAGTGTTACTTTCTGGATCATATATGCCACCTTCATTGCACATGGTGGGCCCTAAATGTTGTACTCCTCCCCACACAAGTAGTTTTGATCCCGTCCAATCTCCCGCGGGAGATGTTCCGCAAAGTGGAGCGCCTGTTGTTGTGATCGCAGTCCAAGTGTCTGCCACCGGATCATACCTTCCTCCGCTATTTCCATTTCCATAGCCGCCCCAAAGAAACATTTTGGATCCAGTCCAAGCTGTGATGGCCCCTGCTTGTATCGTAGTCGTAATGACATTGGCTGTTGTCATAGAAGTCCAGGAACCAGTGAGAGGATCAAACCGTTTTCCATAGCCTCCCCAAAAACCGCCGTAAATAATCATCTCAGATCCTGTCCAGACTGTTTGCATTGCATTTCGAGCACTCGGCGCGTTTGTCGTTGTAGTAGGAATCCACACATCGTTATCCGCAACTGTGAGTCCATTTGTGAGTGTGCCAGTCTGTGCGTCTACATTGGTCACGACTACAGAGTATGTCCCCACAGAATTTGCACCTACAATACAGCTGATAGAAGTTGAACTATTTACAACAGGAGTAGTGCAGGCGACACCGTTCACAGTGACAGTTGCCCCAGAGAGAAATCCGGTACCGTTTACTAGGATATTTCTACTCTCGGTATAAATGCGACTCGGTCCAACAGACGTGACACTGGGGGCAGCTTGGTACGTATATCCCGACGATAAAGTTCCAAACTGCAGATCGGCATTTGTTACAACTATGTCCACACTCGCTGCCGTATGACTTGTCGTCACGCAAGTGATTGAGGTTGATGAGACGACGTTTACTGAACCACAAGAGCTTCCTCCCAAACTGACTGTTGCCCCATTGATAAACCCAGTTCCCGTCAAAGTAACGGTAGTTCCACCAGCCAATGCTCCCGCCGTAGGACTGATACTCGTTACCGTAGGAGCTGTAACAAACGTAAAACTACCTGCTAGCGTTCCTGTTTGCGCATCTAAATTGATCACGGTGACATCTCCCACTCCCACTGCGTGGACAGGACTAAGACAGGTTAGCTGAGTAGAGGAAACAATCGATACACTCGTACATAACTCCCCTCCGACTAGAACGATTGCTCCAGTTAAAAATCTCTGCCCCGTTAAAGTAAGCGTGTTCCCCCCATTTTGTGATCCCCAAGACGGTGACACGCTCGTTACAGTCGGCGCTAACTGATACGTATACCCACTTTGTTTTGTCGCTATTTTGCCATCCGTATTAGTCACAACTAGATCTACGCTTCCCACTGTGTGCACTGGCGTCGTGCAAAGAATCGTAGTGGGTTCTGTCTGACTTGTGACCGTACAAGTTTCACCGCCCAGTTTTACGGTAGCACCGGAATATAATTGCGTGCCGACTATCGTGATAGTGCTCCCACCGATAATTCTTCCCGCACTGGGAGAAACGCTTGTAATCGTGGGGTCGGAAATTCCGACACCGTTAAATTTCTTTTCAAAAACGCGTGTCGTTTTTCCATTGTAATAACCTAATTGAAGCGTCGCCGAATTTTTTCCCATTTTGTTCGGTGTAAAGGCGATTACGATAGTGCAGCTTGCTTGTCCTGCAATTTTACTGGTGCAGGTGCCGCCACTGCCGGGGTAACTTCCTCCCGCATAAGCAAGGGGGGAACTTAAGGAATAAGCTTTTATTTTATCGGCAGCAACATCTCCCGTATTATACAAGGTAAGTACGATATCGACGGATGAGTCGATGTTTTGACTCGATAATTCGTACTCTTCGCTTTCACTTGTAGTAATGGCGCTGCGTTCGCCTGTTTGAAGTTCGGCGCCCGAGATAGTTATTGTTGCAGACTTAGTCGCTGTGGATGAATTGGCAGAGGATGTCTCGTCACTACTTTTAGGAGCTTCAAAACACGCAGGCAAAAGGAGGCTAATGAGAAAATAGATAGTAAAATGGAATGCATTCTCGATACGTCTCACATACGTCCCTTAAGACTTTGATTGTAGCGATTAGGCGTGAAGGAATTATGCTTTGTGAGAATTATGTCGTTTTTTTCACAATGCTCTTTAAGAGGCTTTTGTTTAAAAGAAAGAACGTTTCACGAGGAATAAAATCGCCATCAAAGACATCGAGTAGAACGTACTCTTTTCGCTTTTCAGAGCAGATTTTAAATTAAAAACGTGCATCGTAGACTGAATCTTTGGGCTGATGGAAGGAAACCATCTGGGCACACGTCTATGAAACTCTTCGTATTGAGCACCAAATGTACTGACTAAAATTTCTTCTTCGTACGCCACGATGAATGTGTACTGCACTGCCGAGTAGACAAAAATAATTGCTGCTAAAAGAATATTTCCAAACAAAAGCCCCGTGATGGAATAAAGCAAAATATTGGCAATATAAAGTGGGTTTCTGACGTGACGGTAGGGACCGGCGTGAACAAAATCATTCACTCTGTCACCACGAGTTCTCGTGCTGCTTCCCGCATAACCGACAGCCCAAACGCGAATGCTTTCGGCCCAAATAAGAAGTCCTACAATGATGGCATATCCGGAGACAGACCACTGAATTTTTGCAGGCATTATTAAAAGCAATAAAAAGAGTGGGATCGGAGAAAGACTCCTGTTTTGAAACCAAAATCTCCCTATTTGCGCTTTAGGGCTTAGCGCAAGATTCCCTAGCAATACGTTTTCCATAATCTTTTTGTAGTAGACCAGAAGAATAATCGGGGGGCAAGTGAATATCTTATCGCTAACCCCTTTGAGTTATAGGATTTCTTATTACGCCTTGTCTTCATTTTGGACTCAGTTTAGATTCCAAGTTCGTTTTTAATTGGGGGAAATTACATCATGATACAGACACCAACGATGTGGACGTACGGCTGGATAGAAGTCATCTGTGGAAGCATGTTTTCGGGAAAAACTGAGGAATTGATACGACGCATCAAACGTGCGCAGATTGCTAAACAAAAAGTGCAGATTTTTAAACCACAAATTGATGTCCGTTTTTCTAAAGAACACGTACAAAGCCATTCTTCTCAAAAAGTAGGGGCAATCCCTGTGAGAAACCCAGAAGAAATTTTACAAGCGCTCGAAGACAACACACGCATTGTCGCAATTGATGAAGCGCAGTTTTTTCCTCCCGCAATTGTAGAAATTTGCCACCGCATGGCTAACAGGGGAATTAGAGTAATCGTAGCGGGGCTGGACATGGATTACCGTGGAGTACCATTCGGTCCAATGCCCACTCTCATGGCTACTGCTGAAACCGTAACAAAAATGCAGGCAATTTGTACAAACTGCGGTGCACCTGCATCGAAAACCCAGCGCAGACAAATGCAAAATAACGAAGCCGATCCGGGACAAATTCTTGTGGGCGCTGACGAGTATTACGAAGCCCGCTGCCGTCGGTGCTACGAACCATAAATTATGCTTTCACCCATTGAGACAATTAGTGCGCGCCTCGATTGGGATTTGAAAAATAATTCACACGCCGAAATTAATACCTACTGGCAGGAAAAAAACTATTCCCTCATTCCGCGTGAAGTATTCGACGATAAACGCGATATATTTTTAGAAGTAGGGGCTGGAAGCGGCACTTTTTTCTCCCAAATGGCTTCTCTTTACCCGGACAAATATTTGATTGCGGTCGAACGCGACAGGATGCGCGGAAAAGCGCTCGTAAAGAAAAATAAAACGCTCGGGCTCGATAATTTCAAAGGCGTAAGAGGAAATGTAATTCCCCTTCTGTTGACAGGAATTCCCGATAACAGAATCGAGCGACTGTATATTTTGTATCCCTGCCCTTGGCTTAAGACCGCGCAAAGACACAACCGCTGGCATTTAAGTGCTGTGATGAATCATCTTGTGCGTATTTTAAAACCGGGTGGGCTTCTGATTTGGGCATCGGATCAAAAGTTTTACATCGATGAAGCGCATTATGTGTGTGAAAAAGCTTACAGTCTAAAAACCCTTGTCTATGGGGAAATTGCGCCAAACGCTTACAATGATTTAGCAAAATTCGAAGGTGGCAGAACAAAATTTGAGAGAAGCTTTTTGGCTTCAGGCCAACCATGTCATGAGCTCATTGTCTCGAAGCCTTTGGATGTTATTATCAGTTAACGAGAGTCCACTTTTTCCCGATTTTTCATAGTAGGTTCTGGTGTTTCATCCCTTAAGATTACTCACATGGGGGTGAAATTGAAGGGATTCATTTTTGTCTGTGTACTAGTCTGTTCTCTCAACGCTTTTTCCCACGAAATCGAAGATAGTGACTCTGGAATTCATGGGCCAAAATATTCCGAAATTTTAAAGACCATGGAAAGATGGCAGGCGGCCTATCCGACGATCACAAGACTTGAGCAATATGGAACAAGCGTAAAAGGCAAACCACTTAAAATGCTCATTGTAGGAAAGAACCACAAAAAGCAAAACCGCACTCGCCCTACTCTCATCATGTCTGGCTCCACTCACGGCAATGAATATTTAAATATCGAAGACCGTCTTCCTGAAATTTTATTGAACGACACGAAAAACGAAGGCCCTGTAAAATCGTTTATCGAAAAAGAAGGCGTATTTGTTTTTATCCCTATCTTAAATCCAGATGGGTATGACTCCAGAGAACGCGAAAATTCGCACGGCGTAGATCTTAACCGCGATTGGGATGTGAAAGCCGCAAACTTCAAGGGTTTTAAAGAAGTCGAAACAAAAGCGCTCGCTACCAAATTAAATAATCTGAAATCAGAAATGGGATTAAGCCTGAATGTCACAGTCGATTACCACTGCTGTGCAGGCGCTATTCTTTATCCCTGGTCGTATACTTCCAAACCAGTTCCCACTGACGATTTGAACAAATTAAAAGCCATGGGCAAGATGGCGGATGAAGTATTGGACATCGAATCTGGAACGACAGGACAAATCTTAGGTTACTACCCGACTGGCACGACAAAAGATTATTATTACGAATCGCACGGGGCGCTCGCTTTCACATACGAAGGCAGATATGGGAAAGAAGACAAATTATTAGACAAGCATGCCGAGTGGTGGCGTGGAATGGTCGATTTTGTGAATGAAGCCCAATGGCTGAAAGATTTTTCGTTTATCCCGCAGGAAATCTTTTTAGGCCTCTTAGATTAAAAACAATACAAGTTAAGATGAGCATCACCATTAGGGCAAAGGTACGGCTTTACTTTGCCCAATCGCAACGAAAGCTACTGCAGTCTTACGCTGGTCATTTTGGAAACGCCGGCGCGTTCCATCGTCACACCATAGAGGGCTTCCGCAATTTCCATCGTCTTTTTATTATGGGTAATCACGATGAACTGCGTTTTTTCCGCCATCTTTTTAATCACGGTGTTGAAACGAGAAACGTTTGCATCATCCAGCGGTGCGTCCACTTCGTCCAGCAAGCAGAAAGGGCTTGGTTTTCTTGCGAAGATTGCAAGAATCAAACTCACTGCAGTGAGAGCTTTTTCACCACCCGATAACAGAGTGATGCTCTTTAAGCTCTTGCCCGGAGGTTGCACAAGAATATCGACCCCTGCATCCTGGCCATTTTCACTCGGGATAAGCGCAAGTTCGCTCTTCCCGCCGCTAAACAAGATGGGGAAAATCTCTGTGAACTTCTGATTGACCACATTGAATGTTTCTTCGAAACGTACTTTAGTCGTTTCTTCGATTTTTTGAATGGCTTCTTCGAGAATTCCGATAGATTTTTCCAAATCTGTTTTTTGTTCCATGAGGAAGTCGTAACGAACCTGAATTTCGTCGAACTCTTGAATTGCCGTCAAATTGACTTCGCCATAACGGGAAATCTTTTCACGCACATTCTTTAAATGCTCTTCGAGAAGCATTTTCTTTTCTGTGTCTGGAATAGTTGCCCATTCCATATTCAAGCCTTCAACAAAGATAGGCAGTTTTTCAAGTTCGATCTGTACCGATTCATCAAACGGCGTAGGCTCTCTCAAATAACGCTCGTTCGAAATACTTCTTAATTGGTCAAAACTAGACTGTTCATGCGTAATTTTGATTTCCAGTTCCTGAATCGTATTGAGAACTTCTTCGCGGCGCTTATGCAGTTCCGCTTTTCTATCGCGCAACTCTGCCAGTCTCTGGCAAGTCTCATTGAAAGCCGCTTTCGTATCAGAAAGTTTGATCATCGCTGCATCACGATCCGTAATGGAAGTCGCATGTGTCACTTCCACTTCCTGACGCTTAACAATCATTCCTTCAATTTCCATTCGGGTAGATTCTTCGCGTTCTCTTAAATCCGTGAGATTGGAATCGTGCCCATCGAGTTCGTTGCGCAGCCTTTTGATTTTATACTCAAGGCTGACAAGTTTTTCTTCTACGCGTGAACGTTCGATTTTTTTCTCGTTCACAAGTGCCAGCATTTGGTCGACTGAAGTCGCCAAAGTTTGAATTTCACTTAACTTCTCAGTCAATTCTGCTTCTACGCTGACCGATTTTTCCTGCAACTCAACCATTTCCACTTTGATTTGTTCAATACGCGCTTGAACTTCGGTAATCTGGTTGGCGTTCATCTGCCATTTATGCTGTAAATCGGTGTGTTCTCTTTCTGTGCGACTTAGTTCGAACGTAATTTGTTCTTTTTCTTTACGGTGGCCGACAGTCTCAATATGGATAGAGGACAAAGAGTCTTTTAAAGCTTCGTGTCTGTCTTCTTGTGACTTCAAATTGGCTAGCAAGTCTTCACGGGAAATATTTAAACCCGACAATTCCTTTTCCAAAGACTCGGTAGCAATTAAAAGCTCTTCGATTTCACGTTTTCTCGCAAAAACGCCCATTTTTGTAGGCAGTTTTCCCGCAGTTAAAGACTTATCCCCGTGACCAATCGTTTTTGAATCGGTTGTGACAAAGGTTAATGCAGGGTATTGCTGTCTTAATTCAAACAGTCTGTCTGTCGAAGAAACGAGATACACGTTTTTTAAACGCCATTCCGCAATGTGCTTCAATTCTGGAGCCACACGGATGCGGTTTAAAAGAGGAACAGCATCTTCTGGTAAAGAAGCCATGCTATCTGAAGTCTCATGGATTTCGTTTTTCGCAATGATGCGAACGCGTTCCAAGTCTTCCCGAGATACCGTTCTCGAAAGATTCTCTGCTTCTTGTGTTGAATTTACAATCAGCGTATTCATGTCGGAACCCAAAAGAAGTTCCAAATGATCTTCTAGCGCAGCATCCGGCTGTAAAATTTCTGCGAATGGAATTGCCGTGACTGACTGCTCTCCCAATTTCAAAAGCATTTCGCGCGCAGTAGGAGAATACCCTTCCATATTCTGTTGCAATTCTTTTAAAGAATCCAAACGAGACTTCTGAGAGTGGTAACTTTCGCGTGTTTGATAAATTCTGTCTTCCATCGCTGACAACGAATGAGATATTTGTTCACATTCGCTGGAAACATGCGTAACTTCTTGCTCGGCAGCGGTCGCTCTATCCAAACAGGATTGGATGATAGCTTCTGTGTCCACGACTCTTGCTTTTAACGCATCGATGGATACGGCAACTTCTTTCGAACGGTCTTCAATTCTGACACGTTCTTCGAGTAAATTTCTATCACGCTCTTCAATGCTCGATTTTTGGTGCTCGAGAGCCACTTGTTTGTGTGCCAAGTGGTTTTTGCTATTTTCAAGTTCCCGTCTTCTATGATCGGCTCTGGATTTAGCTTCGACACTCTCGCGTGTTTTAAATTCGAGATCTTGAACTTCGGTTTCTAAAGTAGCTCTTTGGCCTAAAACCGCGTCTTTTTCTTCTTCTTCGCGTTCCGCCTCTTCCGATAAGGAAGTAATGAGAGCTGTTAATTCGTCTGCTTCGCGTTTTGCCGTTTCATAACCTTCTTCGAGATGTCTTTTTCTTTCATCAAAAAGACTCATTTCCCCTTCTAGCTTTTGAATAAGCAAAGAAAGTTTACGTTCTGTATCCGCGAGTTCGTTGTGCGCTTTTTCCTGATCAATGCGGATGATTTCAAGTTCTGTCGCTTCAGCGTCTACTTGTCCGACTAATGCATCGGATTCAGAACGTTCAGAAACAAACTTGTCTTTTTCAAACGTCGCATCATCAATAGCTTTTTTGTGGATGAAAAGATTTCTTCCAAGCAAAAAGAGATCGACTACTTCCAATTCCGTTTTTAATTCTTTGTACTTTTTAGCGCGCGTTGCTTGTACTTTGAGTGAGCGGATCTGCTTTTCAAGTTCGTTGATAATATCTTGAAGACGCAGCATGTTTTGGCGTGTGGCCTCTAACTTTTTTTCTGCTTCTTTGCGCTTCGCCTTATATTTTGTGATTCCTGCGACTTCTTCGAATAAATAGCGGCGTTCTTCGGGCTTTACGTTGATCATGCGATCAATCTGCCCTTGTTCAATAATGGAATAGGCGCGTTTTCCGACCCCCGTATCCATAAACAATTCGTGAATATCTTTTAAGCGGCAAGCAACTTTGTTGATCAGGTATTCGCTTGTGCCGTCACGGTATACGCGACGTGTGATAGAAATTTCATCCGACTTATCGAAAGCAGAAAACATCGGAGACAGGCCAACCCCGTCTCTATCTAAAATCAAACTTACTTCTGCCATGGAGCTCGGCGCTTTGCCTTCGGACCCGTTAAAGATAACGTCCGACATGGATTCGCCGCGCAAGTGCTTTGCACTCTGCTCGCCCATCACCCACTGAATCGCATCTACGATATTACTTTTGCCGCAACCGTTAGGGCCAACAACTCCCGTAATCCCCGGTTGGAAAGTTAAAATGGTTCTATCCAAAAAAGATTTAAAGCCTTGTAACTCGAGCCTTCTAAGACGCATCTGCCCCTACCAATGTTGCCGGTTTATAAAAAAACTTATCCCCAAAAACCTTATTACTTATTCTTCAGACTAGCTTGCGCCGCCGCCAAGCGTGCCACAGGCACACGGAACGGTGAGCAACTGACGTAATTAAAGCCGAGTTTATGGCAGAATTCAATGGTGGAAGTATCTCCCCCGTG
>CAYNEF010000071.1:0-14385 GCA_964396165.1 uncultured Pseudobdellovibrionaceae bacterium
TGTTGAACTTGATGATTTTAAATTTGTAGGTCTTACCAAGGTATTGATCCAAGTTCTTGGTAGGACGGATGTCGACTTGGGATCCTGGCAAGAATGCCTTCACGCCGATATCAACAGACAATCCACCTTTAACTTTGGAAACAACTGTACCTTCGACCAATTCGTCTTTTTCACAGGCTTCGCTGATTTCGTCCCATGCTCTTAAGACGTCTGCTTTTTCTTTGGAAAGAATCAAACGGCCATGGTCGTCTTCTACGCGCTCGATGTAGACCAGGATATGGTCTCCAGCGGCAACGATAAGCTCACCTTTGTTATCAAAAAATTCTTGGGCAGGAACGGCACCTTCGGATTTGTATCCGATATCGATGGTGACGAAGTCACGGTTGGCACTAACGACCACACCTTCAACGACTTCTCCTTCTTGAAACTTTGCACCCTTGCTGCTCTCTTCGAGTAGCTGGGAAAAAGTTTTTCCGCCTTCTTGTAGTTTAATACCTGGATCTTCTAAATCACGATCTTCGCTAGGAAGCTCGGGGAGTTCACTAATAGTGACTCTCTTGCGCTTTGGTAACACTAGTTTTCCTTTGGATTCTGGGTTTAGATTATTACGTTGGGATCTTTGAGGGACTTCTCCGACAGAGGGATTATCAAATGACATTCAATTAATTCTCCTTCTTAAAGTTCAAGGGGGTTAAAAAAGAGGTCATTCTCTTTTTATTTATAACCTTAAATTTAAGAGAGGATCTTTTACGAACGGAATGGGGATGTGTCAATTGAAAGTTATTTAAGGTTATTAGGCGCTTAGCTAATGATTCATGGCGTTGACTTTAACTTCTTGAGAGAGAGACCGAAATTCGCTTCACACAAGTCGAATTTCGTATGTCAGGTCATGCACTTATGCCTGTTTCCTAAAGGCATCCCTTTGCATCTCTCTAATGAGTATGAAAACTTCTTTTTACTCTTATCTGGCCTTCCTCACACTAACCCTGATGCTCCTTTCTTGTGGAAAAACGGAGCAACCTGAATACCCCATCGCCTTAAAACTCGAACTTCCGCAAAGTTTAGCGAAGGGAGAAAGGCGCCGGGAAAAGTTCATGGCAAGCGCAGATATTCTGACAGTTACTATCGAAACCAAAGAAGGGGGCTCTTTCGCTCAAAGCTATGCAAAAGAAAATTGGGAGAAAATTATTCTGCCAGGTTTCGAGTTTCCCAAAAGCAGAACGGACAAAGCCGAAATTAAAGTAGAAATACGCGCCAAAAAAACAGACGGCTCAACTATTAACGATGCTGTCTTAAAGGGCAGTGGAACTTTATACGGAAAAGATATCAAAACAGACACGCAAAATACGTTAACGATCAAACTTTCTTTGACTGTGCAACCGGAAACTTGGGACTAACTTTGTAAGACTTTTTGGGCTTCTGTGCCGAGCCACTCGAAATTGTGGCGTTCTACGAATTCAAAATACCAGTAGCCATTTAAGAAAAGAGTTGCTGCTTGTAATATCCCCGCGTCACTTGAACCATGCGCTACGATATTTAAACCCGCTAGTTCCCCCATTTTTTCTGACAAATCAGAACGCTTTACTTTTAATTCCTCATAAAAGGTAGGGGAGGCTTTTCTAAAAGGGATGCTCGATTTTTGAATTTCTTTCACAGACTCAATGATGTTTTTTGTCCCAAACGCAATGTGGTCAAAGCCAGCACCGTGGTGGCCTTCTACAAATTTTGCAAGTTCTGTATCAGGTCCTTCGGGTTCGTTTAAAACCACGTGAAAAGTTTTATATTTTAAATAAATTTTGTGAGGAGAACTTGTGCCGTAATTCTTTTCTTCCATTCCCAACACTGAAGTTAGAAATTTACGGTACTCGCCCAAAGAACCATTCGGCACCACCATAGAGAAGTGGTCAAACGAACTCAAACCATAGCCTGCATGCGCTACTTTTAGCGCGTAATCAAATCCTTCGTGAAAAAGTTGCCCTTCACGGGAAAGAAAATGGATTTGGGTGGAGCCTATCGAAGAAATGGTTGCGACAGTAACTTTGCCATAGTCTTTTTGAATCGTTTTGGGGGAAGTAACAACCGTTGCTCCTTTAGAATGCACGTATTCAAGTGCTGAAACAGCATCATTTGTCCGCAAAGTAACAGAAAAGATACCTTCCCCATGGGCTGTAACAAACTTGGAAACTGCATCGTTCGGATCCGTACTTTGGCTCAGTATAATGTAGAGGCCATTTTGCCCGAGCAGTTTTGACTCTAATGATCTCTCAGCCAATACGCGCGTTGTCAGAGTTTCAAACCCCAGTTTATGAAAGAGTTGCTCTGTGAGTAGTAAGTCGCGTGTAGCGATTTCGATATGATCAACTGCCTGAATTTCAAACGAGGGACTCATCTTATGACGTGAACTACAGCTTAAAGTGCTGTGGTTTGTCAAATTGGCCTATTATTATCTCTTAAATTGGAAGCGCACGTAGATCCGGAAGTGAAAAATTACTTTGCTGATATTTCAATTTTCTCTAAAAAAATGCGCGTTCTGGTAAAGGATATGCTTGATTTTTCGAGACTTGAGACAGCAAATAATATCTTGGAAATGGGACTTGCTGGTATTTTCTTTACACTGCCAGTTTTGGAATGATTTGATAAAGGACGTCAATACTTAAGGGTTTTGTTAAAAAGAGATTGAACCCCGCTTTCAGACATTTCTTTTTTGTAGCAATTGCTGTGTTTGCTGTAAGCGCAATGATAGGAGTCGTTATACCTTCTTTTCTGACGCGCGTACAAACTTCAATTCCATTTATCTTGGGAATCTGAAGATCCATCATCATAATGTCAAACTCCTCTGATAGCGCTAATTTCAATGCATCTTCGCCGTCTCGTGCGGTTTTTACGATAGCACCTGTTTGCTTTAAAAAATGCAAAAAGAGAGCGTTGATATCCTCATCATCTTCCACAACTAAAAATTTCTTATTGGAAAAGTCTGGGATAGTGATCGATTTCACCCCGGTAGAATCTTCCAGTTTTTTAAAACTGAGGTTGTTGTGCAATTGAGAAGGATTGATTGGCCCCGGGTTTATCGAGGCTGTCAGAGAATACCCGCAACCAAGTTTACTTTTCTGTATAGAAAGTTTACCGCCTAGAGACTGAGAGAGCGCCTTAATCAAAGGTATTGCGATAGCCTGTTGGCCAGTGGTGCAGGGAAGTGTAAATAGTTCTGCCTGTGTAGCAGAACTTATATTTTCCTCTAGGCAATTCGCTTGAAAATTTTTTCCCGTACTATCTACCGTAAACAATAATTCGTTTTTCTGTTCATTAGATAGGGAAATGGTCAAATTTAATGATCCCCTATCAAGTAAATGGATGGCATGACAAACCATTTGTGTCACCAGTTGTTTAAGCCGCAAGGGATCCGATAAAATGACACAAGGGACCTTCCCTTCAGTGATAACCCGAAATTTTAGTTGGTTTTTACTTGAGAATGCTTCCAGAAAATGGATTGTCTCGGACATTTCCTCTTCGAGACTGAACTGGGACGAGCGCACTGAAAAAGAGCCTTTTTCGTAGCTGGCAAGGTGTTCAGCGTCTTCCAATAAAACATTCGTACTCTCTAGAATACTTCGTAATTTCGCAAGGGTAGTTAGTTTCTCTTTGGTTGTATATTGGCTATCATACAATTTTTCAATGTATCCCATCATTCCAGACATGGACGTGCGCACCTGGTGTGAGAGGAATAAAATCATGTCATTGGCATTTATTTCCGTCATATAACCTTCTCACTCTGCCTGGTGTGCATAATGATGTAGTTGCAACATATTGTCTGAGTGAACACTTATGCGGATTTGAGCAATAACTTGAGTTCGTTATCATCAAAATCTAGCAGATAAGTAAACCCAGAATCCTCTTAATCAGGCAGATCTGCTTTAGAGAAAGTGTGGATTGTGTCCATCTCTGATTTAATTGTGCACCCACAACAGAAATATAAACTGCTTATATGCACCAATATATTCATGAATTATGCCAATAAGAAGTTAAGAAATATTTATCGACGATTTTGCAACAATAGTAGAGACCAAGCTTTCAAACTCTTCGAAAGAGTCGGATTTGGTTAGAACAGATGTAACACCAGCATCATACGCCTGTTGCAAAATAGTACTATTTGTTACTTGAGTATAGAGTAGAAAACGCAACTCTTGTCTTCTCTCTGTTTTGCAAATTTCTTTATACAAATCTATACCGGTGCCAACAGGTAAATTGAGATCGGATAAAACAATATTGTTAAAAGTGCTAAAGTCTGTTGATTCTTTTATGAACTGAAGCACCTCTTCCGCCGTTTCAAAGTGTTCTAATCGCACGTGCGCATGCCTTTTTTTCAAGACGAGGTTAAAGAGCTTTGCTTGCGCGGGATCATCTTCCACTAAAATGATTCTGAGTTCTTTGGTCATAAAAATATTTTTAGTAGCACAAAGTGTCACGTAATACGATGAGAACCTCTGTTAAGTCTTATTCGTTTCGAAACACTCATCCATCGACGATAGCGTATAAAGGGACACTTTTTTTGAGTTCACTGGAGTATGGTGGAATTTATGTGTTTTCTGTTCTACTAGATTTTTAATATAGGATAATGCACTCATTTAATCCTCCTTAATTTTGGTTGTAGTAATTGAATAATGCAATTTTTGATCCTGACCTATGTACAAGAAGAAAAAAAATGGCATGAAAAGTGTAGTGTTGAATGCTGAAAAAGAGAGAAAGCTTGTTATCCTCCCAAATCCCCACCTTGTTCCAAAGCGCGATCTGTAGCAAGCTTTCTCTCTTCTTAATTTACTAATGCTTTTCAGGCAATTCAGTTTTGGTCAAATCAGTGGAAATGAGTTTTATTTTTTCAAGGCTCTTATGCGCAGTAGTAAGATCTTTTCGAAGCGAAGTGCTCTCTAGTTGCCTAGCTTCAAGCGCGAGCTCAGAGATACTATAACTTCCGGCAGCACCAGAAAGTTTGTGGGCTACAGCAGCCACTTGTTCGAGATTTCCTCTCTCAAGGGCCGTTTCCATTTCAGCAATGCGTATGGGCAACCGTGCGATAAATTGCAACGTCAATTCCCGAAATTCATCGTCCCAGCTTTTTTTAGGGACTTCTTTATTTGCTAGCGGGTTGACTGACATAATTACCTCTTACTTCTTACCTTATGTAACTGCAAGTTCGACACCATCTAAAGATAAGTATTTTAAGTCTAAAGTGCGGCAAGTTCTCACCCTGTAACAATTAGTTTCATCCTCAGCGTATCCAAATGCTTCAGACAATTAGCGCAAAACGATAGTATTTATATTCGAAAACTTTAGGCATATGGATTGCACAAGAGAATCTTGTATTCGAAAATCAAACCGAAAAATGAGGATGATATGAAAAACATCATAGTAGTTATTTGCAGTCTGTTTAGTCTATTTAGTTACGCAAAGTATGAAGCCCCGGTAGAAGTACCAATTTACCGTGCAGTGTTAACAGAGGTACATCAGGGCGATACACAAGATGACAACTCGCCGCAGTATGTTCTTACTATGTACAAGCTTGTAAATAGCAGCACGCACCCCTCATCGTTCACTCTGTGTTTAATCAACCAAGAACAAAGCGAATATTGCGATAAGTTCTTCTTAACGAAAGAAAAAGAACCCTTGCGCTGTCATATGAGCCGCTTTACTGCGTTAGAAAATCGTAGAGCGCAGTCCATCGTAGTGGATGAATCTACTGAGGATGATACCTGTAATGGCGATGCATTCGCATCCATTGATGAAAGCAGACTTGTCTGGAATGTGAGAACGTATATCGATGGAAGCGTCGATAAAACCTATATCGGCTTCCCAGAGGCAGTACGCTAAAACTTTAGTGTTTCTCTAGGTACTGTTCAGGTTCTATCGAGTATTTGTGTAACAAACGATAAAGTTGGGGGCGGTGCTGGCCAGAAATCCGTGCCGCCTCCGAAATATTTCCATTCGTAGCTTTTAAAAGTTTAATCAAATAAGACTTTTCAAATTGCAGCTTTTCCGCCTGAAAGGGTGCAGGTGAGCCTGAACTATCCAGAAGTACAGAATCTGCATCGTCTTCTTTATCCGAGAAGTATTTTGGAAAGAGATCTTCCAAACTTAAGTTTCCGTCTTGCGTGAGTACAGCGGCTCGTTCAATGGAGTTTTGTAGTTCGCGCACGTTCCCTGTCCAATGATAAGCGACGAGTTTAGCCATGAGTTCTTCATTGGGATAACGCAATTGTTTGTTGAATTGCGCTGCGAACTTGTCAATAAAGGCGCGAACTAAAATGGGTATATCGGCTTTTCTCTCTCTTAAAGGACTCGATTCAATTCTTAAAATAGAAAGACGGTAATACAAGTCTTCTCTGAAATTTCCTTTTTGTACTTCTGCTTCCAAAATTCGATTGGTCGCAACAATGACACGAGTGTTTACCTTGATTGCCTGAGTAGAGCCGATGCGACTTACTTCGCGTTCCTGTAGTACTCGTAATAGCTTTACCTGCAGTGCTAAGGGCATTTCAGCTATTTCATCCAGAAAAAGTGTACCATCGCTGCATTTTTCAAAAAAACCAATGTGATCCGTCTTTGCATCTGTGAAAGCACCGCGTTTGTGACCGAAAAGTTCTGATTCTAACAACTGTTCAGGAATTGCACCGCAGTTTACAGCAGCAAACGGAGCTTTTTTTCTTTCAGAGGAGTGGTGTAATGCTTTTGCAATTAATTCTTTTCCAGTACCCGATTCTCCATAAATCAGAACCGTGGAACTTACATCTTTCATGCGTTGGATATTTTGTCTGATGGTGCACGTTTGCGGACTGACACCCAATAACCCAAAATCGTCAGTGGTTACAGGAAGTGTTGAATCTTGTTTTGAAGACTTTGAGAAAAAGGCTGCTTTTAATTCACCTACTACAGCATCAACGCCACGATCTTTTGTGAAAAAACCAGAAGCACCTTTTTTCATCGCATTGACTGCAAGTTCAATTGAACCATGTGAAGTAAGAACCCAAAGTCTTGTCAGAGGGGATTTACTTAACAAATCAGGGATGTGTTCTAAAGAGTGCACAGCTCCTAAATTTAAATCGAGTAAGATCAAATCAAATGCTTGAGAATTTTGTTTTTGTATTGCTTCAGCAATGGAAGCTGCAGATTCCGTTTTAAAACCTGCCGAGTCCAGTGCCCGATTATAAAGCGTACAGACTTCTTGATCGTCGTCCAAAATTAAAGCCGAGGGGCGCGTTGTCATCGTATTTTACATCCTGCACTTTCTCGTTGCTAAGACTAAAACTTCTTATTTCAGGGGCTAAAAATACTAAATTTTGCAGCTTAGGACAAGCAGTGAAACTAATAAAAGATGCTATGCGACATTGTGTGCGGTTATAGGGTATTAGGAACAGATAATTTGCGATGCACAGCTGGGGCTGTCAAGAATCTGGTGAGTAAAATTAAACGTGGAATTAGGCATGTGAATTGCTTTCTTGTTTGTGTTCCATAAGAGAGCAAAAATAAAGGAGAACAAAATGCCAAATCCAATTGATGAAACAAAAAATACGAGAGTTTCAATAAGAAGTAACTTAAACGACAAGAGAGTGTAGACGATGCGAAAGAGTTTGTTTAATCTTTTTTATCGCAAAAAAATCTGTTTAATACACATGACTCAAAAAGTGACAGGTTCTACTCTATGTAAGGCCCCTGGGGCAGAGCTTGCTTTTTAGCTGCGTTTGCTTCAAGTAAAGGAAACTCCCAGATTAAAATATCTCCCTTTTTTAATTTTTCATTTTTTGCGAGCATCTTTTCCAAACTACCAAATAAAGCATTTCCGGAAAAAGAATAATCTGAGAGTGGTAATTTTGTTGAGCTCGAAAGCATTTCTCCTAGACCTCTGGCAGAGAAACTTGTACCCCAAATAACAAGTCGGCGAGTGATTGCAGGATGAGATACGTTAGAAAGCTCAAAAGTGGAGTTTGTCCAAGCAAACTCTGGTGCTGAATCCGCGTAATAAGAGGGAACAATGGGCAACATTTCTGCAGGTTCGAATTGTCTTTTGGAAGACTTTAAAATGAACGGTGTACCAAAGGGGATATTTCTCGATTTTAGATAGTCAATTACAGCTTTCGCGGTAATCGCAATACCGTAAGAAGTCCAATGACCCCCTGCAGGAGTGTAAAGTAGGTTCGAGCTTTGCGGTTTGTCGTTTTGGAAAACTGTATAGAGATCCAATGTATTTCGAGGCAGCACTTCTAAAATATTTTTATAAACTTTTTCAGGGGCTTCTTCCGTGTCATAGTTTTGGCTTCCCCAAATGGAAATAGCGGGTAAGTGCTTCGCTAATTTATTTCTTTCTATAGAAATTTTCGTTGGTATGGGTATAAATAATACAGTAATGCCATTTTTCTCTAATATTTCAGTTACTGTGCTTACACGTGAGCTTACGACTGAGCGGATAAAATTAGTTGCGGCCGGGAATTGTAAAAATACATCATCCCGATTGAAAAACCATTGTAAAGGGCGAGATTCTGCGTAAAGGATCCAGTCAGGAACCTGGTGTGTTTTATACCTTAAAAGATAACCTAGTTCACCCGTAGCGTTCGCACTCCAGTCATAATAAGGGTGCTCTAAAGGACGTTTACCTAGGCTTTTAAATTCAAATAAATTCACTCCATTGAGGGAAATTTTAACCGGACTCCACGTAAGCATTTGTCTTAGAGTGAAATGACTGGAATGAATGAAATTCCCAGTATGGTAGACAAGTGCAAGCGCCATCAATAGAAAAGTAAGTAGGTAATTTTTATAATTCGAAATAACCTTTTCCATCTTCTCCCCGTCAAAACTGAAAATATAAAAATGGCGGTGTAAACGCGCTAAAATTAATAATGAGAACAAAGATAAAGAGCAGAAAAACAATAGTTTTATGGCTTAACTTTGCCGCTCTCCAGTCTTGCATCATAAAACTGTTGAAAAAATCTTCCGCAAAGAAACAATAATAAATTCCTAGACAACACAGACTTAAAGAAAGCGGTTTGTTTGTTAACCCTTCGGCTACGAAAGGTATCTGATTACTCGATAAGTGAAACAGCGCCCTGAGAATTGCAAAAGCTTCTGTAAAACCCTTTGTGGATCGGAAAAATACCCATCCAAGCATCACAATGAGAAAAACAAAAACTCGATAGGGAAGTGCAGTTTTCTTCGGCACCTGAACAATTCGCTCAAGACATAGGAAGATGCCATGCCACATTCCCCACACTAAGAAAACCAGACTTGACCCGTGCCAGATTCCACCGAGAGTCATTGTAATAATAATATTCAAGTATGTACGCAGTTTTCCTTTTCTCGCACCGCCTAAAGAAATGTAGAGGTAATCTCTTAACCAGGAAGAAAGCGAAATATGCCAGCGTCTCCAAAAATCCTGCAAGCTAGATGCTTTGTAAGGCTGGTTAAAGTTGGCGGGAAATTCAAACCCCAGACATTGACCAAGCCCAATTGCCATGAGCGAGTAACCTGAGAAATCAAAATAAATTTGCATTGTATAGGCAAATACGCCAATCCAGGCGCCCATTGTACTTATCGCCTCGGTTCGGTCAAAGGCATAGGGAATAAAAAGTGCAAAATTATCTGCAAAAACTACTTTCATTGCTAAGCCAAAAATAAAAAGGACAAATCCTTTCTCGAGATTCATTCCCTTATAAACTCTGAACTGCCCGATGATATCTCTATAACGTACAATCGGACCCGCAACGAATCTGGGAAACATGGCAATAAAACCGAAAAAATCGAGTGGGTTTGTTGGAAACTCTATTTCTCGTCGGTAGATATCGATGACATAACTGAGGGATTCAAACGTATAAAATGAAATGCCCGCAGGAAGTGGAAGAATTTCATTTCCCTGATAAAACTCCGGTAGATGTGCGGACATTTCGGGATTTACGCTTTTAATAAACTGCAGGATGGATCCGTAATATTTAAATAACGCGAGTAAGCTTAAGTTTTGAATAACCGAAAATGTTACATAAAGCTTTCTTTTCCACGCTTCCTTTTCCAGGTAAAGAAGATACGACCATATAAAATCGAACACGATTGACACAAAAAAGGGAATTAACCACCAGCTATTATTGAACCCGTAAAAAATTACGGTAAGAAAAAACAAGCAAATTCTAGATAGGTTGGGATAACTCCCTTTATGCCCTTTTGCCAGTGTGAGAAAGTGCAGTAGTAATGCAATCGGCAAAAAGTAAAAGAGAAATGCTGCGTCCGTAAAAAGCAAATTACTTGTCCTCCGGACAAAATGCTAGGAACGTTTTTGTGCCACAATGACGTATGCGTAGCGCGGTAAAAAAGGAAGTACGCGATCAAGAAATGTGACTAGCATAGAAAAGATATAACAAAAAGGTGTGAGTACCAGCATCACCCTGAGAGAGGTGTTTTGCTTGGATAGATCTACCGTCAATCTGTTTCCTTGTTCGCCTTTTTGAATGAAAAAACAGTCGATAAATGTCTGGAACAACTGTCCGAAAGGTCCAAAGTATTTTTTTTCAGTAACTGTGGAAAATCCAGCGTCTTGTAATAGTTTTTTCATCTCTTTCGAATTCGGATTACATAAAATGCCTAAGGCATCTTCGATTCCAAGTAGTTTTCTTAGGCGCATGAGTATATCGGAGTCGGATTTTTCTATCCCACTCACTATCAGAGAGCCATTCTCGCTTAGGTTATTGCATAAAGATTTTAAGATGCTGCCCGGATCTGGAAAGTATGTAATCGTGTCAATGAACGCGATAAAATGATAGCCATTATGCGATTGGAGATGTGTAGTCAGATCTTCTACGACAAAATTTCCCTTCAGGATATTTTTTGCTGTTAGAAAATAATCCCCGTTATTATCCAGAAAGGTCCAGTTTCCGCTTTGAGTGTAGTAGTAGGAAAATCCGCCGTTACTTGTGCCGATATCCAGACACCTGTCGGCAGAATGAATTTTGGGCCACAGTGCTTGCATCGCAATCAGTTTTGCCAGTTTTCTGGGTAAACATTTACTGAAAGAAAGGGATAATTTCCCGCGAAGATCCACCTTTTTCGGCATGGGAATGTGTGTCAGTAACGATTCGTTTTTAATTGAGGCTTTCAATTGTTCTCTTGTAGCTAATTACTGATTATAGCACGAAGTAATAGGGCAAAATGACGGGTCGTCCCAACCTAATAGCAGCTTCGAGTATCATATGCGTAGATGGTAGAGCCAGCGGGTAATTTAAAGGGATCTTGTTTTAAGGCGAGTAATTGTCTTGTCTTGTGAAAGTGTATGACAGCAGTAAAAAAATTAGTGTATAAGACCGGCAATTGTGCTGGAAAAGTTTTTACTAGGGAAAAGCACTGCGTATTCTCATCGTGATTTTCATGTAAGGGCATCACACTGAAGTACATCGTTGGTTTCTCATCTGTGAGTAGCTTCTTATCGAGATCCAAATTCAAGTGCTTAAATCCATATTCCCTTCCTAAATATACTTCTGCAGCCGGATATCCCATGGGGATCTTACTCACGTAAGTGGGGTTGAATTCTGGAGGGATATAGACATACCAGTTACTTAAAATCTTCTTACGTTCTTCTTCTTTCGTCTCTTTTAAGAAGCTTTCAACTTGATCGAATGTGGAGTTAGTAGCTTCGCGCATCGTTTGTTCCGCACTACTTACTTGTAGCGAAAAATTAAAATTCCCGCGGTGCAAGTTATACATGCCCGTTTCGAGTAACAGTACAGTGAGCAATACAGTTTTTAATATTATATTCTTTAACTGGAAAAGGCGCTCTAACAAAACTGCAAAAAGAAAAAAGAAAGCAATTTCGCCGATCATAAAATAACGAACCGATGCGAAATAACTCTGCTTGTAGAGTGTAATAAGATAGTAAAGAGCCAGACTGAACGTAACAACGAACGCGTTACTTTTAAGAACGGAAAATGCTGGAGTTTCTTTCTCTTTGAAAGGGACTTTCGCCGCATACAAGCCGAACACTATCGCCAGTAAAGTGTAAAAATCCCTATAACGTAACAGAATGATACTTTTCACAATCCCCCAACAAGCAGCTAACTGAGTAGCGAGACCGGGTTGGGATTGCTGATCCGTAATTAAGGCAAGGGGAGTAGAAAAGCGGAATTGCGAAAGAAAAAAGTTTGGACTGACAATAAGATAACTAGCAATCACTATGCAGGCGGCTTTTGCCGTTTCTGCAAGGATTGTCTTTACTGATTTTTTTGTTCGTAAAAAATAAAGGGGAAAAAAGAGCGAAAGAAACAAAGGGTATTGTTTAGTAGCTCCGCCAATCCCTATCAGGATGGCTGCAAGAACTAACTTCCAAGGAGCATTTTTTTTTATATAAGAAATAAACGAGAGGAAAATACCAAGAGTGATGGACAAACAAAACGCATCTTCTTTAGCGGTCACTCCTATCGGTAAATAGGCCCAAGAGGCAGAGGTAAAACACACCCAAGCGAGAAACGAAACCAGGGGAGAACATACCATTTTGCATAGTGTATAAAAGAGAAAAAAAGACAGACACAAACAGAGTGTCGAAAGCAGACGTTGCGAAAGAGCGATGCGGGTTGCAAGATCGTACTCTTGGATAAACATTTTTTGTGCCACGCTTGAGATCATCAGGTAAACCTGTTCAAGATCCCGGGAGACGATAGGATTGTCTTTATAGGAGTACTGCACAATCGACATGGCTCTAGCTACGTTTTGTCCCTCATCCCAACCGTGTTGCATGCGCCATTGCGGGGATCTGTTTACATCACGAAAGTCTAAGGGAATAGCGACGGAGGCATATACGAGGATAAAACACAGAACAAGAATGCTAAATACTGTATCCCACCTTTGTTTTGTCATAGGGGTCATTTTTGCTGTGAGTTAAGAAGAAATATATACAACAATTGTATTATAATTACTGTTATTTGCAATGCGAGTTGTGCACGTGGTCTGCTATAATTCTTGCAGGCCTCTCTTATGAAATTTCGTGTAAAAAAAAGCTACTATAAATGGATTGTGAAAGCCATTCTTGGCTCCCTTCTCATTTACTATGTATTGCACTCTAATCTCGTTGATATCAGCAGCGTGAAAGCCGTACTTTTTGCGCCACTGAATTTACTTTTTTCCGGCATTTTACTTCTCATCATTACAGCTTGTATGTCAGGGCGTATGCATGCGATCTCCCATCCGTTATTTCCTAAGCTGTCTTTTTCGAACTTTCTTGAAATATCCATGGTAGGCCAGTTTTTCAGCACCTTCTTGCCAGGCTCGGTGGGGGCAGACTTGATTCGAGGCTGGTATCTAAGTAATTCAGGTGACAGGAAAATTACCTCTGCCACTCAAAGTATTCTTTGGGATCGAGCGATTGGGTTGACAGTTACCTGCACGGCAGGAGCACTTGCTTCTTATACTCTTACGAGTGATTCAACAGAGAATGCCTGGATAGGGAATCTTCAAATCTGTAGTACCGTAATCAGTATCTCTCTCATCTGTATCGGTTTGTTTTTTCGTTTTTTTGCACCAAAAGGCAAGATTGCCTGGATCAAGAATGCAAAACTCGCAAGCTTCTGGTCTTTACTCGTGGACTTTCGCCCTCCTGTAAAAACACTTTTTCTTTCCGTCTTTCTGTCGAGCCTGAGTTTGCTTCTGACAATTGTCTTTGCGATGTACTGTGGAAGTGCGATTGGCATCACACTCGATGCACGTTTATACGCGGTCATTCTTCCCATTGGAATTCTGGTATCTGCTATTCCTTTATTGCCCTTGGGAATCGGTTTGGGGCAGGTGGCTTATGCCAATCTCTTCGTATGGTTGGGTCATGCGTCTGCAAATCAAGGGGCTACACTTTGCACGCTGATGCAATGCTATAGTCTCTTATTCAGTTTCTTAGGTTTAATTTCTTATTTAAGGATGGGATTAAAAAAATAGCGCCTTGTGATTACGCCTGCTTCACTGCTTTTAAGACTGGCTCTTTACGAAGTTCTCTTGCCGGAATTCCTACTACGGTAATTTTTGCGGGAACATCTTTTGTCACAACACTTCCAGCTCCCACAACTGCATCTGCTCCAATTGTAAGACGAGGAAGCACCACTGCGCCTGCACAGATCCAGGAGTTTGTTTCTAAGGTAATATTTCCGCACAGAGTGGCCCCCGGTGCTACTTCACATCCATCTTGTATGATGTTTTCATGATCCACGCTGGCATTTGTATTAATGATGACTTGTTTTCCTAAAGTGGTTTCCGCTCCTATAACTGCTCCTGCCATAATCTGACAGCCTTCTCCCAGTTTCGCATTTTTTTCGACGTATGCTTGCGGGTGTATGAGAGTGACAGGAATCAAACCTTTCTCGACTAGTTTCTCATGCAATT
>CAYNEF010000072.1:0-14145 GCA_964396165.1 uncultured Pseudobdellovibrionaceae bacterium
ACGCGATACGGCGCATCAAGCAGGCCCGTCCGGGCCGCCCTGTTCATTATACGAATTGTTGTTACGAAGCAGCAATTAACAACCAGGAGAGCCCACATGCCGAACCTAGACTGTATCATTGGATTGCCCGGAATAGAGCTAGAAAGTGCAAAAAGAGATAAAGAAATAGAAATAAAAGCTAGAGCAGCCTTTAGGCCGAGTTGTATTCACTGCGGCAATTATCGGTGTCGAATAAAAGCATCGTTTGTAAGAAAACTAAAGCACACACGTCAAGGGACTCGTTTGCTAACTTTGCACGTGCAGAGTCACAAGTATAAGTGCAATCGATGTGGTCGATTTTTTAATCTTCGCATTCCAGGGGTGTTACCAAGAAGAAGATCCACTGAAAACTTCCGCCAAGAGATTTATGAGAAGCACCACGGTGGAATATCACAAAGCCTTTTAAGTAAGACCTGTGGGATTTCTCATGCCACAGTTGAGAGGTGGTACCAGGACTTTGTTAAGTACCGTGTAAATGAATTGAAATCCAGGCATAGTCCAAAAGTCTTGGGAATTGACGAGCATTTTTTTACCAAAAAAGATGGTTTTGCAACAACGCTTTGCGATTTAGCAAACCACAAGGTGTATGACGTAATCTTGGGCAGGTCTGAGTTGTCTCTAAAGCCAAGCCTAGAAAGGATTCCTGAGAGATTTAGAACTCGCATAGTTGTAATGGACCTATCTGAAACATATCGCGCGATATGTAGAAGGCATTTTCCCAGTGCTTTAATCGTAGCAGATAGATTCCACGTGATCCGCCTTGTTAACCATCATTTCTTAAAATCGTGGCAGTCTATTGACCCTACGGGGAGAAAAAACAGAGGGCTTTTATCTCTAATGCGACGGCATGAGAAGAACTTAAGTCCACAGCAAAGAGCCAATCTAGCAAAATACTTAAGCGCGCATCCCGTTCTGCAAGAGGCTTATGAGTTTAAACAAAAACTGTGTGCTTTGTTACTTCTACACACTAACAGAAAAGATGTTTTACGAAGATCTGTGCACGAACTCTTACTGATGATTCATCAGCTCAAAGAAACAAGCCTAGAGCCTTTACGAGCGCTTGGGCTAACTCTTGAGAAGTGGCAGGAAGAAATCGCAAGAATGCTTCGGTTTAGAAAAAGCAACGGCATCACAGAAGGCTTTCACACGAAAATGGAGATGCTATCTAGACAGGCTTTTGGATTTAGAAATTTTAACAACTACAGATTAAGAGTGCTTGCACACTGTGGATGGGATGGAGTATTTGCTTTGAGAAATTAACCGACCTAGGGGACTTCCCCCGTTAATGGAGTAGAGCCAATTCGTCGCGCGGTATCGTTTGGTGCTCGGAGAGAGACTCGAACTCTCACGGGTCGCCCCACAGGCTTCTGAGACCTGCGTGTCTACCAATTCCACCATCCGAGCATGGCAAAAAAGCAAAAAACTGTAGAAACTTCTTAACTGTTCAGGGTTGTTTTGTCTATGATGTCTCCTGAAATGATGCTACGGGCCAAAAAAGGGAAAAATAAGGGGCTTTTCATTACCTTTGAGGGGGGTGAAGGTGCAGGCAAATCTACGCAGATCCGCGCCCTAGAGTCCTTCTTAAAAAACAGCGGGTTTAAAGTTTTAGTCACGCTTGAACCGGGGGGCACCCTCATCGGTAAAGGCATGCGTGCACTTTTACTCAACCCCGATGTCAAAAACTTAAGTAACCGCTCGGAGCTCCTACTCTACGAAGCCGATCGTGCGCAACACATGGACGAAGTGGTTTTGCCTGCCTTAGCCGAAGGCAAAATCGTCCTGTCCGATCGTGGGCAAGACTCTTCCACCGTTTATCAAGGCATTTGCCGGGGCTTTGGGAAAAAACTGGTTAAGGATTTAAACGCTTTCGCGACTGGCTATCACTTACCGGATTTGACCTTTGTTTTAGATATCGATGAGAAAGTTGGACGAAACCGAGTAAAGCAACGACTTATGCGGGACGCAAAACTTGCGGGAATACGCCGACGCGTAAAGTTGGACAGACTCGAAAGAGAAAAACTAGATTTTCATAAGAAAGTCCGAAAAGGATTTTTGCAGCTTGCAAAAGAAGAGCCGAAACGCTTCCGTGTCCTCAATGCTGCCGATGACGTTCTTAACATACAAAGACAGATTGAAGCGATGATGATCTCTGTACTCGTAAGGAGAAAACTTTGGCAGAGCAAGTAAAAATTGGAGCTTTGGGCGTTACCGGTGCCCTCACCTTTCAAAACCGCATGCTCAAGTACTTACAAGCGGGGCGCATTCACCCGGCGATCCTCCTCAGTGGCCCTGATAAGCAAGTGAAGTTTGAAATAGCTAAAAGTATCGTCAAATTTATTTTCTGCAAAAATAAGAAAGACAAGTTTTGTAACGATTGCTCAAACTGTCGCCGAGTGGAAAAAGAACTTCATCCCGATTTTCTGATTGTGAAAGAACCCGAAGAAGAGCAAATCAAAATTGAAACGATCCGTGAAATTTGCCATCAAATGGAAATATCGCCGATTGAAGGGGGCCCTAAGATTTGTATTATCGAAGATTGCCATCGATTAAACTCAGCGTCTTCGAATGCGTTCTTAAAGACTTTGGAAGAGCCGGGCATCAATCGTTTCTTTATACTTCTGACCTCTCAACCCGGACTTTTACTTCCGACTATTCTTTCCCGTTGCATCCAATTTACTTTGCGTCCAGAAAGCACGGGCTTTGAACAGTCGACTGAAACTAAAAGCAAGTATAGTGAACTTTTAAGAGAAACAATTCGCACGAAAAATATTTTACCTCTCGTCGAAGAACTCGACTCCAAAGAAGAAGCACTGTCATTCATTCAGTACTTACAAGGAGAGATGCACGCCGCTGCCACCGGCAATTCAAAAAACTTTTTCTCCGCCATGGGAATTCACGACACAAGCCGCAAATACGCAAACCTTCTCGAGCTCGAGGGTCGATTGCGTTCCAATGCGAATTACGGTTTAATGCTCGAGACTTTGCTCAGACGCGACTTGATTGGAGTATAAGGTGTCAAACAACTACTACATCACCACACCCATTTACTATGTGACTGATGCTCCCCACATCGGACATCTTTATTGCACTGTCTCGACGGATATTATGACCCGGTACCAAAAACTCCTGGGTAAAGACGTTTGGTTTCTCACCGGTACCGACGAACACGGCCAAAAGATTCAAAAAAAGGCGAAAGAAACGAACGAAACGCCACAGGCTTTGGCGGATCGAGTGGTTGAACGCTACAAAGACGCCTGGAAGATTTATGGTATTGAGTACAACGATTTCATCCGCACGACTGAAGAGCGCCATAAGCGAGTCGTAAAAAACTTTATCGAACGCCTGATGAAGACGGGCGACATTTACTTAGCAGAGTACGAAGGCTGGTATTGCGTACCTTGCGAAACTTACTGGACCGAAACTCAGCTTAAAGAAGGCAAATGTCCCGATTGCGGAAGAGCCGTCGAAAAACTTAAAGAAGAAAGCTACTTCTTTAAAATGTCGGCTTATAAAGATCGCCTCGTCCAATACATTAATGAGCACCCAGATTTTATTTTTCCTGAAAGTCGTAAGAACGAGGTCTTGGGCTTCTTAAAACAGGACATTCGAGACATTTCTATCAGTCGCACGACGATCTCCTGGGGCATTGAGATGCCGAAGGACGGAAAGGCGTCTAAAGAACACAAGGTCTATGTTTGGTTCGACGCGCTCACGAATTACATCTCAGCCCTTGGCGTTTTAGAAAATGATGAGAAATACAAAAAGTACTGGCCTGAAGCTATCCACGTCGTCGGAAAAGATATTTTAAAGTTCCACGCCGTCTACTGGCCCACCTTCTTAATGGCGTTAGGCTACTCACTTCCTAAACGTATCATCGCCCACGGGTGGCTCACCGAATCCAATCGAAAAATTAGTAAATCCTTTGGCAACTCAGTCGATCCCATTGGCCTTTCTAAAGAAGTGGGGATCGATGCGATGAGGTATTTTCTCTTCCGCGAATTTGTTTTCGGATTAGACGGTGAGTACTCTAAAGATACGATGTACCAACGGATCAACTCCGACTTAGCTAACGACTTCGGCAACTGTATCAACCGCACCTGCAATATGGTTCCAAAGTATCTAGGCAGTGAAGGTATCTCGCTGACGGAAACGCTGAAACTAGATTCTGAATTAAAAACAGTCTGTGACGAAGCCGTTAGAGAATACCACAAGGAACTGAACGCCTTTCATTTTAGTAAAGCGCTCGAAGCGGTTTCTAAAATCATCGGAGCGACCAATAAATTCATCGAGAACAACGCACCTTGGACGCTCGCGAAGTCCGAAAAAGCAGAAGATAAAGATAAATTGAAGCTTGTTCTTCTACATTGTTATGAAAGTTTAAGAGTGGCCACCCTTCTCTATGTCCCATTTATTCCGACAAGCGCTGAAAAGGCTCTGGGGTTCTTGGGAGACTCTGAAAGTCTTAAAGACAAAGCTCCCTTATTAAGCAAGGCCTCCTGGGGCAAAGGTCCACAGACAGTCGTTGTGACCAAAGGGGCCCCCCTCTTTCCCCGATTGGAAATTCCTAAAGACGCATGATCGAGTGGATAGACACACATTCGCATCTCGCGATGCTCAAGCACTCCCCATTAGAGGAAATTCTCACCCGAGCAAAAGATGCAGGCGTTGTGCAAATGGTTTCCGTAGCAACAGATTATCCGAGTTGGGAATCTAATCGCGAACTTTCTGAAAAACACTCGCACATTTACCATTCGATTGGGATTCATCCCCATGATGCGAAAGACTGGAATACTGTCAAAGATAAATTTATCCCCTTTTATCAATCGCTTAAAAACCCCGCAAAATGTGTCGGAGTGGGAGAACTGGGGCTGGATTACCATTACAATCACTCGACCAAAGAGGATCAGATCCAATGCCTCGAAGACCAGTTTGAATTTGCAAAGCAGTTAAATCTCCCTGTGATCATTCATTGCCGGGACGCTTTTGATGATCTCTTTGCCTCAATTCGAAAAGTCGGGCTTTCTAGCCGCACGGGAGTCATGCATTGTTTTACAGGAAATAGCGAACAAGCAAAGGAAGCGCTCGATTTAGGATTAAAAATTTCTTTTTCCGGAATTTTAACTTTTAAAACGGCAGATACTTTAAGAGAGGCTGCGAAGACCATTCCCCTATCTGAAATCCTTCTCGAAACGGATTGTCCCTATCTTGCGCCGATGCCTCATCGAGGCAAACCTAACGAACCTGCACTGATGCCGGACACGGGCCGCTACCTTGCTATCGTTAAAGGCTTAAGCATTTCTGAGATCGCGGCTGCGACGACAGCCAACGCACGAAAATTTTGGGGAATATAAGATAGGAAAAATTAGTTCCGTTAATTTTTCCGCTCATGCTGCTCACCAAGTGGAAAGATAAAACTATTCTCACAGCTACGATAGGCAGCGGTACAGCCCGTACCATTTGGTGTTGTCGCATGTGAAATTGTCATATCACCGGAATGGTATTGTACTTAGGGGAAACCCTTTTAAGTACTAGATTTCACAATTCCCTCACTTTTTTCCCTAATTCCATTGAACTCTAGACACAATGTTTCTGCATTGTGGATCTAGGGGAACCAGTGAATAAACTCATTATTAGTATTATTACGTATTCGTGCTTTTCTCTCATGGCCTATGGTCAGGAATGTAGTTCCCGTTGGATTACTGACTTAGGCACAGACGCCTTCGATGAAAAATTTTTCTTAGGTGACACTTCGGCAGGATATGCGGCTTTCAGTTACTGGGCGGATCCTGACTTGGTTCTCGAGATAAAAGGGCAGTTTCCACGCGCCCGATTTTTTTCCATTGAATCTCAAGATACGCAGATTTTTTTAAAAGCCGATCATCTGATGGATTACCAAATAGCGCCCGATCCGGGCTCGACCAATCCTTTTATCGAGGGGAGTACTCTCGAAGCTGAGAGGAGATCTTTCACAGTGCGAGCGATGCAGGACAAGCCTCTTCAGGGTTCAAATATTTTAGAGCTTCCCAAAAAAGGCCTGACTCAATCCATTATAGTTCGTATTTACTCTCCCAATGATGGTCTCAAATTGACCGCTGCCGATCTGCCCTCTATTCGGGCCTTCGACCGACGAACAGGACAAGAACGTGCTTGCCCGATTCCCGCGCGTTACTTGATTGAGTCACATTTTCCCCAGTTTTTAGCAGATGCCTATGTTTTCCTTAAACCTGGATTTGAATTCAAGCTTCCTCCCGAGACAAATGCCGCCGGTCAGAACGCTGCTGCTAGCTATCTTTTGGCTGTAACTCATGTCGCACACGATGAAGTAGCGATCATGCGTTTTAAACCGCCTACGTATTTGGATACTCAATCAGGCAAAGGGACGATGAGTTTGGAACCTCAGGTGAGGTACTGGTCCATGTGCGCTCTAAATTTCCCTCGGAATACAACTAACTTTTGTTTTCCGGATCGGTTGTCCTCTGTTCAAGATGACGGCTTTCAGTATCTCGTGATTGGTAAAGGGGAGGGGGTAAAAAAAGCAGCTAAAGAGCGTGGCTATTCCTTTGTAACCGACACACGAAAACTCAATCAACACGTCTTTGGATTTCTTTATAGAAATCTAGTCGCGCGTAAAGACTTTCAAGAAAACGATCTTTTCAAAGGCGACTATAAGCCCCAGACGATGAAGTGTTCCAATGAAAGTTTTATCGATGGCTCCTGCGGCTGGTAGACAAAGTGTGCAATATGTGTTTCAAGCTTTTTGATATTCCCATGTCTGAAATCCTTCTCGAAACAGATTGTCCAAGAGATTTGGCAGTGAGAGAAATTCTCCTCGAAACGCGGCTTTTCCCGATTATTGCGCTCATGCCACATGCGTCATACAGTATTTAGGAAAATTTTTTGGGTGAGCGTGGCTCGAATCTCACAGCTGGGGTATACTTTTCATAATATGAAAAAACCTTTTCTTCTTTTTTGTCTGGCTATCATACTCTCTTCATGCGCAACCACACGTAGCTACGAAGACAGGCTTTTGGGATGGAAGGGAAAGCCGGCCCAATCCCTCATCTCAAAATGGGGCCCACCGACTAACACGATCAATTTAGCTGATGGCGGAAAAGTTTTAAGGTACAAAGTACGGGAAAAAGGCAATAAACAGTTCGAAAAACAACTCGCCTCTGTTGGCGAAAAAGCCAGCCCATTCTACGACTGTCGTACAGACTTGCTCGTTGACTCCACGGACATCATCGTTGGTTGGAAATTCGACGGTCCAAATTGCCGTGCCCATTAAACTCTTATCTGAAGAATTGCGATGCTGGGATAACCGTTCCGTTCCACTTAAGCATCATGACGTATGTCCCGATGCTGTTAAAAAAGTCCATCCTGAACGGGTAATAACCTTCGACTAAGTAGTACGTTCCCGCATCTTTAGTGGCTACGGAGTGCTCATACTCATCGTTGAGGATCTGTTTATCACCGATCCAAATTCTTGAACCGTCATCCGAGAAAACTTCAAAGTGGTAGTTCTTGGATTCTGGAACTTTCAAGTACCCGCGAATTGAAATGACAAACCTATCAGGCGGAGTTCGTCCAATACCGCTAAGACCCGGAGGTTCTATATTGATGTATGCCGTATTGTTTCCGAAATACAGATTGCTAATGACACCAGTGGATACCGCTGTCGCCGAATCGGGGTTGAAGCCTACGATATTTGTTTGACCGGACCTAACATAGTACTTGGCATTGAGTCCAGGTGTCGTTGGCGGATTCCCTGGAACCGCGGGGATTCCTTCACAGTAACATCCCATCGTTCTATCCGTTGAGTCCCCGTCGTGAACCTGGGATCCTCCGCCTGCCAATGAAGTGGCGTAACAATATCCGTCAAACCAGTCCGAAGTAAGATGGTGGCTTGAGTTCACGTCAGTGCATGGGACGTTCCAACAGCCATAAGTATAGGAAATGTTACCCAAGGCGCTGGCCGGACGATTCTCGCCCGATGCGCATTTGTGTCCTTCGACTGAAACTGCTGAAACCCTGAAGTTCTCTCTACAAACATCATCACATCTTCTGTTGTCCGTTCTAAACCAACCACCGTTCAGCGGAACAGCGACATAGTCGGTTGCAGTTCCCCCAGCTCCCGTACATGTCAAAACATAAGTGAGAGAAGCTGAAACTTTATAGGTGAAAGAGCCTGATGGACTGTTAGATTCGCCTGTCACGTTGCTTATCTCACAAGAAGTAGCGTTTGTTGATGTCCAAGTCAGATTAATATTAGAGTAGTTTTGCGCCATATAGTACGCATCTTGTCCGTTCACTTTCAAGTCCGCTGTCGGAGGCACAATGGGTTGAGAAATAGTGAGTGCCTGTTGAATATTAAGGCCCGCAACAGAGGAGCTTAAGCCCGAGAGTGTCATCACGGCTGTTTGAGCTGTGGATGACTTGAATGCAAAGCTTTGCGAAAGCGCTTGATTCGCCGGAATGTCTATTTCAGAGATGGAAGAGGTGCAGTTCGCACTAAAGAATCCGATTGTGCCTGTCTGGCTTAAACTGAAAAGTCTGCTTGCATTTGTGATGACCAAATTGCCATTGGCATCTCTCAAAGAAAACTGCAGTGGACCGCTGCACGTATCTTTCATCGTGGATGAAGGACCTGTCAGAACAATCGCTGTTGGAGCACCGGCATTGACTGCAACATTTTGGTACCCGCTTCCAAGAGTTGAGTTTGCATTGAGGGAGACAGTTTCAACTTTTGTGTTTTTATAATAGAAAGCCGTACTGACTGCTGGTGAATTGACAGTGACAGATGTGGCTGATGTTCCTACGTCTGAGCATCCAGCTGCTTTATGGAAAAAACCTTGGCTTGCTCCTGTCAAGCTAAAGGAGGTTCCGTTGGGAATCGGAGTTACGTTTCCATTCACGTCTTTTCCCTGGATCGTATATGGCCCTTCGCAAACACCTGCCAAAGTGGAGGAAGGACCTGAAACGGAGATGGTACTCAGAGCCGCTGGGTTGAAGTCAATGTCGTAACCTAGGGAAGCAAGTCCTCCGCCCGTTCCAAAGAAGGTGAGCGAGGTTGCCGTAGAAGCTTTCACATAAAATAACGTTTCAGCGCCGTCTGAACTCACGGGCCAATTGAGTGCCGTTGTACAACTAGCATTCGAAAAGTAAGAGACAGCGCTTGGCGAGGTGGAAGTAACCTTAAAGAAAGTTGCAGACGCTAGCGGCGCCGCTGTTCCTTGTGGTGTTTCAGTCTTAAAGGCAAATGGCAAGCAGACACCCACCATCGATGTGGCCGGCCCACGCAGAGAAAGCGGTGACTTCCCGACGACGGCGACGCGCGTGGCTATTGTGACTCCGTCTATATCAAGGTTGAATGAAATTCCCGACGGAGGAGTCGAAGTAGGTGTCGCAGTGCCATTTACCGTTCCGGCGGTCGGAGTCATAAAATAAGCTGAAACAGTACCTTGCCCCGCAGGGATTTGCCATGTGGACTGGCTAGTAGCGCAACCCGAAGTGTAAAAGCTTCCCAAGTTGGCTGCTAAGTTGAAGTTGACGGCGCTACTTGCGACGGCCTTATTGTCGAAGGCGTCGAGCAAGATAAACTTCATCGGCCCTATGCAGCTGTTCGTTCCTCCAGAGGTGGGTGGATTTTCAAGAACCAATTTCGACGCCGCTCCAGCGATCACTTGGAAGTCAAAGATCCCTTCCTTAACTACATTGTCGTAAGCTTTAAGCCGTCCAAGACCAGCAACTGTTTCTTTGAAATAAACTCTTTGCTTAAGTAAATTCGCCGGGATCGTTGCTGCATAGACGTCACTCGAGTTAGGCAAAGTGGTCGTACAAGTATCAGAGTAGAATTTTCCTGAGCTTGGATAAACCTCCTTAAGGGATACGGGGGATGCACTATTAGAGCTGACTGCGTTGAAAAAGGGGTCCGCAAAAAAAACATCAAGGGGTTGGCAACTGCCCGCAACGAAGGGCGCAAACGATCCCAACACAACGAGCTGGTACTTCGCTCCTGCAGTGATCGTGAGATTCTTAAACGCGGCTGCGAGTGATGCACTCGGATCGTCTGCGTAAAGAACGATATTTTCCGCGACAATGTCTTGAAAGTAAAAATCGGTATTGGTGTTTATCGCGTTGATGTTGCTTTGGCAGGTGGAGTCAGAAAAAAACTTTCCGTTTCCAGTTTCCGTCAAATTTACGGGGCGAGAACTGATACCCGTAAGTGTGACACTATTAACATCCTGAATTTGAACTTTAATCGGGCCCAGACAGTTTCCCGCGGATGTTGCTAAGGCGCCTAATTCAAAAGCGAGTTTTGCTGGGCCAGACGAGCCCGCTGAATTAACGACTAAGGTAAAAGTGCCATTCGCGAGACCTGATACGGCTGAGGTGATCACGTTTGTAGAAGCAATCGTTCCCTTATAATAGAAAAACGCGCCAGAGTTGCCGGCAGGAATAGGTAAACTCGTAACTGAGTTAGAGCAGCTAGGATCAGAATAGAATAGTCCCTCACCAGTTCGAGTAAGACTTACATTGGTTTGTACTGGAGTAGTCACTAAATTCCCGAGTGAATCGACGATATTTACTGTGAAAACGCCGCACTGATTTCCATTTAAGAGAGTGGGACCTTGAATCAGCGTCTTTGAAGCGGACTGCGGAAGGACAAGCAGCACAAGTTGTCCTTGCAGGGCATTAGCGGTTGCATACAGAGATTTTAGTCCAGTCGAAGACGTTTTTAGGTAAAACGCTAACGAAGGCGTATTAGCGGGCAGGGTTATGGCATTTATACTATTTCCCGTACAACCGGAGTTGGAATAAAAATTCAACCCTGTATCCGAAGAGGAAAGCAATAGGTTTGCGGCAGTCTTAAAAACTGCATAATTGTTATCGCTTCCATAGAAAGTCGCTGTGTAAGCAGTGCAGCCGTCAGCTGCGGTAGAGTTCGGACCATTGATTGCCATTCTTACCGGAACAGAGCCGTCATTATTGTTGTTAAAAGCAATCGTAGTCGTTCCACCAGGAAAGCCGGGGCCAGAGGAGCCAATGACATATACGCCAGGGACGGCACTTTTGACCCAAACGATAGTTGAAGTACTTCCAGTGGGGATTGTAGCTGTTGTCGTTTCTGATCCTGAAGCACAATTGTACGTAGAATAAGCAAGAACCCCACCAGGAAGAGCCAGAGTCACGGTAGTCGGAGAACTTACAGGTGAAGCCGTGCCATTGTATGTAGATACGATAGTGAGAGGCCAGCATCTATCGGCAACCGCCGGCTGGGGAGAAGATAGCTCTACGCCATTTGGGGGATTTACTGCTTCACTGCTGATGCTTCCTGTCCCACCAGGAGTTCCTGACTGGAGCGAGGAATTCCCACGAACTTTTAGATTTCCTATCCATCCACAACTGGTCGTGAATAGTATTGATAGAACAATTAGCGTGATGCGTGAAACTTGGACACGGTTGATCATGCGATGCCTCCAATGGGATAGTCCCCCGTATGTACTAACGGTAAGTCGCCATATTGAGTTGAGAAGAAACTCGCATTGTTTAATTACAATGAAAGTGCCAAAGCGAGCTTTTATAGAAGCGTAGAGATTGCGTATTCTTTAAAGAAACATGAGATGACGGCAAGTTGCTGGTATTTCAGGGAATTCAAACTCCACAATTTTGTATAAGTAATTGACGGGTGTTCAATGCGAGATAAACGGAGATCTTTTTGACAAATTCTGAGTAAGATAGTTTTTCTCTTTTTTTCTAAATACTTATACTGTCTACTATCCTGTACAGTGTGAAATCTTTGTAACATGTATTGCCGCTAACTTATTAAAAGTGTTTACGAAAGTAAGAATTATGAAGACGCGACTTTGCTATTTTTAAGTCATCTTTTCGGGCCTGGGATAACGAGTAAAAGTTTTGCCTAAGCAAGGTAATCGTTTGAGTTTCCAATAACTTCCAACTTGTATACTGAAAGTGGCCACTACTTTGCTTTGTAATAAAGCAACCGGAGAGTACCGCATATGAAACAAATCAGATTATACATCGTTCTAATTTTGGGCTTAATCCTTCCAACGCTTTCTCATGCTTACTTTGTCGTTCCCACAACTTCTAACTTAGATCAATTTCTAGCAGACTGCATTGATTTGAACCGAGACAATGGCGATGGCTACGAAGAGCTTTGCAAGAACCAATTCGCCCAACTCGAGGCTCAGGGCGCCGCACAAGAATAAGAGTCACTTTTCTTAGAAACAAAGCCGATAAGCACTGTGGAGTCTCATGATGAACCTTTTAAAAACCGTGCTTATTTTGATTGTAATTTCCCACCAGATTTTCGGCTCGGAAGTTCTGAAATCTGATGATCAAGATAACACCCTGTGGATTTCTTCAGGGCCGCGCGACTCTATTAAAGTAAAGGACCGGTTGTGCGTTTATAAAGCGATGGGGATGGTTGGTTGCGGCGAAGTTATCGTGCAAACCAGAGACCGTTTCGCTTTAAGAATGTATGACAAACGTGCAAAAGCCTTGAAGGGTGAAGTGGTCAGTCTAAGAAAAACGAAACGTACCATTGCAACAACTGAGCAACTTGCGAGTAAATTTGAAGACGGGAGCAAACGCTCTATTGTTGATTTGGCTCTGGGGTTCAACGCAGGTTTAAATTACTATTATCCGTCATTGCACTTTCAAATAGCATTAAATCGAAATTTTTCTTTGGGTATAAGCCCAGCTTATGCAAAATACAGCCAGAGCGACGACTCTGTCACTCTGTTCGGTGGGTACATTACGGCAACTTACTACTACACTCATTTCGCATTTAAAGGGGTGAACTTCGAAGGCGGTTTAGGTTATTTCAATGTAAAAGCCTCGAGCTCCCTGGCTAGCGAAGAAATGAGTCCCATGGCTGCGAAACTCACTGCTGGCTGGAGGGGACGCGCCTTGATCGGGCTTCCGATCGACTTTGGTGGGGCCCTTGGCGCTCAATACATTTTTTCCAATAACTCACCCTTAGACACTACTTTCAAAGGCTTTCTTCCGCTCCTCAACGTATTCGTCGCTTATTGCTTTTGATGTTGAAATCTCCTTAAAAACTCGAAAACAGTTTAACATCACGCATCAACCCCTCTACAACTTCACATTCTCTTGTTTTAGAGTATAGTCAGCGCCAATGAACACAACGACAAATGACAGTTATCTAGGTATCCCTTTAAGTAAAACCATTGAAACTCGTTTCCCTAAAATCCGAGTTTCTTGGCTAAGACTCGGTTTCTGCGCTACGGTTTTTGCTGCGATCGCTTTATTTTCCTACTTCTGCGTTGGCATTGTTTACGATGAGGCTTGGAACTGGAATGAGTACGCAAGACTTGGGACAAAATTCACCTATACCCACTACAGCGCAAACAATCACGTGCTCTATGGACTGCTCATGTCCTTTATCCCACTCAAGTGGGTGAACAAAGAACCCTTCTTCATTCGAACGGCGAACTTCGGTGTTGTCATCCTCCTATTGGGAATCATCACCGCCTACACGAAGATGTTAAAGAATACGAAGCTTCGCTTTTCTCTCTTCGCGATCGTATTTCTCTCTATTCTTTTTTCTTCGCCGCAATTTTCCTATTATCTATTTGTAGGTCGTGGGCACCTTTTAGCCGCTACCCTGGCACTCCTTGCCCTTTATTTGAGAAATCCCAAGTTTAAATGGCAAATTGCCTCAGACTTTGTCTTAGCGCTAGCCACCTATTCCATTTCAACGTTTAACTATCTTCTCCCGGGGCTTTTCTTTGTCGACTGGTTTAAATATGGTTTGGTTAAAGCGTTGATCCGAGGGGTAAGAACGGTCACCTTTTCACTTTTACTCTTCGGCCCGAATTTACAAGGGCTAATGAAAGAACGGCTCTTATACCGAGAAAGATTTCCCTTCTGGTTTGAGTATCCTAAACTCGCTCTCGGCGGAACCTTTTCCCTACCGGTGACTGACTGGAATATTTGGGTGGGTGTCGCGGTCTTCTGCTTAGCAACGGTACTCACGTTCGTCGCCTTATGGAAAAGTCGGAAGCAATCCAAGGATAAGCGTTTTAACCCACCAGATCTGAGACGGTGTTTATTCATTATAAA
>CAYNEF010000073.1:0-13856 GCA_964396165.1 uncultured Pseudobdellovibrionaceae bacterium
GGCAAATTTTTCGGATTCAGGTTCCGGATAAAATGCTTTAGCGTAATCATCATGCCTTTAAAAACCGCAATCAGATACACACGCTGACCAATCGGCAAATTCACTCGCGGCTTATTGATTAAGGGATTATTCATTTGCGCCCCTCCCTATAACCGACTTCACCAATATTGACTCCCGTCGCCCCCAGTTTTCTCCAATCGGTGCGCACTCCTGGGAAAACAGTTTCAGATAAGCGCTTATTAAATACAGTTTGATAGTGATTCTTCTCTAATGTTTCACGGTCATTGCCGTTTTTCATTCCAAGTGCCAACGCCAATCCATCACGTGATGTATGTTGCCAAGGAATCGCAGCCACTAATTTTTGCAAGCGGCCAGAGAAGTTCACAAAGGATCCCGATTTTTCAAATGCAGAAACATTGGGAAGGATCCAATCACATTTTTCAAAGAATCCGACTTCGTTTGTTGCGTGCACGACAGTTTTTGTTTCTTTGGGAGTCGCAAGGAGTAGTTCGGCAACTCCACTCATCGCATTACCTTCAAGGCCCAACACGAACAGCCATTTAAAAGACTGCTTTTTCAAGGCTTCTTTGCCTTCAGACAAAGTCATAAACTTTGTGCCGGATTTCTTAAAGACTTCTTCAAAGCCAAAAGCATTCGGTGTTAAATCACTGTGCTTTAAAATTTTGTCCGAATAGTTCTTTTCTAAAATTGCAGCGTCATCTGCGACACGGATAAATTGTGTCACACCCAACTCTTTAAACGTATCGACGAGTGTCGAAATCTCTTCGTTGGTCAGATGGGTAGAAAGCCCCACACAAACCTTATCTGGTGCACTTTCTATTTCGCTATTTAATGTCGAAAAGCACTCATGCCACGTTTGATCTCGCACTACCCCGTCTTTGCGCTCTTTCGGTGTGCGCACACGTGTCTCGGCATAGACATGGTGGTAATTCCATCTTCCCGTATCGCACATCCACGATGCATTCACATCGGGGTTACGACGGGGCTCTATGCGGTATAATTTATTGGTCGAAGGATTCACAGACACTGTGGTGTTGCATCCGGTAGAACACATTCCGCAAATAGAATCGCGTTTTTCTAAAAACCATACACGCTGCTGAAACCTAAAATCTTTAGCCGTGAGAGCTCCCACCGGGCAGATGTCTGCTAAGTTTCCCGTGTAATCATTGTTTAACGGCCCACCGTCAAATGTAGTGAGCGTACTTCTGTCGCCTCTATTAAAAATCCCAAGTTCAAAACTTTTTGTGACCTCTGCAGTAAATCGCACGCAACGTGTGCAGAGAATGCAGCGTTCACTGTCGAGTACAATCGTTCCGATGTCTTGCACTTTGGGTTTGTGGTTTTTCTTATCATAATCCATGCGGCTTTCATAAAGACCGTGCACGGTATAATAATCCTGCAACTTACACTCGCCTGCCTTATCGCAAATCGGACAATCAAGTGGATGATTGATGAGATGCAACTCCAAAATCCCTTGTACGGAAGCTTTTACTTTTTCCGTATCGGTTTTTACGACCATGCCTTCAGCCACTGTCGTATTGCAGGAGATCGCAAGCTTGGGTTGCTTTTCAATATCCACCATGCACATGCGGCAGACACCTGCGACCGACAAATCGGGGTGGTAACAGTAGTGAGGAACGAATACTCCCAACTTTTGCGCAGCTTGAAAGACAGAAGCATCTGCGGGCATTTCGACTTCTTGCCCGTTGATTGTGAGTTTAACTGTTTTTTTCGGTTGCTCGCTCATCAGTGCGTCTCCCCATACGGACATTTTCCTGTTTTGATATGGGCCTCAAATTCTTCTGGAAACTTTTTAAGCCATCCCAAGACCGGCATCGCAGCTGCATCGGCAAGTGCGCAAATCGTCATTCCCATCATATTGCCTGCTGTCTTTTTCAAATCCGTAATGTCGGATAACTTCCCATGTCCATGGTAAATGCCTTCGACAATTTTAAAGAGCCATCCTGTACCTTCACGGCACGGTGTACATTGCCCACAAGACTCATCCCAATAAAATTCGGTGAGCCTTTCTAAAAGCTTCATCAAACAAAAATGTTCCGGAATAACAATCACGCCACCACTTCCTAAGAAAGTGCCGTATTTTCCGACGTCATCATAATCCATCGTAATTTTCTCGACTTCTTCAGGTGTTAACGGAGGCGTCGAACTTCCTCCGGGGATCACGGCTTTTAACTTTGCGCCGCCCTTTAAACCCCCACCATAATGTTCGATCATGGTTTTAAGCGGGATACCCAATTCTTCTTCATACGTGCCAGGTTTATTGAGCCAACCACTCATGCAATAAAGGCGTGTGCCAAAACTTTTTTCTTTTCCGTATTTGATATATTCAGCGGAAGTATTTTTGATAATCCAAGGAACAGTCGAAAGTGTTTCGACGTTATTTACGACTGTCGGACAATCCAAAAATCCAGACACTGCCGGAAAGGGTGGCTTCAGTCTTGGGTACCCTTTTTTGCCTTCGAGGGATGAGATAAGACCTGTTTCTTCTCCACAGATGTACGCGCCCGCCCCTCTGTGAACAACGAGTTCAATATCGTGGCCACTTCCTAAAATATTTTTTCCCAAATATCCTTTTGCATACGCTTCTTCGACTGCCTTTTGTAAAACTCGAGCGCCGTAAGCATATTCACCACGGATATAGATGTAAGATTTATGGCATCTAACGGCGTAGGAAGCGATCGCAATTCCTTCAATGAGTGCATGCGGATTTTTTTCGATAATGACACGATCTTTAAACGTTCCGGGTTCCGATTCATCGGCGTTACACAGTAAGTAAATGGGTTTTCCGGCGTTAAAAGGAACAAAACTCCACTTCATGCCCGTAGGAAAACCCGCTCCCCCTCTTCCGCGCAGGCCACTCTTTTTTACTTCTTCGATGATTTCATCAGGCTTCATCGCCATCGCTTTTTTCAAAGCCTGGTAACCGCCCCTATCTTCGTAGGTTGAAATATTTTTCAAACCTTTTACGTCGATGTCTTTTAATAAAACTCTTCTCTCTGGAGCTAGCATGTCTCCCCCTGCATCGGAACTTTTTCCCCGCGCTTCAATTTTCGGATGAGATCTTTAATCGTTTCGGGTGATAAATTTTCAAAGTAATCTTCGTTCATTTGCATCATCGGAGCAGTGTCGCAACTGCCCAAACATTGCACGGGAACCAGACTGAACATCTTGTCTTCTGTCATTTCGTTTAAACCAATTCCCAATTCTTCTTTAACCGCCTGGATGATTTTTTCAGAACCCATCATAGTACAGGTGATGTTATTGCAGACCTGCAAGAAGTATTTGCCCATGTCTTTTTTTCTAAACATCGTATAAAAAGCGACGACTTCATGGATGTGTGCCGGTGGGATATCGAGTTTCCCTGCCAAGAACAACATGATTTCCGGGCTAATAAAACCCCATTGCTCTTGCGCTAAATGTAGAGCCGGCAAAAGTACCGAACGTTTAGTTTCGTATTTTTTGACGAGCGCTTGAAAGCGTTCTTCATTTTCTTTCGTAAATTGCATCACCGGTCGAGTTCTCCCGCAACGATGTTTAAACTTCCCAAGGCAGCAACAGCATCGGAAATAGTTTGCCCAATACACATTTCAGGAAACGCCTGATAAATCGCAAAACACGGAGGACGCACTCTTACGCGATAAGGCCGTCCTTCATTGTCCGATACGACGTAAAAACCTAATTCTCCGTTGGCGGCTTCAGTAAAGGAATAATGCTCTCCCTTAGGAGGACGTATCCCGTGCATGAAATGCTTAAAGTGCGCCATCAGCCCTTCAATGCTGTTATATACGGCATCTTTCGGCGGGATTGTAATCGACCAGTCGGGAATATTCACAGGGCCATCGGGAACGTCTTCGATCGCTTGCTCTAAAATTTTAATGCTCTCACGCATTTCACCCAGTCGCACAAGATAGCGCGCGTATGTGTCTCCAGCAGTTTCAGTCACCACATTCCAAGAGAACTTGTCGTAATCATAGTACGGGTTTGTTTTTCGAATATCGTAGGGAACTCCCGTTGCTCTTAAGCAGGGACCAGTAAAACCGTATTCCAACGCGCGTTCTTTAGAAATAGGAGCGACGCCCTTAGTTCTGTCGATCCAGATGCGGTTTGTAGTAAGTAGTCCCTCTACATCGTCTAATGTACGAGGAAGATTTTTAATAAATTTTTTCACCCAGGCCAGCCAGCCTTCGGGAATGTCTTTATACATTCCGCCGACTCGAGTGTAACTCGTAGTGAGTCTAGCGCCACAGGCCGCTTCAAAAATATCATAAATATTTTCGCGTTCTCTAAAGAAATACCAGAAGCAAGTTAACGCTCCCACGTCTACCGCGTTGGTGCCGATGCAGACAAGATGATCCGCTATCCGAGAAAGTTCGCAAATAATCAGGCGCAAACGTTGCGTGCGTTTTGTGACTTCTACACCTAAAAGTTCTTCTACTGCTTTTACATAGCCCACGTTATTCATCATGGCGCTGCAGTAATTTAAGCGATCGGTAAAGGGGATGACTTGATTCCACGTGTGCGTTTCCGCCATTTTTTCAAAGCAGCGGTGCAGGTATCCGATTTCTAATTTCATTTCGCGGATGATTTCGCCTTCTAACCCTACAAAGATTCTGAGAGTGCCGTGAGTCGCAGGGTGAGAGGGACCTAGATTCAAACGAAGAAGCGGCTCTGGGCTTTGTAAGTTACTGGGGGCGCCTGCTGTAATGATTTCTGTCTGCATTTTAAATTTCTTTGGATGTGGAAACAGTTCTAAGGGGTTGATACTTATCCGACTGGTAATCTTTTCTTAAAGGGTGACCGACAAATTCGTTATGGCAAAGAATGCGTACCTGATTGGGGTGGCCTTTGAAACTAATTCCAAACAAGTCCCACGCTTCTCGCTCAAACCAGTTTGCAGCGGCATACAAATCGTGAATGGAATCTACCGTGCAGTCCGCTTCCGACACATACACTTTTAAAAAGATTCTGTGTTTTTGAAAAAGTGCGACAAGCTGGTAAACCACGGCAAATCGTTCTGGGTGTTCGGGTTTGTAAAGTTCATAATCCATCCCGAACAGATCCATCATTACATCAAACTTTAAATTGGAATCGTTTTTTAAAAACCCAATGACGTCCCGGATTTTTTCTTTACGGATGATAACAGTGACGTCGTCACGAAAGACAGAGGCATCGACTACAGCGTCTGCACATTTATCCAAAAAACCGGGGAATCTTTCATTTAGCAAATTTGTAAGTGTCTCTTGCACGTACCATTCCTCCTTTCTTGATTTTTTCCTGCAGCTTCATCAGTCCATAGATGATTCCTTCAGGAGTAGGAGGACAACCGGGCACATACACGTCGACAGGAATGATTTCATCAATTCCCTGCATGACATGGTAAGCGCGATAAAATCCGCCAGACGATGCACAGACACCGACGGCAATTACCCACTTGGGCTCTAACATCTGATCGTAAATTTGTCTTAAGATTGGCCCCATTTTCTCGACGACAGTTCCTAAAACTAAAATGCAATCGGATTGTCTGGGACTAAAGCGAACTACTTCTGCACCAAAGCGCGAAACATCGTAGTGCGAACCAACGACTCCCATATACTCAATCGCACAGCATGCAGTGCCGAACGGTAAGGGCCACAAAGAATTTTTGCGAGACCAATTAATTAAGTCTTCTAATTTCGTTGTATAAACGGTGGACTCGAGCTCTTGCTCGGGTGTCATTACAAGGTTTGATTTTGGTGCCGTACTCTTCGTGTTATCCATAAATAATTGCTCTATTTTCTAGCATGCAGCGCGACCTGTCAAAAGAAGGATTGGAAAATTTTAACGCGATGCCTTCATAAAATTGTGCTATGAAATGGGGCGATGGAAAAAAAGCCTAAAAAAGACCCCCTGCATGGTGTGACACTAGAGAAACTTTTAACGGAACTTGTTACTCATTATGGGTGGGAAGAACTCGCAAGACGCATTACTATCAACTGTTTTAGCAATAACCCTTCCATCAAATCCAGTCTGACTTTTTTACGAAGAACCCCTTGGGCACGGGCTAAGGTAGAAGATCTGTATTTCTATTATTTAAATACGCAGAGAAAGAAAAATTAGCGGATCGTCTTTGAAGATCGGTTATAGGCGTACTGGCCTGGAAGATAATCGAGCGGATCGACAGGAAGTCTTCCATTTCGGATTTCAAAGTGCAGATGGGGACCGGAGGAATGTCCGGTGCTTCCGACTTTTCCAACCATTTGGTTGCGAGTCACAAATTGCCCTTTTTTCACTGTCAATTTGGAAAGGTGCGCGTATACCGTCGCAAAAGAGTCATTGTGGCGAACGATAATCATATTGCCGTAGCCCGAAATGCCTGCGCCGCTAAAAATAACATGTCCCGAACGAGCGGAACGGACAGGCGTTCCCCTGACAGCCGCAATATCAATGCCTTCATGGGGGCTGCCTTTGCGCATTCCAAACGGAGAGCTGATACTTCCGGAAACGGGCCAGCGAAATGCGAGACCACCTAAAAGTTCTTTTGAGTTTTTGTTTTTCCGACTGGGGATTACACTCGTGATGTCGTCAGAAGGAGCAGTACCCGGGCGCTCAAGGGGGGCAACACCCGAGGCTTTTTCTTCTGTCTCTGCCTTTTCGATGACTTCATCTACTTCGTTCCAGGCAGGATTTCTTTCAAACGGAACATATATTTTTTTGCCCGGTTTAAGCCCGTTCTCAGCCATCCATTCATTTTTATCTTTTAACGCATCTACGGGAACAGAATACCGTTTTGCAATGGAATCAAACGAGTCACCGTTTCGTACCGTGTGGTAACGAGGCTGAATACCAGCGCAACTGACGAAAAAAAGTGCGCATAAAATTAAAAGTAGCTTCTTCATTTATCTAGTTTATAGAGATAGTTCTAAGTGATTAATTAGGTCAACTCTTCCCTATGAACTTATCGGTGTTTTGTAAGAAAAGATAGAGACAGCGCAATGGAAATTAGACTCGCCGCTTCATAACCCTCATTAAAATGATTCACTCACCTTAACATGATATGCCGTTGCGTCGTTTAGCGGGTAGTTGCCGTTAAAAATAAAATGTACGCCTCCAACTGGTGTCGTTTGGTAGTTTTCACTTTCCACCCATACACCACTCGGCGAGAGCATTCCCTCCTCAGGCATTGCCGCATTTTGTATCTCGGCTTTTTCAAACGGCAAACTTTCCGTAAAGTCCGAGAAGTTTATTTTCATCACAGAGAGAACGGCGTCTTTTTTACCCAAGCCACTTTTTGCAAAATAAACCGCATTGCCTTTTGCGATCGCACGGATGCGGTAGCTTTGTTCCAAGTACGCAGTGGGCTCGGACATTTTAATTGTTTTACCTTGAGGCAAAAAGTAATAAGCAATTCTTCCTTTTTCAAAAGAGTATGCAAAGACATGTTGATTCCCGTTGCGTGGATCTCTCCAGAGCTCTTGCATAGTACCAATAGTTTCCTTATTTTCCGTTGGCGAACTAAAACTTTCTAAGGGAGAAAGTTTCCCCCCTATCCCCAGTGTTCCAATTTGTGCAGAGAAGTAACCCGTCTTCGGAAAATTTCCGAAATAACTTTCTCCCGCCATCACCATATGAGTCGGATCCAAGAAACTTACAAACTGGTATGAAAATGCATTGCTTCCGCCAATAGACACTGAGTAGGGTCCGAACCACCTACCACCCCTTGTAAAAATATACGCGAGTGCGCCCGGTTTACCAGCATCGCCTACTTGCGTCCACCACACGATTTGCTCATGATCTGGAGTCAGTGCAGAACCGATATAGTTTGCAAGAATTCCAGCTTGAACCGCTTTGCCTCGCACTTTGACAGAGTGACAAAGGATCTCCCTTTCTGTCTTGGTATTAAACCCACATTCTTCGATCTCGTGTCTGACGATATTGACTCCGTAAGTGTAAATGACGTCGCCTTTAATATGTGTAGTCACATTTTGTTGAATACTTTGTGTGTGAGACAGCGCTCCTTTTTGCTGCCATGAAATCCCATCATACTTAAGGAAGTTTGCTTTTTCATTTGAATGGACCGAGCGGCCTTCATCCACGACAAACCATAAAGAGTCGTCTGATGCGCGAAGAATTCCCTTTTGGTGAGGTCCCCACCCTGCGTGCATTTTCCCCTCTGCAGAGTCATAGCGACGCAAGGAGTGTGTCACGACTTTTGTTTCGAGTGTGAACGCGAAAAGAGAATGCGTTAAATTAAATACAGTAATAAGGAATAAAAATTTCATGTGCCACTTCTATACTAAAACGGGGGAGAGGATCTAGCGGAAACTCTCCCCCGAGCTATTATTTATCTGCAGTGATTAGGACATGCACTCGTGGACCAGTCAGGACTCCATACGCCGGCGTTGCATCGCACGACTACTTTGCAAGTGCGACCGTCACTAGCACGGGCACAAAAGCGCTCTCTTTGGCCATTTTGTCCGTTGTTTGTGGAGTATGAACCGCCAATAGGATCCCATCCACCGAGGTCATAAACCGTAAAGGTTTTAGATGGGCAGTAATAGGGGTTTTGATTGCAATCTACATTCAACAGACGCCATCTGCCGCTGTTGGTACAACGAACAGAGGCTTGGCACCAAGATGCTCCGTCAGTAACTGGAATTGTTTTTACTGTGCCAGCATTTGCGGACTCAACACTTGCCGCATGAGGCGACGGCGTCCAGCCGTTTAAGTCATGGGGTGTAAGAACGGTGGAGGCACAGGATTGTGCCGCCTGGACTTTGAATCCAAGCGTAAGCACGAATAACATTCCAAATACGTATTTTTTCATTTTATTTTCCTCTTATTGGTTATTTAGCGCGCTCATAGTTGCCAAAATGCAAACAGGGGGCCAATTTTTGTCAGCTTAGAATTAGGTAAGAAGGAAAAAAAAGTGAAAAATAGTTCAAATGACTCAAAGTAAGTAGAGCTAAAATGACACTAATCGAATGAGATCAAAAACAGCTTCTGAGAAGGGGCTTCTGCGTCATAACCTGGAGCTCTTCTGTACCATTCTTAGTTATGACTGTTCCTTTGAACCAGACATATTTGATTGGATTAGTAGGTCGATCATCCACCGCTGAAACGCGCACACTTTCCTCGATCAACACTCCGTTTATGCCCTTTGCTTCTTCCTTAAGTTTCTTAATGGCGGCTTGTCTGCAACCTTTAAGCGAGTCACGAAGTTCGACGTTGTTTGATTCTTGTTCTACGTTAGAGTGGATAGGTTCTGTGTTTTCGTTCGCTTTCAGCTCAATTCCTATATCGGAAAAAGCCAAGAACGAAAGAGTCAGTCCGATAATAACGGTATAATAGTTTTTCATTTGATAATCTCCTTTGAAAAGCGTCACATTTACCTTTTATTTTTACGACAAACCTTGCTTCGAACTGCGTCTACAAACTTACCGTTTTCTAATACCTCTAAATATCTTTCATTTTCTTTATATCCAAGACTCGCACATTGCAGCCCGCAAGCGTACTCCAATTCTTCATACGCTTTTTTTTCAGTGCTTCCATATGACTCTTTGTCAAACGTACGATGTGTGTAGCGGTCGACACATGCACATTTTGCATTGCAAACATACGCTTCAGTGTCAGGGACGCCACTAGAGTTTCCGCAGGAAAGTTCAACAGTACCGTTGATTGTAATTTGCTTGTTTTCCCCATTCTTCAGTAAGATCTTTACTAGACCAGAGGCACGAGAGTTGGATTGAGATGGGGAAAAGCCCCCCTCTCCTCCAACTGCTTGTTGCACATGACTAGTTTTTTCATCTGCTAAAATAACTGATGCATGTGTCATACAAATTAATAAAATAAAGATACTTTCACTCAGAGTTCTTAAGGTTCGTTTCATTTCTTCTTCTCATTTCATTACGTTTGCAGAGAGAGAGATTGCAACTCTGATACCGTTGAAACCAAGCGTGATTTGCAAACATGTCTACTAGAAGTAAGTCTATAAAAACGCGAATTCAAATAGCATTCGACAAACTTGTAACCAAAAAAGTACTCATTCAGACGTATTCGAAGAAGACTTCAGCTCCATCAAAATTCGGTAAGCGGGATCCTCTAATGTCGGGTCGCGGTTAAACATTTCAAAGAATTGTTTACGGTAATCTTCGCGTAGCTCATCACTAACGCTAGGATGCTGTGCAAAAGTGGATAGCTCCTCAAGGTCCTTTTCAAACTTTGCGGTATTTGCCTCAGCTTCTTTCTTCTTCTTTAGTTCGTCGTTATATTGAATGGCGATCATCCAAGTCGAAATGCTTGTATTTACTCCTAATGCAAAGAGGCGTTTCGCCGTGGACCAAGCCAACTCAAAGTTAGCGTTATTCTTAAATTCGCGTTTTAAGTCGGGGTAGATTGAATTTAGTCCGTGTTGGAGGGCCCGCTCGTAGAGATTATCTGGTAAAGGTTCCAAGGGCTCGCCAAACAGGCCTTTAATTCGTTTAAAAAATTGTTTAAATCCTCCCTTTTCTGAGAGGAGAAAATGCATGAGTTTTTCTCTATTAGAGGGATCACGAAAAGCGTCCATCTGTTCAAGAGCGTCAGTGACTTTTCTATTTTCAAATTCGCTAGCATAGTGATCAAGTAACGTAGTTTTTACCGCATTTTGCCACCCAGCCTTTGTAAGGAGGGATAGCAAAGACGGTGGTACAGTCTGCGACATCAGATAGTCAGCAATAAACCACTCAGGCTGCAGACTTACTACACCAGACTTGAAATTCATCCCTGCTAAATGATTTGCCTGGATGCGAAGTTCGCGGGTGGGATGCGCTAAGTCGGAATTGTTAAATCGTCCCGGTTCTATTTTAGTCGGAGATAAAAGCAACTGCACAAATGCTGCCTTTTCCTCCGGAGAAAAAGGTGGGTTCGGGATGGTGTGACTTGGATTTTGTAGTAGGCCCTCGTATTTGGCTAGTGCCTCTGCGTAGGCTTTGTCGTCAAAATTTTTGAATTCTTTTGCTAGCCTTAGCCGATTCCATTTTTCTGAAGTAGTTTGTAGGCCCTTTGAAACCAAATGAAAAAAAACTTGGGGGCAAGCTAGCCCCCAAAGTGTTTTTTGAAAAAATAGTAAAATGAGTACAGAGCGGATGCTTAATCTAAGCTGCATAAATCTTAATTAGTTGAACTCGCTTAGTGTAAAAGCTGACTTTTGATTATTTCCAATTGTTCTGTATCAGATTTCAATCTGTCTTCTGCTTCTGTAAGTAATTTTTCCCAAGTTTTCTTTTGCTCGTCGGTAAAGTACATTGTACCCTCGCCTGCAGCTACAGCAACTGTTCCCAAACCAACATTCTTAAAGAGGTTAGGACTAATATAGAAAAGACGATTCATTACAGTGCCTCGTTGCGACGACAAAGGGGCGAATAGTATAGAGCCAGCTTCTCGTGCTAAAACGGTAGTTCCTACAGCTGCCGAAGCCGCACCGAGCATCCAAAACGCCCGATTGCTATAATATTTAGGAGAACTCAAGGTTTTTCTCAGTTCCGCCACATCACTTTGAAGCTGGACTATTTCTTTTTCTTTTTTCTCTACGAGATTCTTAAGGAGCACTTTGCCTTGAACATCTGAGTTTGCAGCTGCACGAACGTGCGCGCTGCCAGTATTCTCGGCTCCGTGGTGACCTGTAAGGTCAGCCGCTTTCGCCTCACAATTAATTAATAGACTCATCATTAATGTACTAATGGTTACATATTTATTCATTTTACTTCTTACTCCTTAAAATGGTTTGCCGTATTAATTTGCAATTAAGAGGCCACCTGGGAAATCTAATTACTTCTATAAATTTCATATCGAATGAGTTTATAACTTCACATTTACGATCAGGACGAGCACATGTGCGATGTCGTTATACTCCTTTGTAACCGTAAATCCCTATGCCTACCTATTTGGTCGTACAGCTGTTAAGTACCCGCCGTAACAATCTCCCGTATAGCGGTCAAAAGAATAGCGGTGTAATCCTTTAGCGTTTGCTTTCCACATGCAGTCAGCGTCGCTACTTGCCTTTCCGACGAAGATATTGCTTCCCGCGGGTCTTCTATCACTTTCGTAAAAAGAGTTGTTTACGATTTGTTTCTCACGTGAGTTCAGCCTGTTCCATTCGGCTTGTCTTCGTTGAGTTTCGAGTTGTGCTTCGTACTGTATTCGCTTCCGCGTTTCCTCGTTTCGTCTTCGCTGAGCCTCAACTTGTGCCGCATACTCCTCTTGTTTTCTGCGCCATGTGGCTTGTTCTTCTGCTAATACTTTTTGTCTTTGTATTTCTGCCTGTTCTTTTTTCTTTTGTTCCTCTGCAAGTTTCACAGCTGCTTCTGCAGCTGCTGCAGCTTGTTTTGCTTTCGTTTCAGGAGAGTAGCTAGCGTAAAGATTTTGGATGTCCGTTTTTTCATTCGGAGATAACTTGATATATAAATCTCTTGCGGCAGCTCTTTTCCAGTCTGGCAAGTCCTCCCTGTTAAGAATATCTCTTTTCAATTGCCACTTAAGCTCTTCTTTATATTTGCTTTCTGGAAATTTAAGATTATTGGCTAACAAACGAGAAACCTCATTTTCCTTGGTTTTGAAATCTTCAGGTGTTTCACTTAGTGAAAAGTAATTTTGTGATGCCTCAAATAAACGCGTACTTGTTGTAGATTGAAATTCTGGTGTGCGGTAATCTGTAGCAGAACGCACTACTACTTTTTTCGGTTCATTCTTTAGTAGCTCCAACTTCAATTTTTCAACCGCTTCTTTTGCTTTAGCAAGATCGGCATCCTTTGCAACGACTCTGTCTTCATGCAGATTATGTACGCGCTGATTTGCTGCATAGATTAACCATTCCATATTCGGATCTTGCCCAGGTTTTACAGGGTTAGCAGCCAACCACTTCGCTTTAGCTTCTTTTTCCTCTTTGTCACGACGAGCTAGTTCTTCTTTTGAAATACTATTTCTGAGTGCGGCTACACGTTTTTGCGCACTGTAGATTCTCCACTCAAAGTCGATATCTTCTCCAGGTTGAGCTACGTGGGAAGCTAACCACTTTGCCTTCGCCTCTTTTTCTTCTTTCTCTCTTCGTGCCAAATCTTCTTTTGATACTTCACTATTTATGCGTGCTAGGAGTTGGTCAGATTTGTACGTGGCCCATGCAATGTCCGAGTTTTGACCGGCAGGTTGAGGGTTAGCCTTCAACCACTTTGCTTTAGCTTCTTTTTCTTCTTTGTCTTGTCTTGCCAAATCTTCAGTTACACGACGTTCTTTGTATTTTGCGAGTTTCTCTTCGGCCTGATCGATATTATTAATATCGAGCCCGAGTAAAATTGCGATCTCTGCATTGTCTCTTAGCCACTCGAGTTTCACCTTTTCGGTCGCTGTAGCTGGAGGTGGAATAGGAATAGTACTAGAGAGAGCCGATGGCATCGCAAGGGCTGGACGTGTTGTGTGAATGGACGTCATACTCAGCACGGGTTTTTCTGCGTCCGGCTTTTCGATGTTGATAGCAATCTGATTCACATCGTTATTGGTTGTAGGTACTGGTTTTGTGAGACTGCTCGCACTGTTTGTTATGGATATATCGACTTTATCCACTTTTGCTTGTGGATCTAGGTGCGTTTTATGATCTTGATTTGCTAGTCCTTCTAGCATCACAGGACGTTTTTTTGCTTCAGCCAAGTAATCTGCAAAGTGCTTGTCATTTACTACGGTAAACTTAAAAATTCTCGGGACATCTCTTGTATGATCGATCATCCCCTCGGGACTTTGCTCCGGTGTTTTTTTCGCTTCTTTAAGCACGGATGGAGTGACTACCAAGTCCGCAATTCTTGCCCATT
>CAYNEF010000074.1:0-13413 GCA_964396165.1 uncultured Pseudobdellovibrionaceae bacterium
GGGCCGGTAGCTCAATTGGGAGAGCGCCACGTTCGCAATGTGGAGGTCGAGGGTTCGATCCCCTTCCGGTCCACCAAACTTTTAACGATTAACCTTTGTACTAAAATCTTTTTAATACCTCTCCCAAAAACTCTCCCACATGCGGCCGCTCTTCATCAGTAAGAATTTCTATTTTTTCTTTGCCATTAAAATAACTGTGCTTGTGATGGAATTTATGATGAGGCGCCACTTTTTCAGGGTGATTTTCCAAATGGGGTGCACAATATCGAATAAGAGGCTCGCTGCGTGGTCGATTAGCACTAAACGTATAATCGAAAGTGCGTGCCTTAGGTCTATTCGGAACTGAGCGGTCAACCTCTGTAGTCATTGTCAGATCTACGCGAACGCGATTCCCATTAAAGGTATTCACATGTACACCAATACAGGACAAGATCAAATAATAAGGAGTGACCCAATCCTTTTCATAAACCTTGGGAACATCCATATACTTGTGGTTAAAACGTAGGACACGCTCATGTACCTCAAGATATTTTTGGAGTGGCCTCCAACCGTGCTTCATATGTCTTGGTGCTTTTGAAAATAAGAAATCATTCTTTTGAGACGAAGAGCTTCCAAAAACTCTTCTTTAAACTCAGGGGAATGTTCAGCAATTTCCCACAGCTCTTTTGTCGACGAAAATCCCAATCTGGCTGCAAGTACTTCAAACTCAGTTGTGAGGGCAGTAAGAGCTTCTCTATTGGAGTTAAAACGTGGTTTTGCGCTGGCTTTCATCACCTCTTCGACCCAAGTGTTTCGTTTTAGAGTTCTCGATTTTCCATGTTTCCCGTTTTCTTTCATGGTTTCCATCGTAGCACTTCTCCTCATGTGTTAGGTAACCTGTAAGTCTTGTAATTACCGTAACTTAAATTATTTTCTTTAATTCAAATCACTATCTATGAGCTTTCATGTCAAATGTCGATGGTCTTAGGGGAGCACGTTTACTAAGGGAGCGGATGTAACCGGACAAAAACTGTAAGTGCAACTATTTGAAAATATTGTTTACTGCGTTGCAGTGTATTTTATTATGTTAGAATAAATATAATCCCGCACATTTAGGAGAGAAAATGCTCAAACAAAGAATTGCTTTGCTTTTCGTATGTTCACTTTTTTTATCTCATCATTCTAGAAGTGCCTCATTTGATTGCAACGACTTGAATTTTTCTAAACTACAACTCTCTATTCATTCTTTTAACTTTGCAAACTTTAATACGACGAGAACACCTGATGGAACTGCGTTTCAATCGCAGGTCGTAGTGAGGAAAAAATCGGGAGAGTTTGAAGTACAGTCCCGAAAATTTTTCAAAAAAGTATATGAACCGGGCCATCCTGATGCAGATATAGAAGGCATGGTTACCTATCCGAATATCGATAAAAGTGCCGAACGCTTGTCCGTATCTGCAGCCGCACATTCGCTCGAGTTGATGGCAGAACAGGGAGTATGCAAAACTTCTATCTTAAAAAATAATAAACAGATTTTTATCAAGTATGTAGGTGATAAGTTTCCTACTTCAGATTTCTTTACATTTAAAGAAGATGGCACGATCGAATCCTGGACGAGTTATCCAAGCAGTGGCGAAGTAATCACTATCGCATTTTAAAAACAAAGGAGAAAAAAAATGCACTCTATCAAATATGCAGGGCTTCTTATTGTTGCTTTGATTTTAAGTTCTTGCGCGTTGTTCAGCTCGAAACCTGTTTATACGAGAGAGGGTTTAAATAAGCGCACTGTCGATGAAAGCAAACTGCAAAGAGAAGCCAGGGTAGATAATTCCAATTCGAATTACACGCGAATCAAATAAAACCGTAGTTAAGGTTTTTTGTGAAAAGTTCCAGGACATCGGGCAAACTCGAATGCTTTTGTTCTCGTTTCAAGCGCGCAGTCATTGTTTAGTGATGTACTTTGTAGTCCTTCACACAATAACGTTAATGTTTCGTAAGTGTGTTCACCGGTTTCACAGTTAGTATCTTGCATATTCATCATCTTGTATGGCCATTGCGTGATACCAATGGGTGTCGGATTTTCCTCAGTTTTTTGAGGTGAAGAAGTCACATCTCCTGATCCTCCGCATTCTGCCTTGATAGAAAGCATATCTTCAGCCACATATGGCGATTTTTCCTTCACCTGCTCCGGCGTATATTTCGTAGTTACTTTGGGAATCACGCATTCGCACATTTTGCCCGGGTAAGGCTGACAGGCAATCAACACATCAATCGATTCTTGCGTCCATCCTGCTTTGGAATTGATAGGCACATTGGGAACTTGTTTCGCCTCTTCCTGTTTATCTCCGCAGCTGGAAACGACAAGAAGACAAAGAATAAATCCTAAAACTTTTAAAGCATGCATTTTTAAGTATTTCCTCTTAACTCTTTCACAAATACGTTTTGGATTTTTCTTAAATCGTAACCAATGTCTTTGTAAAACTCTTGTGTGTTTTCACGCAGCGCTTGTGCTCTCACGCGAATACGGATGTGTCTGTGGTTTCTCGCCCAATCTTCTGCGTAATGCACGAGTTGTTTGCCAACACCTTTTCTTCTGTGTTCTTGAGTGACGACAATCCCCACAATTTCTGCACGGATGGTATCAGTCAGTGCAAGAGTTGTTGCGACGTGAATCCAACCAACGACATTTCCATTCATGTCTTCGGCTACTGCGACGGCATTTGCCTGACTGGCAGTGATCCACTGAAAGCGTTCGGCAATTTCGCTAGGGGTAACGTTATATCCAAGCTCGCCGCAAAGCTTGGCAACCTGGTTAAGGTCACGATGTGTCATTTGTCTGATTATCATGACAGAAAATATGGGCCTATTTTAGAAAAATGACAAGAAGGAATGCGTCTAATATGTTCTATAATTAATGAACGACGTTCACAAAAAATACATGTTTTTAGCTCTGGAAGAAGCCAAAAAAGCAGAGGCTAATGATGAGGTTCCCATCGGTGCGATCCTTGTTTGCAACGATCAAATCATCGGTCGAGGAAGAAACAAAAGAGAGCAGTCTGCAAAGACAATTGCGCACGCCGAAATCGAGGCACTTCTCGACTATAACGAGCAGGCAAAACAGTGGAGACTTCCCCCCGATACTTCGCTTTACGTTACGCTTGAGCCTTGCATGATGTGCACAGGGGCTTTGTTATCTGCGCGCATCTCAAATCTTTATTTCGGGTGCAAAGATACGAAAGATGCCGGGCTATTACGAATACAACCCTGGATTACTTCCAATGTATTTGACCACATCCCCACAAACATTACCGGTGGCATTCTCGAAAATGAGTGTGCGGGAGTACTTTCAGCCTATTTCAAAGCTAAAAGAGACTCCAAAAAACCGAAATAACGCTATGCATAATATGATCGTGCCTAGCTTGACTATGCTAGCGCTGACTTCGATACTGCGCGTGAATCATGACTTCAAAAGAACTCGCCAAACAGGATTTAACTTACATTGTGGATAGCGCGCGTTCTGCTTTTGAAAAATTACATGGAAGCACAATTCTTTTAACAGGCGCTTCGGGATTTTTCGGTACCTGGGTTTTGGAATCGCTCGTCTTTGCAAACCAAGAACTCAAATTAGATTTGAAATTACTTCTGCTTTTAAGAACCCCTGCAAAATTTCCAAAAAGAAATTTAGAGTGTGTGGAGCTCATTGAAGGAGACGTCACTACTTTTTCTCTCACCGGCAGAAAAGTGGATCACATTATCCATCTTGCTTCTCCCGAACAAAGTGCAATTGCGCTTGCGATGAAGAATATATTGGAGCTCGCACGTACACAATCAGCATGTTCCGTATTGTTTTCAAGCAGTGGGGCTGTTTACGGCACACAACATTCTGATCTTTTGCACGAGGAAGATTATCCGCTAGTACTGGATGCGGAAAGACACAAAGCCTACGCCGAAGGTAAGCGCGCAGCCGAAGAGCTTGCGATAAAGTATTTCAACGATTTTGGTGTGGAAACAAAAATCGCCCGCTGTTTTTGTTTTAGCGGCCCTCTTTTGCCACAGGATTCCAGTTACGCCTTTGGAAATTTTATCCGCGATGGTTTAAGTAAAAAAACAATTTGCGTGCAGGGAGACGGTAGCGCTCTACGCAGTTATATGGACGCAGCTGATCTCGTTGTCTGGTTAATGCAAATCATGGTTTTTGGAAAACCCGCCCGTCCCTATAACGTAGGATCTGAAGAAGTCATTTCCATTGCCGAACTTGCCGAAAAAGTGGCGGACGCTTGTAACGTGAAAGTGGAAATACAAAGCCCAAAAACAGGTGCTAAACCTGCGCGTTACGTACCTTCTACAAAACGGGCGAGAGAAGAATTGGGGTTAACAAACCCAATTTCCCTCGATGAATCCATTCGTAAAACTTTAGAGTGGTATTCCCATGATTGAAAAAACACTTTCCCGGATCCATCCTTCGTACAGAAAATTTCTTCCGGCAGTCAGTCTGCTTTCTGGCATCAGTATTTTTACTATTTTATTCAGCGTGATTACAAACAAACTGATTGCCATTCTGCTTGGAACATACGGTGTTGCCTTGATGGGGCTTTACCGCTCTTTAGGTTCTACTGTGACTGGTACGCTTTCTCTCGGATACTCGGTTATTTTCATGCAAGAGATTTCAGTTGATCGCACTGCTGAAAAAAAATACCAAACCATAGCCGCCAGTCTGACAAGTGGATTTTTGCAGTTTCTTTTTCTGAGTCTCACAAGTCTATTTTTTGCAGAACCGATTGCAAAATTGCTTTTTAGCAGTCAACCGACGTTAGAACAGATGCGAGATGTACGGGTTGTACTTTTTATGGCGTGGATAAACATTGCTCTGCAAAATGTCATTGCGATTGTAAGAGGCAATGGCAGCGTAAGAGATTTTTCAAAACTCCAGCTTGTAAATTCCATTTCTACTCTACTTTTAATTGTGCCGTTAATTAAATTAGGCAGCGTAGGATTGGCATTAAATGTTGCTTCCGGAAGTGCCATTGCATTGTGTGTAGGTACTTATCTGCTTTTAAAAAATGCTCACTTGCCTGCACCAACACAGATTTTTAGAGATGGAATAAGTTATTTAAAGCGCACTGGTACTCCCAGTCTTCTGGTTACCTGGCAGAGTATTGCCACTATTGGCGGGCTTCTTCTTTTGCAAACCATGATGCAGAAAAATTATGGCATGGATTACTTAGGAAATTTTGCGGCGGCATATCTAATTATTGATACGGCTACGAACGTACTCATGTCGTCAGTGCGTAGTTATTTTTTGCCAAAGTTTGGCGAGCTCCGTCATGATGAGCAAAAAGCAAAATTACTTTCTGAAATGGTAAATTTGCTTCTTGTTCTTGCCACCATCGGAATTGTTCTTATCTGCGCACTTAGTCCGTATCTTGTTACTCTTCTCTTTTCTAAAAAGTTTGATTACGCGGCTTTAATGCTTGTGATCTTAAGTCTTTCGTTACTCGGAGCTGTTTATTCCTGGTCGTACAATACAATTCTTCTGCACAAAGGGGAGACTTCTTCTTTTACGTTTGCCGATACAATTTGGATGGCAGTGCTTCTTGCTTCCAGTTGGACTGCGATGCACTTTCAATTGCACGCAATGACTGTTGTCATTCTTTACTCTGCTTGTTCCCTGGTATGTACCGCGATTTACTTGTGGCTGACCTATCGCAAGCTGGGACGTACCTTTTTGCCTACGGAACAGACCTTACGGCTTACTTCTTTGTGCGTAACCATAGCCGCTATCGCTGTCTTGTTTTATTTTAAAATCCGATAATGACGCGCATGGCTATATTCTAGTTTTCCACTCTTGTACTTGCGCCATGCGTGGGTTAAAAACTTTTACAGTGTTTGAACCATCTACAATCCGGGAAAAAGTGTTGAACATGGCTTTTCGCGGCCAGTCTGTGCACGTGCCTTGCGCCTTTTCCCTTGTGGAAATTTTGTCGGTTCTTTACAAAGATTTTTTGCATTTTAATAAAGAGAATCCATCAGATCCTGCGCGCGATTATTTGATTCTGTCCAAAGGCCACGGAGTTATGTCCGTGTACGCTTGTCTTGAAGGCTTGGGTTTTTTAAAAGAAGAAGATCTGCATAACTATTTTAAAAATGGTTCTGAGTTAAGGGGATTAAGTGAATCGAATATCCCTGGTATTGAAGTAACATCGGGATCACTTGGCCATGGTTTGCCCATCGCTACCGGCATCGCGCTAGGAATGAAATTATCGTCTAAACCCAATCGCATTTTTTGCATCGCGGGTGATGGAGAAATGAACGAAGGGCCGATGTGGGAAAGCATGCTCTTTGCGGCACAACACAAACTTTCGAATTTATGTTTGATTGTGGATGCTAACCAGTTTCAGGCCATGGGAAAGACTGAAAATATTCTGAGTCTCGAACCATTGAAAGAAAAGTTCACCTCCTTTGGTTTTGAATGTGCAGAAGTAGACGGGCACGATGCCGGACAGTTAAAAGAAGTGATTGCTCGACTTCTCTCCTGCAAAACGAAACCTCAGGCGCTTATCGCGCGTACGGTGAAGGGAAAAGGCGTTTCTTTCATGGAGAATGAAAATGTGTGGCATTACACAAGGCTCAATGAAGAAACATACGCCAAGGCGCTAAAGGAAGTCAGAAAAACCGATGCGTGAACTACTCAGCAATCTTTTAGTTTCCCAGGCGAAAAAAGATCCGGGCTTTATCGCGCTTTCGGGCGATCACGGGTATGCCCTTTTTGACAGGCTTCGCAAAGAATGCACTTCTCAGTTTATGAATGTGGGAGTGGCGGAGCAAATGATGGTGGGCCTTGCTGCGGGACTTGCGCGTACGGGCTTTCATCCCATTGTCTACGGGCTTTCGAGTTTTATTCCGATTCGCGTACTCGAGCAGATTAAACTGGATATTTGTTTTTCAGAATTACCAGTAGTGCTTTTGGGCGATGGCGCAGGTCTTGTCTATTCGACATTGGGTGCTTCTCACCAGTGCGGAGAAGATATTTCTTGTTTGCGTACACTTCCCAGCATTCAGATTTACTCTCCCAGTGACGCAGAAGAATTAAGAGTTTGTTTTGAAGAAGCGTTTAAAAGTAAAAAACCCAGTTATATCCGCATCGGAAAATCAGATAGAAAAAAAGTACACGCAAGTGGCGCTTTGAATTCGACTGAACCTATTTTTTTAAGAAAAACGACTACTTCACGTCCGATTGTTCTTACGATGGGATCGATGACGAGTATTTCGCTCGAGTATGCATCTCAACTGGATATGGGATGTATTTCAATTCCTCGACTAAAACCTTTTCCAAAATCTCTTTTTGAAATGGTTTCCTTTCAGCCAGACACGACGTTTTATATCGTGGAAGAGCATTGCAGGTATGGCGGCCTTGCTTCTACTCTAATGGATGCGTGCGTAGAAAACCGTGTGCAGCTTCCTAAAATCGTTTCTTTTTCTTTAAATGATATGTTTTCGATGAAGTGCGGGGATTACCAGTATGCTTTATCGGAGCACAAGCTTTCGGATTCAGATCTTTCCAACAGATTTCAAGAAGAACTAGGAAGATAGCCTACTTTAGTTTCTTGTCTACCTCGTCGTAAAATTTCTTTAGACGTTCATAAACTTGCTTGTTATTTTTTAAGGCACGAGCGCTGAGCGTCTTGTTGTCTGGTGCTTCCCTTTTAAAAAGCGAAAGTTGTATCATCCCTTGGTCGAGTGCGAGTTGTACGGGGATAACTTGATTCTTATTTTTTCCACTTACCGAATAACCATCCATCCAGCCGAATCCGGGCTCGTAAAGAGCGTTATTTCCAGATTTTAACTCTACAGCATCTTTGATCGCTGTTTCATATTTTGGGGGGGAAATAGTAGATGCAAGAATAAACGCATGGGGAGTAACAATCGAATCCCACTCTGATTGAGTCTTTTTGTCGTTCAGATCCTCATTGTCTTTGCTCACCAAGAAGGTGTTTCCTGCTTTTGCGATATATTCGAGTTTGGGGGAGTTTTTACTTCTAAAATCTATTCCGCTTGCGGAAGCGGAGTGGCCCGCAGGGAGTGGCAACTGCCTTACTTTTTGCTCTTCTAGTATATAGTCTGCATAATTTTCAAAACGCGATTTTAGTTTGCTGGAAATTTCTGCTTCATCGATGAGAAGATTCGGAAGGAGAAGTTGAAAAGCGCCGCCATCCCAGGTTTTTAATAATTTCCTCTCATTTTTTCCATCATTCCACACTGCAGTTTCAAATTTAAGATTAGATAAAGTTTCTTCTGGGAAATTTTCAGTATTCACTTTTCTAAACAGTCCCAATGCATAACCAAGACTATAAAAAGAACGAGCTTCAGAACCAAAATTTCCGAAATGATAATCTTCCACTTTCCATTTTTTATTCTGATACGCGATGTTCCCATGGAGCAGACCTTTTTTCGGATCGGTGAAACTTGAAAAATCCATTCGATTAAATAATTTTCTGGCTTGTTTACCGTCTTGAGTTTCGGGAAAAGTTTCTGCAACGGTCCAAAGTGCTAAAGCCAGATGCAGGTTGTCTATTGCGGAGATATCTTTTTGCAGCGCTAAATATCCCTTGCTGTCATATTCCCTGAAAAAAAGCCCACTTTCCTTGTGGTAAGGAAATTTACTTAGAGTTTCTAAAATCTTTTTTACATTTTTATGTGCGTTCAAAGGGGGCTTTGAAGCCGTTGCCAATTCCGCTTGAATTAAAAGATCGAGTGCAATGTTTGTAGGAGCCACTCTGGGATTTAGTGGCACAACAACTACGCTGCCATCGGAATTCTTATTTAAAAAAACCGCATCTTTCACAAGACCGTTTTCACCGCGCATGTGTTCCAGACTGTTAAGTGTGTCATCGTGTTGTACCCGCAGTGAAATAACGGTGTGAGCTTCTGCGATTTTTTTAAAACAGGTTGGACAGAAAGGCTCAGCACTGCAGAATGAGAAAGTAATTGTAAGGAGAAGTAAGAATATAGTTTTCAAGTTCATTTAGCTAATATGGATATCGGCTAAATTATTGGAAAAATTCAGTTAAATTAAAGACTTAATGATACAGAGGTTATTGCTAGTGTATTTCCCGTGTTACTACCATCTTTTGAGTTAAAGACCGCGTCGCGAGAAAGTAAGTAACGCAGTTCGTTGCGAAACAAAAGTCCCGGTTCTAATTCCCAATCAAGATTCAACGAAGCACCGTATGTTTGAAATCCGTTGGAAGTATTCGTAGTGATGAGAACTTGATCTTTGTCTTGAAAATATTCCAGTCGTGTGCCAAGAAATAATTTTTCACTCAATGCCAATCGACCAGTCAATGTCTCATTGAACCAGTTTGAGTAGTCATCAATACCTTGTTTTTTCTGTAGTCCGAAATCACTTGTAAGACAGAGAGACAGATCCTTTGATACTTGTAACTTAAAGATGAGATCGTTAAAAATACGCAATCCACTTTCTCGACCGATAAAATTATTATACGTGACCGAAAATTTATCTGTCGGAGCGTAGCTGATTTGCATGCCAATAGCTTTATCTGTATTTGTTTCAATCATATTTTGCCAGCCGTTCATCACTTGCAATTGCGCCGACCAGTTGGGATTGATTGTGTATAGCGCTCTCACACCAGCTTGATAGTAGGGAGAATAATCCGCAGCAAGTGAACGCGTATAATTCCAATTATCTTTTGAGATAAAACCTTCACTGCCTATGTGAGAAAAAAAGATGCCTGTGTCGATCCAAAGATTTTTTGTTACTTGATATCCAGCATAGGCCTCTTGCACGTGGCGCATGACATCCGCTAGCTGGCTACCAGAACCGTAACGGGATTCTCCAGAGTAGTTGGCGTAAACGGAAGTGCCTGCTTGAAGCGCTAACCTTCCATGTACTTTTTCTTTTTGCAGTTTTGCTTCGATATAAGCGAGATTGATATTAAATTCATTAGAGCGCAATGCTTGAGTTGTGTACTGTCTGTCGCTAGTAGGTTCATTAAAATCAAAACCATAATAACTGTCGATGTAACCGCCGATCACAACATCATTTGTTATAGGATTTGCCAACGTAAGTGAGGAAAGTAAAACACAAAGAATTAGGAGCTTTTTCATTTTTTGTCATCCTCTGAAATAAGTTTCATACGGTATCCCACGCCTGCTTCTGTTTGAATGAAGTCCGGTGTTTCTGGTGTGACTTGAAGTCGTTTTCTTAATTGTCCAACATATACTCTTAAGTATTGTGTATGTTCAGTTGAGTTAGGGCCCCACACAGCTTGCAATAATGCCCTATGTGTAACAACTTTACCGGCATACTCGCAAAGAACATGCAGTAAATCATATTCAGTTGGTCGTAGTTTAATTTCTTTCCCATGCACTTTAACTGTTCTTGAACTTCTATCTACTTCAAGCGGGCCAGTTTTAAATAAGGGAGAACCTGATGCCTTATCCGTATGCCGTTCAGCAACGCGCATTCTAGCAAGTAGCTCTGGAATACCAAAAGGCTTAGTAATATAGTCATCAGCACCGGCATCCAGTGCTTTTACTTTTTCTTCCTCAGAATCGCGCACTGTGAGAATAAGAATCGGAGTCTTTGACCATTCTCTAATTTTTTCGAGTACTGCTTGTCCGCTCATGTCAGGCAGTGCCATATCCAGCAAAATAAGATCTGGACGTCGTGCAATTACTTCTTGAATCCCGTCTTTTCCTGTATTTGCCTCGTAAAAGTCATAACCATGAGCTTCAAGACTGATGCGAACAAACCGACAAATGGATTTTTCGTCATCAATCATCACTACTTTTTTTGAGTGTGTTTTACTCATGGGGATTCGGGCACTCTTTCTTTCCACAAGGGAAGTAGAATTCTAAACCGGCTGCCTTGTTTGTCTTCACGGCTTGAGACGGAAACCTGTCCCCCGTGAGCTTCAACAATGCCTTTCACGATAGAAAGCCCCAGACCGACTCCACCTGCCGGGCTTCCAACTTCTCTGAAAAATTTATGGAAAATTTGGGGTTGTATCTCTTTAGGAATTCCTTTGCCTTCATCCAGTACGTCTAAAATCAACATTTTGTTCTCAAAGTCTTTGGTCGCCGTTATCTGAATGTTTGTATCAGGTTTTGAATACTGAGAAGCATTTCTAATGAGATTGATAAGAACATGCTCCAACATTTTTGAGTCTACGTTAATATAAAGATTCTCTTCACATTGGACGAGGATTCTTTGATCAATTTCGCAGGTTTTTCTGAATTCTTGCACTGACTCTTCCACAAGATCGGATACTTCCATTAGTTCCTTTTTAAGCTCCAATTTGCCAGAACTTAACCGCGACATATCGAGAAGATTCTCCACAACATGGTTCAGTCTAACTGCGGAACGTACCAGGTCTTCGGTTAGATTTTTTCGGTTTGACTCCGTGCTGGCTGTTGCTTTATCCGATAATGCGCTCGCAGCTCCGATAATGGATGTAATTGGCGTTCGCAGTTCATGAGAAACAGAATCTAAAATTGCCTCATAAAGTTTTTCTGATTCTTCGAAGAGTTTTATCTTCTGTGCACTTTCTTGAAGCTGTTGTCGTTCAATAGCAATTGCACTTGCTGCTGCTACTGATTCTAGTAGTGATTCTTGTTCTAAAGTGGGTGCTTTTCCGTCCGTTGGCAAGAAAGAGATAACACCTACAGTCCCCTTCGTACCGACAAGCGGAATACAAAAAACATCAGTCCCTGCAAGAGTAGAAGTACCAAGGCCAGCTTTTTTGGCATTTTCGTTTACCCACTGGGCTACAGCAAGTGTTTTTTCACTTAAGGGTAAGCCTGAATAACTATCTTCTGTGTGCTCTAATTTGCCATTTTTATCTCTTAAGAGAATAGTACTTCTGCCTTGAAGTGTAGACTGAATAAATTTTTCCGTAATTTTTTTTACGCGTTCAATTAATGTGGTTGAAGCCAAAGTGCGATTAAAGTCATAAAGTAAATTAGTACGTTGAGAGCGTGTTCTTAATTCTTCTTGTTGCTTTCTTATTTTAGTGGTCAGCATGCTTCCCGCTATAGCAACTGCAAAATACGCGATACACATCATTGCATCTGTTGTTTCGCTGATGTGGAAAGTAAATCGAGGAGGTATAAAACCAAAATTCCAGATTAAGGTACTTAAAATTGCGCCAAAAAGAATCGGACCTCGTTCTGCAATACTAGCGACCAAAAGAACTGCAGCTAAAAACAGATAGCCCACTGTTTGATATCCTACGTAGGCATCAATCACTGAGGCTAGTACGGTAACGATTACAAAAAACCACAATGTGTTTGAATACTGGACAAGAGTGCCACCAAACGAGGGGATTTTAAATCTGAATCTGCGGAAATTAGGTCGACGTTGTTGTCGCATCACATGGACATCGATTTCGCTTGTTTCGCGTACTAATTGGTCGAGTAGTGTCCCCCCGTGTAACAGATCATGGAAAAATCTCCTGTCAGGACGACCCATGATGATTTGTGTGATGTTTTTTTCTTCAGCGATGCGTTTAATGGCCGCCGGGATATTGTTGTCTCTTACAGTTACTAACTCGCCGCCAAGTTCCATGGCCATATCCACATTTTTTCGAAGCATCTCTCTGTCTTCATCCGAAAGTGGCTCGCCGGAGTCGACATAAAGAGCCACCCAAGTTGCTTCCAAATTAAATGCTTTTCTTCTGGCGGTACGTATTAGTCTTTTTGAATAGGGACTGTGGCTAATGGCGACCATTAGCTTTTCTCGTGTTTGCCACGGACCAGCAATTTGCTTTTTGATCATTTGATCATGTAATTCATCGTCGACTACTTCGGCGGTAAATCGCAACGACAATTCTCTGAGCGCAAGCAGATGTTCTTCTTTGAAGAAATTCTCTCGCGCTCGTTCCGCCATTTCTCCAAGATAAATCTTTCCTTCTTTGAGTCGTCTAAGCAGTTCTTGTGGAGGCAGGTCAATCAACTCGACTTGATCTGCCATTTCAAAGACAGAATCGGGCACAGTCTCGTTAATTGTGATGCCGGTTATCTGCTTTACGAGATCTACCCGGCTTTCCATGTGCTGGATATTCATCGTTGTGTAGACATCAATACCTGCATGCAGAATTTCTTGGACGTCCTGGTATCTTTTTCGGTGTAGAGTTCCGGGGATATTGGTGTGGGCTAACTCATCTATTATAGCGATATCAGGTTTGTTTTTTATTATGGCTTCATAATCTAATTCTTCAAAAATCTTACCCTTGTATTCTATAGTTTTTCTGGGAATTACAACTAAGCCGTTTAATAGATTTTGTGTTTCTTTTCTTCCGTGAGTTTCAACTATACCAACCTGCACAACAGACCCTGCTTTTGATTGCTCTTGTGCCGCTTCGAGCATCGAATAGGTCTTGCCGACGCCCGGACACATGCCTAAAAAAATTCTGA
>CAYNEF010000075.1:0-13242 GCA_964396165.1 uncultured Pseudobdellovibrionaceae bacterium
AACCCTCGACCTCCACATTGCGAACGTGGCGCTCTCCCAATTGAGCTACCGGCCCTTCTTAAAAAACTAATTCTAGCAGCTCAATTGCGAGAGCAACATCATCTCGATACGCTCGGCTAAAGCCTCGCTAGGGCAATTGAGCTACCGGCCCTTCTCAAAAAACTAATTATCAATAAACTGCTGCACTAGTCTAGCTGTTTCCTCTGGGGAATCGATGTGGGGGTAATGCTGGCCCGGCACTTCCACCACTTTTAAATTTTTCACAAGACTTTTGCGAATTTCATATTCGCTTCCCGGAAACTTCAGTCCCTGTTTGCCTTCGACAAGCAACGTAGGGCAAGTAATCTGTCTCAACAAAGATAAAATTTGCTCTTCCGTCAGACGCTGCGAGGATTCCTGTTTCAAACGCACATCACTTCGCCAGGTAAAACCATTTTTCACGGGCTTTAACCCGCGCTCGACTACTTTTTTTAGCCCATTTCTCTCTGCTGCAAAACCTTTGAGCCGCGTCTCAAGAGCCGCATCGACGGTCGAGTAAACCGGCAACTTTTTTTGTTTGGTCAGAATCAATTCAGTAAAAGATTTTCTCACTCTCTCTGGAAAAACATCTGCTTCGGCACTGAAAGGTCCCAACGCTTCAAATGAAACTAATTTTTCCACTTTTTCTGGGAATGCACCTGCGAACAAAGTAGATATCGCGCCACCGAGCGAATGCCCCATCAAGATGCAAGACTTCCAACGCAACTCTTCCATCACAGCCAATATCACACCAATCGAATCGATCATGTGGTACGGATAACCAGCAGCTTTGTGGGAGGAAAGCCCATGTCCCGGTAAATCCATCGCTACAAATTGCACGTTTTTTAAAAGCGGCGCAAAGGTATCAAAAGTTGCCGCATTATCCAGCCAACCATGCAGCGCTAAAATGCGTTTACCGGAATTTCCAGAAGTCTTTATCGCAATTTCGCCGAACTCCAACTTCAGTGTTAACTCTTGTGTCATAGCGACTCATCCTACTGAGCACGCGGCCATTTGCAAAGTGCCAAAGATATTGAGGAAAAAAAGCTTGATGACTAGAACGCACAAAGGAGGTCCCGCAGGCGTGGCCAAAGCCACATCGAGGACGCCGACTGCGGAGGACAAAGTTCAACGAGCTTTTTAGCCCAATAGATTGGCACTTTGTAAATGGCCGCGTGCTCTAGTGACATTGGATTGAAAAATGCTAAATTGGCTTGCTATGAAATTAGAGCAACTCCACTACTTTATTGAGGCGGCAAAGGCAGAGCACATTGCAAAAGCCGCAAAAGCTTGTGCCATTAGCCCCAGCGCAATTTCACACAGTATTGCACAGCTGGAAGAAGAACTGGGCAGAGAACTCTTTTCTAAAAGTGGAAAAAACATCAAGCTTACAAACCATGGCAGATTATTGCAGGAACGGGCAGTTCAGATTTTAAATGACGTAAACCAGATGAAAGAAGAAATGTCTTCTGAGGGAGTCGAATTACGTGGAAATTTAAGAATGGCCGCAAGCCATGACCTTTGCCTGCGCCGGCTCGTGCCCGCGTGGTTAAAACTGCAAAATGAAAACCCCAAATTATCGGGTGAAATATTTACGATGCGATCCTCTCAAGTTGTTTCCCAGGTACTTTCTGGCGAATTAGACTTAGGAGTTTGCTTTAACCCTTTAGTCCATCCGGAACTAACTCACAAAAAACTTTTTGAAGGCAAACTTGTTCTAGCCGTAAAAAAAGATCACCCGATTTTAAAAAAGAAAGAGCCGGAAAGATTTCAGGCTCTTTCCGATTATCCGTGCGCACTTCCCAAATCGTTTCAAGGAATCGAGATATGCGATAGGCATCCTATTTTTGAAAAGTATAAAATAAAAACGCAGCCGGTATTTCTTTATGATGCTTATTCGATTGCGATGGCAAAAATCGCCTCATCTCATGTGTGGAGTTTAGTACCCGATTTCATGGTGGCGGATTTTAAAGGACAGGTTGTAGCGCTAAAAACTTCCAAAGAATGGGAAGCGACTTATTTTGTGGCAGCAGTATTTTCAAGTACGCGCATTCAGAGTGATGTAATGAGAAAACTGGTCGGATTACTTGTATAACCAGTATTTTTTAGCCACTTTTTGAAACTTTTTTGCTTCCTCTTTGGATTTTTTTAGAAAACTTGTAACGTTTCCCTTTTCTACTGCCAAACGCAAGGCATCTGTTCCTGCAATTACATCGATAGGAAGCCTGTCAGAAATATATTCATAAGGCGGCTGTTTCCACTTTAAATCATTCGGATAAAAATTGTGTATGGCAGACAGAAGATGCACGCCTGCTTCAAAGGCATTAAATACTGCCCGGTTTGTCACATGCGTGTGCACTCCGCCACACACTTGATCTTTTCCCTTGTGAAAAGTTGGTTGGAAAAAGATTGGGCGAAAATATACCCCTTTTAATTTCAACTGATTCATGTGCTCGGCTAGTTTATCAGCGTCAATAAAAGGAGCGCCTACCCAATCAAAAGGTCTTGTGGTGCCTCGGCCTTCTGAGATATTTGTCCCTTCGAAATGAACCATCCCAGGAAAAACAACTGCCGCACTTAAAACTGGAATATTAGGAGAGGGCGGCGTCCATTCTCTGTCCCACATGTCTCCCCAAGAAGTACGCTTGTACCCTTTCATTTTGACCACTTGCAAGTCGCAACCAATTCCAAATTCGTTGTTAAATAGTTGTGCTAGTTCACCCATCGTAAGTCCATGACGTACGGCCATCGGAAATTGTCCAACGAAAGAAACATAATCCGGATCTAAAATATTTCCTTCGGTAGAAATTGCATTGATAGGGTTCGGTCTGTCGAGAACAATTACCTTTAACCCTTTTCGTTTAGCAGCACGCATACAATTCGCCATTGTGTACATGAATGTATAAATGCGGGTGCCGATGTCTTGAAGGTCAATGACAAACGCGTCGATATTCGCCATCATTTTATCGACGGGTTCGCGCGTATATCCATATAAACTGTAGACCGGAATTCCTGTCACCGGATCCACGTAGTCATCCGACTCCACCATATTGTCCTGTTTTTCGCCTCTGATACCGTGCTGAGGACCAAAAAAAGCAGTTACATTCAATTTATATTTTTTGTTCAGTACGTGCTGACTTATGTGTTTTAAATCACGTGTGACTGACGCTTGATTGCAAACGACTCCTAAACGCAGTTTTTGAAATTGTTTGTGCTCTTTTTTAAGAAATACTTCTAGTCCTGTTTCAATCATGTGATTTACTTTCTTAATGCTTTAGAAAATTCTGCACTACCTGCGTGGAGTTTTTGCAATTTTGCTTTTTTCCCACTGGTACTTTTAGTCTGAACGTTTGAGGGATATTGCCATTTCCCGATGTCACCCAGTCGGTTAAGGATGGGTTTAATTCCCACAACTGTCTTGGATCTACCTGACACTGATCTGCCAATTGCGGAAAGTTAGCCTCAGTTACGACGACGACTTCTTCAAACTCTATCGGTGCATCGACTTTAATCTTGCCAAAATGCGCACGATATTCTTTTTCCACTTCTAATATGGCCAAAAACTCAGAATAAAAATTAGAAGAAGCAAAACCGAATGTTTTTGATTTGTAGTTTTTAATGATTTCCGGAAGACTCGAGGTTCCCAAACTTCTCACAGCACGTGCCATGCCTTCGCGTCCGTGGTTATATGCCGTTATGGCCAGCGGCCACGAATCGAGCGCTTCATAGTTCTGTAAAAGCAAATCTGCTGCCGCCCAAGTTGCCGTAATGGGATCGTTTCGCTCATCCACGGCTTTATCCACTTTCATAAACAACTTTCCCGTGGAATGCATAAACTGCCACACTCCTGAAGCACCCACTTTTGATCGGGCATTGAGATTGAATGCGGATTCTACTAACGGAAGGCGGGAGAGTTCTTGAGGTACACCTTTTTTCTCTAGAATTTCCATCATCCGTTTAAAGTATCTTCCCCCAAAAAATAGACCGCGCACTATCTGTTCACGTTGACCCACTTGTGCCCTGACCCTGTCAGAGGCGGCTAGAAATTTATTTTTTTCTTTAATCGACTCAAACTTTTTAAATAAGCTGAATAATTCCGCTGGAATTTTACTTGGATTGTGCTGAGTTGCATGAATAAATTTTAAATTGTCTTCTATTTTTTCACGGCGAATTTTCAGCGCTTTATTTATTAACTTAGCACGTTGTTGATAGGAGTAGCTTTCATCGTTGGCGATGGCGCTTAAATCCACCACTTCATAAATAATTTCCGGATAGAAACTGTCATGTAAGACTGCTTCTCGACTTGTGTACTCTGAATAAATTTTCTTCCAAAAATCTACTCGTGATTGTAACTCTTTGGGCACTTTGAAAAGATTGTTATCAATGCAGCGGGGCAAATCCAAATCTCTAGATTTAGAGCCTTCTTGCAGATCCTGGTACGCGGGAATGCTCGCAACATCTCTGACAATGGGATCCAAAATAATTTTAGATTCGTCTTCCACCGGTTCGTCGGTATAGGGCAAAGGAAGAATAGGAAAGGCGAAAGCTGGAAGAAGCAAAATGAGTAAGAAGAGTTTCATCTATTTTCGTGAGTACTTGTGAAATTCGAGCGCTATTTTATCTATCCAAGGAGACATTTTACCGTACTTTCCCTTACTGTCATTCAAGATAATTGCAAAACCTAAAAGTTCGTTTTCTTGCGAAACAGTGTAACCAGCTAACGCGGCAACTCCGTCCAATGTTCCGGTCTTTGCTCTTAATTGAATTGCTTCACTTTGTGATGTGGGAAATCGTCGACGCAAGGTACCGTCTTCTCCTGCTATCACTAATGAGGAAATGAACTCGGGAAAAACAGCGAAATCCTTATATGCAGCGCTCAATACTTTCACGATTTGCCTGGAAGTGACCTTTGTTTGTCTTGTCAGCCCGCTGCCATCGTGAATTTCATAAGTGTTTTTGGGAATTCCGATTTCCTGAAGCATGTCTTGAACTACCGTTACCCCTTTTTCCAGCGTTCCCGGAGGACCCCAGGTTTCCGCACCTAGTTTTTTTAACGTTTGATCCGCTACAAAATTATTACTGAATTTATTCATACCCCAAATCACTTGCCACAGAGGCTGCGATTCAAATTCCAAAATTTGCTTTGCTTCGGAAGGGACACTTCCTTCTTTGACCGTGCCTTCGACACGAAGCCCGCGTTGCTCCATAAATGTTTTAACCATATGCCCGGTATATAAGGCAGGATTTACAATATTTTTGTAAAAATGCTGCTCTTTCCCATCTACCGGTATCGAACCTCTGAGAAGTACCGTATCTCCGATATCGCCTTTTACAAATTCAGTGCGATTCACATTCAATGTATTTTGGCTTCCCGCTTTACCTGTTGTCGCCTGATTTACCACATCAATATATGTATTTTCCGGATCCGTATAAACAACGGGTGGCTGACCAGACTGCTCATTGGGGCGAACATAGACGGTAGTCGTATTGAAGTTAAAAGAAAGTGCCCCGACTGGAGCGTTATACGCCTGATCTTTTAAATACTTTGGTCTCGATTCTGGAGTTCTGACAGAATCATAGTAACTCGAATCGACAATGATATTTCCTTTTACGGTTTTAATACCGGCGCGTACAAACTCATTTACGAGCATCCACAGACGTTCAGACACCAGACTCGGATCTCCGCCGCCTTTTATATATAAATCTCCACCTAATTGAAAATTTCTGACAGGTGAATTGATAAGCACATAGGTTTTAAACGTTGCATTCGGTTTGAGCTTCTTAAGTGCGGTATATGCCGTAAAAATTTTGTTCGTCGATGCCGGTATGAGAAGTTCATCTGCATTTTTTTCAAATAGAACTTCACCAGTATCAATAGACGTAAGCAAAATTCCATATTTTAAATCTTTGCCTTTGGGAAGAATTGACTCAACTTTGGACTTAAGAGCTTCGTTGCTCGTAGCTGAAATTTTTCTCGACTTAAAATTCGGATGAATCGCAAAAATCTGCGTACAAACGACTACTAAAGGAATAATTTTTTTCATGAGTCTAACCATTCTACTGGCAAGAGAAGAGGAAAGAAAGATGCTGATGCCGCACTCAGACGAGTAAAAATCTAGCCGCACTGCTCTTACAACGTAACACCACCAGAATACGCCAGTTTTCTGGCAGGTGAGTGACATTTCACTTCACGCAGTCAGACATCAGTGAGCAAAAGCTACGGGTACAAACATTGCTTTATGAAGGCGCAGGCACTAGTTCGCCTGTTGAATGTGGAGTACGTAAAGATGATTCGACTTAAAAACTTTTTCTTTGTTTTCCTTTTCATTCTTGGAGCAATGCCATCGGTAAAAGCGGAGACCGGATCCGGCTCGCCGACGCCTGCGGCTCCTACGGCAGCACCAGCTGCCACGGCCACTCCTGCTTCCAGCACCAATGCACCTCCTGCTGATCAACGCGCGAAATTAGTTCCTTCGGTGGAAGCAACACCGAATGGAGCCAAGGTAAAAGCTTCTTTCCATATGTACAAACTGAGCAGTCCTGTTTCCTGGAGCATTCTTGCTCCTGTGATGGATCCCACAACAGGGCGCAAAAATATGATCGAACTCGTAAAAGTGGACGACCAATTTGTACACAGCGATACCGATTACCATACAGAACGCACGTATGAATTGGATTACGCAAAAATTAATGCAGAATTAAAACAAAAAGCACCGAACGCTAAACTGGAAATCGGTCCAGGAACAAGTTTGTATGCCTACGCCAGATGGATGAACCAACCCGAGTTGGATATGTACACAGACCAACTTCTTCCCGGCGCAGTCAGATCAAATTATAATAACGGTTGGAACCACCAATGGGGTGGCCTAGCGAGAGAAGGAATCTTTACTCTACCCGGCGGAACACCAGCGCCTGCTGCCGTCACCTCAGGATTTACAAAAGGGGGAACAACAACGGCGCTAGATGTTAACAATGCTGTTGATCAAGCAACAAAAACCAAATACTTTGCTTCTGATTTCTACAACTCGCCAACTGCGGGTAGCCGTTTCGAAAATGAACTTAAACTTCATGTGGACTTAAATGATCTGCCAAAAGTGGCGAAATATTTTACTGATTTGGAAAGTGATCCTGCTCTGGTGGAAAGTACTTTCGGCCCAGGTTGGAAGCTAGTAGCCAATAGAAAATACGTCGGACAACCCATGGTGGATGATTACATGGACAATGATAAATCCGATGCAGCTTCATTGGGAATGGCACTCCGCTACAGAACGGGGAATGGTGTCACCAGTCTAAATTTCAAACCGAACGATGGTAAATATGCTGAAGGGGCAGTGTATGAGCGCATCGAATATGACATGCGAGATTTTCCAGAGCCAAAAGCAATGGAGAGCTTTGTAAATAGCGACCACCCGATAAACCCTTTACAAATCATCCGCTGGCAAACTCCAGGAAGCACACCCTCTGATTTCTTCGTGAAAAGAGTAAAACTCACAGATGAACGATTAAAGTTCGAACTCACTGCTCCATCGGGAGATCAGGTAGAAATTTCTCTCGATGACGTAAGAGCTCGCCAACTGGATAAAGACGGAATGGAATATGGACCGACTGCGAGATATGGTCAGCTCGAAGTGGAAGTAAACCATTTAGGAGCCAAAGGGAGTTCCACTAACAGCACAGTATTAAGCGAAAATACGACTATTCACGGCGCGGAATTGGATAATTTCTTAAAAAACCTCGGACCCAATGCTGTTATCACCAAAGACATTCCCCCTGTTTTTCATGGTGAAGAAGATTTTAAAGCAAATAGTCCGATTAAAACCACCAATGCATCAAACTTTAAACTCGCATTTGGAGTATTTGAAAAAATCCGCGAGGGCGCATTTGGTAAAAACTGGCATTCTTCTGGACAAAAGTATGCAGTCGCAGCAGCAGGACTTGGTCTTGTGCCACCTGAACGTTTTGCCCCCTCTGTAAACCGCATGTTGGAAGAAAAGGAAGGCCGTACGAACCTTACTTCAGCTGAAAAAATGCAGTGCCTCTCTTCTCTTGTAAAAATCAGCAACTAAAAATTTTTAGGAGACTAGAGAAACAGTATTAAACCAACACACTGCTCCAAACAAAAAATTTACGTTTTACCGTCTAATAGTCTAAAATATTGAGACTATGAAAACACAAACTTTGCTCACCCAACTCGTATTAATCCCACTCGTTTTTTTCATCTCTTGCACAAAAGAAGCACCTCCGGCGCCAGCGATAAATACACAAGGAGCGCCTTCCGCCGGCGCAGTACCCCCGCCAGGCGCACCAGGAGCAATCAATCCAGTAGCAGGCGGACCCGTTACACCACCGCCTCCTCAGATGATGGTTCGCTTGCCCTACAATATTGCTCCTACTGACAAACAAAAAGTTGAATTGGAAAAGATTCAGAAAAAATATGGAGACAAATTGGAAGCTGCGAGAAAAGGTGTAGCTAACTCCATTAGTGACGAGCAGAAAAGAGCCAGAATGGAAGCCGGAATGAAGGCTCGTGCAGCTGGCAAAACAGGTAAAGATCTTGTTGATGCCATCAATAACGCTGCAAAACTTTCTCCTGAACAGCAAAAAAAGCTGGGTGCTGCTCAACAAGAACTGTCCCAAGTTTCTCAAGAGATGAATAATGAAATGATGGCTTTACTTACTCCAGAGCAGAAGGAAGAAATTAAGAAAAAAGCTGAGGAAATTAGAAAAAATAACCCAGCAATTGCCGGCTCAAATGCCCCAGCAAAAAAAGTAGCTCCAGACGCTGGAAAAGCATCTACAAAAAAAACGACTCCCGCAGCTGCTAAGCACGGTGCTGCAAAACCTAAATGATAAGCGTAAATTGTCACTGCTGTAGACTCGCTTTGCATCCCCCCCTTCTTTCTTAGTCACAGAATACCTGTGGTCTAAGTGTTGCACATATGAGAGATTTGGAGATGGGAGACCAGGGTCTTTTCCAGAACGGCCTTCCTGGAATGGATCCCTTCCATCTCTTTTTTATATGGGAACACGTGTGGATGATTCGAAGTACATTGAGCAGCTAAAAAGCGAACTGGAGCTTAAAAATAAGACCATTTCCGATCTCAAAAGAAACCTCGAAAAAATCATCGAAGAAAAAACTGCTGCCTTAAGAAATGCCAACGAAAAATTGAGTCTTCTTGCATCCATTGACCCGCTTACTGAATGTTTTAACAGAAGAGAATTTGATCTCAAACTGCAGCAAGAAGTGGAACGGTCTCGCAGATACAACAGACAGTTCACTCTTGCCATGATTGATATTGATGATTTCAAAAGTCTTAACGATGAAAAAGGGCATGCGTTTGGTGATCGGGTTTTGAAACTTACCGCAAAAATTTTTAACTCAAATTTAAGAAAAACAGACGTGATAGCCCGTATTGGCGGCGATGAGTTTGTGCTTCTCTTGCCTGAAACGCCTGCGTTAAAAGCTCTTGAAATATGTGAACGCTTAAGAGGTATCATAGAAGAAGCTTTTAAAGCAGAAAAGAAAGTAACTGCCAGTTTCGGTCTCGCTTCTTTTGACTCAAGTTCAAAATCTGCCAGCGAAATGATGGAAATGGCCGATCAAGCACTTTATACAGCCAAAAATTTCGGCAGAAACAAAGTTATTTTGAAAGAACCTGATGTCGCGTTTTTACACACAAGATAAAATAGCAACCGGACAAACTATCACGCTCAACCGTGAAGAATCTCACCATCTTGCCAAAGTGTTGCGAATGAAGGCAGGTGATTCGGTACAATTAATTGACGGAAACGGTCTGTTGGCCGAAGGAAAAATCGTAGAGGACTCCCGCAATGGTTCTGTAATTCTGGTAGAAAGTCTCAAAGTGGACCACTCTACCTCTCGTGTTTCTCTAGCATTTGGAATTTCCAAATCCTCAGCTTTAGAAGTATTGATTCGCCGTACCACTGAAATTGGAGTGAAAAGCTTCCAGCCCTTGTTAACTCAACATAGCTTGCACCCGGACTCGTGGAATGAAGAAAGATGGAACAAGCTTATCCACGAAGTTTGCAAACAGTGCGAGCTTCTCACTTTTCCGAAACTCCTTCCTCCATTAAAGCTCTCAGAATGGCTTGTTAAGAGAAATAAAGAAGCAGAGTTAGTCTACAGCTACGAAAACTCTCGCAATGACCAATTGCAACTCTCTACTGAAAAAGACGTCGAGCTATTGATAGGCAGTGAGGGGGGCTTTAGCGAAGAAGAAATTCGCACAATCCAAAATCACAACGCCAAGAGTCTCGGTCTTGGGAAGAACAAGCTCAGGGTCGAAACTGCATCTCTCGTCGCATTAGTTCTAGTCAAACAAAAGCTCGGTGAAATTTAAGAGTTAACTTGATATGATAGTTAGCACTTATGTGGAAAGTCTTTCTTGCGTTCGTTTGTCATAGAGCACTGCTTTTTTTTATAGCCCTTACCACTATCAACGCAACACTAGCGCCGACCAGTACCAAAAAAATTCAACCCACTAAAGTTCTCGTAGCCCATTTTATTGAAAAAGTAGGACAAACCACTGAATCCAAAATGGTGGACAATTTAAGCCAGAACTCCTTATCAAGCTTGTTTACGGAAACAAGAAATCCCTTCTATTGGATTGCAGTTCCCATCAAATCCACTACAGGTATGTCGTCGGCACTGATAATTCTGATTCTTTCCAATATATTTTGTTTATTATTTTTGTGGGAACTTTATACACTCACAAGCCGTATGGCATTGCCTGAAGTAGCAGTGGGTACCGCTGCACTTGCGATGCTTTGGATAACGACTTATGAACTCAGTCTGGGATCTTATCAGTCTCTCACCTGTTTTCTTGTTATGCTGGTCATTCGACACGCGCTCGACAACACCTGGTTACTGGGCGGATTGGCGTTGGGGCTTCTTGCTGTAACGGATTTACTCGCTGTAGGGCTTGTTCCATTGCTTGTGATTTTATTTTGGTATTACCAGCGTCACGAACAAATGGGCGATGTAGTTAAACGACTGATGCTGTTTCTTTTGCCTTTGGGATTAGCCTTGTTTTTAAGAAATAGAGATTTAATGTATTTAAGCACCCAATACCAGTCTTCTTCACTTGCGACATTAATTGGCTACATTACAGGTGGACAATGGGGGAATCTTTTTTCACATCAGAATTTGGGCCAGACGATCAGTATCTTTATTTTCTTAGCGGGTACGATTGTCACAATTGGGGTAAATACAATTTGGCTGCACCGTTTGATACCTGCTTATCTTTTTTTAGCAGTGCTTTTATTTTCTGATTTTTCAAATTTAGGTTCGAGAATTATTATATCCGCAATCGCTCTAGAAGGAGTGTCTGCAGTTTCTTCGAATATTGTAGAAAGACTCATCCAACTGGCACTCATCGTTGTGACAGGCTTTGAAGTAGCTTCTATTTTTTAATCTATTGTAGTGTGAATTTTTTGGGGTGGGTGGAGACGCCGCAACCTGGACAACGGCTTGTTTCAACTACCTGAAGATATCCCAAATTCAAATCATGAGAGAAAATAAGTTTTGAATTACAGAAGGAGCACTTCTCGTACTTCTCAACATTGATATTGGTCAAATACTCAGGTTCTCTATCTACTTTTTCAGGATCTATTTTACTGAATGGAGTTGTTCGCATAGGTTAGGCTTCCCCGTTACTAATTAATTATTCGGTTGAATTTGAGACAAGGTTTAATGAAACCTGCAAACCCTTGTCCACAAAGGGTTTACAGACTTTGTATCGCGACAAATTGTGAAGGAATTGTGAAAACACTACTTTTTCACAGGAGAAAAAAGAAATTTGCTGTATTGAATTTATACACACTCTGCCCAATTTATTGACGCGCAGATCCCTAACTCACCGGTACCTTGGAGGAATAAAGACTCGTTCAAATCGCTCGTAAAAAGCATTTTGGAATTTCACTTTTCACACAACTTCAAAGCACAAACGATCCCTAGAGTGATTCTAGGTCGCGCAAGTTGAATGTAAGTTTCGCCTTCCAAAAAACAAATATAAAAAAATTATCGGGGGATAATATGAAAAAACAATTTCAAAAATTGTTAATGGGGTTCGTGTGTCTAACAGTACTTTTTTCCGCAAAAACAGTGCGTGCAGAAGATATTCCTGCAGATCTTACATCTGTATTTGCCTTGATTGAGCCATACTTGCTCTCGGGCGGTGGAGTACCAGTTCCTGGAGGCGTTCCAGCTATTCCCGGAGCTACCTTGAATTTGGGTAACTGCCAGCCGGTGGTTACTCCCGGTTTCCCGACTACCACTCTACACTTTACGGCAACCATAACTTGCCCTGTGAACGGAAATGTCTATATCAATCTGATTCCAGCCGGAGTCAGTGTCCGTTTGGAAATTGTACAAGGTCCAATTGAAAAAGTGGAAGCAGACTTCGTCATTCAGATCAAACGCAAAGCGAGCACAACGTATGTCTCTTGGCAGATGTTAAACGGGTATGTATCCGTGCGTGCTCAGAGCGGTTTGCCTGCACAAGATTTCAATATGACAGGAGCTGGCCAAAGAGCGATGTCAAAACAGCTGACTACAGCAAAATCTCGAGTCAATGTGTTTGACGCTGCTACAACAAACGGCACAGCTCTATTAAAAGAAATGTCCAAAGTTAAATCAGCATCTTCAGCTACAACCAAATCTACCGTTTGCTCACTCTACGGAGCTAGCAAAACAAACGTGGAATCTGGAAGTCTGGCTGCATGCCGTGAATTAAAGTAGATACTGTTTCGTTAAAGACGAATGCGCGCGGCTCTTGCCTGCTATGGATGGCGGGGAGCCGGCGTTCTCGTTTTTGGCGGGTATCTCTTGAGAGATGCTCAAGTCTTTTGTTTCTGAATGACTGTAGATATTGACTTAGTTCTGCCACTGAACTTCTTTCAAAAATGTTTATCTTAGGCGTTTCTGAAAAGCCGCTGATTTTGGAAAATACTCTCTTGCAAGTAGCTGGTTATGGGCTTGGCAAAGTACACGTAAATTCTCTTTCTCGTGACTACTTCCACCCATCGCCCAGGGCCTTACATGGTCGATTTGCAAATAGGCTGTTTGATTACACCTGACACCACTAGCACTTTTAAAAGTACACTGGTGCCCTGATTCTTGTTTTAACTCCCGCCTAAACTTTGCAGAGACATAACGGGTATGTTTTAACGTCTGTGACTGTCTAGATTTTACTTCTCTTGTAT
>CAYNEF010000076.1:0-12712 GCA_964396165.1 uncultured Pseudobdellovibrionaceae bacterium
CGGTTGATTTTAAAAGTGTGGGTGTCCAACTTAATGTTTACATCACCCCACCAAATATCTTTGTTGCTACTTGGCTCATCAATAATGCGTTTATCTTTTGGGCTTCTTCCCGTTTTGCTTCCGGAAGAAACAACAAGTGCTCCGGAACTGGAGATGGCCGAGCCTTTTTCGTTTCTTAAAGCCTGTTCATATAATTTTGCGGGAGAAATGTTTCTTAAAACATTTTCTGCACTGATACGTTCTTTGGATAGGTTAAATGTTTTCATAAGCAATCCTTCGAATTTAAAAGAGAAAGTTTTATCAGGAAGTCGGGGGCTAGTCCATGAGACGGCTAAAATTAATTACGACGTGGCTTTTTCGGGCAATTCGAGCGAAAGGTCTCGCAGTTTATCTTGGGAAACGGCATATTTTCTTCCACAAAATTCACAAGTTACGTTAATTGGCTCCCCTTTAAGGATCATCTCAGACAGCGACGCTCTGCCCAACATCAACAAGGTTCTATGCACCCTTTCAACGGAGCAAGGACAATGAAACTGCAAGGTCAGCGGTTCTTCCTTGGTTATCAGGTCTGTCGAATGGGAAAAATGTCTGGCAATCTCAACAGCAGACAGGCCTTTTGTGAGGTAGCTGGAGAGAGGTTCCGCACTTGCTACTTTCTTCTCAATGACTTCGATGATGGATTCGGGTGTTTCGGGCATCAGTTCCACTAAAACTCCGCCCGATGCAGGCACTCTTTCCGTCGCGTTCAAAGACGTGGATAGAGCAATCACAGAAAGCGTTTGGTTTGACTGGCGCATGTAATGAGTCAGGTCGCTTGCAATTTCCCCCGTCATGATGGGCACAATGCTTGTGTGGGGTTGTTTTTGAAACGGTTGCCCGCGAGAAACGACCAGCGATCCTTCCCCAATTGCACCTGCCAAATCGAGTTGTCCGTTTTTTAACGGCAAATCTGCATGCGGGTTTTGGCAGTATGCGCGGCCACGGCCATCTGGATGGCATTCAGCATATAACTCACCGATAGGGCCATTGCCCTGGAAACGCACACTAATGTGAAAACCTTCTTTTAGTTGTGCAGCAAGAAGATAAGTTCCAGTTAAAAGTCTCCCTAACCCGAGCGCCGCTACGGGATAGGGATCTTGAATCGAAACCATTTCTTTAACGATCTCTGTGGTAAACGCAACAGAAACGCGCACCATAAGATCAGTCGAAAAAAATCTGTAAAGTTTGTTACTCAAAACAAACTTACAGTGTCGCAACTACGAATGTTTGAAAAGTAGTATTTTTGAAACCTTCATCAAGCGTCAAACCGCTGAATCCAGTGTTTGTAAGCGCTCCTGTATAGAAGCCAGTTCCGACTTTCCAGTTAGGAGTCAATTTGTAGTGAAGCTCTGGGTAGATATACACATTGCTTACCCATGCATCATTGTTTACTGCACCTTGTTTGTAGCTGGAGTATTTAGTGACAGAAAACTTAACTGGCACAACGACTTTCAAGTTGCTCGTAAAGATATATTCGCCCACCAGTTCCACTTTGTTTTCAAATACGGGGTTTGCGAAATTTCCTGATCCTACTTGGTTGTAAAGATGAACAACTGGAACTTCGGCTAGATATACATTGAAACTGTTTGTTGCTTGGTATTTTAACCAGACATAGTTGCGGATAGCTGTAAGCATTCCTGCTTCGCGCTTTTTTTCCATTGTAGGAAGGTAGGCGCGGCCTTCATAACCGAGAGTAAATGGAGTGCCTTCAAAAGGAACCAAGTTATAATTTGTACCCTTGATGTAACCATCTCCTGCGATGGAATTTACGCCATTCACATTGCTGGGGTTATAAAGATTTGTGGTGAATTCTTGGCGGTAAAATGCAGAAGTACCTGGTTTAAAATCGTAGCCTAATTCTGCTGCAGTTTCGGTGTGCATTTCGCCTGTTTTCCCCATGTAGGACGGGCGAAAATCGACAACTCCATGTGGCTTTCCAGCGTTCACATTTGTCGTGATTGATTGATTCAAAGCATTGGTATTTTCCGCTGCAGTGATTGTTAATGTAAGAAGAGCTAACGATAAGAAAACGAATTTCATTTAAACCTCCAAGTTTAGGAGGATTTTGTATGGGGAACTCGCAAGAAAGTAAAGTTGTCGGCATCAGCCTTAACCAAATCCTGATAATTGGGCAGGCATTTGCCTTCAGTAAATAGAGTATTTACATGTAAATACCTAGGTTTAAGTAAATAGTTTACTTCGCAAGCGTGTAATAGGGTTCGATGTCCACAGGAACCGTACTTAGCTTCGTAAAGACCGCCTGAGTTTCCGGGCGAACCACGCCATACTTATCGAGCAGGGCTTTTGCTTTTTCATAAGAGCCTTCTGCTTGAATCAAAAGTATTACGCCAGTCAATTTTTTTACCGCTTCTTTGATCTTGTCTGGATTTACTGTGAAAAGATTCTTTTTAGCATCGATACTATAGCCGCCTTCATCCACAAGATAATTCAGTTGAAGGGCAACTCCCTTGCCATGCGCTTCATTAATCCCAAAACGAATGGAGCGAAACGAGGATGCGAGAAAAGTCGTATACATCGTCGCTTCCATTTTCTTATCATTCACACCTTTATCGACAAGAAGTTGCAATGCAAAAAGCCCCGTGATGTCAGCTTTTGCCTCTTCAATCGCCGAGTAGAGCTCTTTTAATTGCATGCGAACTGTAGTTTCTTTTCCATCCACCTTGATGTTGTGGGGTCCAAGACCATGACACAACTCATGCATCAGGATGTGAGTAAAAAAGGCATCGAAGTCCACTTTGGATTGTTCTTTCGCTGGCAATACCACTTTGGAAATCGGGATAAGCACTTTTTTAAATTTTGCTTCTTGAACATTTTTTAGCATGACTCGTTTGCTTCCCTTTTCCTTAATAACTTTTTCGTCATTGGGAAGATTGAAAGCTGCCGTCATGACACCACGTCTTGCTTCACCAGAAGCAAAAACCTGATCGACAACCCGAATAGGAGAGAGCGCTCCCAGTTTTGGGTTTTTGTGCAAGTCGGGAAGAGGAAGGTTGTTTTCAATTCCTTGCAGCTCCTGACTGAATTTAGCAAGTTTTGCCGACTCTGCATCGTCGCGAATTGTTACAAACGCCTCGAACATTGCTTTGTAGTTAAACAAACCGTCTTCGTAAGTTTCGTAGGGCCCAATGGTGAGATCGATGGGAGCATCTAGATCCATCCAGGCAACGTCACTTAAATAATATTCGTTGGAAGAGAACGCGTCTGCACGAGTCGTTAAATATTTTTTTAGAGTCTCGTTTTTGGTAAGTTGGGCGGCTTCTTTTAACAAGGCAGCAGCAGGGGCCAGAAATTCCTTGTATTCTTCAGAGTAGGGAACAGCGGTGAGTTTTTTATCCGCAGTTCTTTTAATGACATGAAAGAAACCAGAAGCAGCAGCTTTTTCTTTTTCAGTTAAGCCGCTGAACCAGGTTTGAAATTCTTCTTTTGTCATGTCGTCCGGATAAACACCTGCATTCAGCGGTTTTTTAGGGACACCCGTGACAAAAATTTCGTCTTCATCCATGCGAGACCAGGGCCCAGCATTTTGTCGGAATAAATGGTAGAGAAGCCCTCCAAGAGAACTATTGTCTTTCGCCAGTTCTTCGCGCAATTTCACGTTTCCGCTCCAGACTTGTCGGATGTAAACTTCGTCCATCAGGCGAGCAGCTTGTATGATTTTTTCCAGCGCTTCTTTGTCTTCTTTGGATAAACTTTTTAAATCTGCATTCAGAGTTACCGAAGTCAGTTTCGATATCTTTTTTTCAAGTTGTTTAGCATTTAATGGGGATGTGTGTTTCATTTTTGCGTCCTGTGCAAAGCATAGACTTGTTAGCAGTAGAAAGGTGAAAAGTGCTCTCATATACGTATCCTCTATTTTCCACTTTGTTATCACGCTAACAGCTGAATATGCAAATGCTTAAGGAGCATTATGATCACTGACAAACTTTAAACGCTATAGTAATTTCCCTGTATGCTTTTTCCTCAACCTCCCGGCATTTACATGGATCCGCTTTTTCTCATGCCGTCAGATCGTCAGGAAATTGTGGAGTACTTAGAAACATTGCATCCAATTTGGGAGCAGCGTTTTTCAAAAAGTAATCCTCCTCCGCCTGGTGAAAGTCAGCGCTGGTTATTGCGCCCAGTTTACTGGCTGGGTAATTGGCAGTTCGCCTGTTTGAATTATTACCATCCGCCCAAAGGAATACTCAATCGCTGTGTGAAGGCGGAACCGTATCCTGAAGTACTGCAACGGCTGGTTAAAAAAATCGAAGCGATTACAAAAAGCCATTTGAATAAAGAGGCGATTCCCCAAGGGTGGAAGTTAAATACTTGTCTCATCAACATGTACGGAACAAACATCAAAGCAGGAAAAAAAGACGACACAGCGCGCGTCGGAGAACACAAAGATTTTGAGCCAGGTCCTGTGGCATCTTTGTCTTTAGGGGAACGCGCACTTTTTCAGTTTGTATCGAGTAGTAAACGGGGAGAACGCGACGGAGTTATCCACCAACAGTGGCTGACAGACGGAGCGTTGCAGATTTTTGGTGGAAAAAAGTGGAAAGACGATTTATTTCATCGAGTGCAGCGCGTTGATACTTTGCAGGACTATAAATTCAACATCAAAGTACAGGATTTCGTCGTCAGAAGAATCAATTTCACCTTTCGTTATGTCCCCGACCAACATATCTATGACTTAAAACAACTTCCGAAAGAAAAAAGAGAAGATATTGCACCTTATCTGGAACAGTTGGCGGAACACTCAGCGTATTTTAAAAAGATAGTGACAGAAAGTCCCTGAATAGAATTGTTAAGACTCCTCGTGCATTTGTTTTCGTTTCATTAATTTATTGTTATACTTCAGACAGTTCATAACGCGACTAAACAAAAAACTAAATAAACGGGGGAACGCATGAAAAGAGTTTTTTTCTCGATATTAGCCCTAGCACTTTGTGCAAATTCTTTTGCACAAATTAATATCCATTCTTTAAACAATACATTGCAAAAAACACGAGCCGGCTGGCAGGCAGCAGATTCGTGGGTAACAAGTTTAAACCGTGAAGAAGCAACACGCTTCATGGGTTTGCAACTTCCAGAAGAAGCGCGGGATTTGTTTTACTCCCGTACACCTGACACCGATTCTTCTCGTCCCTCTGGAATCGATTGGCGTAACAAAGACGGAGTAAATTATGTTTCTCCGATCATCAATCAAGCTTATTGCGGAAGCTGCGTCGCTTTTGCATCGGTTGCGACATTAGAAACGCAATTAAATATCACAAGAAAAACACCGGCATCCTCCTACGCCTTTTCTCCACAACATCTTTTCAGTTGCGGTGGTGGCGGATGTAAATCGGGTTGGACACTTTTTGCTGCCGGACAATACCTGCAAGAAAGCGGTGTGCCGGATGAAGCTTGCTTCCCTTACAAATCGGGTGCAACTGGCGAAGACTATGCTTGCAGCGCAAGTTGCAGCAACTCCAGTTCCCGCGTGATGAAAGTAGACAGCTACTCTACTCCTACTTTCTTCTTCCCGGATGCAGGCGCTTTGAAAAAAGCTCTGCAAAAAGGACCTGTCATGGTAGCGATGGTTGTGTATGAAGATTTCCTCTTTTACAAAAGCGGCGTCTATAAACACACCACAGGCAAACAACTTGGCGGCCATGCAGTCAGTCTTGTCGGGTACGACGATGCTTCAAGTGCTTGGATTGTTAGAAACAGCTGGGGAGATGAGTGGGGCGAAAACGGATTCTTCCGCATTGCTTATAACGATGCTTCTAATTTAGGAATGCAGAGTGTGGCGATGGAAGTTTCGAATGGCGATGGCCATATCGTTCTCAAAAACGTGACAGAAAACATGGCCGTCAAAGGCAAATGGAATGTCGAGTTTGAATCCACCTTTGCCAACACCCAAAGCATTGAATGGGTACTTGCCCAAAATGATAACCCAGTTGCGTATGGCGATCTTTTCCAAAATGGAAGAGTGAGCATTGATACTACCAAGTATGCAGATGGTGCTTATCTATTCACTGCAACTGTAAAACACAGCAGAGGTGAAGCATCTACACAACCTCGTCGTGTTTACATCTTGAATGGCAAGTTCACAGGCGACGTGAAGATCGGTAACGTCACTCAAGGGCAAACGTTGACAGCTGAAACAGAATTCAAAATTGAAATCTCTGCTTCTCCTGTTCCGTTAACTCGCATTATTTACCACGCGAAAAATGTGAAAACAGGTGAGGAAATCATTCGTTCCACATACAATCCTGTGGAAAAGATGGTCATGTTCTGGCGTGCTCAATATGCACCTAACGGTGATTACGACATTACACTCGAAGGTAAAGTGGGTGATTTGGTATCCATCAAATCCCAACCTATCCGTGTAACAGTTTCTCATCCTTAAATAGTTAAGTGACTAAGCCCCCGCTCTCTAAAAGGAGCGGGGGCTTTTTTTTGTCGTGAAAAGTTCACGAAAAGGAAACTGTTACTCAAAACGGCAACGCTTTATTTGGGGAGACAGATTGTATTGCTTGATGAGTCATGTCATAAGTCGCTGCCCGGATTTTTCGGGTATCAAATTAGGAGTACAAAATGTCATTCAAATATCTATTAAGTCTGACCTTGCTTGTAGCAAGTGTTGGTTTCGCAGATCCACGTCCCCCTTTCCCTGGTGGCCCGAATCCAGGCGGCCCGAATCATGGACCAAACTTTGGTCATGGTTTACCAAGCCAAGTTTCTTACGCACTCGATGCGATTGAAAACGGTTTGAGAGATATCGAATACGGCACAAACAGCATCCACTTCAGCGCTCGTCGTGAAGTGGCAGAACGTTTGGAAAGTGATGCACAACGTCTTCAAAATCTTATTTATACACTTCGCAAACCTGTGTTTCCTCCCGCTCCAGTTGCTGGATGGGTTGCTACTAATGGCCAAAGCTGTTTAAGCGTTTGCCAAAATGTGGGTTTAAGATTGGGAGTTTCTCCTGAAGGCGCTCAATGTGCTTCTGGTGAAAACCGTCCCGCTTCTGCAATTGCGAGCGGACAAGTCAGTTTCGTAAACGGCTGTTTCCCCAGAAACTGCCCAGCTGATGTGAAGTCTTTTGGCGTTTCTCAAGGTGCATTTTGCTATGCCCCTGGCCAGAAACAAGACAACGACGGTACGGACGTGACTGTTGGTTGTTACTGCACAAGATAATGAATTAGTTCTTTAAGCCCTCGCTCTTTAAAAAGAGCGGGGGCTTTTTTTTTAGTAAATGCCGAAGGTGCTTAAAACGCCGTAGTGATCTGAAATACAAATATCTGCAAAGACAACTTTAGAGGCGAGGGTTTTTAGTCTCTTTGCACTCGATACAAATATGTAATCGAGGACAGCGTCGGGAGAACTGGCAAAGTGGCCGCTTGTTTTGTAATGGTTTCGGTTTTCATCCGTATAGCCCGGAGTACTTTCCATTCCATTTTGTGAAGTATAGCTATCAACCAGTCCAGCACCGTAAGGAGGATGAGAGGTCATCAAAGCAAATTCGTCTGAGATTTTATTTTGGTAAGTTCCGTTAGCATAGGTATGGTAGTGGGAATTCAAATCCGCACCGAGTATAGCAAATTCGGAATTGCGGTTTTTTCTGACCCAATTTGCAAGTTCTACTGTCTGATTTTTTCGCGCGTCTGTCTCCTTGCTGTTGTACAGTTTTGTTTTGGGATCGTAACTGACTGCTCCTGAATGGGCGTTGTACAAATCTGCCCAACCAAGTTTTGGTAACTTTACCTGTGTTTTAATCGCACCTTTTTCCACAAAGGCTTCATCCGGTCTGGTGTGAGACGTAAAAACCAGTTTCTCTAGCCGATCTTTTAGTTCAAACTTAGAAAAAATAACCATGCCGCCTCTCATGATTTCATGAGAGATGTCGCGCAAGCCTTGAGGAATGGAAAATGCCAGTTTTTTTAAGAAACTTCTGCGATCCATGTGGTTGGGATCACTGTCGTGAACAGTCGAATGTGTATATCCTAGTTTCTCAAAAATTTTTTTAAATTGAAGACGAAGGGAAGGGTGCCAAACTTCCTGCAAGAGAACAATATCTGCGCCAGTCATCGCGATGCGTTTGGGAATGACTTGTGAGCGAGCGTCTACGTTTTTAGCCAAATCCACACCGAGGGGGGTGCGCAAAAGCCACGTGTTAAGTGTTAGCACTTTAAACTGAATGGGATTTAGAGTTATCACTGTTTTATTTAAAGGAAGCAGGTTTAGTAAAAGTAAAGGAATGCTTCCAAAGGATCAATATCAAGAATAAATCAGCGTTAACGGAAAAGAATTTAGATTTTCGTTAGAAATGTGTCGGGATTTTCGCATTAGGCAAACTCAGCGTATTCATTGGTAGTATAGGTAGTAAAAATTGCACTCTTTACTCTGGTGCCAATGAGTCACTATAACTAGTTTATAGATTGTGCAAAAAGAAATACTCATTTTAGGGGCAGGAGTTAGTGGACTCACTACAGCATCTGTGTTGCAGGACCAGGGGTATCAGGTAAAAATTTGGGCAAAAGATTTGCCACCTCATACTACTTCCAACATCGCTCCTGCTATCTGGTATCCAGAAAAAATTGAACCGGTAGAAAAGACGAAAGAATGGGCAGTACTTACGTACAAAAAATTTTGGGAGCTTTCCGAGCGTGCGGGTAGTGGTGTTTTAAAAAGACAAGGGCGTAAACTTTTTCATCGACCGATGGGAAACCCGTGGTGGAAAGACGATGTCGTCGGTTACAGGCGGCTGACTGCAGAAGAACACCGGGGTGCTGTCTGCGGCCATGAGTTTACGGGTTTTGTCATTGATATGTCGGTTTATCTCGAAAATTTTCTACTTCCTGAATTCAAAAGTAAGGGAGGCGTAATCGAGAAAAAAACTGTGCTGCATTTGGAGAACGCATTAAACTCCGCAGACTGGGTGATTAATTGCAGTGGGTTTTCATCGAGAGAAATGGTGCCCGATCCTCTTTTGATCGCAAAGCGCGGTCAACTTGTCCGTATATCTAAAATAGAAAGACAAGATTTTATATTAGACACAGACCACCCTGCCGGCATGATCTACATCGTACCGCGTGCGAATGACTGTATTTTGGGAACTGTTTCTGAAGAGGGCAGTGAAAGATTGGATGTGGATACGGATACAGCCTCTAAAATTTTGGAACGTTGTGCATTATATTATCCGGAAGTACGCCACGCTAAAGTCCTCGGCCATGCAGTAGGGATACGTCCCTCCCGCCTGTCTGTGCGTGTAGAACAGGGCATTGCGGTATCGGGCAGGCTTCTTTCGCACAATTACGGGCATGGAGGAAACGGTGTCACGCTCTCGTGGGGTTGCGCTTTGGAAGTGGCAGGAGTAAAACTGTAGCTCAAAGAAGAGGAGCTTAAATATGGCTAAAATTACGCTTAAAGGAAATCCAGTAAACACATTAGGTACGTTGCCCGCAAAAGGTACGACTGCTGCCGACTTTAAACTGGTAAAAACAGATTTGTCCGAAGTCTCACTTGCAAATTACGCAGGTAAGAAAAAAGTTTTAAACATTTTCCCTAGCGTGGACACGCCAACTTGTGCCATGTCCGTAAGACAATTCAATCAAAAAGCTTCTGGCATGAACAACACGGTTGTACTTTGCATTTCTGCTGACTTGCCCTTTGCGCAAAAAAGATTTTGTGGTGCAGAAGGAATTGCCAATGTGGAAGCGCTTTCCTCTTTCAGAAGCAGCTTAGGAAAAGAATGGGGCATTGAGTTTGCCGATTCTCCTCTTAAGGGTTTGCTCTCCCGTTGTGTTGTAGTGCTCGATGAAAACAACAAAGTCATTCATACAGAGCAAGTGGCAGAAACTGCCAATGAGCCCAACTACGATGCCGCATTAAGCGCATTAAAATAAATTCAGTTGGAACCTGATCCAAAAAAACTGGATCTCATGATTTTGCTTCACGCCTATGCTTCGGGCTATTTTCCTATGCCCAATCAAGAGACGGAAGTGATTGAATGGTACCGTCCTGATCCGAGAGCCATCATTCCTTTAAATGGTTTTCATGTTTCTCGGTCGTTAAAAAAAACTCTGGCTCGAAAGCATTTTAACGTAACGTATGACAAAGCGTTCACGGATGTAATGCGAGGATGTGCGGATAGGCAATCCACCTGGATCAATGCCGAATTTTTGTCAGCCTATACTTATTTGCACAAACTGGGCAGTGCGCATTCAGTAGAAGTTTGGGAAAAAGGCGAACTTGTTGGCGGAGTATATGGTGTTTCCATCGGCGGCGCTTTTTTTGCGGAATCCAAGTTTCATAAAAAAACCGATGCTTCGAAAGTGGCTTTGTATTCTTTAACAGAGCATTTAAGAAACAAGGGGTTTAAGCTTTTAGAAGTACAGTTTTTAACGGAACATTTAAAAACACTGGGAGCTATTGAAATTGAAGACGAACAGTACCAGAAGTTGCTCGATCAAGCTGTTCTAGTGAATGCCGAATTTTAATTATGTCAGAGTTAAAAGACAAAAAACGATTGTGGACACTGCAGTTGATTCAAGAGTACCAGCACATTTGCTATTCCTTCCGCTTAAAATTGAAAAAACCTGTAATCGCAGTGGAATCTTTGTCTGGTAAGTGGGGCTGTTACGACAATGAAACTCGTACATTAACCATTTCTGAAAGATTAATTGAAAATTATCCTTGGACAGTTGTGTTAGAAGTATTCAAACACGAAATTTGCCATCAAATCGTCTTTGAAACGCACAAGAGCGAAGAAATCCACGGCCCTTTATTCCGTCAGACTGCAAAGCAATTGGGATTATCTGCTTGGGCAATGCGGGCCGAGTCTGAAATCGAATCTCCTCTAGCCGATCTCATAGACAGTAAAATGTCGCCTGAAGAAGAGCGTTTGAGCGGGAGAGTGGAAAAGCTTTTGAGCCTTGCCACTTCTGCAAACGAACATGAAGCGACGGCTGCAATGCAAAAAGTGCAAGAACTCTATGCGAAGTATAATTTTGATAAAGTGCAAAATGCTTCTACAAACAAGATGAATTATATTGTCGTCAACTTGAAGAGAAAAAGAGTGGAGCGCTACCAATCCTCTATCGCGTCTCTTCTTTCTGACCACTTCTTTGTGGATATCATACATACGACAATTTACGACTCGGTGGATTGCGAGGATTACAAAGCACTTGAAATATTGGGAAGTCGCGAAAACGTGCAGATGGCGGAATATGTATTTCACTTTCTGGAAAACCAATTGAAACTTTTGTGGAAAGAATATTCGAGTGAAGTGAACAAAGGCAGGCGTGCCAAGACATCTTTTTATTTGGGTGTCATTTCTGGTTTCAGAGAAAAACTTGAAAAAAGCACAAAGAAAATAAATACCGAATATGAAAAAGCGGGAGTGTCGCTTGTCGCGTTAAAAGACGGCGAGTTGAAAAACTATGTCAGTGAGCGCTACCCACGCCTTAAGCGTGTGTATCATGGGCGCAGATACCATGATTCTGACTCCTATTCTGTCGGCAAAGATAAGGGTAAAAATCTAAACCTGCACAAAGCTGTGCATAAGTCTGGCATCGCAGGGCTTCTCTTCAAACGGCATTAAGCAAAGCTATCACAGAGATAGTATGTATTCATTTTAAATATTAACGTAATATTCGTACTCTGCATGCATATAAGGAGCATGTATGAAAGATTCCATTTCAAGACGCGGTTTGATTAGAAATACGATTGCGACAGGAGCCCTCGGTTCCGTTCTCTTCGGTAGCAAATTGTTTGCCTCGATTGCAGACGCTTGTGGGATTACGCCCCCACAGACAGAAGGCCCTTTTTATCCGGTAAAATTGCCGGTAGATAAAGATGCGGATCTGACTCGATTTGCTGGTCAGACTGCAAGCCCGCTAGGCGAGGTCATTCAAATTTTCGGAATAGTACAGGATGAAAAATGTAATCCCGTACCCAAAGCACTTGTTGAAATTTGGCAAGCTTGTGCAAGCGGCAGATATAACCATCCTGGGGATGAGAGTGGTTTGCCATTAGATCCAAACTTTCAATATTACGGTAAAGCAGTTACGGACCAGAATGGTAAATATGAATTTAAAACGATTCGCCCGGGTCATTACCCTGCAGGCGGAGATTGGATTCGCCCGCCCCATATTCATTTTAAAGTCTTTGCGCGTGGCTACAGGGATCTGACTTCGCAGTTATATTTCTCAGGTAAAAGCATCGGGGGAGATTTGGGAAAACTGATTGATGATCTAAATAGAAAGGACGCAATCTTGCAAGAGGTTCCAGCTTCAGAGCGCGATGCAGTGATCGTCGACATCCCCGAAGTTATGGGAGTTCGCCGCGGCAGATTTGATATCACAGTAAAAAAAGTCTGATCCGTACATCTTATGAAAGAATGGGGCGACACTTTTTTAGTTTTGAGTGAGTAAGCGTCTTTAAAAACTGAATCTGGGGTTCTATTGAGAGTGCTCTACCTTGAGTTTTTGCCTGCGTGGTCACGGGGCGAAGCATTTTGCCTTCGGCGTAGTCCAGGATTCCGTGACCAATTCAGTTTTTAAATCCGGCTAGGCGCATCTTTCGAAAGATGTTTAGATATTCAAGCTGGACGTTTCTGAAAGCTGCGAGCTTTTGAAAAATACTCTCTTGCAAGGAGTTGGTTATGCGCACGGCAAAGTAC
>CAYNEF010000077.1:0-12653 GCA_964396165.1 uncultured Pseudobdellovibrionaceae bacterium
CGCAGCCGATGCCACAACCTCAGCCGCAGCCGATGCCGCATCCTCAGCCGCAACCAATGCCACAACCCCAACCGCATCCACAGCCAATGCCTGGACCTGGTCCCGGCCCTGGCCCTGGACCAATGCCGATGGGAATGGGAATGGATCATGATGCACTCGACACATCGTCGATGTTTCAAGAATAAAGTATAAATTTGTTGGGGGACTTATGATAAGTAGGTCCCCCAATTTAATACAGTCACTAGGAAAACAATGAAACGCTCGTTGATGTTATTAATAGGTTCCTTGTTTCTCGTTTCAGGTAGCACCGGTTTAATTTACGAGACACTTTGGATTCGTATCCTCTCTTTAGGTGTTGGCTCCACGTCTTCGTCGATGAGTTTAGTCCTTTCGATCTTCTTTCTCGGTCTTGCACTGGGAAGTTTTTTAAGCGGAAAATATTCGTACAAAATTCAAAACCCGCTAAAGGCATATGGAATTTTAGAATTAATAATCGGGTTGTATGCTTCCGTTCTAGTTTTTCCGCTCATCCAACTCCACAAATTGATCGCTTTACTTCCTCTGTCCGGATCTCTGACGTTCTTGGGCGTGTTCATCAAGTTTTTAGTGGTCGGTGCATTACTCATTCTACCGACTGTATGCATGGGGGCAACATTCCCCCTACTTGTGAAAATATTTTTAAATAAAGAGCGTACTTTAGGAAAGTATGTTGGACTTCTCTACGCTTTAAACACATTCGGTGCCGTGATTGGCGCTTTCGCTACCGGATATTTACTGGTCCCTGCATTCGGCGTTCTTTCTTCGAATTACCTGGCTGCGTTTTTAAATTTGGTGGTTGCCGCAACTGCACTCTATCTCTCTCGTCAAAAAGAATTTTCAAATACTCAGAAAGAAGAACGAACAAGTGTATTTGAAAAAGGCAGTTTGAACTTTCGTTCCTCACTCATTCTTTTTTCCACTTTCGTTTGTGGATTTGTTTCCATCTCGTGTGAGGTGATCTGGAATAAGTATTTAAATATCTTTTTAGGAACAAATATCTACGGCATCGGTCTTGTACTCGCCTTGTTTTTACTTGGAATCGCACTGGGCTCGCTTGTTCTTTCGCAGTTCATTGATCGCGTACAAAACAAATTTTCACTTTTCGTCTGGTTACTGCTGCTCTCTGGACTGACACTGCTTTGCTCGAGCCTGCTCTTAAATAAAGCACCCGAGTTATCGATAGTGCTGCAAGCGTATACGAAAGGGTATGTGAGTTTACTCACAATGAAAACTTTCGTGGTGACGATGATTTTATTATTGCCGACGAGCATTTTTGGAATGCTGTTTCCGTTGTCCATAACGTTACTGACTACTTCGACGAAAAATGCACCCGGCGTTTTGGGGATGGCTTACGCGGTGAATACCGTAGGCGCTATCCTGGGTTCTTATGTAACCGGAATTTTTCTCATCCCCGTATTCGGATCCTCTTTCGCACTTTGTACGAGTTTGATTTTAAGTTGCGTGCTTCTTGTGCTTCTTTGTTTTTCTATTGAGGAACAAAAGTCACAAAGAATCCTGCTTGTCGTATTTACTTTGGTATTTGCGATCGTTGCTGTGAAGGGAAGCTCCCTTGAGTATAAAAATCTAATCAAATCTGCCTACCAACAAAGTGGTTACAAAATCAGCGAAAAACAACCTGCGATCAAAGATTATCTTCAAGTTGCCTTAAGACCCTATTCGGATGCGCATGAGGAATTTAAACTCATCATTGAAGGGGAAACTGCAGTCATAAGCCTTAGCCATGATCCGGCAGACGGTGAAAATTACCGCAATTTCTACCGCCTAAAAACAAGCGGATTAAATGAATCTGTCTATAACATGCAGAATCTGGAAGAGCTCCCAAAGTATGAAGCGCTCATTGCCTTTCTTCCTTATTTGTTTTCCAAAGCGCCCAAACAAGCTTTCGTTGTAGGGTATGGCGGTGGTTTTACCGTCGATTTTCTAACGGAAACCGATTTAAGAAAAGTAAACGTCGTAGAACTTGAAAAGGGAATCTTAAAGGCCGCCGATTATGTTTACCAGGGGAATAACCCGCTTCTCACACGCAAAAATTTGAATTTAAAAGTTGAAGATGCGCGTTATGTATTAGCTGCAAAACTAAATGGTCCGCAGGATATTATTATTTCGCAACCCTCGCATTCGTGGCTTAGTGGTGCTGCCAATCTATTCACACAAGAATTTTTTGAAGTGGTGAAAGACAATCTCGCGGAACAGGGCATTTTTTCCCAGTGGCTGAACCTATACAATATGGACGTCACGGTATTGCAAAGTATCTTAAAAACTTTTTACACCGTATTTCCACATGGAGCAGTGTTTACGCAATTGGGCGATCAAGAAATGGTTTTAATCGGCTCTAAACGCCCACTCGATTTAAATTTGAAAAAACTAGAAGTGATTGCGCAAAACCAGATTTTTAGAAAAAAACTGGGCGGAATTTTTGGGCATTCTTCCTTCGATGTGCTTTCTTTATTCTCTTTATCACGTGAAGAAGCTTTAAATCTGGCAAAAGATGCGACTATCAATACGGATATCAACGCTTTTGCAGAAGTAAAACAGAGCAAACTTTTTTATGAAGGTTTAGGCAATAGAGAAACACCGCAAGCTTATTTAAGCCGTATGTTTAAAGGGGATTACTCCGGTATTACAAAGAGTGCCGATAACCAGCAGTTTTATTACAACTTGCTTCTTTCGTTGAACCAAGGTGGCCACTACGACAAATTCAACGTTGTGTTAAATAAGTACGAAGAAAAAGTAAAAACGTTGCCCAAAGAGTTTTCGAGTCTTGGCTATCTTTGTTTCAGGGCCGGCAGGTTTGAAAGCGCATTTGATTACTTGTCGAAGTCTTTAAAAGTTAAACCAGAGACAGAAAGTTTAAATCTCCTCTTATCTTCTTTAACGGAACAAGAACGCTACGCAGAAGTGAACCAGTGGTTTAAAAAATACCAGACAATTTCGAACAAGGCTTCTACCTGTTATCAGGCAAACTCTTTGATTCGACAAAAGCGAATGGTTGAAGCGGAACCAATCGCTTCGAAAATAGTTTCCGAAATCAATGGTTATACAAATTTATGCGGAGAAATGGTGAATAAGATGCTCGGAAGTTACTTTTTACAAAAGAACAATCCTACTGTCGCAATCCCCTTTTTAGAGGCGTATTACAAAACACACCAGCAAGACATTACGAACTTAAATGACATGCTTTCTGCCTATGCCTCAATTAACGATCAAGGAAACTTAAAACAGTTTAAGGACTATTTGCCGCTAGTAGTTCAGTCAGAAACTAAACTGTTACAAGTAAAACGGGATCTCTTTAAACAAAACGGTCTTCAAAAAGATGCAGAGATGGTGGAGACAAGATTAAAAAGACTCTCTCGTGGATTAGATTCGGAATAGCACTGAGTTTTTAAGTTTACGGCGAAGATCTCACCTTAACTCGTGTTAACAATTCTAAGTACACTTTTAACATGAACTGATTCTTATCTGATGAGATAGAAGTATCAGTATTTCATCTTAATCATTCATCAACTTTAATTTAGGGAGAATTTTATGCCGAATAAAGCATATTGGGTTATGTATTGTCTTTTTTCGTCCGTTTTGCTTTGGGGCGAATCTCGCACGGTATGTGGTAGCAATGATATGGAAAAAATGATCTCACTCAATGATAAGATGCAAGCGATGGGACGGCCTATCGGCAATTTACGTGGTTCTGGTTCATGTTCTGGTGTGATGATTTCTGATGAACTGTTTTTAACCGCTGGACATTGTAAATCAAGTTGTAGTTCGATGAAGGTGACATTTGATTACCTTTCACGAGAAAAAGAAACTTTCGATTGTAAAGAGATCGTCGAATCAGGAAGTGGAGGAAGCAATTTGGATTACATGGTAATCCGCTTAAAGGGATATCCTGGTAAGAATTGGGGATGGTATTCTTTGTCGGATGAAATCTTACAAAAAGAGCAGAGTTTACTCATGATCCACCATCCCAGTGGTTCACCGATGAAAGTTTCCCGAAAAAATTGTGCATTTAAAAAGGAGAGCGGAGGATTTTTATACCACAATTGCGATACCGAGCCGGGTAGTTCAGGTAGTGCGGTACTTCTTCCTGATTACAATAATCCTGAAAATACAAGAGTAGTTGCTGTGCACACACTAGGGGGGTGTAACTCCAGTTCTACTTCCTACAATAGTGGTCCAACGATAGCTAATATAGCCAAAAAAAGTGCGCTCATTCGTTCCATGATAAAGAATGATGAATATTGAATGTACTAAAACGCAAATAGAGTAAGATTGAGCTTATGTGGATCAAAACTTACCTTATAGGGATAGCAGTCATTGCATTTATACTTGGTAGTGGAAACCTACTACAAAGATCCGGGCGAAGAATGGTTTCTTGCGCACACGGACCGCGCGAAATGCTCTCTTAGCGCTGAAACTTGCCGCTGGGACGAACAAATTCTGCGTTAGCTAAACACGTGCTATTTTCGAGACGCTGTTACGTAGGCAATCCAGGCTTCGCAGTCTTCTTCTTTTGTCTTTTTTGTGAAGATGCCGTTTCCGCTTCCGTCTTTATTGCCGCCTTCAAAGTAAAAACAAATGTCTTTAAATCCTGCTTCTAATAGTAAATCTTTTAATTCCGGCAGAGTCCACATTCTCCAGTCGTAGGTGAAGACGTTCTTACGCTTTTTTTCCCCGTCTCTTTTGATATGGATGGCAAATTTTGCATGGTGAGTGATGGGATCAAATCCCTTTTGATCCCAGTAGTAACGAAAGCCCTTGTTTCGGTTTGATTCCACACTTGCTTTAAGTGTGCCGCTGCCGCCAAAACAATCCAGGATGAATAGCCCTTTTGGGGAAAGACGTCTGTGACAGTTTTTAAAATACGCCAGTAACTGGGATCTTTCTTTCAGAATATTAAAGGAATAGTTAAACGCCACAATCGTATCTACAGGAGGAAGCGTTTTGTCTGTAACGTTTTTATTGAATAGGGAAACATTGCTTTGAAGCTTTGGTGATAATTGAGAAAGATAGTTTGCTTTACCGTATTCGAGCGGCTCTTTACTTAAATCCACTCCGATGGCTTTTCTTCCTTTCCCTTTTTTAACCCATTCACAGCATAAGGCGAATGTACCGCAAAAATCTTCCGAAAGGGTGATGAGTGGTTTACGAAAATGCTCGCGGTAAGCACGTTCGATAAAATGGATTGCTTGTTCCGTATCTTGCACGGATTCAAAGTAATAATAATATTTATTGAAGGGCTTTAGTTTTTTCATTTTTTACTTCTTAGTTATCAAGGGTAGGGGCTAGTGCCATCATTTCTGTTTCGATGATTTTTGCTAGCGTTCTGTTGGCCTTAGATTTCTGCGCATCTGCTCGGTAAACGAGACAGATTTTATCGTAAAACTTGGGGCTGTCTTTGCCGACTGGTTTTAAATCAAGAGATTTCACCCGAGTCGCCACACGTCCGGGCAATACACCCACGCCACAGCCGTTGGAAACGAGCCACGTGATGACTTCTAAGTTACTAGACGTGATGTTTCTTCTAAATTTCATTTTGGATTTTGCAAGTTGCTTTAAAATGGTCTGGCTCTGTATTAAATCCGTATCAGCTATCAAGATCCCGTCCCCGGAATGAGGGTCTTGCAAGGCGGTGGATTTTTTTGCAGTCCAAAGACTCACTTCATCTTTCCATAAATTGCGGATAATAAGATCTGGGTGTTCCCACGGATTTACGACGATCCCGAAATCGATTTTAAAGCTAATGACATCTTCTGTAATTTTTCTAGAAAGGTCATGCACTAGTTTTACTTCTACTTGTGGGTTTTCTTCGAGAAGCTTAGGCAAAAAAGAATGCAGAGAGAAAAGAGCAACGGATGGGTGGCATCCAATTGTGTATTGTCCCCTGACTTCTTCCTCATCTTTTAAAACATCTCCCTTGATGCGTTCCCAATCGGAAATGAGCGAACGTACTTGTACGACAAGTTTTTGTCCGGCATGCGTGAGCTTTACTCCTGCTTTTGTACGGATGAGTAGGGGAGTCCCGCAAGTGTGCTCCAGACGTTGGATTGCTAAAGAAAGAGTGGGCTGGCTGATGCCCAGTCTCTCTGCGGCTCTAGACACATTGAGTGTATTTGATACTTCTAAAAAATACTGTAGTTCTGAAGGGGTCGGCATCATAAATTTCACCTATAACGATAACGCAGGTGATAGATAATACAAAATGGGGTCGGGAGTCTAGTGAAAACGTTTGTTAAACCGTTTTCTTATAGAGTAAGCCTAACTCAGTGTTATTTGGTTTTCTGACAATCGGCGAATAAACCCAAGTAGAGGTAGTTTGTTTTGCTTAAGTATGCACGTCGCAGCTTAGCAGCCACGTTTATGCGCATGCCAACTACTTCTAAAGCGCGGGTTTCTGCTTCAGCGTTTTCAGAGTTACCCGGTTCTTTGGAAGGGGCATATACACTCGCATTTAGTACGGCGATATATTTGGCTTTCGCTGAATTGTTTTCTGGTGCGTAGTCAAAATAAATACCCATGCCAGATCCTGCAAATGAGTAATTGGGTTTTTCAGTAGCACTCAGCTTTTGTTTGTTAGGTACCAAGTAGCTCGAGCGGTAGTGTGTCCACTTAAGATCTTGCAAGTTCACAAATGTTTTTTCATTATTCAAAGTAACTGTTGTTTCACTTAAGTTTGTACTCCCATAACTCTCAGGTACGTCTGCAATATAAGTTAAATTGCATTTGTATTCGAAAGGTTCAGTCGGCTTAATAGGCTGCATGGGGTATCCAGCGCTGCTCTCTGCACCTGCGAATGAAATAAAAGAATAAGAGAGGGTGATAACAACGAGTAAGAAATTTTTGAATAAATGATTCATAAAAAGGATTATACCCCCTCAGTCAAGAGGGGGTTATAACGCTATCTCCATTAAAACAAGTACTTATTAATAAATTCCTGTTTAGTGAATAATATTTCGTTCAAATTCACAGCGGTAAACGGTTGTGTAACCAAAACCAAAGGGTGCTGGAACTCTAGATTCTTTTACCTTTATAGTGGAATTTCCTACTACCATATCGCCACCTTGCAAGATAAGGGCGCTGATTTCGTATGTATTTGCTTCAGTAGATAACTCTTGTTTCACGCTTGTGATGGTCGTTTCATCCTTTTGAAAGTCAGAAACGCAATTTTGCAATTGGCGGTTTAAGAGAATGCGAGAGATGACTTGAGCGTCATTGTGCATTTCGGTTAAGTTCGCTGCCTGACTCACATTGAGAGCGAATAAACTAGCTACGACTAAGAACAATTTGTTTTTCATATCTAATACTCCTTTTATGGGCCTGCGGTTGTCGCAAGCACCGTGTTTGTTAAGTACAGTTTTAGGCGTTCTCTTATTTTCTATCCACTAATTTTTAATTAAAAATCATCAGTAATTATGACGATAAGTAAATAGTTATATGCTAAAGTGTTAATATTATGAATATTTCTATCTTTCAATATTTTGACTACCGTCCCTATCTAAAAGAGGTCCTTGCCTCAGGCAAAGGAGGCGGGTGGGGGAAACAATCTGAGCTCGCCGAAGCATTGAAATGCAATAGTGCTTATCTCTCTCGAGTCATCAAAGGGATTGCAGAGTTAAGTTTAGAGCAGGGATACCGCGCCAATTCATATTTAGGACATACAGACGCAGAGGCAGAATATTTTTTATTGCAGATCCAATTCGCAAGAGCCGGGACTTCGGAATTAAAATCTTACTTTAAACGCAAATTGGAACAAGCGCGTCTTGAGAATCATAATTTGGGAAAAAGATTGAAAGGTGTACAGAAACTTTCAGAGAAACAACAGGCGAAATATTATTCCGCTTGGTTTTACGCTGCTATTCACGTGGCGACATCTGTACCGTCTCTCCAGACAGTGGATTCTTTGAGTACTTTCTTTCGCTTGCCTAAAAAAACAATCAGTGATGCTCTTGTTTTTTTACAAGAAATAAATGTTCTGGAACGGCATGGAGAGAAATATAAAATTAGTTCTTATCAAGTACATTTGGGAAATTCGTCTGATCAAATCAGGCAGCACCATACCAATCTTAGAGTAAAAGTGATTGAGGCGATTCAACAAGAGACTCCAGCCGATATGCATTATTCCAGCATTGTAAGCGTTTCTGTCGATGATGTAGAAAAAGCGAAAGAGATCGCCGTTCGAGCGATTGAAGACATCAGGAGTCTTGTCAAAACTTCAAAAGAAGAAACAGTGCTTTGCTATAATTTTGATTTATTTATGATGGGATAAAAGAGTAAAGCCCCCATCTTTTCGATGGAGGCTTTTAAAGAGGCAAGACAAAGAAGAGAAAAAGTGGATCACTCAAGCTGTTCTGAGTAAGCCGCCTTCCACTCGAAGGGCTGCGCCATTAGTGGCTGAGGAGAGCGGACTTGAGATATAGGTCACTAGACTTGCCACTTCTTCAGAGGTAGCAAACCGCTGGATGAGAGACGTGGGCCTTAATTTTTCTATGAATTGTTTTAACACCGCTTCTCGATCCGCATTCGGATCTTTAATCACATTGGAAAGAAACGTACTCACTCCTTCCGATAAAGTAGGGCCTGGCAAAATGGAATTCACCGTTACGTTTGTTCCTTTAGTCGTTTCTGCAAGCCCTCGAGAGAGTGCAATCTGTGCTGCTTTGCTCACGCCGTAATGAATCATGTCTTCAGGAATGTTCACGCCGGCTTCACTTGCGATGAAGATAATTCTCCCCCAGTTTTTCTCTTTCATTTTTTTTAGATAAAACTGAGAGAGGGCTGCGCCTGACAACACATTTGTTTCAAACATTCGCGTCCAATCCTTTTCATGGATGTCCGACAATTGCTTTGCTTCGTACACGCCCAAGTTATTAATGAGAATATCTATCTCTTTAATTTCTTGGGTGAGGTGTAATCTCGTGTTGCTATCGCTTAAATCTCCGACAAAACCTTTTGCATTAAAGCTCGGGTTTTGTTTTTTTAAAGATTCTATCGCTGCATCGACTCTTTCTTGAGTTCTGCCATTGATAATGACCGTGGCACCTTCTTTGAGTAGACTTTCCGCAATCGAATACCCGATGCCAGCAGTACTTCCTGTAACAAGCGCGGTTTTATTATGTAATTGTAAGTTCATGGCATCCTCCTTAATTGTTGCTTAGGACTTCTGCTACTTTTTTACCCACTTCTTCAGCAGAAGCAGGATTTTGACCCGTGACCAGTCGTCCATCAACTACGACATGTTTTTGCCAAAGATCCGCTTTGGTATAGCGAGCACCGATTTTTCTTAGTTCTGTTTCCAAAAGAAACGGCATGACTTCTGTTAGTCCTGCAGCTTCTTCTTCACTGTCAGAAAAGGCAGCAATGTTTTTGCCTTCGACCAGATACCGGCCATTGGATAGTTTTGTGGTCAATAGTGCAGCAGGACCATGACAGACAGCGGATACGACGCCACCTTGTTCGTAGATCTGGCGGTTAAGACGTTCGATATTTTTATCGCCTCTAAAATCAAACATTGTTCCGTGTCCACCAGCATAAAGTACCGCAGCATAGTCCGTTGCATTTAATTCAGAAAGTTTCAATGTGTTTTCAATTTTGTTTCTGGAAGTTTTGTTTTCATAAAACTCCATGCTTACTTTGTCGGCCTGATTGATGCTGTTTGGATCGAGTGGCGCCTTCCCGCCTTTGGGACTTGCGATATCCACTTCAAATCCTCTTTCCACAAGTGCAGCGTATGGGTGTGCGACTTCGGGTAGGTAATAACCCGTGATTTTTCCCGTGTTGCCTAATTGGCTATGTGAGGTAACCACGATTAATACTTTAATAGCTAATGAACTCATCTTTTTTTACTCCTGTTTAGTCCCCTTCATTGGAGACTGTTTGTTCGTGCAGTCTTTATATGTTTTTAGTGGATATTAAGTAAGTGAATGATATATATTAGTGATATGAGTAAATCTAATATCAATACTAAAGATCTGAATTTACTTGTTATTTTTGAGTCGCTTTCGCGCACTTTAAACGTTTCTCAGACAGCAAAAGAACTATCGGTGAGCCAGTCTGCCGTTAGCCACGCACTCGCACGACTGAGAGATATGTTTAATGATGCTCTATTTACCCGGGTACCGAGAGGGATTGTTGCTACGCCAAAAGCGATTGAACTGACGCCAAAGATATCGAACGCTATCGAGCAGATGCGAAGTGTTTTTGAAATCACAAATTTTTCAGCAGAAAAAGCAGCGGGCAAAATCGTGATCGCAAGTACGGAATATCTAGAACAGGCATTTTTATCTAAAATGTTTATCGATTTAAGAAAGACATCTCCAGAACTTGTTTTTCAGTTTCGAAACGCGAGTGGAAAGTTGCCCAAGACTCAAATGGAGCAGGGGGAAATCGATGTGGCGATCGCTGGCTATTTTGGTAATTTGCCGGATGGTTTTTATCAGCAAAAATTATTTGATAATGATTTTGTCTGTGTCGCTCGTAAAAAACATCCGAAGATAAAATCAAAACTCACGCTCGATTTATACACGGAGTTGGAGCATCTTTTAATTTCTCCTCAGGGAGATCTGTGGGGATTAATGGATGAACGACTTTTACAGCAGAAAAAATCTCGTAAGGTGGTCGCTGGTTTTGAAAATTACATGACACCTGGCTGGATTGTGGCAGAAACAGATTGTATTTTAACCGTACCCAGGGCATTGGGAGAGTTTTATGAAAAAAATCTGGGAGTAGAAGTTTTTGAACTTCCTCTTCCTTCTCCGAAGATCGCGCTCGTGCAGGCATGGCATGAGCGGACAAACTCTAATCCCCTGCATAAATTTATTCGCTCCAAAATTGCTGAGAGTAGTGCGTATTTAAAGTAGAAAGCCGTGTTGCCTTCTTAAGAAACAGGAAGTCGGTTTTTCTTAAGCCGGAAGGTTAAAAAATGTTTTGTTGCTGGCGGGTTATTATTAAGCTGAGGTAAATAGGTATGATAAGCGGGGAGAAATTTTTGAATATAGTCTTTGATTTCTCGCGTGCTCATTCCGGAAAGTCCGCTTGCTTTGCGTTTTTCCTCCGCTTCTACGCGCCAGTCTAAAACATAATTTATTTCTTCTGGTACGAGACTGATAAAAGCATCTAATTGCGCATCCCAAGCCGCATAGGTTTTTAGTAATTTATTAATCTGAATGAGATGCGGATCAGAAAGGAATGATTCTTCCACGGGACTAAAACCGAGCATCCAACCTTCAAAAAACAAAATATCCAAAGGCCCGACAACTTTCTTGGCCAAATTTTCCGGAAATCTGTCGCCTTTTCCCTGATGAGCAGATTTATCATATTGAGGACAGAGAACGCTGCCACTTTTTTTTAATTTTTTAAGTTGTAGGAGCGTTTTTACTCCCAAAGCAACATCGTGTGTTCCCGGGTAGCCTCTTTGCTGCAAATACGGGTTTTCAGAAAACCTCAAGGCCAGTGCAACTTGCTCTTCGCGTGTTAAATAAAAATCATCTATCGAAAGAGCAGCGCTAGAAATATTTTCTTTTGAAAGTGCGCTAACCAGTGCGTTGCATAGGGTGGTTTTTCCACACCCTTGCGGTCCGTTGACACCTACAAGGACCGTGGCATTTGGATTTATTAACTGCTTCGCCCAGTTTAAAACCGTGCTGTAGTAATCTTGTAACGGACTATTCATGAATACAGGAAATCTACTCTGCTTCTCTTTTTTTGCCAATCGAACTCAAACGCTTTATGCTTAGCGAACTTTATGGGGCTTTATCATAAGTACATTCTTCCTCGGGTGATTGATTTCGTTATGGAGGACAAGCATCTTGCGCCTTTGCGTAAAGATCTATTATCCCAAACGAGCGGAGTCGTCGCTGAAATCGGTTTTGGCGCAGGCGCTAATCTTCTTTTTTATCCTAAAGAAGTTACCAAATTGTTCGCGATTGACAGTCACGCAGATATTTTAAAACGAGCAGAAAAGAGAATAAAAGATTTACCTTTTTCAGTGGAATCTATTCTCGCTTCTGCAAGCCACATCCCCTTGGAAAAATACAGTGTGGATTTTGTTGTCAGTACCTTTACCCTTTGTTCCGTACAAAATTCCATTGATGTCTTACGCGAAGTGAAGAGAATATTGCGTCCACGCGGGCAATTTTTATTTTTAGAGCATGGCCTTGCACCAGATAAAAAAATTTCCGTGTGGCAAAACAGACTCACGCCTCTTCAAAAAAAAATCGGTGGCGGTTGTCACTTGAATAGAAATATATTGGGACTGCTCGCAGATGGTTGCTGGGATGTGATGGAACAAAAGAAGTTTTACGTGAACGGAATTCCAAAAATATTTGGCTATATTTCAATGGGTTCAGCCGAATCTGGTATTTAAACTATACCGTCATAAGTTTTCACTATAGTAGCAATAGTTAAATTAAATCAATAACTTAAGCCAGTAAAAAGTGGTGTCAAAGTGTCTCTTTTTTAAAGAAACCGGTAAAAAAGCGCGGTTCTCTGTTCTTGCCTGCGCTTTTTACGCAGGAAAAGTTTTTTTATTCGGTGGCATAGCGCTTGCTCTTCTAGAAAGTCGTGGAAACAAAAACTGTTAGAGGAGAAGAGATGAACGTAAC
>CAYNEF010000078.1:0-12562 GCA_964396165.1 uncultured Pseudobdellovibrionaceae bacterium
AATTGAGCTACGCCCCCACAAATAGAAAGTGTCTATCGTTAGAGGTAGTTAGCATACGAACTAACGCGTTGTCTACTGCTAAAGAATCAGCTTGCGGATCATTTTTCTTAAGAGTCGCTATTTTTGATTCAATATTGAGAACCTTCCTGGATCTGAGGAGCTTTTCGTGCCTAAATTTGGAGCTGATTTTCTTAAATAATTGATGCGCAGCACATCAAAGCTGGTCATTAGTCAGTAAAGCTGGTGTTCTTTAATAATTCGGATTCGATTACCAGCCCTTTCAAGACTGTTCCTCAATCTTTATTCAAATCATCAGGCTCACGTGAGACCGTAACTCGCTTTTCATAGCGGTTGCTTTGTGTACATTGTAAAGCAACTTGCTTAACGCAATGTGATACCCATCATTCTAACTGCATGCTATGCCTTTCGCACTTTTTAGGAGCATAAAATGCGTTACTGGATTTTCGTTTTTCTGTTTTGTACCCTGGCCAAAGCAAAAGAACTCACCGCTTTGGAAAAACCTCCGGTCATTAATTTCCAAGGCGTGCGAAAATTGTTACAAAGCCCAGCCAATTGGGAGATTGGGCGATTTCTTTCTCAGTTACCGGTCGCTTATCGTCGGCATTTTGCCCTTCAATACAAGTCTTTTAGCAATCATAGTGCGACTTTCAAATACCCGAGAATTATTTTTTTCGGTCCCGACGCAAAACTTCTCATGGGCGTTTCGGGAAATCCCCTGGATGTGAATTTCGATACCGTCGAGTTTATAGAATACGAGCCGACAAATGCGCGCTACCGCTTTTACAGCGTTCATTTTGAAAAGGAGAAAGAGCCTCAAGTTTTGGAGAACCCTGCCCAGTGCCTGACCTGCCATGGAGGAGATCCCAAACCTAACTGGGAATCTTACAGCCTGTGGCCCGGCTCGTACGGTAGTCTCCACGATCGCATTCCGTACGGCTCGATTGAAAATACCGAGTTCAAAACTTTTATTAAAACTTATCAAGCTTCCCCTCGCTACCAGTCGCTGGTGAAGCCGTTTTACATGGCGAACGGCCCTTCGGAAGAAAAGCAAGACTATTTCATGACCCCGGGTGGAGTCGGAAGCGGATCGGCCCTATCGATTCTTGCCAACTTCTTAAACCGCGATCGCATTGCTAAGAAAATTGCGGCAAGCCCCATGCATCTGTTTTATCGATCCGCAATCACAGCTGCATTACTTGGTTGCGAAGGCTCCATTGAGGATTACCTTTCTCCCGAAATGCGGATGAATCAAAAACGCACGTTCCCGGAGAGCGAATCTAATTTAACCGAATGGTATTTCCAGAACTTTGAGAGACGCATCCGTGTGTCTCAAGAGTACTTAGGGGTAGCTAAAGAATTTATCGTACCGCACGTAAGCACCAGCCAGCAAAGGCCCGAAGAAATGCTCCGCATTGCGCGCCTTCGCTATCTATTAGACGATCGCAAAGTCGGTGCACTGGGCTTTAGCCAGTGGTCGCTCAGCATTTCAAGAACAGCGTTTGACTTTGAAGACGGAGCACACGGCCTCGAAAATCTTATTGGGCACTATATTCCCCTCGCCTATTCTGAAGAGGAGCCCTTAAGAAAAGCGATACAGATAAAATCGACGCCGTTTGTATTCACTTCTCTAAAAGTAGTGAATGCGCCGTCTAATCCAGAGAACAGCTACCCGCTGGAGACATTTCAAGTGGCGCCTGAAATCCGCGCGCAGGTCTGCCCGCAATTGAAGTTCTAGCCGCGCTTTTTCTGTGTTTTTTTCGGTTGAGGGTAGCTTATCGATTGTCGTATACGGGCATAGCTACAGCGGCTTTACTTCGCTCCTACCTCCTAAGTATTTGTAGTTCCTACACTAGTAGGCTTGTGCCAATTATATAAGATGCACCCTCCATGGTTTCTAAACATAATGAGTTTGGATAACGGATCTCAGGGGGTAACAATGCATTTAACAACTTTTTTATTTTTTTCGTCTCTCGCGTTGTTTAGTTTTCAGAAAAGTAGTTTTGCTGAGCAAATAAGTCATGGGAACAGCGACAGGTCAGTGAGCACTTCAGCTGCAAACATAAGTTATCTCGCACAATGTACTGAAGAAAAAAATAGGGCGATTGCTTTGAGTCTGGGAATTAAAAGTCCTGACATACAGAAGAGACAGGAACTTTTCAAGGAAGTAAAAGCCATATTAGGGAAAAGCGAACACAAATGCACAACTTGCCACTCGGAAGGTAGTAAAGAAGGCACGAAACTCTTTACCGATATTCTTAACGTGAATGAGTTAATCTCGAAGGGGTTAATTAACACTGAAAAACCTGAGCTATCAAAACTTCATCTTGCACTTATTGATAATGACATGCCTCTTGATGGAACAGCTTTAGATGCCAAAGAAAAGGCAAAAATTTTTGACTGGATTAAGCAAGGTGCGCCCAATGAAAACGGGATACGCGCGAAAGACCTGGCTGTCGGCTTTGTGACAGAAGAAGATAAGCTGCTTTGTATGGCAAAAGACTTAAATAAAATCCCAAAAGAAGATCAGCGTTTTATTCGCTACTTTTCTCTCACACACGTTTACAACGCCGGCAAAAGTACGGAAGAGAGTCAGGTGGCGATAAACAGACTAATGAATTCCCTCTCATGGAATAAAAAACTGGTGGCTCCTACTAAAGTCGACGGACTTGGCACACTCTTAAGGATTGATTTAAGGGATTACGGGTGGAATGAAAGTAAATGGGATTTAGTCCAGAAAAAAAATCCTTATTCGATAGAGTTCACTTCTCCCACTGCAAAAGGCATTTATGAAAAGACTTTGGCTGTGTATCCCGATGTACGCGGAGACTGGTTCGTGTTTTCAGCAAGTAAACCTCCCTTGTACCATGACCTTCTTGATTTGCCTGGAGGCGATAATGCCCCAGGAGCAGAGAAAAAACTGGCGAAGCTTCTAGGTGTGGATTCAGATACCAGCCGCAACGTAAATGAACACTTTTCAGTCGGAGTACGACAATCCGGTGTTTCTATCAATAACCGTGCTTACCACCGGTCTCCAACAGTAGATCCGAAAGACTCTAAGCGCGTGATCGGCTACTTCTATTCCAGTGATGATTTTTCAAGTAGCGACGGGAATCAAAGTATTTTTGCACACCCCGGCGATTATCAGAAAAACGGGGGAGAGTTCATCGGTTCTATTCCGAAGGAAAACTCAAAAGGGGAAAAAATGAATGCGCAAGTATACCTACTTGCAAACGATAAAGGCGTACGTTTGGATGATGTAGACACAAACTTAGGAATTGTCTCCCACCCTAAAAGAGTGAGAAATAATTTTCGGGTTGCTAATGGTGTTTCCTGCTTCGATTGCCACGAACGCTTGGGCTCAGGAATTATCTCCACAGCTAACCCTCTTGCAGATCATGTCAAAAATAATATTCACGAACTTTTAAAAGGTAAACAACCTGTAAAGATACTCGAGCAGTTTAAGCCGGACTCCGCAATTAAACCTATTTTCTCAAAAGATCAAGCTCTGTACAAAAAATTCATGGATGAAACAGGTGGCAAACCTGGAATTATTTTTGATGTTGCCACTGAATTTGAGGACGATATGACAGAAGTTCAAGTCGCGAGCGAACTCGGTCTGACTCTCAATGATTTCAGAGAAAAGGTAGCAAAAGATCCAACCTTAAAAACAAAGCTCGCTTTTGACTCTGCTGGCGTTTTGTCGCGTAAAACATTTTTGAAGGAATTTAGAGATGTAGTAGGCTTATTGGCATTAGGTGGAGTCGTAGTAAGTAATCCTGTAGTTAAAACTAATACAGTCGTAACGCCTCCCGTAGTGGATGATGGCCCGGGAGTAATCATTCCTGCGCTAGTAAAGAAACCGAGAGCTTCGCAGAATTATACTCCGGTTGCTCCGCCTGCACCGCTAACACCTCCACCCGCAATTGTGCCGGCAAGAGATTATTCAAAACCGAGAGTTTCGCAGAATTATACTCCACCTGCTCCGGTAGCACCTCCACCTGCAGTGGATGATGGCCCGGGAGTAATTATTCCTGCGCTAATAAAGAAACCGAGAGCTTCGCAGAATTATACTCCGGATGCACCGCCTGCTCCGGTAGCACCTCCACCTGCAATTGTGCCGGCAAGACGATATTAGCAATTGTAGGGCAAAGGCACGGCTTTACTTTGCTACGTTTTTCTCGCTTTTGGTGCTTAGCACTTTGGGTTTTTCGGATGTTACGGTGAATATCGACGGTGAGGTCTACCAATGTACTCCTGGAGGAATTTCACCCGAAAATAAATTGGTCGTAACAATGTACAATGAACGCGACTGCCGCGGTCCGGTAGTAATGAGTGTAACTGTAGATTCTACCCACTCCAACTCGGTAAATTTGCAAAAGTGCCTCAATGTCGCAGCACTTTACGAAAACTATAACGTACGCGGCTACACTGTTGGAAATACTTCCTGCCGATCAGTGGCGGGCGCCGCTATCGTTACCAAAGAAGCCTGCCAAAATATTTTCCGATAGCAGAAAAACGAAATTTTTGTGCGCAGCATACACCGTTAATAACTCTTAAACGTCTTTCGCAGGCATTCAGATCAACATCTCCTTCGAAAGTTATAGGTCGATGAACAGCCCTCGAGGAAACCTCGAGAGCTGTTGAATTTCTACGGGACTGTGATTCCGTCTTCGTAATACAATTCGAACATACACGTCTCAACATACGGACGGTGTTTAAATACCGTCAATATTCCAGTCGCATACGCGCCTAGACCACCGTTCACAGTGAAAACATGTTTCAACCATCCCGGCCGATTAGGATCTGTGCTTAGCTCGCTCGATTCCAAACGCGTTGCTTGCTGCACCGGCATATTCGGATAGGCCTGTACTATTCCCGTAAAGGGGAAATCGTTGTAGTTAGAAATAGCGAGTACGCATCCTTTCGCTTGGGATTTTGGTCCCAAAAGGATCGTAAAACTTTTCACCATCTTAGGGGAGTTTTCAAACACACCCGTTTTTGGGTTAAAGCCAAGGTTAATATTAGCAAGATCCTTTGTACCCGTGTAGCTTGTCAAAATGCTCGAGTTGTTACGGACATACAAATTATTTCTTGCCTCGGCAGCGCCGATCCAAACTAATGAAAAAATAATAACTAAACGAAACATAAAATTCATCCTTTCTATTATTGTAAATTAGGCGCCTTCTACCGGCAGCTCTTCAGGGATACCGAAAAAATGTTCAGGAGAAACGAGGAGCACTCCCTTTACATTTTTCAAACGGTCAAAATTTGCTGGAGAAACTTTTCCAATCACCGCACCCAAATCTTTTAAAACATCCTCTATGATCATGCCTTCACGTTTTAGCCCTTCAACCGCAGTAGCTCTGCAAAGATCTGCGCTGCTGGAATGGCCAGTACACTCGTCTATGAGCGTAACGTTTACGCCCATAAGTGTAGTGGGATGCGCTAATGCGAATGGGGCCGAAATAATTAGACAACTGAGTAGGAAACGCTTCATAAGTAACCTCCAAGTAAAGCGTTGATTTTATTACTGAATCCTTACACAAGGGCTCAGTGAGAACGTGCTATACATAAAGGAATTTGCACATCGTGTCAATATTTTTTTACAATGTATAAATATTTTTAGTCAAATTGATTTAATTTTTACCGCAGCGTACCGAAGAGTATTTATGGCTAAAAAGATAAAAAAAGCGAAGCCTCCTAAAAAAGATAAAAGCCAGGAAATCATCGCGGCTGCTATCGAGAGCCTGGCAACACAAGGCTGGGAAAACACAACGTTTGATAGTTTAGGAAAAGAACTCGGCATGCAACGCACGCATGTTGCCTACTACTTCCCTACGAAACGCGAGCTTATGGAAGCCGTCATGGCGCACATTTCTGCGAACGCCCAAAGGATGACGATCGAACAAGTGATGCGAGCGACCACCCCACAAGAAACGGTGCGGGCGATTGTTGCAAGTGCCTTCGACTGGGCAGACGCATTTCCGAAACATGCAAAGGTGATGGGAGTTTTCTACCATCTCTGCGCGATCGATTCGGGCTTAAGAAAGAAACATTCGGAAATCCGTGCTGTAGGTTTAAATCGTCTGAGCGTCTGCATGATGCCCTTTTCAAATGTGACCGACGCAGAAAAAGCAAACGCCCACCGCGTAGCCCACCACGTACAATCGCTCATCACGGGCAAATTATTCGAATATTTTGCGACCGAACCACTCTATTCTCTAAAGGATCTAAAAGAACAGACTTTAGAGGTCACATCACTTCTCATTGCCAATCTTAAAGGAACAAACCAACAATGAGACTTAAGATTATCATTTCGGTGTTCTTATATTTTTCGCCTCTTACTTACGCAGATAACTTCGATTGGTCTTACATCTTAGGGTACAAGACAAACTTTGATCAAAAGCAATTTAACTTATCCGTCATTACGCCCGCCACACTACTTCGTAACTCTTACGGTCCCGTGGATGCTGTGCAATCGGCTTTTTTCATGCTCTCAGAAGCCTCCGCTGCCCCTGAGGATTTAAGTCAGGCGACGGGTCTTCTGATCGGAAAGGCGCAAGACAGGTACATAGATATTTTAAAAAACCGCTGGCAGCAAAAAACAGGGGCAAACGGACAAAAGCTTGATTTTACAGAAATGGAAAATGCCTTTAAGACTTCCGAGAAATTAAACGATGGACGCTCTTCGTTCATCATTATTTCATCTCCCAACGATATTTTAGATGTGAGAGCAATGATTCGACTTTCCGTCAAAGACGCGGCTCACCCCTCACTGCCCTTTCGTCAACGCTTGGGACTACCTGCAGATCCAGTTACTACCAAATTTTTAGAAACGAGTGAACCTGCCTTCCAGCTTGATCGCACAGCGCCACACGAGCCTTTTGTGTATCTTAAATCTTTCTGGTGGAGCGGTGGAGAAATCGAAATTAAAAGCTGGGTAAAAGATCCCAAGGAAACCGCAGATCTCGTGCCCTTACTTTTATATGCGGCAGAAATCCACCACCTTACTCGCAGAAGTGGCGAGAATGTTCAATTCGATTCTTGGCCGCCTCAGGATCCTGAAATTTTTAAAAAGATGAATGCCATCCGTGGCGCAGACGGAAAATTAGCCCGAGTGGGAATTTTGGACCAGCTTTTTGAAAAACAACCCTTCTTAAAATCGGTGACTGAGCTAGAAGGCATTTCGCAGCTAGAGTTAAGGCCCTCCGAATTGAAAGACCTAAAGCTTTCCGAATATCCCACACCGTTAAACGCGTCGATCGTCATACCCGGTAAAAATTCTAAAACTATGGGTAAACGCGTTTCAACCTATTTTGCCGAATCGGACGGGCCCGAACTCGCCCGCGTTTACCGCAGTATGGGATTCACCCATGTCACCAAAGTTAAAAACCCCAATTTTACTGGTAGCTATACAGATGTGTGGAAAATTTCACGAGAGAAATTCGTAGATAATTTAAAACCAACTGTTATGCGAAGACCGGGGGGCAAAGAGCTTACAGGTTTAGAACTAGAATATATTCCCGATTACTATCAACACATCCTAGAAGTATCTCGAAAACATTGTGAAGCTCCCTTGGCCACAATAGGCAAGTCCACCACTCCATAGAAAAACTAACGTTATTCCCAATGAGAATGCAGAAATAGCATCCCGACTGGTGTTTGCACTTACTAAATGAAGTATTTTACTCCAGCTGATTGAGCGCTTGAATCACCTTAAGTATAAATCCTAAACCGAATAGAAAAACTATAACCATCAATGCTTGGAAAAAAGCGCTGTGATCTTGTTCCCAGCTTGTTTTGATAGGTCCTTGAAAAAGAATTTCTGGTGCGGTGCCTATCGAGTAAACAAAACGATAGAACGTGTTTCCAACCATTGCCAAAATTACCGGCAATAATACCACCATGTATTGACCCGCTGTAGTAAAAGAATCTCTATGCTTGTTAGACATTTTATCTCCTCATATAAAATAAATAAGAAATCACTTCACAACTTATGCCAAGCACAAGTTTGCTATAAAAAAGAGAAAAATAATGTAAACATTGGCCAAAAGATCTCACATATAAGTAAGATTTACTGTAAGTAGTACTATAAATTCGAAACTTGGCAGCGGGTCAAAACAACAGTAAAATTTGGCATTCATCGAAAGGAAAGGCAGCTATGAAAATTACTTTGTTTTTACTTCTATTTTTCTCTTCACTTACCACTTATGCGAACCAAACATTTGAAGACTCCAATTACACGCAGATACCGTTAAATTTAGAATCACGTTCGTCAATAAGAACCTTGCATACGGAAGCGACGGCAGCCTTCGATGAGATAGATTGTCAAAGCGCCTACCTAAAAACCAAGACTTTTCTGTTCGATGGACTCGATATGAACAGGGTGTGGTATTACTACAGTATCTCGTGCATCCAACCGTTAAATAGAAAGCAGTCAAAACTTAAAATAGAATTTCTTACAGAAGCAAGAACTGAGAACGATGTAGAGATCCTCAACTCCTATTTCACCTCACACCAAAATCAGGCATTAGGCAACGTGACAATGACCTACCACTGGCTGGAATCCTTAGTGGCCCGTTACGCAATTAATTTTGGAACAAAAGATAAAGGAGACAAAGAAGTCACTCTTTATACACTGAGAAGTTCGGATCAATTCGTCTTTTATCAGACATACAAAACGATGGGAGAATACACGACGAGTTTTTTAAGGTTTTCGCGCCAGTTTCAAAAAGCGAACGATAATAAGGCATTTCTCGATCTCATCGAAGAGATGGAGCCCAATTCAAGAAACAGATTATTCAGCCTTCTCGTCGGTAAAAATTATGGACAAGCCATTACCGAAGAAATACTCCTTTTAGATAATAAGAAGATTTTCAAAAAGGGCACAGGTTTTATGAGCAACCGAGATTGTAGACTCTTAACCATCCCCATTTGCGGATAATAGTACTGGTAGTAGAAAACTTTACCAGGCTCGGCGAAGTGGGCGCCTGTTCACTTATTGAATACAATATTTTACTGGCATTTAACCTGCATTGATTGTTCACCCGGGGACTCTTGGAGAAATTAGATGCTAGGTTATAGATTCTATTTGCCTAAATTACTGACACTGCTAACTATTATCGCTTGTACTTGCCATTCTGCGGAACACACGGGCGCAATACCTGCTGCTCCGTCATCATCAAATTTATGTACTGACACATTGACGAGTGGAGTTTCAGAACTTCGCACCTACAGAGGAGAGTCGTTCAAATTTCACTCTGACGAAACGCAATTACCTATTCTCGTTGTGAGTGGAGACAGTTTAAAAGGTCCTGTTAAAATGGAAAAATTTTTATCTGACTTTTTTGCAATTCAAATCGGAGCAAGACACTTAAAAAATTCTATTTCCCAATTTTTTCAAAAAACACCTGCTTCGCAAGACTCCAATACAATTAAAGAACTGCGTCTTCTTCTTCTTTCCGATGCACGTGAACAAATAAGTAATGGTTTTGAATTAGCGGCTACAGTCGCTAACGAAGCTCGCTCTCAGGCAATCGAAAGGGGACGTGTTTTAGGCCGTTCTCAGGTACCCGAGCAAACGATTAATGTACCACCTTTTCTGCGGAATGCGGCTGAACAAGCACAAAGAGAAGCGCGAGAAAGAGCAGAGAGACTCGGAGGTGATGCGGCTTCAAGTTTATTTGATACTGTTGCCCCTGCGAAAGTGTGCGAGACGATAGAAAAACAATCCCTACAACTCGCAGCTTCTAAATTTGAATCTGCTGAAAATAAAATGAAACCTTATTTAAATTCTTTAGATCAGCAAGTGGAGAGTGTGCTACTTCTCGATCCTAGCCAGTTCGGCAATGCAGTCAACGATCGTGATCCCAGACTCCTGTTAGCAAGCCAATCAGTCGCTCCCTATGTCGAAGAAAAAAATCGCCTTGATGTAGATAGTGCAATCGCCACACACAAAAAGTTTCTTGAAAGCACAAACGATGCGGTTAGCACTCTAAACGCACTCTTTGGGGATTCCAAACCGTCCTTTCGTATTGCGATTCTTTCTCCGAACGGGAAATTATTACGAAAGTGGGATGAGGAAAATATAAACCTTTATGAAATTACAAAGTCGTACCAGGATTTGGTCTTGGCTTGTAAGAAATAAGGAAGACGACTGACAAGTTATCCAACAATCCAAAACGATAAGCCTGCCCTTGAAAAACGAACTACACTCCCCCACGCATCGTCCCACTAAGTTGTAAAAGGTGACGCTTAACTTCTATACCTCATAACCTAAGCATGTTGTGATAGAAGGACACCTTTTGAGGGAATTTTACTTTAATTCGTTTGCACACTTGTCGTAAATAATTACCAGTGCTTGGTTGTTTTTAAGAATATCCGTGCGCTTGTAAAATTCTGCTGCGACTTTAATGCCCAGTCCACAGGCATAAGCTACTTTGTTTTCATCCTTGTTAAACTCTTCCCTTATTTTCGCATTACTGAATACTGCATTTTCGCAGCCCATCAACACACGATTAATTTTCACATCGGTATTATTTTTTAATTCGACGCGAGTAATTGCGGCGCCGGCTTTACAACCCTCAATCAAAATGTCTTTGTTAGGTTGCGCCCAGAGAAATTTCGTGAACAAAATTGCAAGAATCATCCCGCAATTTTACAACAAAAGCGATTCGTATAAAAGCCAAGCTATTTAAGATACTTTGCAATCAGTGCATTTGCTGTATCGGGAGCTGCCTTCATTTCCAACAATGCGTTGAGAACGAGGGGCACAACGACAGTCGCATCGGATTCCACAACAAACATCGGCGTGTCTTTCGTCAGTTTATCCCAGGTGATTTTTTCGTTCGGCGTTGCACCGGAATAAGAACCGTAAGAGGTCGTCGAATCGGATATCTGGCAGAAGTAAGCCCAGGGTTTTACAGGCTGAGCGAGATCGTACTTAATGGACGGCACTACGCAAATGGGAAAATCACCTGCGATACCGCCACCGATTTGAAAGAAACCGAGTCCAGCATCAGAAGACATTTCACGATACTGATCGTAAAAATGAGCCATATATTCGATACCAGATTTTGCAGTAAGAGCGCTGCACTCGCCAGTCTTTACATAACCTGCAAAAATATTTCCGAATGTAGAATCTTCATAACCTGGCACTACCATCGGAAGATTAGCTTTTGCGGCAGCTAACAACCAACAATCTTCTGGAGCCCCTTCGTATAGTGAGGGATTAATCGACTGGATCAATTCGTAAAAATACTCATGCCAGAAGCGTCTTGTATTTGTCTTTGCCGCCTGTGTCCACATGGGTACGATCACTTTTTCGACCACGCGAAAGGCTTCGTCTTCTGGGATGCTTGTGTCCGTAACCCGTCTCATGCGGTTTTCCAAAATCTTTGTATCGTCTTCTTTGGTGAGATAGCGGTAATCTGGAAAGTCTTTGTAACCGTGATGGGCAACCAGACGGAAAAGAGATTCTTCCAAATTAGCACCAGTCACCGATAAACCATGAATCAATCCTGCGCGAATTGCCGGTGCTAACGTGATTCCCAGCTGCGCTGAGGACATAGCGCCCGCAACGGACCAAAACATTTTTCCACCCTTTTCGATGTGGCGCCAGTACGCGATAGTCGCGTCACGGGTTGCACGGGCGTTAAAGTTTTTATAATTTTTTAAAATAAATTCAAGTAGTACCAAGTTTTCATTTTTCATATAGATCGTTCTCCGATGCAACTAAAGTTAGTTTTAACCAATTTTTTTGTAGGAACCTACGGACTTTAACGACCGCCATCGGTGGCCTGGGTGGCTGATAAACTAGGGATACAAGAAGTCGGACCTATTTTCAATTAAGAATATTTACTTGGACAAATAGGCAGTAATTTTGGTGGTGGAAGACTCGGAGCCGAAGCTACCTTCACTCACAAATTTAAAGGAATCCCCTGCGGGATCGATAGTGTACACGCGGTAGCCTGGATTTCCAGTCGAAGTGAAAGTAATTTCTTTCCGGTAGTGGAAGTAATTGGTACCCAATTCACCCACTGTTTGGTCATTTTCTACAACATTACTTCCATTCAATTTAAATTCATCTGCAGCGGAAGTATAGGAATAGGCCGTTCCTGATGAGATGCAATTAAAACTGATTTCCCCTATGACGAAACGGTTTGTTTCCTGAGTCAGTTCAAGATTGAATGGTTTGCAGTCTACACTTTTGCCATTCACAAGGTACGTCACATTCGTGACTTTCCAAGTACCTGTGAAATTTACCGGATCAGTTGCGTAAGGGCTCTTTCCCGAGCCGCCGCTGCCGCTACTCGAATTGCCACAAGAGGTGAGAAAAATGGCTATACCCAAAGTAAGAATCAATCGCTTCATGTACAAGAGTCTCGCATGAACTTAAGACAATGTCTAAATCTTCGAATGACGCAACAGGAGACTGTATGAGCTTCCACTCGTTCATTGCTCTAATTATATTAAAGCGAGCAGCAAAGAAGAGCTGAAGCACGGCCGTTCTTTTGTGCCAGACCGGCAATATACTCTGTAT
>CAYNEF010000079.1:0-12416 GCA_964396165.1 uncultured Pseudobdellovibrionaceae bacterium
TCTGAAAAGGTGTTTATTCGTTATACATACTAATTATCGCTATTAAACGCGATATGGCGCGTCAGGCAGGCCCAACCGGGCCGCCCTATTCACTATACGAAGTTAATTCGGGTTTCTTCAAGGCTCGTTGCCAATCCCTATGAAAATCGCTATCTTCTAAAACAAGAGGAATTTTCTATGCGTATCGTAAAATGGCGTGCGTTTGTTTTGGGTCTTTTCCTATTATTCCCGGCTTGTCTGACTGAAAAGTCTTCTAAAATAGAACAATCTAAAATTACGACTGACTACGTTTTGCATTATGACGACTCGGATGAAAGCATCATCGGCGAAGCTCAAATAAACACCCAAAAGCTATCCAGCGACGGCAGTTGGAGTGAACCGGTCTATCTCGAACTTGATAATAATAGCGCCATCTATTTTGACGATTTGATGATGGTGGAAACCAAGAGTTTTCTCGATCAAATCACCTATAGAAAAATTCAATCGAAAGAAACTGAAAGTAGGGTATGGAAGGAACATGCTTTCAGATATGTGCAAAATTCCGGCGTGACTTTGGTAAATACCGCAACGCCCATTTCCTTTCCGGCACTTCTCTTTCCAGCCGGTATTGTAAGTAAATCAGGGTTCACTTTCCAATGGACTTTATCAGAACCCATTGGCAACGATTCACTCCAACTTATATTTAACTTAAACAATGGTTACCCGGGCTATTTGGTAAAAGAACAGCAGCATTTGCCGGCTTTATCTATTCAAGGTGAGATTGTGGTGAACACCAAAGAATTGCAGTCGTGGACTGCCAAACAAAGTTACTTTGCCCAGTTATGCAGGGTAAGAAGTAAAACAGCACTGCAAACGCCGCAGTCAGGCGGGAAGATGACCATTGTAAGCTGTTCCAAGCGCCAAGCGTTTAATCTCGATTTTTAAAACATTCTTATCCCGAAATTTTACCCAAATCGGCTACGCAGCCGAACGGTGTTTTGTACACTTGTGATCCTGGAATGGAGTTATTCTGTATGGTCACACTCTTGATGCGACGATCGACTCTTTTAGCGGCTTTTTTCTGTCTTTCATTGCCTTTGGTCGAACCCCATTGTTCGTCGGATGTGGATGCCGCAAGTGTCATGGCCCCAATCAATTGGGTCATTTTGTTTGCATAAGGAAAATTCAGTCTTTGCGAGCGGTCCGTTTTTTTGTGATTATGCGGATCATAATCCATTTCCTTGCCGTTTTCGTCTCGGGGATCTTCAAAGAGACTTAGTGTAGGTATGCCTCTTCGTTCAGCAGGCATATTATCGGATTCAAATCCATTCCAGGAGTCCATTTCAAAATTTAATCCCGAAACCTCATTTACGCGATTCAACAGGGGTAATATTCTTGGCGCGTGAGTGGCGTCGTATGTGGCAAAGTCTCCCCCGCCAGGGTTATAGCCGATCATGTCGATGTTTATAAAAAGTTTCACATCTTCGTTGGCTTTTATACTGTGGTCAAAATGCACGGGAGAACCCAGGATACCCACTTCTTCCCCGTCGAAAAATACGAATCTTAGAGTGCGTTCCGGTCTGGCACCGCTCTTTTTGAAAGCTTCGGCGACGGCAAGCACCGCTGCAGTGCCAGTGGCATTGTCATTCGCGCCGCCTTTTCCTAAGGATAAGCGGTTTAACCCACCAGCTCTGAAAAGGTGTTTATTCGTTATACATACTAATTATCGCTATTAAACGCGATATGGCGCGTCAGGCAGGCCCAACCGGGCCGCCCTATTCACTATACGGTAGAATCTCCCACCTTAGGCATTTGCTTTTCATCACAGACAAGGCCCGAAACATTTTTCGCGACGTTTGCTTTCCAGTCATTGTATCCGCACATGACTTGTTTATTCAGCATCACGGCGACAAAAGCAGAACGGGGAGTAAGCGTAATTTTAGAAAAAATAATTTGTGTATCATGGGCCATCGCAACACTTTGCGACATCGCGCCAATGTCGATGGTTCCTGTGGAAACCAAATCAACGTATTTATTTGTGCAATTGGCATCGCCAAATACCGCGACCGAATAATCGATTTTGTTGTTCCCAATTTTGATATTTTCTGTGGAGTAGCCACCGGTTTGGCCGGCACATGCCGCATTCCAATTCCCATCAAATTCAGACGCCGCAAAGACTAGGCTACTTAAAAGAATTAAGGTGAGACTCAAGATTCGCATGGAATTCTCCTCTTTTTAAGATTGTAGTGTAGATACGGCTTATATGATGGGTTAACAAACCCACGTTAGTCAAATAATGCGCAGCACCACTAAAGGTACGGCATTCCTTTCGTGATGTTGCCATTCACGAAAGGAATGCCGTACTTATTGTTAACTTGGTACACTTCCCTAATGAAACCCTTCTTCTACGCTCTCTATTTCATACTCGCAGCGTTCTCAACTATCGCCCGTTCGGCGGAGTCGAAGATTAAAGTGACCCACTTGCAAGGTCCGCTTTACGTTGTCGAAGATGAGTATTGGGTGAAAGAAAATTCGGTTTTCTTTGTGGGAGAGAAAGGCATAACGCTTATTTCTGCTTCCTGGACTCCGGCCACCGCGGAAGAAATCGTGGGGGAAATCAAGAAAGTTTCGACGCTTCCTATTCAGTACGTCGTTGATACGCATTACCATGTCGATCGGGCGGGCGGTAATCCGTATTTCAAAAAAATCGGCGCCAAAATTATTTCAACCAAGATGACCAAACAATTAATGGAGGAAAACTGGGAAAGGCTTATGAAAGACAGCAAAAAATCTTGGCCCGGCTTTCCGGACATCCCGCTCGTCTTGCCCGACATCACCTTTGAAAATAAATATGTTTTGGAAAATGGACAAATAGAACTCTTATACTTTGGTCCTTCGCATACAAAAGATGGAATCGTTGCTTATTTCCCGAAGGAGAAAGTATTAGATGCGGACTGCATCTTAAAAGAAATGCTCGGCAATCTCGACTCAGCAGATTTGAAAGAATACCCCAATACAATTACGAAGATGAAAAAGCTTTCGGCAAAAACAATCATCGCCGGCCACGGCTCACCTATCCACGGCCCGGAACTAATCGATCAGTTCCTCGCCCTATTAACCGCAAATGCCAAGCATTAATAAAAGGAATAAAAGGTACGGCATTCCTTTCGTGAATCGGTAGATAAAAGGTACGGCATTCCTTTCGTGAATCGGTAAATCACGAGAGGAATGCCGTACCTTTTTGTATTTGCCTTGAGGCAAATTCGTATGGTTTATAGTACTTGTACTTTTAGAGGAGTTGGAATGCGGCAGCTATATCTTATTTTATTTTCGACTTTCTTCTTATTAAATGCTTCTGTACTTGCTAATAACAACCAGCTTTTGCAAAGAATCGTTCAACGCGCGTATGACTCTGAATCCAATAGTCTGGTTCTAATACAAGGAGGACAAACGATCTACTCTAACTTCTTTGGCGGAAGGGACGAAGTGCGAAGCGTTCAATCCATCACGAAGAGTGTCTGCGCTTTAGCAATCGCAGCTCTTTTAGATCAGGGGAAGATTTACTCACTCGATCTGCCGATGTCTACTTGGATTCCTGAATGGACTTTCCATAACCAGAAATCTAAGATTACTCTTCGCATGATCCTAAGCCATACCAGTGGGCTTCCCGATGTAGACACAGAGACGACCTTTTGGAGTAAAGCCAATTCAGTACAAGCTGCCATCGAAACGGAACTAATAGCAGAACCTGGCAGCCAATACCTTTATAGCAATATTGGAACTTCTCTTCTTGAAGCCGTTATCGCTCAAGCCTCCTCGAAATCGGTTACAGAATTTGTCGGAAAAACTTTATTTGCGCCTTTAATTATTCAAGATTCCCGTTGGGATACAGATAAAGTCGGGCAAGAACTTACTTCGGGTGGATTATACTTAAGCACTAACGACCTTGTGAAAATTGGAACGCTTCTTTTAAACAACGGTTTTTATGCTGATCAGCTACTCAGTCCAGAACGAATTGAGCATCTAACAACAAGAAGTCAGCCTTTTTTTGCCTACGGGTTATTATTTTGGCTTGCTCCTCAAAATGAACAAATTTTTTCCGCACGCGGTTGGGGAGGACAATACATTACGATACACCCGGCAAAAAACTTGATTGCCGTGCGGACCAAGGATGTAAATTCTATTACTGAAGAAAAGCGCAATTATCAGGCATTCCCCGATTTTGTCGATTTAATTTCTCAGTGGGACTAATCCTAAAAGGTACGGCATTCCTTTCGTGAATGATTAATCACGAAAGGAATGCCGTACCTTTTGGGGTCGTTCGCGCACGCTGCATCATATGAGAGTTGCTTTTCCTTAGAAATCAACCTCTTATCCAATCACATTTTTATCTGTTTAAACTTACGGAAAATATACGGTATATTTAAATCTACGGTAAATCTACGGAAAGGACGTACCGATGGAAACACTGACCGAGAAGCAAAAAAGAGTTTTAGAGTTTATTGAGTCTTACTCCTTTAAGAATGACAGATCCCCTACGTTCGAAGAAATCCAAAAGCACTTTGGCTACAAGTCTATCGGTACCGTGCACGACTTTATCACGACGCTAAAATTAAAAGGCTACATTGAAAAAAGTACGAGAAAATGGAACGGGCTAGAGCTTTCAAAAGAAACAAACAAAGTCCCGCTGCTCGGCAAAGTCGCCGCCGGCCGCCCCATTCAATACCACAAATACAATGAGAAACTCGAAATCCCCATGCACATGCTAAGCGGCACGGGACGATTTTTTGCTCTCCAAGTACTGGGCGATTCTATGATCGATGAAGGGATCTTAGAAGACGATTACGTCGTGATTAAAGAGCAAGAGACAGCCGAGAATGGCCAAGTCGTTGTCGCCATGGTCGATAACGAAGCAACGATAAAGCGGTTTTATAAGAAAAAAGGCATGATTGAGCTTCATTCTGCCAATGAAAAATACAAACCGCTCAAAGGATAAGCGGTTTAACCCACCAGCTCTGAAAAGGTGTTTATTCGTTATACATACTAATTATCGCTATTAAACGCGATATGGCGCGTCAGGCAGGCCCAACCGGGCCGCCCTATTCACTATACGAGATAATATTAACTGTAAATTCATGTATTTAACCGTGAAAAGGCGTGGGGATCCATTTTCATTTGAAAATCATTCAAAAGAATCTGCGTAGGAGTTCACTTGCGAAAAATCGTCGGCGGGGGACTGGTAGAACTCCTGTTGTGGGGGCGCTCTTGGTGAGCTTTTTACAGGTGCCTCTGATGAAAGCCCTACCGAATCCAGTATTTTTTTTGCAACAGCAAGATCTTGAATAGTAGCAATCAGTTTCATTTTGCCGCCGCATTGGCTGCATTTTAAAATATCAATGGCAAATGAACGTTTTAGAAGCTGTGCCCATTTACTTTGCTCTGCGTACTCAACCTTCTCTTTTTTTCCCGCTTGCTTTGGAATGATCTTAGCCCGCATTTTTGAGTTGGGGGCCAAGAGCCCGTGATACCTCAAAAGATTTGCTCTTGGTGGCGGAATCAGAGCCACAACCTTTTCGACTAGTTCGATCGGATCAAAAAGTATATGCGTTGTTCCATCCGAATAACGAGTTTTTAATTTATAGAGGATTTTTCCTTCCGGGGTTTCACTCATTCGCTCTAAGGCGATCGGAGGCCTTGCGGTATATCTACAAAGTTTTTCAAGGAGATTTTTCTCATCGCGTTTTATCTGAACATTTGCATGCAGGCTAAATCCATCTGATAAAGCACAACGAGTACTTACAAGATATGCATTTCCGATCGAGTACTCGCTCCCAACACGCCTTACTTTAAGCCCCGCACGTTCTCCTAAACCGATTCTACTTTGCACCGAAGCCCCTGCAATTTGTGCAAGCACTGGTTGCTCGTGCGCAAATGGATCTTCAGAAAAATCATTGAGTTCATACCCTTTTTTCTTTAAGTAACGACTTACTCTTAAGTTAATGCGAGTAACAAGCTTTACGATTTCATCGTCTGTTGGCGGGAAAACTGGGATAAAACGAGGTTCATCGTTTTCAACTACAAAAACCCCATCTAAAAGTAGCGCATGAAAATGCACATTGAGATTAATCGCGCCCCCGAAGCGTTGTACAAAAGTAACAGCCGCAGTCTTTCCGATATTCCCGTTTTTTCTTGCTGCTTTGACATACCAATTTGAAACGATGCGGATATAGATGGCGAGAATTTTTGTGACGAGAGTGGGATTGTACGCAAGCAAATAACGAACGGAAAATGGGAAAGATAGTACCCATTGACGTACAGGCACATTTGGGAAAACATTATCCACCAAATGCATCGCCACTTCGTTCATTCGCCTTCCACCGCAAGAGGGACAGAAGCCGCGTTTCTTGCAGGAAAAAGCGACTAGTTTTTCATGTTGGCAACTTTCACATTTTATTCTAACGAAGCCATTAGCCAAGATCCCGCACCCGAGATAGGAGTCAACTTCCTGAAATACATGCATGGGAAAGGGTAATTTATCTGTACTCTGTTGTGCTGTTGATACAAACGTCTCAAACTCCCTTTGGATCGTCTTGTAGAGAATAGTTTTTTGGGGTTCATGGCGGGAGTAAGTGGAAGAAACGGTCTGTTTGGCTGAAAACACTTAACGACTGACCTGCAAAATTAGAAACTAGGTGTGTCAGCCTCAAGTGAGACGGAGAAGGTACAGCAACCACGCTATTGCAGACCGATATTCGATGGAACTTTTGGAGCAGCGCTACCCTCGCCAGAGAACAAGCCCGTGAAGCGCAATGCTAATAAGGGAAACTAAAAACTCCAAAATATGCAGCCATGATCTTTTGGCGGCGCTTTTGGGTAAAAGCCTAATTTCAACTGCGATATTTATTCTGTTTTTTTGTTTTTTCATTTTAACCCTCCGCCCGGAAACTTGAGGGTTGAAATGGGAAGATAAAAAAGTGGGAGAAATATTCGCTTGAAAGATGGCTGGCGACACAAGGTAAGCAGTTCATCTGAGTTCGTAAATTTCTCTGATTTCCAATAGGGTTTGTAACTAAGGCCCAATGGGTTAATGTGTAATTTAATAAAGTATTGTTAATTCAAAATCTTACAGACTCAGGGAATTACCCCTATAAAAATAATTGACACATTGAGCCATTGGGATGATGATCGGTGTAAGAAGAGGTCTTTTTTCGCCGAATCGCGGGATTCGACTTAAAAAAACTTTTCTGACATTCAAATATTGTTCGGCTTTTTTTTAAAAAGTCGAGCCATTCAAAAAACAGCCGTATCAGGCACCAATCACAACCGTAGAAATTAACCCGAAGGAAACGAGTGTATCCCATCGACATTGCGTCATGGTGGATCGCCATTCTTTCACGTAAACGGAAAGGGACTTTTATGTCTGTTTTTTATTCTGATTCAAACCCTTCTGAAAAATCAAAAAAACACCAAGATGATATTTCAACACCTGGAGCCCTGGCGCTCCTTGTTGGACTTTGCACTGTAATATTCTGGAAGAAAATTCCAACTCTCGAAGAACTCTACTTCCATACTTTTAAGTTCATCTACTTTGGTGGCTATGTGCTGATTACAGTCCTTGCAGGTGCTGCAATCTGGCACATAATGAAGAAAACGAAAGCGTTGTCCCAAAGGGCACAGCTTCTCTCTCAAGCTAAAAAAGTGAGGGGCAGTATTTTCACCGGAACAACAGATGATGGGGTCGATCTCTTTCTGTCGGAAGAAGTCAGAACTGGCCACGTACAGATCCTTGGAAGTACAGGGAGGGGAAAAACCCAAAGTGTCATCGTTCCTTGGATGAGTAGAGACATCCTTGCAGGTAGTGATGCGATCCTAATCGATGGAAAAGGCGATCCTGAAATCTTGGAATCGCTTATTCGAAGTTCCAATCAATCAGGAATGGAGTCGGAAGTGCATGTCTTTGATTTGGGTAATCCAGATTTAGCATGTGCGATAAATCCGCTGGCGCACGGGTCAGCTCAGCAGATTACGGACAGAATTTTTACGGCATTTAACTTTGATGATTCATATTACAAATCTGTGCAGTCAAGTCAGGCGGGAGCCGTGATTGAACTTATCCACAGTCTTGGGGAGGTAGTCACATTTAAAAGACTCTATGAGCTTTTGACTGATGACTCGAAACTGTCAGAAACACTTGCAAAGTGTCAGAAATTAAAAATTCAAAAGCAAATTTCGGAGATCTTTTCCACCCCAAGGGCAAGTCGGATGGAAAAACTCTCAGGACTATTAAGTCAGCTTGCCCCCTTTGCAGTTGGAGAAGTGGCCGAGCTTGTAAATGGAGAGACAAGTCTCCGTAAGTGCTGGACTGTCTCTGATATCGTTCTAAAAGCGTTAGACAACAGGAGTCAGCATATATTGGCTATACTTATTCCAACGCTAAAATACCAGCAAATTGGGCACCAATTGGGAAAGCTTCTCATCCAAGAACTTGGTTGGGCAATTGGGGAAAGAGCCAGTAGACGAGGAACGACGGCAGAGTTTTTACCTGTCTATCTCGATGAGTTCTCAGCGTTCGTGTATCCAGGCTTCACGAATATCCTAAACAAAGCAAGAAGTAGTCGAGTTGCACTTCATTTGTCGCACCAAGCACTCTCAGACCTTTCGATGGTGTCACATGAGGTAGCAGAGACGATAGTTACAAATACAAACGTAAAGTGCGTTTTGGGGTTAAATGACCCAAAAAGTGCTGACTACATAGCTCGCCATATCGGAACAAAGTCAGAAGAAAAATTCACTGAGCAGGCTGAAGAAAGAGGCATGCTTTTTTCTAAGAAGGAGAAAACAGGAAGGATGTCTATACGAGAGGTTGAGGCGTATAAAATTCATCCCAATCTTTTAAAAAACTTCATGAATGGAAGAGGGGTAATTCATTTTCCAACTCGCTTGGGAAATATCAGTGAAGAAATACAATTCGAACCACTTTCCAATAGTGAACTTTATGGAAAAAGCGAGGTGACTTATGAGTAACAACCTAAAGTTGACTGAGCGTGATATCGACATTGTTCGAGAATGCTATAGCCGTGCAGTTGTAAGTTTCTCACAGCTGCACAAGTGGCACTTTAAAGATAAAGCGATTGCGACTGTCTCAAACAGGTTGTCGCAACTTACTCGTGCGGGGATAATCCGGAAAACCCGTGTGGGATTGCCACTTCTTCTTTCGAAAAAGAGTGAAGTAGGAGTCATTTTTGAAGCGACTTCTAAAGGGCAGAAGCTCTTACAAGAGCTTCTGCAAAGTGACAGCATCCGAAAAGAACCACAGCGAATAAACTTATACACCCTGAAACATGACCTAGCGCTTAATGAAGCACTTGTGGCATTAGAAGGGCGTTATCCAGGCATAAAGTTCATGCACGGAAGACTGCTTTCAAATGAGCAGCTTCCAAATAAAAAGCGACTACCAGATGCGGTGATAGTGGATCATCTTGGTAGGCCCTTTATAGCAATTGAGCTTGAGCTAACTGCAAAGTCTGAAAAGCGGTATCGTGAAATAATTCTACAGTACAGGCTTAATTCCCAATTTCAGCGCGTACTCTACATCACAGCGGGAAAGACCATTTCAGACAAAATAAAGAGGCACATCACAAACCAAAAAGTCATCCCTGGGCTTTTAAAACCTGCCACCGGGAAATTCTATTTCGTGTCACTTTCGGACATCTTAAGTGATCCATTTGGAGCAAAGATCTCAAACGATTCAAGCGAACCATTTTTAACAAACGAAACCGGCCTCTTGGCCAGTAAAGGAGTAAACGTATGACAACACTTATACAGAAAATGAAATACCGGAATACTGCACTTGTAGCACTTTACCAAGTGATAAGGCCAAGCATGTGGTTACTAGTCTGGGCGGTAGTTGATTTTTCAAAAATGGTCGAATTTCGGATGTTAACACGTGGGAGTCACATTGTGACGCATCTGACACTCTTTGAGTGGATACAAAGCTTCTACAGATTGAGTGTAAGTCCAATTCTTATCCCATTTATCCTGGTGGGGCTCGTGGATCTATTTGTGCTCGAAGACCTATTTAAGAAGAAGGTTATTAAATGCGCAGCAATTTAAAGGCAAAACTAAACCCAAAATCGACTTTTGGGGGATGTTTTGGATTTGGGGTACTTTTGAAAAGAGGTAACTATTTGAAAATAAATCAAAGCCCCGACATACGTCGGGGGTGTGGTTCCGGGCTCCGCAGCGCTGACCACTCTCCCTCTACGATGGAAAGTGGTCAGCGCTGCTACGCCCTACACCACACAAGAAGGGAGGGAGGGAAAGAAGATAAAAATAAATAAAATATAAATAATAAATATAGGAGGGAATAAAGAGGAAAGAGAGAAGAAGACAAAACCAAAGCCACAAGGAGCAACAGCGCGAACGAAAAGACAGATAAAATTAAAAGAGGTGCATAATGGGTAAATGGGAAATGACAAAAAAACCGGTATTGATCCAGATTCCAATCGATCCGAAAATTTATCATGAGAAACTACTTGCCATTGCAAAGGCTCTATATTTACATGTGAGGGGCCAGCTCGTTCCTAGTCTTGTGCCTTCCCCTATTGGGACTTACTCCTCGCACGATGTCCGTGCAAATAGGAGGTCCCATGAGTAAGAAAAATATATCGCAATTAAATCAAGGCAGTCATCGTATTGCTCTTTACGTGCGAGTATCAACCGAAGAACAAGCAAGTAACCCCGAAGGGTCCATCAAAAGCCAGGAACAACGCTTAAGACAGCATGTGGCAATGAAAAACCAGGAGGGGAACTTTGGAGAAGTGACGGTAGTCTTTACCGATCGGGCAAAATCGGGAAAAGATACTAATAGGCCGGAACTCCAAAGGCTATTAACGGCGGTCAGAAAAAAGGAAGTAACGCTTGTTCTTGTAAGCGAGTTATCTCGCCTATCAAGAAGCATTCGGGACTTCTGCGACATGTGGGAACTGATGCGCCAAAGTGGTTGCCAGTTTCAAAGTCTACGAGAGCAATTTGACACCACAACGGCCGCAGGCGAGATGGTGTTATTTACGATTGCCAATATCGCGCAGTTTGAAAGAAAACAGACATCCGAACGGATTGTCGCTAACTTCACAGCTCGTGCGGAGCGGGGTCTTTCAAATGGGGGCTCGGTTCCTTTGGGATATAAAAGAATCCCGGACAAAAAGGGCCATCTTCTTATTGAAGAAGAGGAGGCAAAGATTGTCCGTGAAGCTTTTACGACTTTCTTAAATGAAGGTTGCTTATCTCAAGCCGGGAAATCCCTAAACGAGCGTGGCTTTAGGCTTCCCCGCCGAAGAAACTGCGGTGGGGATAAAGCTCGATTAGGGTATTTTACCCTCGAAAATCTCTACCGGATTCTCTCCAATAAAATGTACCTTGGAGTAAGAGAGTTCACTATCAAAGGTGTCACAAAATCAACGAAAGGCTGCTGGGAGCCTATCGTTGATGAAGAGACGTTTAACAGTGTACAGGCAGTTTTAAAGAAAAACTTTAGACGGCATAAATCAAAATACAATAATCAACGCTATCCGTTTCTTCTTTCAGGGCTAGCTTTTTGCAATAAATGCGGGGATAGGCTTTGCGGCAAATCTGCTCACGGAAATAGTGGCAAAGTCCCCTACTATGAGCATAGTTGGTCCACACGCAGGCAATCTTGTTTAAACAAGAAAGTCTTTGCGTGTGAGCCAAACCGTATCAATGCGAAAAAACTTGAACCTAGCGTCTGGGTAGAAATTGAAAGGCTTCTAGAAAACCCAGAGATTGCGAAAACTTTGATATCAGATGCTCACAAAGTTCATGAGGCAGAAAGTCACGTCCAGGAGACGGACAAACTGCGAAATAAACTTCGTGGGATCGAAGAACAAATTGAAGCCGTGGCAGAGCACTTAACGAAACTTCCAAAAAGTGTTTCTCCAACCCCCATCTTTGCCCAGATGGAGCGGTTAGAGAAATTTAAAGTACAGGCGTATCTGGAACTTGATACCGTCATAAGAAATGGCGGAGCGATGGAACTGCCAGCGTCTTTAAAAGACTATCAGGGATATCTTTCCATCATCCGAAGAATGCTGGGTTTCGCGGAAACGCCGGAACTAAAGGCTGTTATCGTAAGATCCCTTGTTCATAAGGTCGAAATATTGCCAGATAGCTTTAGGCTCTACTACTACGTAGGCAAGGACCGGATCAATCCGGATAACTGGCAGCCAGAGCCACCGGACGGCTCGCCAGGTGGTGGAAAACGCGGTAAAAGCGACAATAAGAAACAACAAAGCCCAGCAGGGATAACACCCCCTACTGGGCCGTTTTTTATTTTTAAAAATTTTGGTTCGAAAACTTTGACAAATGGAGCGGGTGACCGGGCTTGAACCGGCAACCTTCTCGTTGGCAACGAGATGCTC
>CAYNEF010000080.1:0-4674 GCA_964396165.1 uncultured Pseudobdellovibrionaceae bacterium
TCTGTTCAACCATGGGCTTTGCCGTTTCGATGAACTTCAGTGGAAACTTCCGAACGGAAGGTGCGGGTTACATCAACCTTGCACAAAAAATAGCTACTCCAGGAACAACTCCTCCGTCCGTTCCTGAGAATAAACAGTATTTGCAAGGTAGGTTTTTACTGGATCCGAATCTGGTAATTGACGATCATTTCAGCATCAAATCTCAATGGAATTTAATCAATTCACAAACACTCACTAACGGAGCAGCCACACCACTAGGTATCGCGAACGATGGTTGGATCTACGGTGATAACAATGTGAACATAATGACGCTCAATAAAGCATGGCTTGAGTGGACCTCCGATTTCGGTGTCGTTCGTATGGGGAGAATGCCCATCTCTTGGGGATACGGATTATTATGGGACGCAGGCAATGGAGTCTGGGATCGTTTCTCAGATGTACGCGATCGTTTAGAGTACAGATTGCATTTGGGTCATGTAGTGGGTGCTGTTGCCTATTCCAAATTGAGAAAAGCTTCTACATTGGGACAAGCAGACGATCAGGATTTTTACACAATTTATCTTCAATACGATAACCCAGAGTTGGATGTAGAAGGTGGGATTATTTATGAAAAGCAATCGCGTTCAGAAATACAGTCGGCTACTTTGACTGGCTCCGGTAACCCGTATGCACTTCCTGCACGTTATGAAAATCCGTATCCGTTAGCTTCCAAATCGCCTTATCCACATTCTAATAATGTGCTTGATGCTTACTTAAGAAAAAGCGTTGGCAGTTTCACTTTCGGTGGAGAGTTGTCTTGGTTAAAGGGCGACGCTTACGATTACAATGGTGGTGGAAATTTTCAGGACATGGACGCCTGGGGAGCCATGCTTAATGTGACTTACCAAGGGCACAAGGTAAAAGCGTTTGCAGAATTCTTGTACGCTGGTGGAGACAACGATTTAACGGATAAAGATTTAAAAGGTTTTGTCCTCTTGAATCGTAATAGAAGCCCAGGGTTAATCTTGGGTAAAGAATTACTTGGACCCTACGCTGGAAATGGTGCCGGTCGTGGAAGCTTGACCGTGTATGGTGACAGAGATTCTTTTTCTGGAGTTTATTATTTCAGACCAGGAATCAGAGTGGATTGGTCACCAGCTTGGGCATCGGGTCTTGAAGTCATTCACGCAAGAAAAGCTGCTGTGAAAGACGGAGAAGAATCTGTATTAGGAACTGAAATTGATTTAGGCACTGATTACAATGTTTATAAGAACTTTGATCTTGGCGCGAATTTCGCCGTTCTTTTTCCAGGTAAAGGGATCCAGGTTTTGGATACGGTTACAATCTTCGGATTTAGAACGACAGCTAGCCTGAGATTCTAAATTTGAAGTGGATGTCGTTACATAGATCCCTCTTCGTAATCAAGCTCCTCATTTGTTTTATTACTCTCATCTATTGTTGTCGCATGCTTGCAGCTGTCCCTGTGGATGCTGCCGAGTATTACTACAACAGGCAAGACTTCAAACAAGCGCTGGAGCTTTATAGTTCTGCAAATGAGCCTAAAAATACGATCAAAATCGCAGAACTAAAGTTTCTATTGAATGGCAGATCAGCTGCCCGTGAAGTTTTAGTGTCCGCCCTGGAAAAAAACCGGGAACTTTCTCCCGAATACCGTACCCAGCTCAGTGACAAGTTGTCTGTTTTGCTGGAGTCATTCGTATCGGATGAAGGACAATCTGAGTTTTTTAGAGCTCAGACAAAAATCAGACATGGGGATTGGACCTCTGCAAAAATACTTCTGGAAGCAGCCGCAGGACGAGAAGATGGCAATGCACTAGTGCTTGAATTAAAAGCCCAATGTGAAAAAGAATTAAAAAAAACAAGGGAGTACACAAACACTCTTACCCAGCTGCGTGATTTAAACCCGTTTGCAACCAGTGTTACAGAAAAATTGGCTGAAGCTTATTTTGCAGATGGCGACTATTCGAAAATTCAATCCTTGTTTTCTAGCCAGCGTCCGCAAAAAAATTCCTACAGCAATCTGCTTTTACTCATGAGCAAATCGGAAACTGGAAAATTCCTCGACCTCGATGAACTAGAGGATTTTGCTCCGAGTTACCCAATAGCACTTTTCTACGTGGGAAAAGAACTGATTAAAAATGAAGAAGACAGGCAAGAAGCGCTGAAATTACTCGAACAGTTCAATTTGAAATACACAAACCATCTATTAGATGGCTGGGATCCCTTAAAAATTTCTGAGAAAGTCATCGAATCAAAGAAGCTTATCTCGTCGTATTCTAAGGGTCTTAAGTGACCATTCCCGTCCTCGGTGCACACAAGATAACGTCAAAATTTAGAGTATAACTTAAGAACACAAACAATTTTAATGCTTTGCAGTTGGTCATTGGATTGCTTAGTTACGCGATGTGTAGGCCTCTATTGGCCCTTAGGGAGTTTGGACTGTGAAAAGCTACTCAAAAATTTTGGTATTTGTAATTGCTGCGCTGATTGCTGCTTGTAGTGGCAAAGAGCAGTTTACCTCTGGAAGAGAAACAGAATCTTTCACCGTAGACTACAACCCTGAATATTTAGATGTTCTGTGGGTGGTCGATGACAGATCTCCTTTGATATATGCAAAAAATAACTTATTGGAACAAGCGAGCCTGTTTTTTACACGTCTTGATAGAACTGCCAATAATTACAGAATGGCGATGATCACAAGCGATATGGCCTATGCAAAAGGCAAGATTAGACCTTTGTCGAGCCCCAGCATTCTTGTCAAAACGAAAACGGAACCGAATAGCGAAGATGAAGCAAAACGCATCAAAGAACGCACAAGCCTATTCGGATCTACGATGACTCAGCTTTTTATTAATCTTGGCACTGGAGCAAGCCCGATGGGTTTTCTCGCCGCACAAACATCTTTACAGCAATATTTTATTCCCAGAAAAAATGTGCCTTTAGTACTCGTGTTTATTTCTGATTCAGATGATAAATCCACGTTGCCCAGCGGTACAACAGACTCTGTAGAATATTACAAAAGTATATTTATTGGGTTAAAGGATGGAAATAGTAACTTGGTACGCAGCTATTCCATCAATTACGAAACGATGACTGCAACGGACACTACGGCAACAAAGCGTTGCGCTACAGAAACTAACGCCGACATCGATAAGAGCGATTTCCAGGATAACTATTTCAAACTTGCAAAAGCAATGGGTGGAAGTACAGCAAATCTATGTGGCAGTTTTTCTTCGGTAATTGATTTGAGCGGATTAAGACTAAAAGCACTTCCCAATAGTTTTCAGCTCAGCAAGAAGGCTCAGCCAGGTACCTTTATTGTGGATATCAAACGGGGAGATGAAAACTTCGATTTGAAATGGACGTTTGACGAAGCTGCCAACAAAATCGTTTTTGAAACGACACCGCCCGAAGGTACTACGATCAACGTAACCTACAAGACTTTCTAAGAATTTGAATTAAAAGATATTCTAAGTTTCTTCAGCGCGAAATTCCACGCGTGTAGATTTGTAATCAGCTCATATTCTATTTTGTCGGATATTGCTGTATAGTCTTTCGATTCTTGCAACTGCAACGTATTGGTGAGAATAGAAATCAGTTGCGACTCAATAGCATCGAGAGTTTCGTTTTCGGTAGCCATGATTTGTTTGAAATCCAGCTTTCGAGCATGCTTTGTGGCCACTACCGCTTCAAAAAAACGTTCCAAGCCGTCGAGGCATTGAATGAAGAAACGATTGGCCATAGCGAGATCTTTGTCTCTGAACAGCTCTGAAGAGCGGATAAAGCTTCTCTGTATGGATTCCAGGCGATTAAGTGAAATATCGATTCCTGATTGTGCCCACATGGTTTGATCCACGGGCTGTTGCGGTACAGCTTCTGTGGTGAGATACGTTTCGTTTTCGCGTTGTAAAATCTGCTCTTGTTTCATTTCCATCATCGACTGGCTCCTTGGTAATGAATGAATTGATTCAATTCTTTTTTTAATTTTGTAGCTTTGCTGTATTGTGGATTGGTTCTTAAGATGAAATCCAATTCGCGTTCTGCCGCAAAATAGTCTTTTTCTTTAAAAAGGCAGCTTGCAAGCAGGTATCTTACTTCGGAATTTTTCGGTTCTTTCAAAAGCCACTTCACAAGTCTGACTTTGACCTTTCCATATTGGTTGGATTGATCGGCAAGCTGAATCAATTCGAGTAACGCCACGATATTTCCGGGCTCGATGTCCAGAGCCTTTGCAAATTCACGTTCTGCAGCAGCAGGGTTGTTCTTTTCGATGTTTAATAGACCCATACCGCAGTAAGCGCGGGCATTGGTCGGATTAATTTCAATCGCCTTTTTAAAGTGAGCGTATGAAATTTCGATGTTTTTTCTTTGGAATTCCAGTGTCCCGAGATTTACATGGACTGTGTCTGATTCGGGTACGAGTTTTAAGGCGGCATCGTAGTGTTCTGCAGCTTCCTGCCATTCCCCAAGCCGTGTTTTACAATTGCCAATAGCTTTCAGATAAGAAAACCGTAAGTCTGATTCCAGGGAATCAACGTTTTGTATCTGCTTGAAACTTTCGATGGCGCTTTTGTCTTGGGATTCTTCAGCAAAACACAATCCAATCCACACAAACGCTTCATCCATTTTAAAAACATCTCGGCAAGCCTGAAAACACTTTTTCGCAGCGGGTAA
>CAYNEF010000080.1:4774-12235 GCA_964396165.1 uncultured Pseudobdellovibrionaceae bacterium
CATTTCTTTTATCTGAATCTTTTCAGCTTCGTTCAGAAGTGAAAAAAAGGGTGTTTGTGTAGGGTTTTTCTTAAGGGTTTCTGTAGACATGGAAGAATAAAGCAGCAAGGTCTGTGCCGCTCTGAGCTTTGCAAATAAGCAGAGAATTCAATAGGTGAGAATAGGTAAGAGTCAAAAAAATGACGAAACGCCAAAGAAATGACAAACACCCAACAAATTTCCCATTTGTTGGGTTTGGGGGGCGAAACAACAACTATAAAAAACTAAGAGAAAACATCGGGGGCAAGCCCCCGGCAAATACTTCTAACAAAAACCTACGCCGCCCGTTTACCAGGCTTTTTCGTCGCAGCGTGTTTATTAAAAGTAGAAAAGTGTTGTTCACTTTCAATGTTCTGCTTTAAATCTTTGATAGTTTCCACTTTCACTTCGTCTATTCTGGAAATGAGTTCGAGATCCGCATCGACAATTTTATTTGCGAGCGTGGTTCTTTGTTCCAGTAATGACTGGATCTTTCCTTTGTAGAGCACCTTGTCATTTTCAGTGACTTCCTTATCAGCCATCATTACATCAATTTTATGATCGTAAGAGCGGATGATATTTAAAATTCTTTCGCGATTATCTACATAGAATTCCAGTTCATCCCAGCAGTTTTTTCTTGCCTGATCCAAGAGTTTTAATGTGGTTGAGAGAAATTTCTCATAGTAATGATTTTTCATTTCCAGACTTTCGATCACTTCTTTCATTTTTCCTCCTGAATAGAAACTTGGGGTTGTGCTAGATTATTTGCAACACCTACCCATGCCTCATTTAATGTAGTCAGCACTTTTAAAGAATCGTCTAAATGTTTTTGCTCTGAAGTTTGCGTCGCTTTGAGTAGGGCAGCGGTAATAAATGCATACAATCTGTCCAGTTCGGTTGCAATTTCACTGCTTGCTTCGAAGTTCAAGGTGGCGCGTAATTCATTGATGATGTCTTGTGTGCGGCCAATCAGTCTTGTGCGTTCTACCGTGTCTCTTCTCGTACCCGCATCTATTGCCTGCTTCAAAAACTTGATTGCACCAGCGTACATTAACAGCAAGAGTTTTTCTCTACTTGCGGTAAGCACTTGAGCCTGCTTGTATTTATCAAATGGGTTTTGGGACATAAATTATTTTACATGCCTGGAATAGGGGAATTACTGTTTTGGAAGAAACTGGTTTGACCCTGAATGCTTTCCATTGCTGATTGAGCTTTAGCAAGTTGCCCCTTCAGCCTTTCCGCCTTTTGTTCCACTTGCTTTTCTTTAACTTCAATTTCTTTATTCAATCTTGTAATCTGCTGATCGTAATTTCTTTTCTGATTGGATAAAACTCCACTCGAAGCCCCTGAAATCGTACCTAGGGCACTTCCGATTTTGTTCATTACGCCGCCTGTTTCACCGTCTCCAGTCAAAAAGCTCACTACTTCTTCAAAGTTGTTTTGCACAGCCAGTTCGAATTTCTTTTCGTCAAATTGCAGGGTACCGGTTTTATTGAACTGAATTCCTAAGTCACCGGCAGAACGCACGCTTCTTCCTTCTGAATCTAAAAAAGTTTCAGATAGGGCGCTTCTCAATCTTTGTTCGGAAAGAAAAATACCGTAGTCACCGCCCAGGTTTTTCTGCGTCTGGCTTTTTTCATCCAGTTTGTTTTGGTTCTGGATAAAGGAAAATACCCCATTCATCTTATCTACGAGATCTTTTACTTTAGCGGTGGTTTTTGGAAGATCTTGTTCGATACTGATTGTCGTAGGTTTGCCCGGATCGGTAAGACCTTTTAAATCTAGTGTTACCCCTTGAATGAGATCTTTGATTTGGTTCGTAGGGCTTTGTATTTCGAATCCTTTATATTTGATGACGGCGTTAGTGGCTTCTTTTTGTTGATCCATGAATAAATCATCTTCGCCACCAGCTAGATAAAACTCCGGGAAAACCACATTCTCTGTAGCACCGATTCCATCTGCACTGATCATCAGCTTGTAAGGAGCTTCTGGGTCAGTTACATCGTTAATCACACTGGCTCTTACACCCGATTGTGATTGGTTAATGACCTTTGCAATACCGTCTAGTGTTGCATTGTCATTATCGATAAATATTTCCTTTGTACTGCCATCGTAGGTTTCAAAGGTGATGTAGCCCGTACCAAATCTCGTTTCTTCTTTATCTTCAAAGCCATTAGTCAGCGCGGAAGTCGAACCGGCAAGTTGTTTTACTTCCAGTGAGTGTTTTCCCACTTCAGCTTCTCGTTTGTCCGCACTACCGAAGATCGCTTTAGGATCGTCTGAATTAAAAGCGAGGTCTTTTATGGCGAATGGGGTGCCTAACTCAGGCACACATTTTTTTGCAGCATCGACTTTACCAATCACATCGTTCAAAAGATTTACTTTTTCTTCGAGATTGGTTTTTCTTTTTTCAATCTGCTCGATAGGCTTGCGTTCGGCGACAATAGAAGTCTGAAATACCTTTTGAAATTCCGGCGAGAGGTTTTGTACTCCCGCAAATAGATTGTCTGACGGAATGCTTGGCATTTGGTTTTAACCCTAAGTAAATTCTTTGGATTTAGAAAATTTAAGAAAAACTAACAGGAGAGCGATCGTCTATTATTATTATAAGAAAGTTTGCACTCCGTTGCAATTCTCAAACTAGTAAATCTTGTCTATTTTTTTCTGTGACTGCTTTTTGGCTCTTTTAGTTGAAAGTTCCAGTATTTGAGCCTTTGTAGCAGGCGGAGATTTTTTTTGCGCCAAAAGTTCGATAACTTTTTCAGTGTCAACGGGTTGGCTGTTGATTTGGATCTCGAGATTATTCTCAGGCTCGGATTCACGTGTTGCTGCTTCTTGTCTAGCCTGTGCATCGCCAGTCGACTTCTTGTTTTTTGACGGTTTCTTATTCTCTTGCTCGCGTTGCTTGTCCTCACGTGCTTCATGCATGTTTGTAATAGCAACCGTATTTGTATTCTTTATTGGAGCAACAGCCATAAGAGATTCTCCCAACTATGTATCGGAAGAATGTGAAGAAATCTTAACAATTACTCAAGCAGCCTGAGGGCCATCGTCGGCAATTGATTGGCTTGCGCGAGCACTGCGACACCAGCGCGTTGCAACACTGTCCCTTTGATCATCTCGGCTGCTTCGCTTGCTATATCAGCATCCAAAATACGGCTTTTTGCAGCTGTGATATTTTCTTCGTACACATTCAAATTTCCAATGATGGAATTCATTCTAGATTGAAGTGCACCCACCGATGCGCGCGGTTCATTCATTTTTACAAGGGCATCATCAATATCTCCCAGCGCCGATCTGGCGTTATCGATATCAGACATGTCTACACCGCTGATTCCTAAATTCGATGCGGTCAGATCTAATTTTGAAGCATCAAATTCCAGTCGGTTATTCTCGTTGTTATCGATACCAATTTGAAAGGTAAAATCCTTACCGGACCCATTCAAGAGCTGCGTATCAAAAAACTTTGTCGCTTGTGATAGTCGGTCTACTTCCGATTTGATCTGCGACGATTCGAGCTCAATCATTTGCCGTTCTTTATCGCTCACGTTGTCAGAAGAAGCTTGAATGGATAGCTCACGCATACGAACGAGCAGGTTTCCTACTTCATTCATTCCCCCTTCAGCAACTTGTATGAGAGACAAGGCATCTTGTGAGTTTCGTCTTGCCTGTTGAATACTTCGAATTTTTGCTTCCAGAGAAAAGGCAATTGTCATTCCAGCAGCATCATCCCCAATGGAGTTAATGCGTTTACCTGAAGCCACTCTTTCCGCAGCCTTTTGAAATTTACCGGACGTCTCCTCTAAATGACGACGTGCGTTAACGGAAGGCATGTTTGTCGCTACCGTGATAGCCATAATTCACCCCTAAACAGATTTATGTAATGCGTGCTATACTGCTGTTTGACAACGCGCGGCATAGCTTGCAATATGTTTATCGGCGCCGCGTTATATTAGTTTAGGATTATTTTGCATTGCGTTAATTTTTATGTCTGATCGAATCCATCTTCCAGTAATGATTTCAGAAGTATTTGATAATATTAATTTATCTAGTGATAGTGCTTACCTGGACCTTACCTTTGGAGAAGGGGGACACTCAGAAGAGTTCCTAAAAAGGGGGGTAAAATCACTTGTGGGTGTAGATCGGGACAAGAGCACCTTAGACCGCTACTTAGCCACCGGCCTTGAGAGAAACAACCCGAAGTTAGGCTTGGTACACGCACGCTTTACTGAATATTTGCAGTCTTTAGAGAGTAATTCGATAGATGGAATCCTTATCGATTTGGGTGTCAGCACACGCCAGCTCCTTACTCAAGAACGTGGGTTTTCTTTCCAAAACGAGGGGCCTTTGGACATGCGCATGAATCCAGAGGCGGAAGAAACACTCTTAGAAAAACTTACGAACATGAGTGAAGAGGATCTTGCATTCGAAATCAAACGCAATACGGATATGGAAGGCTCTAGGGGAATAGCTCGAAAAATTAAAATGCGTTTAAACGAAGGCAGAATAAAATCGACGCTAGATTTGGCGCAGGTAGTTCCAAAAACATTCGCAAAGACGCACCCAGCAACAGTTTTATTCTTGGCGTTACGAATGATGGTAAATGATGAATTGGAAGAAGCGCGTGTAGGCATTCTCGAGTCAATTCGCGTTCTTAAGCCAGGGGGCAGGTTAGTTGTCCTGACGTTTCATTCCACGGAAGACAGACAAGTAAAAGTACTTTTCAATACACTCGCAGGTAAATGCGTTTGTAAGCAAATGCGTTGTCTTTGTCCTCGTATTGAAAAAGTAAAATCGATCACAGGAAAACCTCTTATTCCCTCTGAAGACGAAGTGCGTTCCAATCCTAGGGCGCGCAGCACCAAGCTCCGTTGCGTTGAAAAAATCTGCGATTAGGTTTAAAATAATATAGTCGATAACTTCCAATAATTTTCCATTAATTATGATTGCTTTTACGAAACCCAAATATGAGGTTTTTTTTCTTTTCTTCTGCGTTTTTTTGATCACGGCCGTTGTCATTTGGGTGCGTACTACAACCGTAAAAACAACCTACGAATATGTGGAAACGCAAAAAGAAGTAAAAGGCATGGAACAAGAAATTCAAATGGAAAGAGTAAAGTGGTTAAAACTCACATCGACTAAACGACTGGAAGCGCTGGCTGCAACCATGGGACTCGGGGCTCCGAGACTCGAACAAGTAGCAAAACTTCAAATTCATAAAAAGTAGATAAAAGTGCATTCACCCAATAAATCACGTCTCACCTTTATCTTTGTCAGTTTATCAGCTTTTTTTACGCTTGTAGTGTTTCGTCTTTTTCAACTGCAGATTATTCCCAATAAATCCTTGGAAGAACTGGCTCATCGGCAATACAACCGCTTGAGCAGAAAGTTGCCTTATCGCACTCCTATCTACGATCGCAATGGCGAAGAACTTGCTATCAGTACTCCTTCTAGTTCTGTTTTTGCCCGTCCTCGTCTAATCAAAGCGAGAAAAAAGACTGCGGCATCGCTTGCAAAATTACTCGGCGGCACAAAAGAAAAATGGTTGCAGAAGTTAGATCCGAAAAAAGGATTTGTCTGGATCCAAAGACAAATGACTGAAGAGCTAACGAAAAAATTGCAGAAACTGGATTTGGAAGGCATCTTTATCGAACCAGAGAATAAAAGAATTTATCCGAACGGCTCACTTGCTTCCAACGTAATTGGATTAACTGACGTGGATGGCAATGGTGTCGCCGGACTTGAACTGAAACTCAACCAGGAGCTACTAGACGATGGATTGAAGTTTAGAGTTCCAAAAGACGGAAAAGGCACCCCTTCCTATATTGATAAAAAAGTTTCTCAATATGAAGAGAATAGAACCGGCGTATACCTGACGCTTGAAAGAAGAATACAAAGTATCGTCGAGGAAGAAATTGAGCGCGTCTATAAAGAAACAGGCGCGCAAAACGTATTTGCCGTTGTGATGAATCCACACACGGGAGAAATTGCTTCTCTTGCACAGCAGCCTACATTCGATGGCAATCACGCAAAAACGATTACGGATTTTTCCATCAATAATCGTGTCGTCAGTAATCTTTACGAGCCCGGTTCGACAATGAAGGTGTTATTTGCGGCAGAAGCCATAGAACGTGGCCTGCTCACTAAAAACTCCCGCATTTATTGCGAGGATGGAAAGTACAAGATTGGGAACAATACTATCGGTGAAGCTGATGCACACCATAACTTTGGCACGTTAACAGTAGAAGAAATTATCCGCTTCTCAAGCAATATTGGGGCTGCAAAAATTGCTCAACAACTCGGTGTGGAAAATGCACGTTCAGCGTTGGAACATTTTGGCTTAACTTCAAAGACTGGTGTAGGACTTCCGGGTGAAGCTGTCTCTGCTTTAAAAAATATGGATGTCTGGAAACCATTTTATCTGGCAACTGTTGGTTTCGGACAAGGCCTTTCTGTAACTCCTTTACAGATGGTGACTGCCTTTGCTCCTGTCGCAAACGGTGGCTATATGGTTCGGCCTAAAATACTTTTAAGAGATTTGGAAAAGAAAGAAATTCCAAAACGTATTTTTTCTCCCGAAACGGCAAATATGATGAAGGATATTCTGGTTTCCGTCACTGAAGGAAAAGACGGAACAGGAGCAAATGCACGTGTTGAGGGAATGAAAGTGGCTGGCAAAACGGGAACCGCTCAAAAATATGATCCTGTTTTGGGTTACAGCGGCGACAAATATTACTCTTCGTTTATCGGCTTTTTACCTGCGGACAACCCAGAGTTACTCATTGGCGTAATGGTAGATGAGCCAAAGGGACAATACTATGCTGCACAAGTGGCGGCACCTCTTTTTCAGAAAATTGCCGAACGTTCCATCCGTGTAATGGGAAAAACTCCTAGAAAACTTGTCGCCTCTAAACAGACTGTTGAGAAAAAAAATTCCTGGGCATCTGCGTACCAAGCCGCCTCTGCAGAAATTCAGCTGACCGAAGATGGAAAGTGGATCATGCCTGATTTAACGGGTCTAAGTATTCGGGAGGTTTTGAAACAAGTTGGTACTTATTTCCCAAAAATGAATGTTATTGGTAGAGGTTACCTGAAGAGCCAATTTCCCACAGCCGGCACCTCTGTTGATTCCGGTACAACCGTGCGCTTAGAATTCTCGTCTGATCCAGGTTAAGTTCATACATACAACAACTTGACGCCACCCGCATAGTTGCAAAAAAAAATATCAGGAAGTGCTGCGTTAACGACGATAAATATGAAGGAATCACCACGATTTCAATATACATGGCACATCATATAAAAAATATTGCAGTTACTGGCGCAAAAGGTTTTTTAGGATCTGAATTCGTACGCTTTCTCGCGGTACGATTCCCTGACTGCTCTATTCATGCGCTTGGAGATTCCCCCAAGTTTCAAAATTTAAAAAATGTAAAAGTGTTTAAG
>CAYNEF010000081.1:0-12150 GCA_964396165.1 uncultured Pseudobdellovibrionaceae bacterium
CCTTCTGCTGCAAAAAAAGTAACTTTGAGTTTTTCTTCATCCGTTTGATCTTTTGGAGTGGAGGGAGAAGTGAAAAGGAGAATTCCCATATTGTCGAAACTGTATTTTTTTGTCTTTTTGTTTTCAGTGACATTGAAAGGGAAGGTGAGAAGCTTTCCGACGGTAAGTTTGGGGCTGACGAGTGTGGCAGCGCCGAATTGCGGAATTTTTCCTGTGTCTGGAGCGCGAACAGATCCTAGTGCGACTTGAATGACTTCGCGATCTTTAAAATCAGAGCGGTAGGGATCAGGAAGCCCCTGGCCTGAGAAAACCATTCCCAGTCCGTAGTAGCCTGTTTCTTTTCCCAGGACGATTTTTTCAGTTTTATCGCCCATTTTTAATTCCAAAATTCCACTGCCGGGATTATTTGCGGCTGAAAATAGGGAAGTAAGTTCTGGACCGTTGTCTGAAAACGCAAGACTACAGAGTAAAGCCGAGAGAATGATTGTGATTCGCATGGACTTATTCTCTCACGATCTCGTTCCAGATAAAATCGAAGTCTTCTTGTGTCACTTCATTGTACCAACGCGGCGCTTTGCCCTTTGCGTAAATGGTGACTGTTGTACCGACGTCATTGCAAAAGCCAAGGCATCCGGTGCGGGTAGCCCAGTGTGTCGTGATGAGTCCTGTTTCTTTCAATCGGTTTTTGAGCTTCATGAAAAATTCCTGCCCGCCTACTTTTTGGCAGCAGGATTTGGGTGTGGGTTTTTCATTGGTACAGACGAGGACATGGACTTTGCATTGGGTTGAGTCGAGAGTTTGCATGGAATGAAAGTAATTTATTTTTTATGGGTTGGGAAGGGGGGAAAGGCTTATCTACTCAGACCTTGTATCGGAACTACTATTTTATTGGTGCTGTAATATTCATAAACGCCAGACCGATCACCGGAGTTTCCATCATTTAATATAGGTTTTTTGTCTGCTCCTCGTTTGGGTATTCCCAATTCGTAGTGTGGATAAGGATGGGCTGCATCTGCCTGATGTAACATAAGGATTACGTCCATTTTTTTGCCTCCTTCCACTTCTACTTCATAAAAATACTGAGTCTTTTCCGGAACTGGTTTTCCATGTTCTTTCGGAACGAACACTTGTTTGGGTTGCTGCCCTCTAGGTACTCCCGCTCTCCAAAGTGCTTCGGCTCTTGCTTCACCTTCAGTGACAGTATGGGAATTTCTTACTCCACCGCGATTTAAATTATATTCATTTGGTTTAATGTTTCCCAATTCAGGATAACCATATTGTTCTGCTATGGAAATTTGTGTCGGGCTCGTCTCGGAGAGTTTTCCTGGGTTTTCTACAGGACCATTATGAGAGGAATTTTGGGGAGAACTACGTCTCACTGTTGGGTTTTGTGCCAGAATGGAATCAAGAAGGTGCGTCTCAACTGTCGATTGCTTTGAAGTCATGTCTGACGTTTTTTGCATCTGTACTTTTTTGTCTGTGCTTATCGGAAAGGGTAGTGACTGATTACTTGAATTTGTCTTAGTGGCAGAAGGTAATCTAAAAGGGCTATTGAATGCACTGTCCGTACTTGCAATTACGCGTTCAAATAGACTCTGTTCCTTGTTTCCACGGGGAGGTAGCACACTGTCGAATTGTGTGAGTCTTGTCGTTAGATTTGTAAGGTTCTGCTGTGCTTTGTTTATTTCGGCTAACTCTTCTGCATCCGGATACTTGGATTTGTTTCTGTTTAAGTCATCCAATTTGTCCATAGCCTTTAATTTTTCTCTATATGTGTTGTCACGTTGGGTGGATACGGATGTTTCCAATTTTGTTAGTTGCTCTTGGGTCGAGCCACGTACTTTTTCTAGTGCTTGCAATGAAGCTGTATCTAAAGCTTCTTTAGCTAGCTGATTAACAAAATTGTCAGTGGTTAGTTTCGAATCGGGTTTAGTTTTGTCAATTTCTTGTCGCAGTCGGATATTCTCAGCTAGTTCTCGGTGGGCTGCTTCTACTTTTTGGTATTCTGCTTTTAGACGGAGAGCAGCTTGTACTTCGGATTCACCATAGGACTTTTGTTTGATCCCAGACAGTTTCTCCGCAGCGGATTCAAATTTAGTTTTTGCGCTGGCTTCAGACTCAGTAATATTTTTTTGAATTCGTGATTCTGCTTCAGTAATTTTTTTATTATTTATGTCCCAGGCTGCATTAGATGCTGCCCTTTGTTCTGGGGAATCCAAGAGACCTTCCAGCAACATCTTCTGATTCTGCGCGCGGAGTGAATTTAGGTTGTCCATATCATCTCTTATAGTGCTCAGACTAGCGGGAGATTCATAGGAAGGCGTCTGTGCATTTCTAGAGATTACATCCTCTAACAGAACTTTATTTGCGGTTTCGCCGACGACCCCTTTTTCAATAAGGTTTTTAGCTAGCTTTGCGCCCTCTTTATCCGGAATGTTGGCTTTATCGAACGCGGATTTAAGAATTTCATATTTTTTCTGTAGTTGCGCATCCGTATAATTCTTGTGTTTCGCAGAAGTACCGTCTTTGCCTACCTGGCCCTCGCCGATTTTATGTGCTGAGTCTATTGCTTTTTGAATGTCAGGATTTACATTGTACTTTCCCATGATTTGACTTTGAAGAACTGCTCGTTCTTCTGCTGTTTCTGGAAGTTTTTGCGTAGCTGGTACATCTGTCGAAGTATGAGATGTTTCCGTTGCCATTTTAACGACAGTGACTTCTTGCCCATTCACCGTTCTTTTTTCAATGCCCGTGATGACAAGGCGTTCATTAACGACCTGAACTTCATTGGAGGCAAAATTTTGGTTGTTATTTCTAAATGCTTTTCCAGTTTCAAATACGGCGCTACCCTTACCTGTTATTGCGGCGCCTTTAGCACCAGGGGCAATTTCATAAAGCACGACATCGCTACCCGGTTTTAAGAATCCGACGGCTACTTGATCGGAAAGTGCGGCACTAAAGGTTCCTCCCCGGCTTAAATTGCTTTGCAGATTTTCTTTGGTTTTAGGAACGCTCGCATCAAATGCCACTGCTCTGTAAGTTGGAAAATCCAATTTGCCAGTAGCCCCTGCCAGGTTGGAAATATGTGTGGCAAGATCCGTGACTACCTGCTTAGGATCCGTATTTAATTTTGCAGCCATATTAAGATCTGTATTTTTGGGATCAACCTTGATGGAGTCTGTACGATAGAGTTCGGAAATTTTATTTTTTATCGCAATCTCTCTTTGCTTTTGCGGCATTTCAGAAAGTTTTGCGACTCCGCCCAAAGCGTCTTCTACTTTAGCTTTTACGACATGCAGACTTTGCGGATCGCCTCCGTTAATAGGAATGAGTTTTTTGTAACTGTTATAAGCAGATAATTCGAGGCGTGATCCTTCCAACGTTGTACGAATATCCACATAGGTTTTGCTTGAAACGTCACTGGGGTCCAGCTTGATTCCATTAGCCTTTGCATAATCTCTGATTTCTGTTTCGATTTTGGTGATGATCTTCACTTCGTCTGGGGAAACTTTATTATTTGCATCTCTCGTACTATTTAATTTTTCCACAACCGCCTGTGTATTGGTTTCCAGTTGCTTAGGTGTGAGTTGGGTATCAGGCTTTGCTTCCGCTAGTGCCTTTGCTCTGGCTATTTTATCTTTAACTGGCGTCAGAGCGGAGTAGTTAACCTGCATGCCATCGACAGGTGAAAGCTTTTCGACTCCCGTGTGCGCTGTCTTATAGACTGTTCCATCTGGTTTAATGATGAGGACTTCGCCTACGTGGCCGCGGAAAATATACGAGCCATCTTTTCCTCTGCCAGATTCGTTCATGAAATCGGTTTTCTTGCCCAACTCAGAGGAAAATTTATTCCACAGCTCCGCTTTTTTGTCGGCTGGCAAATCAGCCTCTGCGAGCATGTTGATTACGTCAGTAGTCTTTCCCTTTCTTTTTGCCGGTGGGATGTTTGCTAGTTCTGAAAACTTTTGGTCGAGACTTGAAAATGTTTCCACCTGTTTTGTTGCAGATGCTTCGGCTGTTTCGTTGAGTTGTGTGTGAGACTCCGACACAGAGGATTTAAGGGGAGCTGCATTATTTTCACTTGGCTCGACTGGTGAAGAATTCTGTTTTGGTTTTGGAGACGTAAGATTGCTAAAGAATGTTTTTGCGGCGCTCACAGCGCTTGCAATTGTATTTCCTGTGGAGTTTAGCAAAGTGCTAGATGGAGTTGACGGTGTGGCTACTACAGTTGTCGGTGCGGTAGTTGAAGCGATCGTTGTTTGAAATGGGGGCTTTGGAACTACGGCTACCGAGTTTGCTGTATGAGTAGGAAGTTTGATGGCTTGTGTAACTGGTGCCGCCGATGTCGACTGAGTTGCAGTTATCGGTGCGGCTGTAGGGCCTGCGGAAAGGCTATCTAAGTAAGCTCTGCCCTCTGGCGTTTTTCCATACAACTTTTCAAATGAGGTTATCGCATTGGCGCGTTCTGATGAATTTGTATTTCTTTCAATATGCGCCTTTATTGCATCCATTTTAGAAGAGGTACTAGAAGCTGGTTGGTTTTGAGTCGGAGTGAGAGAAGTTCTTGTTGGTCTTGAGATTTGGTATGCCGTAGCCGCAGACAATACACCGGTAAAGATTCCCGTTATCTCATCGCCATTTCTGATGTCGTTTACCGCGCTGTTTATTCCAGCACCCGCAAGTAGGGGAACGACAATTTTCGGGGCTATTGCAACAGCATTTGCAATGAGTGCTCCGCTATTCATCGCATCTCTAACATTTTCCTTGGAAAATTCGTATGTTTTACCGTCGATTTTACGATCCAGCCAGCGAGTGCCTTCTAAAGCGGTTCCGAAAATCACACCACCACCTGCGCCCACTGCTGTGTTTTTAACAGCTTCAAATAAAAGGGCGCGAGGGGCAGCCGTTGCAAGAGAAGCGATCGCGGTAATGACCAACGTTTCGTCTCCTGTTGCTGCAACATTATCGTTGCGTCTGCTTCTTGTGATCAGAGTACTAGCTGGCTTGTCATCTAACCCGTGCTCCATTAAACCAACTTTGATAGCCATTTGAGCTTCGCCAGTAATGGGGATAGGAATTGCATTACTTCTGATTGCTCCTTTTGGTACATCATCACTGGCACCTTCAATATGTAGGTTGGCTGCTGTGACTTGCGTTGCTACTTTTGTGGCATCTGAGGGTTTCATTTCCGAGCGTACACCGAGTTCGTACTCGCCGTTTTCACCTTTAACCAAAATTGGTACGTGATTCATCTGACTGAAAACTTGTCTTTGCTTGTCATTTAATTGACTATTCATCTGCTCTTTATAAGCTTCGACCATCTGTGCATATGCTGTCTGCAATTCAGGGGATTTGCTGATAAGAACTTGTGCCTCTGCAGTATTAGACATGAGGGCGACTTCTTGCTTTTTAGCAATTGCAACTTGGTCGGGACTTAATACATTCACTCCTTGTATCATTTCCAAAGTTTCTCGTGAGGGCTTGTCTGCATGCGCGATAATCGCATTCATTGTTACTGAGGCCAGTGCTTGCGGATAAACATGACGCTGTACTTGTTCCGTGAGAAGCGCTTGTTCATTTGTTTTCTCAGATAATTTTTTTGCTTCCTCTGTCCATTGGTCTTTCGTCTTTGCTTTGGCTTGTGCAAGAACTCTCTGAGCTTGCCTGAGTTGTTCTTCTGCAGCACGTGTTTCACCGTTTAACCGGTCTCGATTTTCATTTACCGTTCTGTCATAGCGGCCAGGGTGAATCCAAAAATCAAGAAAGCTTTCGTCCCCCTTATTGTCTTCATATTCGTTTTTCGCCTGTCTTGCGGCATTCAAGCGTTGTTGTGCTTCTGCGATTTTTTGTTCCGCAATATCCACAGGGATTGCATTCTCTGCATTCTGTCTTACGGCATTTCTCTGCTCCGCAAGTCTTAAATAATCGTTTCTAGACTGTTCCGCATAGAATAGTTTTCTGTCCGTGGGCACGGCAGAAAGAAATGCATTGCGATCTTCATCTGAGAAAGTATTGAAATTGTTTGCGAGTTCTTTTTCATAACGGGAAACATGAGTTTGAATTCTTTCTTTGATCGCTCTTTGTTCAAGTTCGCTAAGAGAAGAGATTAGACCAATTCCTGCGCTGATATTCCCTAATGCACGATTGGCTTTATCCAAATAAGCTATTTTGTCCGCGTCAGTCGCATTGCTCTCAGGAGGAGTGAGAGATGAAATACCATTAAGCCCAATTGCCTTTCTCTGTACTTCTGTCAATCCCAGAGCATCTGATTGGTTGATGGGTTGATACAAGGAATTTCCAAATTCTTTATTAAGGGCATCCAGTTTGTCTTTAGCCTCTTTTGAAATTCTTAAAAGTGCTTGTACTCTCGCTGGATCTGCAGGTGTGTTGAATGTAGAAGAAGGAGGTGGAAGGATTGAAGAGCGTGAAAGTGCAGAGCTGTTTGCGAGGTTGCCTTGCCCTTGTGATCCACCGAACAAGGTATCGTTTAACAAATTTGAAGAAATCCGTTGTACATTTGAGTAATAAGTTCTTTGTTCCGCAATCGTTGCCTTGTCGCTTGGCGGATACATTTTTAACTTATCATTAACTTCAGCTTGTAATTCCAATTTAACAGCTTCAGCGCTTTTTGTGTGCGCGGGTTCCTTGTTGCTGTCTGTGACTTGTTTGTTCCCGTACGTTTCTTGCACGGGCCCGTATTGGCGAGCATTTTTATCTGGGGTAGTTGTACGGGAAGCAGTTTCTGTTTTTTTGTCAGATGCAGTACTTTCGACTTGTTTCGGCTCTGTCTTTTTTTCTTTGAGAACAGCGATAACATTTTCCAGATTATCTTGATTGACTAACTCGCCTCCGAGTAAATCATTTATTGTCTTTTTATTCTCTTCACTTAATTTTCCATCATCAATTTTGTTAACCACATCTTTGATGCGCGATAGTTTTGCCGGATCGACTCTGCTCTCAAAAAAGTTTTTAAGTGAACCAGTATCTTTGAATGCTTCTTTTGCTTCTTCTAGTTGCGATTCATCCAGCTTAGATTGAGGGGTATCGAATTTTTCTTCTGCTTTATCGTTTGGAATAGTCGTATGTTCTTCAGCAAAGCATGGCGTAACTGTCACGGAGACCAAAACGAAGAGCAATAAGTTGAAAAATAAATGTCTCAGACTAGTCCTATCCTTCGGGTAATTAGAATGCAGCAGGTGTGCCTGAATGAAGCTAAAGTAGACCTATATTTAGGCACGAAATGGGCTTCATTATCTTCACAATTTGATAAAAAAATAAGGAGAACGTAAAGCCTACAAACGCTTTTACAGGTATGAAAGTAAGTTTATGATAATATAAGGTTTTATTGGTGTATACAGATTGGATACGGACGTCAGCTTTTTGAGTACCTAAAACAACTCACCAAGTGGTCATTCACCATACCCACAGCCTGCATATGAGCGTACAAAACAGTAGAGCCCACAAATTTGAAACCGCGTTTTTTTAGATCTCGGCTTAGGGCATCTGATTCTTTGGATGTTGCGGGAATTTGTTTAGACGATTTGATTTTGTTGTTGATGGGTTTTCCATTCACAAAACTCCAGATGTATTTATCGAATGATCCAAACTCTTTTTGTACAGCCATAAAAAGACTCGCGTTATGTACAGCGGATTCCACTTTAAGTCTGTTTCGGATGATGCCCGGGTCTTTCAAAAGTTGATTGATCTTTTTCTTGTCGTACTTTGCGACTTTCTTCGGATCGAAGTTACTGAAAGCTTTTCGGTACCCTTCTCGTCGTTTCAACACGGTCATCCAACTTAAACCTGCTTGTGCAGCTTCTAATATCAAAAACTCAAAATGTTGTGTGTCGCTGTGACGCGGCTGACCCCATTCGTTATCGTGGTATTCAATCATGAGTTCGTTTGTACCAGGCCAGGTGCAGCGCTTTTTTTCCATTGGTAGAGAGTAGTTTAGTTCTGTAGAATAATAAAATGAAAACTTTTAAGGCTTGTCTTTTTGTCTTTACAGTCTGCAATTTTCTTTTCGCATGGGGGGATCTGGGACACAAAACAATCGCCTACATTGCAGATAAAAACTTAAGCGAAAAAGCCCGTACCATGGTTTCCGATATCCTGGGGGCTGAATCACTGATGGTAGCTTCTGTTTTTGCCGATCAAGTGCGAGCCGATGAACGTTTTGACCTTTTTAAGCCCTACCATTACATCGAACTGAAATTAAATGAAAAACCGGCGTTGGGAAAAAATGCCCACGGCCTGATTGTAAGAGCACAAAAGGCACTTCTTCTAAAAGAAATAAATCGCAGTCAGAAGCGGCTGATTTTCAGATACCTCATTCATGTAATAGGAGATGTGCACCAGCCACTGCATGTAGGAAATGGGCTTGATATGGGAGGAAACTACTGTGATGTAAGATGGAGAAATCCTTACTCTGAACGCATGGAGAAAATTAATTTACACCTTTTATGGGATGAAAAACTATTCGACTATTTTAGAAAAGAATATCAAAAGGGCTATTTAGATTACAAAGAGATGGTGGAACTTGTAGAAAGTAATCCGGTAGAGAATTTGGAAGCTAAATCAAAACTAAATGAAGAACAATGGTACGCAGAATCGCAAGCGTTGCATTCTGTCGTGTATCCAGATGCGAAACCCAGAAGAGCAGAGGCACGGGTTTATTGCTCCCCGAACTCAAATAAGCCAGCTTATTTCTTAAACGATAACTACAGAAAGACAGCTCAAAAAATTATTCTGACACAGCTTCGGGTAGCGGGCATGCGATTGGCAGTCGTCTTAAACAATTTAGCTGAGACTTACAAAACGACAGAACCGAAATACGATTTAGAAGCCACTTTGAAATCAGTAGAAACCCTGTTTGATAAATAAATTAGATGGGACGTACCGCGTGAATTTTGTCTAACTCAATTTTTAATACGCCATCTTTCCAGTGCAGCATATCGACGAATACTTTGTTCCACTCGATTTCGTGGGGAGTATACGAAAAGCGGGAATGCACACTTTGAGAAAAAATATCATCCGTTCCCACAAGGGAAACAATCATTTCCATTTCGCTTTCAATCATGCTTTCTTTAGTCACGCCATAGAGTGGACTTTTCTCATCAATAAGATGCACGACAGTCCAGGAGTTTGCAAAAATAGGAGAGCGGCTTCGTTGCAAGGGAAGATCAACTACCTTTCGAAAGGGCGATCCTTCTGGAGTCGCGACTGTGATAATCAATGTGATGTTTACTGTTGCATCAACAATTTGATTGGCGCGCTCGTTTGCCATTCTAAACATGAGAGCCGGCTTTCCAAGGTGTTGTGTAATGAGCGCGGCATTACTGAAAATGACTCGTGCCGTGGGTCTTGAAAAACGGGAGAAAACAAGTCCGGTAGAGACTGCTACACTCATTAATCCAACGAGGGCTTCAAAGGTGACAAGTATATTTGTAGCTAAAGAATTGGGTACAAGTTTTCCGTAACCAATCGTTGCGAAGGTTTGCACGCTAAAAAAGAAGCAATCTAAAAATCTTTGCGCGCAATCGTCATAGGAACTTCCTTGCAGGCCCTCTTTACCACAGAGGAAATACAGTGCCGCGAAAAATAAGTTGATGAGAAGATAACCCGCCAGCATGAGAAGCGAGAATTTTCGCCAAGTGATGGTCAGTAGTGAGTGGTAACTATCGCTGAAGGGGGCTTTTTTCACTCCATAGCGAATAGCGTTATAAGAACCGTCTCTGTTCAACACGCGGTCAAATTTCATATTTCCTTCAAGGTTATTTACTTAAAAGTATAGTATTTAGGTGGGTAAATTTATAGAGGTAGATGCGACTGGTGTTTGGAGCGGTCTACCTCTATAAATTTACCCACCTAAATACTATGCTTTTATATGCGTTCGACTTTACCTTTTTTGAAAAGGTAGTCGAGATAACGAGCAGTGAGTTTTTCTTGAAGACTGTTTGATTTTAGGCGGTCATTTAAATTCTTCCAGTCGACTAAATCCAGCTTTTGATCCTGATCAAAACACGAAAAGACGAAGCTTTCTTTGCCCGTCTTGGGATCTACATGCCTTTGCAGACACTGGGCACAGACTTCTTTCATCATGCATTGCATTGGGGAGTTAATAGAGCCAATGCCGATGTGGGTGTCATTTAAGTGGTCTTTTAAAATACCACTGCGAGAAGCATGGACTGCAGCCATCATTCGGTCTGACCCGATAGCGATGATCCGATTTACGGATTTTAAAGGAAACAGCGGTGGTCCGCCGAGTTCCCCTTTGGAGTAAGCAAGCATTGCTTGCACAATATTACCGACAAATGTTCTGTCTTGCGGACGTGAGGGAGTAATCTCAGGCCCTGCATCTGCTGCCCAAATCAATTGATCCGTATTCTTTTCAATCTCGGATTTCATGAAAACGTCAGTCGGGCGTTTATAGCCGGCAAAATAAATCACTTTGCTGTTTTTCTCTCTACAAGCTTTCGCGATAGAGAGAAGCACTGCGTTTCCAAGACCGCCACCGGCAAGAAGAACTACTTCGTTGGAGGGGATTTCGCTCGGTGTACCTGTCGGGCCCATGACGACGATAGGTTCATTGGGTTTTAAGATGGAACAAAGTCTGGAGCTTCCGCCCATTTCAAGCACGATCATGCTTAAGAGATCTTTCTCTTTATCTACCCAGGCGCCAGTGAGCGCTATTCCTTCCATTAGAAGCTTTGTGCCTTCGATCATGTGGGAAGAAGCTTCATAGTTTTGTAGACGGTAGAATTGACCTGGCTCGAATTTGCGAGCGGCATACTTTGCCTTCACAATCACTTCGACAATATTTTCTGTCAGTCTTTGAACCTTAACTACTTTGGGAATCAAGGAGGCGTCGAGGTACGAAACGAGATCGGCAAATTTCTTGGGCTCAGTGACGCCTTTTTCAGCTTGCAAAATATCTGCTTCAAAAAGTTTTGCGACTTCCGGAGCTCCGTGTTTGGCCGACGCCATTGCTTTTACGACATTGCCTGCGTAGTCAGGGTGGTTGTCTCCATAGAAAGAAACAAATTTTCCGCCTTTATTGTACGAGAGGAAGAAAGCGCCTTTTTCGGTTGCTTCTGCTTCGTCGATTTTCCAGTTGCCATTGTCTTTAACGGCTTTGAATTTTTTGAAAAAATTCTTTTTATTATCGAGTTTAAAACTGCCGGGGAATTCACGCTCGTAAATGGTATTGGGGCTAGTACCAGCCGCTACCATTACGGAACGAGCAGGAAGCACAATGGTCTCTCCATTGCCACGCTTAAAGAGCATTTCTTTTACGGCGCCAAAATCGTCTTTGATAGCTTCAAGGGGAGTCATTTCTCCCATGAAACCGATGCCTTCTTCGAGAGCTTTTATAATTTCTTCGTGATTGAGCCGGTACGCAGGAGAGTCTTCCATCTTCTTGCGGTAACAAAGAGTGACGCCGCCCCATTCTCGGATGAGTTTAATAAAGTCTGGATCTCTTTTTTCTAGAGCAGCTTTGCGTCGCTCTTCTCGGATAGCTTTTCCGTGTTCGAGAAAACGTGCAAAAATTAAATCTTCTTCTTTATCCAGCATGCCGTAGACAAATTCTTCGCCCAGTTCTCTGGATAAAAGTTCAAAACGTTCGAGAATCTTTTCTACCTGAATGGGGTAATACGCCATCATTTCGGTCGCCGTATCGACTGCAGTTAATCCGCCGCCGATAACAATCGCCGGTAATTGCACTTGTAAATTTGTCAGATTATTGCGCTTAAAAGCTCCTGTGAGCTGTAACGCCATCAAAAAGTCGCTGGCTTTTCTTATACCGCGCGACAAGTTGTTCTTCATGTCGATGAGTGTGGGTTTCCCAGCACCTGTGGCCAGTGCAACGTGATCAAAACCGATATCCCACGCATCATCTAGACTGAGTGTTCCGCCGAATCGCACGCCTCCGTAAAAGCGCGTGTTTTTTCTGCGAAGTAAGGAAAGATAGATGACGCCTAAAAAGTTTTTATCCCAACGTACGGTGATACCGTATTCGGATACGCCGCCAAAACCTAAAAGAACTCGTTCATCAAGTTCCTTTTTCAAGTCAGAGTAGTTTTGCAGAGGTTTCGGGAATTTTTTGCCTATTCCTGTAAGCGTCGGATCTAAAGGTTCGAGTTTAAGCCC
>CAYNEF010000082.1:0-11608 GCA_964396165.1 uncultured Pseudobdellovibrionaceae bacterium
AGCACATCCCTTTTAAGGATGGGGTCGATGGTTCGAATCCATCGCGGCTCACATTTTTTCACCACACCGCTTCCAGCCTCACTAAGAAATTTGATAACAGAAGTAACAGTAAAGAGTATAAAAACCAACGTACACCATTCAGGCTTGGTAAACTTAAACCGTAGAGCAATCAAAGCATCCAACAAAAACAAGTTCCACATCTAGCACGAGCGTCATAACCCAAAGACCCTTTGGAGGTCCTATGCGCACCTTGGTATTACTGTCTTTATTCTACTTTCTTCCCGTTTTTGCAGATGGCGTTGTCGTATCTCCATCTGAAAATATAAACGCCACCGATTTTTTCAAATCCATTTCCGGAAAATACACTGTGGATCTTGTAGAGGGCGAAAAACCGCACGCGGGTACCGATACCGGTGCTGTTAGTATTGATGGTACGGATGGACTGATGTCTTTTTCCTATTGTCTACCTGAAGGAATGTGCGATCCCAACGATCAATACTTCCCACTAGACACAACTACTGTCGTGAAAACTGTCCAGTCTGCAACCTCTCGTAGTTACGAACTCAGTTATGCCGATGGAGGAAAGCTTTTAAAGTTCAGCTGGGAGGAAGTGGACAATCAAATAACTTTACGTAACTTCCAATACAAAATTAATGAAAAAACTGTCACATTGGAGCACAAACTCCACAGGAAAGTTTCAGAAAATGCTACTTCTCTGTCTGCGGCAGATTTTTTTAGCAGCATGACAGGCAATTACTCTGTGCTGAAAGTGCAGGGAGAAATTCCACATAATGAAAGCGTTGGAAGAATTGAAACAATCGACAACGAAGGGTGCATGTCCTTCTCCTATTGCTCACCAGATGGAGCCTGCTACCCAAATGACCAGTATTTTCCCCTGGATAAAACAGAAATCACAAAACTTCCGACAGAAACAGGAGCCAGATACGAAATAACTACTACGGATGAAACTGGCGTGCGCAATTACACATTTGAAGAAAACACAGGTGTGTTCACTTTGAAGAATTATCAGTTTGATTTAAATGGAGTCAAAACAACGCTTATACATGAGACCAAGCGTATTTCAGAAGACTAGTCTGCCGCTGTGAAACCGGCATTCTTCGCGTCTTTTTCTTTCAAAAAGAATATGCGTCTGCAAACATCCACCTTTTTGTACTCAGTGGGCTTCACATATTTTTTCGTCACGAAATCCCCGACAAATTTATCCGGCTCTCTCTCTTGAACGCGTAAACGAAATTCAAAAGGCATTTCAGTCAACGGATCTTCAGGATCAAAAATTCCTTTACCGGCTTTGCGAGCGCTTTCACAGGCGTCCAAGTAACTTTGAGTGGTATGTTCTTCAAAGTATTGCGGAGAACATTCCTTGCCTTCGCAAATCACATAGGGGATTGCCCAACCTGCTTCTACCATCTGCAAGTTAATGTCTTGTCCTTGAAAAAGCACATCGCCCAGTGTTCTTCCGTAAGTGTCTTTGCCATACGCTTTTACACTGACTTCAGTACCGACTGGAGAAATTTCTGCCAGGTAATTTCCCGCTCTTTCGCCGAAAGTTCCCTGTCCGAATGTGCCGTTAGGTGTTACGACATGCCATTCTGGAGCATCAATTTCCATCATGCGAATTTTCAAAGTTTCGTCTTTGTCGTCTAGCTTGACCCAGACCGTATCGCCGTCCACATTTCTTGAAATTTTTCCGTCTATTACTTCAGCTGCGTTGATTGCCAAAAATGGCAGCAAGCTGAATAAGGCTATTGCTTGAACCGATCTATGAAACTTTCCCATTTCTCCCCCTAGGTAGTGGCTTCTCAATCAGGTACTTAAACTGGATTCACTATCCCCAAACTTTATTGGATTTCTTAAGGGAGTCAAAAGATTTATTGTTAGGACTCTGACAAGCTACCATCTGTGGTAAGCAGGATGACCGGGTTTTACGGCGACAAATAGTCCCTTGCATGTTGCACACACTTTTCCATTCGCAATGAGTTTACCTTCAATGACACATCGATCTTCTTTTGATTCTATAGACTTCGCTTCCAAATATAGCGTTGCGTCAGATGGAGTAGGACGTAAAAGTTTTATTGTGTACTCTGCTGTCACAGTGCAAGGTGGGTGTGTTTCTTTATTGTTGGTCATGATTGTATAAGCAGCTGTCCAATTACAATGACAATCCAGAAGAGAGCCGATGATTCCGCCGTTAAGAACTCCGGGAAATGCTTCGTGGTGCGGCTCTGCTTTCCATTCAGCAATAACTAAATCGCCTTTTGCAAAACTTCTCACATGCAATCCTTTTTTATTTGCAGGACCGCAACCAAAACAGGCATTCGCTGGCGCAAACTTTTCTTGCAAACATTTTTCAGACATACACATCTTCCCTTCAAAAAATATTGTACTGCAAAAAACTCGGCACCGCACGAAGGCTTGCCATACACTATAAATATTGATTAAAGATAATCACACAACGACGGGCGGTTAGCTCAGCTGGCCCAAGGGAGGCGTTGCCGACCGTATCTAATCGACAGTGCGGACGGCCGATGAGAGCAAGAGTTTTAAATGAATTTGAGTTATCTTCGAAGGGCGGTTAGCTCAGCTGGATAGAGCACATGGCTTCGAACCATGGGGTCAGGGGTTCGAATCCCTTACCGCCCATTCATAAATCAATGATCAAAATTGCAACACTGATCATCAACTAGCACCCGATAAATTCTCCATTCCAAAAAGGCGAAAAGGTGCCTTTTAGCACCACAACTCTATTGCTTTACGCATGGCGTTATGGTTAAACCCTCCCCCAATAGCAGGGCACAAGAGTTGCTATTACAAATATCTGAAGAAGTGTTGTTCGCTTCTTTTCTCGGGGAGGATTCATGTCACGTTCACTCACATTCATTTCTATACTCACACTTACGAGTCTCTTAATTGCAGACGTACCTGACAGGATCAATTACCAAAAATACTTCAGCATCTACACTGGCAAAAAGAATGCGAGTGACGAAGCAAGAGCCACGGCAAACAATGCCCTTGCAGATTTAAGAGCCAAAGAGAAGGCGCGCATTCAGCTTGAAACAAATAAGAGCGAATCTCAAAGCCAAATCAACGGCTACCAAAATAATATCGCCACCTCAAAAAATAAAATTTCTAGTCTGGAAAGTGAAATCCAAAGCTTAGAAAATTCCATTTCAAACAATCAAAGCACAATCGCAAATTTAGAACAGGAAATCCGCAACCTGGATATCCAAATAGCACAAAAAGCAGGAGAGTCTGAAAACGCTGGCGGAGATGTGCAAGCTGCGGATGCAAGACGCGTTCAAGCCGCAGCAGATCTCGAAAGAGCAAGAAGAAAACTCGAACAGCTTTCCAGACAACTCAGCGATTTTACCCAACAACGCGACACTGCTGGAAATCTCGTCACGTCATTGCAAAATGAACTTCAAGGACTCATTAACGTTGCAGCTCAATTAGACTCAGAAAAAGCGCAACTGGAACAACGTTTAAATAATCTTGCAAATAAGCAAAGTGAAGTAGGCCAAACTCTCACGCAATTAAACTCTCAAAAGGCCAGCATTGAATCAGAACACAATTCCGCAGTAGGCGAACTAAATGCCATCCAAAATGAAATTGCAGTACGCCAGAGCCGTCTTGATGACTTGGCAGCACAAATTGCAAATTTAGACAGTCGAATCGCAGCACTCACTAAAGAAAACAACCAGAGTAAGCAACAGGAAGCTTTCTTGACGTCAAAAATTCAAGACATTACCCAAAACATCAATAATCTGAATCAACGAAAACAAAATCTCGAAGCAGAAATAGCAAAAACAACAGAAAATATTTCTGACAAAAGCAATCAACTTGCAAAATTAAACGAGAGAAAACAAAACTTAACTGAAAGGCAGGCTCGTCTCACAGAGCGCGCCCAAAAGCTTCAAGCAGAAGTTGCACAGGCCCAAGGCAAAGTACAAAATATCGCAGACAAAATTGCAGCAGTAGACGCTCAATTGAATCCACTAAAAAGTGAAAAAGCCCAAACAGAGAGCCAATTGGCAAATGTCGTAGCCAACATTTCTGATACCACGCAGAAAATTGCTGCTCTTCAAGCACAACAGGCAACAGTACAAAACCAAATCGATGAACAAAAAGCCGATCTCGCAAAGGCTCAAGATAATTTAGCTCAAAAACAGGCAAACAAGGCTCAACACGAAGAACGCCTATCGAATATTACAGAACGCTTGCAAAAATTGAATGCAGAATTGGCTAACGTAAGATCCCAAATTTCTTCCTTAGAAGCAGAAATGGGCCCGGTAGTACAGCAATTAAATGCATTGAAAGCAGAGCTTACAAAACTGGAACAAAGTAAAGCAAGCGCAGAATCCAAACTCCAATCAGTGAATCAACAGCTTTCCCAATTAGAACAACAAGAAAACTCTCTTACACAAGCTGTCGCAAGTGCAAAAGCCGCAATCGATGCGCAAGAAGATGTATTAGAAAGTCTTAAAAATCAGATCGAGGCAAAAAACGCACAAATCCAGACTTTAAAACAAAAAATTGATGCCTTGGTTGCTGCAGAAGCACCGAAAGAAGAAATCCAGGCAGCAAGAGAAGAGAAAAAACAAGCCGAAGATCAAAAAGACCAACTAGTTGCCCAAAGACAGGCGGCACAACAGAAGTTACAAGCTTTGAAGCAAGAACTTCAGGCAAACCAACAAACGCTTGCGAATGTAAAACAAAGTATTAGTTCAAAAGAAGCAGAGAAAACACAACTCGCTTCCAGCATCCAGTCCCTTTCACAGGAAATCTCTTCTACGCAAAATGAAATCAGCATCCTAGCGCCGCAATTAGGCAACAAACAACAACAGTATGCACAATTAAAAAACAAAGAAACTGATATTCTTTCACGCATAGACAAGCAAAATGGCGAATTACAGGAAGTAAAAGCCAAAATTGCGGATCTCACTCAAGACATTGCACGCATCACGCAAAGAATCAGCAATCTTACTGGAAAAATCAACGAACTAGAACAACTGAAAGCGGCTTTACCGGCACAACTTTCTGACTTGCAATCCAAACTTGCCCAACAAAACCAACGCAAAGATAATTTAGAAAACAAAATACAAAACCTTGCAGGTCAAATTGCCCAACTGGAATCCCAACGCACAGACTTAGTTGCTAAAAAATCAGGTTTTGAATCGGAATTAGAAGAGCAAAAATCTCAATTCAACACGGTTTCTGCTGAACTTGCAGGTGTCAGTCAGGAATTGCAGTCGGTAGCGACACAAATCAATTCCTTGCAAACACAAATCGCAGAGTTGAACCAAAAACTAGATGCCGCACGCGTAGAGTTGGCTGGCATCCCGCAAAAACTCCAAGACAAACAAGCCAATCTTGCAGACGCGCAAAGTAAACTTTTACAATCTCAAACTGAGCAAGCACAACAAATTGCCAAAATTCAAGATTTATCAGGCAAAAGAGAAGGTTTGTACAATATCTACACAGGTCTTCAAGCGGAACAAAACGGCGCAAATGCCCGTTTAGTCGCTTCGCAAAAAAAATTGAAGCAAATCGACGATAGACTTGCTGCCACGATGACTCAAATCACTACGAAAGAAAGTGAATTGGAAGACATCAAACAAAACACACACCGTGCACGTAAACGCTTAAACGAAGCAGTTACTGAACTTGCTAGACTCAGAAACCAGGCGATCCCTGCTAAACAAACAGAATTGGCGCAAGCACAACAACGTTTTCAAGACTTAACTTACAAAGTATCTGAATACCAAAATCTTGTTTCTGACGCTGCTAAAACCAAACGCCAGCAAGAAGTTATCTTGCAAAATAGCGAACAAGAGTACTCAAGACTCTTGGCTATCTATAACAAGATCAATTCTGACTTAAGCTACTACAGAGCTGAAAGAACAAAACGCGCTGAAACAGTCGCTTCGCTCAGATGGCAGAATGATCAATCCTCTAATCGCATCGTAGCGGCACGCAGTGAAATCATTCAGTTCCAAGATTACATCAGACAACTTGTCGATGCAATTTCACAACTTCAGAACTATATTGTGAGTTTGGAACCGCAAATCCAAAGTGCACTTGCTATCGAGGCACAGGCAAGAACGACATTCTCTCAACTTGACTCCATCGCTTCTGCAAAAGAAAGCGACACCCTTGCTGCTTACAATAAGTATCAATCGGTACTTGCCCAATACAACACCGAGAAGCAAGAAGCGACAAGACTCGGTAAAGTCGAAGCCGTGGATCCTGGTAATAAAGAAGCCGTTGAACGCGCAAGCCAAGACGGTACGGCTTCAGGCCAAGCCGTTGGCAGAAAAGACGGGCTTGCCAAAGGAGAATCCGATGGCAGACGCCGCGACTACCAAACAGGATACGCAACCGGACACGATCGCGGTCTTATCAATGGAAAAGACGAAGGCAATCGTATCGGAACTGAAGAAGGAACCAAAGCAGGACACGAAGCAGGTTATGCTTCTGGCCTTAAAAAAGGTTACAAACAAGGTTACGACGTAGGTTATGAGTCTGGTAACAAAGAAGGCTTTAACGAAGCCCACAACGCCCTAAACTTTGATAGAGGCTTTGTAGACGGAAAAGTGGCAGGTTTGGATCGCGCGAAGAAAACTGCACAACGCGAAGACTATCCAAAAGGTCGCGCCGATGCCGAACAAAAAATTCTGGCCTCTGAACCGAAACAAAAAATCCAAATCGACAACAGCAAACCGGAAGACTTCCACGGAATGCCAGTACGAGACATGCTTACCTCAAATTCCTTTAACGGTTTGAGTTCTGAATTGGCCCGTATCGGAGGCGCATTCGATGCTCCTTCCAAAATCACAGTGCCGCAAGTGGATTTCAGATACCGTAAATATCTGCATACTTTCGAACACCCAGATTTTGATGCTGCTTATGCGAAAAGTTATGACGCTTCTTACAACACTTCCTACACAGCGTCTTATCCATCTGTCTATGGCACACAATACGATCTCGCATACAAAGCTGCTAACCAGGCAGCTTATGCAGAAGCTCTTCTTGTTGTGCATGACGATGAAATCAAACGCGGTGATTTAATCGGATTCAAAAACGGTTACGATGAAGTATTCTCAAACGTCAAAGCTGCTGCTTACCAAGTTGCTTACACGGACAGTTTTGCAAAAGGCGAAACAGAAGGAATACCAGTTCGCTTTGAAGAAGGTAAAGCTGTCGGCTTTGCAAAAGGCAAAGAAGTGGGTCTAGTGGCAGGTGCAGATGCTGCGTACAAAGAAGGTTTTGCAAAAGGCGAAACTCAAGGCTTTGACGAAAACATCACACAAGCCCGCAAAGATGCGTATGACCGCGGTCAAAATGATTTGATTGCTGAATACAAATCCAACTTCAAAGTAAAAGCTCTTGCAGCTGATCTAACAGGCAAGCTTGAACCAGGTGGCGATATCACCATCAGTGTGGATGTCAGAAACTTCGGGGAACAGGCAACTGGCAACGGCAAGATCATCATCCAATTAAAAGATCTTTCCAATACGTTAAGTTTGTCTAGCCAAACGGTAAGTCTGAAAGACTTGGCTGCTGGCACTGAAGCTAAATTCGTCAACGTAGCTTGGGGCAAAGTGATGAACTCCGCTGGCAACAGCAAGATCTCGCTTCAGGTTACCGCCACTGTAGACGGAAAAGAAATCGGAAGTTTCTTGATTGAAAAAGAAGTCGCCTCATTCTTTAAAGTGACCGGCTTCCCAAAAAACTTCAAACTCTTCCGCCCAGGTAGCTGGACGCAAGGCAAAATCTGGATACAAAACATTAGTAACAAAGCGACTCCTCAGGGACTCTCTATGTCGATCACCTCGCGTGACCCGAACATAGTCATCAACGAGAAGTCGATTGGTATGCCTTCCTTCTCTCCAGGTGGAACAATCATCTTCAACTTCCTGATTGCACCTAGAAAAATGGGAGACTACACAGGCAACGTGTTTGACGTCGTTATCAAGGATAAATTCGGAAGAACATACTTAAACCAAGGTTACTCAGTACCACTTCTCGGTCCTTGATTAGCTCGAGCATTAAGTCATGATATTGAATAGTTGCCAGATAATTTATCTGGCACTATTAATAGAATGAAATGCCCGTTGTCACTCTACAGCACATCCTTGTTTCGATAGTTTGTTACCTGATTGGCAGCTTTCCGACGGGTGTTGTTTTAACGAAGAGAAAATACGGTATTGATGTACGCGAAATGGGAAGCGGCAATATCGGTGCGACAAATGTTACACGCGTCTTTGGCTGGTACGCTGGCGCCATTACCTTAGTCATCGATCTCGCGAAAAGTTTTTTCCCCTTATTGTATTTAAAATCAAAATATCCAGAAGATGCTTGGGTGTTAACAATCGCAGCAATCAGTCTTGTGCTGGGGCATTGCTTTAGTCTCTTTCTGAAATTTCGGGGCGGAAAAGGAGTCGCAACGGGACTCGGCACTGTTGCAGTCGTTGCCCCCTGGTGCGCCGTTATTGCAGCTGCTGTCTACTGCGTTGTTATTCTTCTGACAAAAGTAAGTGCACTTGGTTCCCTTGCAGGGATATTCAGCTGTATCGTCTATCTCTTTATTGTCAGACCAGAAGCTTCCATCACCGTTTTGATCGCAAGTGTATGCTTCGTTGTGACGACACAACATACAAGCAACATCAAACGCCTATTAGAAAAACGATTGGAATCCAAATGAAGATACTTTTCGCCCTCTTACTTAGTCTCAATTTATTTGCCGCTGAGTTTTCAAAAGACATAGACAAAACATTCAAAGAGGCAAAAAGAGATAACAAACCCATTCTCATCGACTTTTTTGGAATCTGGTGTCCGCCTTGTAATGAACTGGACGAACTTGTATTTGAATCCCGCCCATTTTTGGATAAAGCAAAGTCTTTTAAACTTCTCAAAGTAGATGCTGATAAAGAATCTTCCTGGAAAATTAAAGATAAATACCAGGTGGGTGGGTATCCCACTGTGATCTTCACGGATCCCAAGGGAATTGAAATTTACCGAATCACAGGATTCAGATCTGCAGCAGAATTTACCCGCACCATGGATCTTGTGCTCCATGCGAAAGGCAAAAACATGGAAAAAGCCTGTGCCAGTAAAGACACGGAAGATTTATGGAGATGCGCAATTGTTTGCTCAGAAAGAAAAGACACCAGTTGCGCAGATAAAGCATTTGAAAAGTTAAAACCTACCTTGAAAGAAGGTACCGCACGCTTTGATCTGGCCCTCACTTACAGTGCAGACCAATCTTCCACAGAAGATCTCAAACGTCTTGCGTATGAAAAATTACTGTCTGAACATTCTGATACTCCTCAAAGTTACCTGTGGGCGACGACCTACCTCGATCTCATAGACAAGGACAAACAAAAACCAAAAAACGCATTGATTGAAAAAATCCTTTTAAATCACTCCGCTTTTTTAAAAGATGCGCGTAACGAGGAGTTGGGTATTTCTGAATCCGATCTGGTTCAAATCAAAGCGGATCTGCTTGAAAAAATTGGCAAGACAGAAGAAGCGAAAACGGCATGGAAAGAAGCGGCACTTGTTCTCGAAGCTAAAGCAAAAGAATTTAAATCCACACAACCTGAACGTGGTTTTACGATAGAAAGAGTGTACGCGCTGGAATCTGCCGGTGAAACAGATAAAGCCATCGCGCTCGCCTCTGAATACCGCGATAAATTCCCACAGGAATTCACGTTTCACTACCAGATGGCTTCTCTTTTAAAACGAAAAAAGAAATACAATGATGCTATCCCTGCCGCAAAAAAAGCGTGGGAGTACTCTTACGGCGATAACAAAATTCGAGTCGGCATTTTACTCGTACAGCTTTATGCTACAATACCGGACAAAGTTGCGGCAAAAACCGTTTACGAGGAAATCAACAAAACCATCAAACCCAATGAAAAACTTCAAGTGCGCACGCACCGTTACTTAAAAACACTTGAAGAAGAATATGCAAAATTGACCGGAGCCAACTCATGAGTGAATTCAAGTACCAGCCGTTAATCGAAAAATCCGAAGACAAGACGCAATACCGAAAACTCGACATCAAAGGTGTCAGCGTAGAAACTTTGGGTGGTAAAGAGTTTCTCAAAGTAAATCCAGAAGTACTCTCTCAACTGTGTGCGACAGCATTCGACGACATTTCCCATTTATTGCGAGCCTCCCATCTTGAAAAAGTGGCGTACATTTTAAAAGATCCAGAAGCGAGTCATAACGATAAATTTGTTGCTACCGAGCTTCTTAAAAATGCCGTCATTGCAGCGGAAAGAGTTTTCCCATCATGTCAGGATACAGGTACAGCAATTGTCATGGGTAAAAAAGGCGAGCAGGTTCTCACGGGAAGCGATGATGCGGAAAGCTTAAGCCGCGGTGTATTTGATACCTACCAAAAAAGAAATTTACGTTTTTCACAAATGGCTCCCCTTTCGATGTATGAAGAGAAAAACACGGGTAGCAACTTACCTGCACAAATAGAAATTTATTCCGAACCGGGAAACAAATACGAATTTTTGTTTATCGCCAAAGGCGGCGGCAGCGCCAACAAGAGTTATATCTTTCAAAAAACAAAGGGACTACTTAACCCCAAATCGATGAAAGAATTTGTCGTCGACACTATTACCCATTTAGGGACTGCAGCTTGTCCTCCGTACCACTTGGCTTTTGTCGTCGGTGGACCAAGCGCTGAGTACACTTTAAAAACAGTGAAACTTGCAAGCTGCGGTTACTACGACAATTTGCCTACTACCGGAAACGCAATGGGCAGAGCGTATCGGGATCTCGATTTAGAAAAAGAAATAGAACAATGGGGAAGAGAAACAAAAATCGGCGCGCAATTCGGCGGAAAATATTTTCTCCATGATGTCAGAGTCATTCGTCTTCCAAGACATGGGGCAAGTTGCCCTGTCGGCATCGGACTTTCGTGTTCTGCCGATAGACAAATCAAAGCCAAGATTACAAAAGACGGCGTATTTTTAGAACAACTCGAAGAAAACCCAGCCCGTTTTCTCCCCGGAAAAATACAAGATGGCGGAGATGCGGTGTCTGTCGATCTGAATAGACCGATGAAAGATGTCTTAAAGGAACTGGGCACGCTGCCGGTTTCCACCCGAGTGATGTTAAATGGGCCATTGATTGTCGCTCGTGATATCGCGCACGCTAAAATTTTAGAGCGAATCCAACAAGGAAAAGGAATACCTCAGTACTTCAAAGATTTTGCCGTTTATTATGCAGGCCCTGCAAAAACCCCCGAAGGGCATCCTTCTGGAAGTTTTGGTCCGACGACATCACAAAGAATGGATCCGTATGTAGCTCCCTTCCAAAAAGAAGGCGGTTCGCTTGTGATGCTCGGCAAAGGCAACCGCACAAAAGAAGTCACGGATTCGTGTAAGCAATATGGCGGGTTTTATTTGGGATCCATTGGTGGTCCTGCTGCTCGGTTAGGTAAAGATTGCATCACCAAAGTGGAAGTACTCGAATACAAAGAACTCGGCATGGAAGCCGTCTGGAAAATTGAAGTGAAAGATTTTCCTGCATTTGTAATTGTCGATAATAAAGGAAATGATTTTTTCGC
>CAYNEF010000083.1:0-11085 GCA_964396165.1 uncultured Pseudobdellovibrionaceae bacterium
GAGTTTTCAAGACCGCTGAGAATTTTAAAAGATCATGTTTTCGAAGGCCACTAAAGCATAACAAATTTACTGGTTATTTAAGCTATGGATTTCTAGTGGGTGAGGAAGTCCCATGAGACGTTTTTGTATGCGTTTAAAAAAGGGACTTTTTACAAGGAGCGCGAGAATATAGGGAATAAGCGGCCGCAAAAACTTTGATCCCAGAGGTAAGCCTCTTCCTATCCCACGCTGTATTTTATGAATCTCAAGAACATCGCTCTCCCGCCTTTTTTGTATTTCATTTAATACTTCTAAAGGCAAAACCTCGGGATATTTGTCCAGGTTTTCGTGTATGACATCGGAAGCCACGATAGCAGTCCCTACTGCAACTGATACTCCGATTGCTCCAGCAGGCGAACAGCAATGTGCAGCATCACCAATGAGTACGATGCCTTCTTTAGCCCAATTCTCAACATAAAATAGAAGCGCTTGCAAAACATGAAAGGGGGTAAAGTCTTTTAAGTTATCTGCAAACTCTTTAAATGCCGGATGAATGCCCGGAAGAGCTTCTTTTAAAATTCCCACGCCCTGTTTTCGGATTTCTGTCAGTTCATGTGGTGCTATCAACAGGCCGCATTGCAAATGGTTAGGGTATTTGGGCAGAACAAGACAATTCCATTTTCCGTTAAAAAAAACTTTTACGGAATTTTCAAAATGAGCCGGTTTTGGAATCGTAAACCACAATACATCAAAATTGTAATCTTCGTACCGGTGGGGAAAGGGTGAGAGCTTTTTTACTTGAGAATAACGACCATCTGCCGCCACCACCACCTTTGCAGTGACTTCAAGTTCTTCTGAACCCTTTTTTATGCGTACCGTTTTTGCTTTACCGGGGTTTTCCGAGATGGAGACAGGAGAACTTTCAAACCAGAGTTCGTACTGGGGATTTTTACTCGCACGTGCATGCAGCGCATTTAAAAGTTGTGTTTGCGGCATCCACATTGCTTTCGGCGCGGAAGGGGAAATGTCTTTAAAAGCAATTTGTCCTAATTTTGTGTCGCCAACAAAAAAATCTGCACCCTCTATTTTTAAGTGCGGTATAGTTTCAACCCAACTCTCCAGATCTACTTGCTGCATTTGTTGCAGGAATCTTGGCATTAGCACTTCGCCCCGGTATTCACGTGTGAAATCTTTGTGGTGCTCGAGTAAGAGTACTTTTCTTCCTCTTTCCGTAAGTAATAAAGCGGAGAGTAATCCTGCCGGACCGCCCCCAATGATGCAAACGTCATACTGATTCATAGAGGGGGATTATAGCACTCGAGATATCGAGATAAATTAATTTTTTTGCAGAAGTGTAAAGTAGGGCTCACTTAACACTAAATGGTAATTTTGATTTAAATACGCCTGCAAATCCACTAAAGGTTCTACTTTTACCGTTGTGGAGCTCAGTGGTCGAATACCTTCTTGCAAGGGAGAGGAAACAAAAACATATTTTACATTATTGATTGAAAGTTGATTGATAGCGGAAATTTGCCAGTTTCTCCTCGGCAATTCTCTTAACGGTACAGTCAATCCGTCATGGTAGTAAAGAGTCGAGTTTAATGCGGATTGCCTGAGTGCAAGGGGAATTAAATAAGCTGAGTCTGTAAAAAGAGCAAAGCTACCCGGGCTCTTCTTTAAGTACGAAATCGCTTCTTTGCTGGCAGTAGCAAAATGAGAATCTCGTATTTGCAAGGGATACAAATCAGTCTCGGCATAGAATGTGTCTGTCGCACTATTAAATGGCCTTAAGTATTGGGTGTAGGCAATCCCTATCAAAGTCAAAATTAGAGTGGAAGTTATTGAAACATAAACACTTTGTTTTTTGGGAAGAGTGGAGAAGGAAATCATGAGAATTCCTGCTGAGGCAAAAAAAACATGTGCAAAAAGCCTTCCCAAAAGTGCTGAACAAAATAAAGTGGAAAGGATGAGAAACAATAAAGTAAATTTTGTTTCTTTTTTAAGTTTGCCACGTATTACCACCCAATAACTAAAGTATATTCCGATTACGACCGGATAAAATGCGAGACGGCCCCATCCTTTGTTTCTGAACATCTCTAGCGGGATTATTTTGAAGGGGAAAATGCAGCTTTTAACCAGATTAAAAAAGCTTTTATCCGCCCCAGCGTCGAATGCAAATTGCATTGGCATATGAAAAGTATGTTCCAGGTAATTGGATAAATTTCCAATCAACGAAATGGTAAGAAGTACAAGCAGGTGCCCCATCAGATAATAAAGAAGAAAGAGGAGGTTTCGCTTCGAAAAGAGCTCTCTGGTATTGAAAGAAAGTAAAATAGCCAGGAGTAAGGCAAGAATAGCGCCCAGACCTACAGTCTGTTTTGTGTGAAACGCTAAAACAAGAAAAAAACTGGCTGCTAGAAGTTGAATCCAATGTGACGAGCGGCTGTAGAAAATAAAAGAAAGTAAGACGAAGAAGTAAGAAAGATGATCATAATAAAAAGTACCGAATACAGGTAAAAACCAAATTGCTGTCAAAAAGGCAGCAAGTGCCGGAAAAAGCAATCCTTCTGTATTTCGTTTCGTGATGTCCCAAATGCAAAAGCAAGCAAGTGAGTTTAAAAGAGCGGACGCAAGAATCATCGCGGTTCCACCCGATGGGGCTATTCTCACAAACCCGGCAAGAATATAGGCGCCGATTGGGCCGTGAGGAATGTAGAAATCTTGATATAAAACTTGGCCCTGCACTATTCTCAAAGCAGCTTGGTAGAGAATCATTTGATCTATGTCGATTCCATGTAAAGCTGAGAATCCTGCATAGGCAAACGAGAATAGTAAGAGTACAAAAAGAGGCATTTAAACTAGGTTATGCCGCTTTAAAGCAGTTTTCAAATAGGATGCGGGATTTTAAGAAATAGGGCGGGTAGCAAGCCCAAAAATATAAAAAGAAGCAGAAAAACTCTTAGGGCAAATGCCGGTTCAGCTCTCAGTTTTTCAGGTAAAGAATCCGGAGCTCTTCCGCAAAATACCTCGGTGTAAGCATAGTAAAGCGAAATTCCAGAAAGAGAACTGGAAAGTAGAAGACTTAAGCAAAAAACGATGTGGCGTAAAAATAATTCATGCAAAAGTAAATCTTCCAATAAGAAAAGCAAGTTCCCAGGAACGCTACCCATTAAAAATAGTGTGAGTAATAATAATCCGTTGTGAGAGGGAAATAAAAAGGCGATCCCTTCCTGCACACCCATCGAGATTTCTACCCCCATTTGAGATTCAATATCTTTGAGTAAAACAACAGCAATGCATTGCAGCCCCAATAAAATGCCGAAGGTAGCACTGAGCAAATAACCTTCATGATTCAATTCAGTCGATAAACACGAGGCAATGAGAAGCTGGAGTGCGATACAGACATAATCTAGCCGCGTTATCATGCGTTTAACGGACAAAGAACTTATAACCATGTAAACAGAAATGATAAGACAGCCTGCAATCCAGGTATTTTGCACAAACTCAGAGTAATTGTGTTCATGAAAAGTCCAGGTAGCCGCAATATATAAAATTGCAGGTGAAAGGCGTTTAATCCAATGCATCTGGTTTTTCATGGCGTCACCTCAGCGAACGAAATCAGTTTGGAAATTTTAGTCAGCGGTTTTACAAGAAGTTGTCTGTATATTCCGTCAAAGTGAAACCCTTGTACGGCATGGACATACAGTCTTTTATTCCAGTTTAATGAGAAGCCGTTATTTTTTTCTCTATTTCCACGCGCTTTCACTAAATCATAAATAATTTTGTATTCAGAAACATCGCGTAGCAATGAAGCAGATCTCAGGTACTGCCAGGTGCGTAAGAGTGAATGTCCTAGTATATGTATCATCGCTAGCCACTTTAGTCCCAGTGCAAGTTCCACATAGATAAGTCCAATTTGTGACATCACGGCAAACGCAAGCTGTCCTTTGATATTTCCCTGAGTCCTGCCTGTCAGTGTGCACAAAGTTGCTGTCGTCAAACCAGTGATTGCAACAAGAAGTCGTAATTCGGGACTGAAGTACCAATAGGAAAATGCTTTGATGAGTAAAAGAGGGCCCAAATGTACTGAAAGAGCTCCATAAAAAAGTGCACTCGAGGGTGTGGGGCCTTCCATGGCGCGAGCAAGCCATGTGTGAAAGGGGAATTGTCCTGCTTTACCTAAGCTTCCGAGAATCAAGAGTGCGCCGATCCAATAATCAGTCGCATTTCCGTTTGCTATTTCTAATGCAGGAAAAAAGTTGCTATGACCATGACGAAATTGCATGAGGAGCATTCCCATTATCAAGAATGCATCTGCAAATTTATAGTTAATCATTGCTCTTAAACTTTGTCTTGCGGCTTGTTTGTGGTTTTGAAAAAAACCGATAAGTAAAACAGAGGACAATCCGACCATTTCCCAACCGAAAAAAGTCAGATCGCCGCTTTTGGCAAAACAAATAATCAGCACACCGAGCTGGGTAAAACCCATCTGCATCATAAAACGCTGGTAATGCGCATCCCGGTGTAAGTAGTTTCCTGAAAATGTAGCGATACAAATAAAAAGAAAACTGGCAAGACATGCGTAAAGACAACTAGAGAAACTGAGAAGTAAAGATAGTTCGTAATGGTAATTACCGACGCTAAACCAAGGAACATCCATAATTACTGATTGAAACTCGAGGTTACCAGTTAAGAGCATAGTGAACATACAGGCAAACATGGTGCTGCCAATCAGTAACCCCATCCAACCAAGCAAGATCATGTTCTTTCGTAATTTCATCTCATTGATTTTGCATCCAAGTAAAGTCGCTGCTCCCAAAGACACAGCCCATAATAAGAAAAGTGTCATCATGCTTGAAATACAAATCTGTAAAAATAAAATAGCGTTATTCACAAGAGCACCTCTTCTTGCTTTAAATGCATTTTGGGAGATTTTTGCTTTTGTTTTATGGAATGATTACTTTCTGCAGACTTAGTTCCCCACCTGGATAAACTATTTCCAGAATCCAAAGGCCCGCCAACAGAAATAGTATTTAAATTACCCCAGCGGTAGAGTGAATTACTTTGTGTCGATTGGGTGTCCACTTCAGTCCATTTCCATTGATTAAGTGCAAAAAATTTCTGCTCATCTAAATCAAATACAATCACCCTTAACCAATCATTACCAACGAGGCGTTTTAGCCGAGCATGTTCTTGTACCAAGGAGAACACAGCAGTTTTGGTAGAGTAAAAAATCCCTAAAGGGCGCACTGGCTCATGCAGCTCCACCATTTGGTGCGCAAGACCCACTCTTAAGTCGCCTCTGGATCCACTGACTACACCCACAAGAGCACTAATATTTAGCGGAAGTTTGGAACCGCTCCCAAAGCCATGCGAATCTATGCTTGAGAAAAAATAATCGAGCCCGATATTTGCGACAACGGGAAATGCCCCGTGCATCAGCCCTCTTAATTGAGAGTGGTCTTTTGTATCTGTCTCAGGATGATACGAAATAAGAAACGCACGTCTATCAAAACACATTTCGCGTGTCCACTGTCTTGGGCCAAAAATTGCAATTGCGACTCGGCTATGCCCATACTCTGGTCTGGGTTCGGCAAGACTCTGAGAACGCGCGTAACAATGCTCCAGCGCTTTTTTAGCTGTAACAGACACTGGTGTATTGCCGAAAAAACGTGTTCGCTCGAAGCTGTTTTTGGCTGCTGCTAAATGCATGAGTTTCTTTGAGCGCTTTATAATTTTTTGTTCGATCGAATTTTCAGTCTTGTAATGGAAATAGGTAATCAAGTCTTGAGTCGTATCATGTACGCAAGCGATGAACTTTGTGGATACGGGTATTTCGTAGTTAAATTTATTTCTCAAAATCTGACGGACTTTTTGTGCGTTTGCCATCTTGGCAAAAATGCGGGCATTCGCAGCCCCAGAATTTCCTGAGCAGGCGCCACAGCCATATGCCTGTTGAAAGGGATTATTCTCGCTGGTTGCTTGATGCCCTAATGCATAAACGACAGGTTTCCAATCCTGATGGATATCGAGTGGGAGTAAGACGCTTGCTACGATTTCAGCTTGTTCTTCTTCGGTGTAGCCGCATGGACCATATGTTGCGTGTTCGCTGCGATCTATCACGATGTGGGTATCCACATCGGGTATGCCGATTTGTTGCCAGAGTAACGATAGTTTTCTTCCTAGTTGAGGAAAAACTACTCTGGTAAAAAGTGGTGCAAGCGAAGCAAAACCGATGAATAAAGACGAAGTGAAGCCTCTTATCCAGGAACTTCCAGAAAGTAAAATAGTAGCTCGCAGTTTCTCTTGCCAATTTCGGGAGAATCCAAAAAGAGGTTTTTTAAAACCGTCCTCATTTTGTTTGTTATTTACTAACTCATAGAGTGTTCTTCTAGGGGTAACGACAGGAGGACAGTGTGGACGCGGTTTAGGAGAATTTACAGATAAATATTGCATATCGAGGTTAAAATTACCCAGTACGCCGTAAGTTTTAAGTGTCGGACTCAGTTCTTCCAAATGTCTTCGAAACGATTCTTCCCTGTCGTCCATGCAAAGAAGTACTGCGAACTCCTCGTCAGAACTTTTTACTTCCAAATTTTTATTTGTGTTACTGAATGCACTGATTGCAGTTCGGTAGAGTGAGTCTTCATAAGCTTCGTGCCATATTTTAGCAGTGTGAAAAGCATCCAGTGTGTTTAGTTGCTCTATAAGTCGTGCAAAATCTAAAGTAGGATAAGAGGGAAGTAATGCTTTAAATTGTGCTTCAGTTAAATAAACAATTTTTTTATCTTGAGTTTCTTTAGCAAGCGATCGAAAAATTGAATCTGGAAAGTTTGTATGGTGAAAAAGTGGGTAAGCTAAAACGAGCAACGCCAGAGAATCTTCCAAACTGGCTTTGATGGGGCGAACGGGAAACTGCTGCGCTTCTGTTTCGCTTTTATTCACCATTCCAAGCCAACCTTTGAAGCAAAATGCAAGTAGCATCAAATGCTCTTCCCAAATCTTGGAATCCACTGAGGCCATCTGCTCCAGTTTTTCTAATAGCCCCGTTTCACTACTCTGAAGCGTAAGACTCTCATACAAACGCTTTTCCCAACTATTGTTTGTAAAAGATCTGGCCTGTAAACTTGCTTTTGCGTAAGTGAGAATGCCTTCTTCAGAAAATGGATTATGCCAATATGCAAGACCTTGATCCAAATAAGACTCCATCAAAGTGCAAAACCATTCTTTAAAAACATCTGGAAAAATACAGTCGTTGATTAAGGTCGGAATGGGAAAGACGGTAAGTGCATGCACTTTTTCTGAATTCACAGTGTCATGCGAGCCTTCTTTTATAAATTTTTCTGAAGGATAACGTCTGCACTCTTTTAAAAGCTTTAAAAGTATTTTTTCGATGTCATTTGATTTTTCTTGAGGCTCTGGAGACCAAATATTTTCTGAAGAAAAATGTTTGCGAATCGCAGCCAGTAAGGATTCGTCTGAGATTCTTCCTTTTCCGTATTCCAATTGATAAAAATCAGGGGATTTTGGAAAGTGCGCAGAATACTTTTCCGATGCTTTCTTAGATCCCTCCCAAAACTCAAAACCTTCCCAAGCTATCAAAAGATTATTATGCACAAAGGAAGTGAGGGGGTTTTGAATGGGCAAAAACTGCCGAATTTTTTTCATCACTGTTTCATGTACCATATGTACCGGGTCTCAAATTTTAAGTTTAAATTATTAAATCAAGTCGAGAAGCAACATTATTAAGATTAAGACACGCGGTGCGGAGGAGGCAGGCCCAGAATAAAACTACTCATAAGTAGCGGGCAGAGTTCACTGATGTAGGGTTTACCACCAATCGAACTAAGCGAGATGAGTGCTTGGTAAAGGTTTAAATCTGTGTGTACAACTCGCGCTTTCAATCTCACTTCTGGATCTAAATTATCTTCTGCTGCAGCAATAGAAAGATTTTGTTTTGCAAATGGTTGCTCTGTGTTCTTAACACTGAGTAGGGATGCGAACTTGTCCGAGACAGTGTTTTTTTGGGGAAGAAAACTTAAAAAAGAACAAAGGATGAGCCATAAAGACAAAACGCGCAATTCTCGCAGTTTGAAGGGGGTAAAAATCATATTCGGCTCTCTCTTAAGATCAGATTATGACATTTTCAACATTGGAGTCAATTCGCCCCGCTTTAACTTATGGGTGCTTTTGATGACGTATGGGGAGGGAAGGCGCAATTCAGTCTCGCTACCTTCGTTTCGATAATTTCAGAGAGGTTGGTCGTAGAAAAACTTTTTTCCATAGATTCCAAAACCGCATCCATTTTCGAATGCAGAGGGCAAAGTTTTATTCCGTGTGCCTTCAGTCCTAGTGGGCATGTGCGGATGCGAGGTACTGGATCCACCGCATTGACGACATCTAATATAGAGATTTGTTCAGGTGCCTTATTTAACGTGACGCCCCCGCTCACTCCTCTTTTTGACTGTACAAGACCAGCTCGAATTAAGGATTGCAGGATCTTTACCAAATACGCTGGGGGAACTTTGGCGATGCGGGCTATTTCACTTGTGCGCTTGGCATTAGGTGAAGCTTGAGCCAAAACGGCCATGGAACGCAGTGCATATTCTACAGTTTGCGAAAGCATAAAGTGCACAGTAGCAGTAAAAGAGGATATTGACATCCTATTTAGTTTCGTTAGTCTTTAAATAAGACATAAATGTCCTATTTAAAGGAGTGACTATGAATCAAGTGAATGAAGATAGGTTAGAAACGGATTTAAATTATCGGTTTAAATACTTAAGCGAGTTTATGGGAATGACTGGCGAAGATGTCAGAGCTATCCATGGGGCAGCAGGATTTCTTGCGCCGTTAGTTCCTGCATTAGTGGATGCAGTCTATGACAAACTACAAAGTTACGACGCGACTTGGAGACATTTTATGCCACGCCAGCACGGTTACCAGGGAGCACTTCCAGAAAACTTGTCTTCGCTTGAACAGTCTCACCCCCAAATCCAGTTTCGAAAACAACATTTGGGTCGCTATCTCACGGCACTTGTGACAAAGCCTTATGATGAAAAAATGGCGGTCTATTTAGATGTAGTAGGAAAAATTCATACGCCTAAAGCAGGTTCTCCGCAATTGGATGTTCCTCTTGTGCAGATGAATGCCCTAATGGGTTTTGTATCCGATGCGTTGCTAGCGACAATTTTATCTGCCGACCTTTCTAAAACGCAGCAAACAGAAACCATAAGGGCTTTTAACAAATTGCTATGGATTCAAAATGATCTCATTACCCGGCACTACAGCTGAATTTTCAAGAAATTTGAATTAACCGAAAAGCAGTGCTACTGACTGAAGCATGAAAAGCTTTCTTACGAGTGGGACGATTAAAATTCTCTCAAATCGGGTAGGGCTTTTATTTTGCACTCTCAGCTTTTTCGCACAGGCGAGTTCGCCGTTTCCCTTGCACACAGAGGGCCGCCATATAGTCGATCAGAAAGGAAGGCCCTTTCTCATTAAAGCCGTCAACTGGTACGGAGCAAATTTAGAAGGTCAGGTGGTACAGGGACTGGATAAGCAGCCCATCGATAAAATCGTGGCGCTTATCAAAGAGTGGGGATTTAATTCCGTACGTCTCCCTTTTTCCAATGCCATGTTGCATGACTCTCGTCCGGTTGAGGCCTCTCGCATTAGCGCTAACCCCCAATTTAAGGGCCTCACATCTTTGCAAGTATTTGATCGTACGGTAGAGGCTCTTGCTCGTAACGGAATTGCGATCGTCTTAAATAACCATAGCAGCTCCTCTGAGTGGTGTTGTGGATACGACGCCAACGGTTTGTGGTATTTCGAAGGCAATCGCGGATTTCACCAGACTACGGATCAATTTATCAATGACTGGAAAGTACTTGCAGATAGGTACCGGAATATTCCTGAAGTAATCGCAGCTGATCTGCGTAATGAAGTGCGAACGGCAAACTGGGGAAATCCTCTTTGGCCACACAGCCCGAATTGGGGAAAGGGTGATCGCAATGATTGGCACCAGGTTGCTGAGAAAACGGGCAATCAGGTTTTGGAAGTAAACGCGAACTTACTCATTATTGTTGAAGGCATTAACTGGCAGGGAATGTTGTCACTCATTGGAGGCTGGCGCCCGCATTTGCGTCCCGTGAGTAACCGTCCAATCAGTCTTATTCGTCCCGACAAACTTGTGTATGCAGTCCACAACTATGGTTACACCGGGCCTAAACACAATGGTGATCCTAAGACATCACCGGGCGAAATTACTTATCGCGATATGGACGAGACAACTTTTCGTCGCACCATGGATGAGGAATGGGGATACATTTTAAAAGAAGGAACTTTTTACGAGGCGCCTGTCATTGTGAGCGAGTTTGGTATTGGTTCCGGTAATCCAACTGCTGCCGATCGCGCGTGGTTCGAACGTTTAACTTCTTACATGAAAGAACACGATGTCTCGTTCGCGTATTGGCCATTAAACAGCGAAAGTTATGGATTGTTAAATAATGAATACACAAAAATTCTAAACAACGATTGGCGTAATGCACATCTTCGGCGCATTTTAGATCACACGGTTGAAAATATTTCTTTGTCTACTTCGCGGATTTACGCGCTCAATATTCAACACGGGGATGCAAGACTGAGTACAGCATTTGGCGACTGGCTTCGAGGTGCTAATAAAGGCATTTGCGCGACTGGCACACGCCTAAATGCCGTTAGTCAGGATTATCGAGCGCTTTGTCTTGATAAGGGAAACCAAAATTTATGGCGGGAAAATGCTTCGCATTCAGTGGAAGCCATTTATGAAACTATCCGAAGAACGCACACTACTTACGACTGGGCCTATGGCTACACAAAATACGAATGTCCGGCGGGTTATATAGCAGCAGGTTTTTCGAAACATTGGTGGGGGTTATCGGGTCTTCTTTGCGTAGAACCAAAAATGGCTGTCAGTAATTCCTGTCGCACAATTTGGTTTGATCGTGCAGATGCAAGGGCCTCTTATTCAGGTGGTGATTTTGCTCGTGGATCGTACAAAGGCCAATGCGCTGATACAGAGTATATTGCCGGTCTGGCACAAAAGAACGGCCGTGCTTCAGCTCTTCT
>CAYNEF010000084.1:0-11059 GCA_964396165.1 uncultured Pseudobdellovibrionaceae bacterium
GTCTAATTTTTTGAATTTTTCATAAGTGCCGGGCGAAGTTGTTTCTGCAAACTTCCAGAAATCGGCATGCAATTCTTTCAGTTTTAACGGCTCGTAAAGGTCAGAAAATTTATAATCTGATATTCCAAGTGCAAAATCTTTTACGTCGTTACTCATAAGTTTAAAGGCCCATCTAAGGGGGGCAATTTTGGGGACAGTTCTAGTTGGAAAAAATTAAAAAGTCACGATCGGTTAAGTGTCTGAACCTTTTATTTTCTTTGAGACTTTCTGCATCTTTTCAGAAGCGCTAGTGAGCGTAGAGGCTACTGTTTCAGCGCCTTTAGAGGCTAACTTTGCCCCTTTTGCAGCCAATTCAGCGCCTTTTGAAGTGGCATCGATTCCCTGAGCCAGCTTTTCTTTGGAGACCATTTGCTTGGCTTTACCTGCGATGGATTTTGAAGTTTCAAAACCCATGTGTGCTACATCCTTGGCATTTTTGCCCAGCGTGACAGCTTGTCCCGTCAGATTTTTTGCTTTTTCCAGTACTTCAGTAAATTTCTTTTTCATGGTTTATCACCCCGTAAGGCTCACTCCAGCAGGTCTTAAAATATCAAGTAGGTGCTGAAAACCTCGCATGACTTTTCTGATAACTTCCTGAGACTGCGCTTCGGAGGGCTTTCTGCCCTTTTCGACAGACATCACTGTTTCCGTTTTTACAATTTTTCCATCCGTATTGTAATCAATTTTGATGGAGCCGACACCTTTTTGCGAAATCAAAATGGGTTTTCCCTGATTTCCGTATTGAAAGGTGATTTGTTTGCCTTCCGGATCCGTCATGTCAGTAATACGTCCGAGCTTGTCATATTTAAGGCTGACTTTTTCGTTTTTGCTATTGGATGCTTTAACGAGATTCCCGTTTCTGTCGTATTCGTAGTTAGAAATCACGCCACTTTGATCCACTCGAGAGACTTTTTTGAACCGGGGATCGTAATCGAGTTTTACATAATCTTTGGCGCCTACTTTTTCTTTTAATAGACCGTATTCGTCGTATTTGAACGTGGTCACTTCTCCATTTTTGGTAAGTTGGGAAGGTTTACCACAGCACGCGGTGTAGGTAGTAGAAGTTAACACTCCATTGAGTTTGGAGTCTTGCTTGTAAAGGTACTTGGTACCGTCTGCTCGCGCTTTTAACAGAAATTCATCGTATTGTTCTTCGGCAAGGCCCTTGGATTTACGCACACTTTTAGTCCAGAAGTTATTCTCAGGATCACTGGGAGCTCTTCCATAAGTGTAATTTGTTTCCGAACCGTCTTTTTCGCGGTGGTAACTGACAACGCCATTGTCGTCGTAACGTAATTCGCGGTACGGTTTTTCGGCACCTTTGGCTTCAGAGGCATACTCAATTTTCGTGAGCAAATGCGGGAACTTTTTGCTGTCATAGCGGTAGTTGTAGCTGTTTTTGTTGGAATCGGTGACAGAAGTCAGATTGCCGAGAGTGTCGTAGGTGAATCTAGCTTTGAATCCGCGTGAATCATTGCACTCGATGATTCTGTCACTGCTCCAGGTGAATTTCAGACTGACAGAGCGATCCTGATCGACGATTTCAGCCAGCTGTCCTCGTTGAGTGCCAACGTATTTGTAATCAAAGTAAAAATTATTTTTGTCTATCTGACGAATCAAACGTCCTTCTTTGTCGAAAACTTGAGTCAGCCCTTCTTTTTCACGAATCCATTGATTGTTTTTAAAAACGATTGTCTGATACCCGTATTCGTTTGAAACGAGCACTTCTCCTTGTGGAACTTTGCTAGGCACATTGTATTTCGATGCCATTTCAGCACGGAAGTAGATGTCTTTTTTTAGACGGGCGAGAATCTTTGCTGGCAACTCGAGTTTACTAAGTTCCCCTTTGGTCAACTTGCGGTTTCTCTTTTGTTCGAAGTAAGCGCGTTTGATGTCTTCTAAAAACTGGGAAGCAATTTTAGGATCTTCTTTTTGCGCGCGAAAGATAACATTATTGGCAGTGATGCCGTCACGTAGAATGACATTTTTTTCAGGCGTGGTGTTTAATGTGGTTTCAATAGGAGAACTCCAACCCCAACCGAACGATCCGGGCCAGCCGTTTGTTTCGCTCAAAGCAGTGACTGAGTTGTAGGTGCGAACAAGTTCGAGTGGAATCGTGCTCGTCGGGATACTGAAATCAATATAAATGATATTGGCTCCCCCGTTCAGACGATTCACGGTGAGCGCTTCAGCAGTGAGCTGAAAGAGCGCAAAAAAAACAAAAAGATAACGTGTTGTTGCGGAGCGTAGATTTTGTGATTTCATGCTTATAGATTATACCCGAATTTGAACGATCTTCCAGATTGCAAAAGCTCCTGCAACCTGTAGCGTCATCATCACGCCGATCATAATCAGACCGAGTGGGGTAGTGAACATGGGACGAATGCGATCTGGATCGATGGTGTACAAAATTCCAGCAAGTGCAAAGGGCATTAATACGACGATGACACCCTGGCTCACGCCTTGAGTGACCATCGCAGAAATTTTTGATTCGACTTTAATTCTTTCGCGGATAACGTGCGCAAGGTTATCGAACGTTTCAGCCAGGTTACCGCCGGTTTCTTTTAAAATATTAACGCTCGTCGCAAACATTTCAATGTCGTCCTGCTTCATACGCACTGCAAGATTTGTCATTGCATCTTCTAGCGTCACGCCTAATTTATTTTGCGAAAGGATGAGTTGGAATTCTTGTGAGATGGGATTGGGCATTTCATCGCTCACAATTTGCAACGCTTGGGGAACGTTTAAGCCTGATCGCATGCCGTTAGACATGAGCGCCAAACCTTCCACCATTTGTGTCACGAACTTTGTCACTCGTTGCTTGTGCAAGATATTGACCATCAGGCGGGGGAGTGACCATGAGGCAACAACCATTAATGTTCCAAGCAGAATACCGCCTGCGATCATCGGCCAGAGAAGAAGTACGGAAAGAATGAATAAGGAAACTAGATATAGCGTGTAGTAAAGATAGAGTTTCTTTTCTTCAATCGAGACAAACATCAAATCGAGTTTCAATTTGATTTCTTCAATTTCATTTTTTGCTTTCGAACCAATCCAGCCGTAAAGTTGGTTGCCGTTAATTAAAAGCACGAGTAGCAGTACTCCGCCAACCCATGCGATAGAGAGAAATTTCAAATAGGGTGATAATTGCATATAAACTCGTTTAACTTACAGAGAAGATACCTCTTGGTATTTTGATTCCCTGCTGTTCCAATTCGTCGATAAATTTGGGGATAAAACCAGTTGCGACAAACTTTCCAAGCACTTTTCTGTTTTTATCCATGCCTGATTTCTTATAACCGAATATTTCTTGCAACGTAACGACTTCGCCCTGCATCCCGACCACTTCCGTGATGCTTGTTACTTTTCTTGAGCCATCTGACATACGGGTCTGCTGTACGACCAAGTTTACCGCAGAAGCGATTTGTTCGCGAATAGCTTTCGCAGGCAAGTCCATACCGGCCATCATCACAAGAGTTTCCAGACGCGCAATACAATCGCGAGGGGTATTGGAATGCACAGTTGTCATACTGCCATCGTGACCCGTATTCATTGCTTGCAACATGTCCAAAGCTTCCCCGGAACGGCACTCCCCGACGATAATTCTGTCAGGACGCATACGCAAAGTGTTCTTTACCAAATCTCGAATCGTTACTTCGCCTTTGCCTTCCATGTTTGCAGGTCGAGTTTCCAGGCGTCCCCAATGTTCTTGTGGAAGTTGAAGTTCGGCGGAGTCTTCGATTGTGACAATACGTTCGCCTGAGGGAATAAAAGACCCCATTACATTCAGAAGTGTGGTCTTCCCGGATCCAGTACCCCCAGAAATGATAACGTTCAATCGGGCTTCAATGCAGCATCTTAAAAAATCTGCCATTTCTTCAGTCATCGAGCCGAACTTCACCAGATCTTTGTATGTAATCTTGTGTTTGGAAAACTTACGGATAGTGAGCATGGGCCCTTGAATCGCAAGTGGAGGAATAATCGCATGCACACGAGATCCATCCATCAAACGGGCGTCCACATAAGGCGTTTTTTCGTCGATACGACGGCCTACTTGAGAAACAATGCGCTCAATGACGGATAAAAGTTGTTGTGTGCCCGAAAAATTTACACTTGAAAGAACAAGTTTTCCACCGCGTTCAATATAAATCTGATCGCGTCTGTTCACCATGATTTCTGATACCGAGTCATCCTGCAAGAGATCTTGAATGGGACCGAGTTCCAGCGCTTCATCTAGAATTTCTTTTACGATTTTTTGTATTTCTTCTCTAGAGCGAAAAGGATGTACTTCTTTATCCAGTAACTCAACAACGACTGTTTTTGTTTTTTCTCTTAGGACTGCTTTTTTCTTGGAGTCGTTACCGGTTTCGGTATCTACCTTTTTTAAATCCATTGTTTCGATAAGCTGTTTGTGAATACGAAGCTTAAGTGCCGACCATTCATCTGTCGGCTTTTCGTCCTTCATGTTCGCTCTATCGAACACGACTTGCGAAGGTGCCTTGCCTTCATTTGCCCCGCCACTTGCTTTAGTAGCAGCACGGTTTGCACTGAGTTTTGACATCGCATCAGACGGCTTTTTTAAGACTGCTAATTTTTCTAAGATCTGCTGCTGTTGAATGGTACGAACGAGCATGAAATAGGATTTCGTTATTTCCGCATTTTTTGCAGTCATGACGAACGGCTGTGCTTTTGCCATCGAGATGACAGTTGTGTTTTCGTCCTCAGGAATAACGGCAAGCGTTGGCTTTTTTAAATTATTCTGGATCATTTGCGCCGTAATGCCTTTTGAGGGGCTGAAACGGTTCACAATGACTTTGATCATCTCTGAGGGAAAGAGCATGTTCTGGATTTTTTCAACGACTCTTCTTGTGTGGTGCAGAACCAGGATTTCTGGTTGAGTGACCACATAAATCATGGAACTATTCTCAAGAACCTTTACGCCCGGGCCATCGAGATCAGATCCTAAATCGACAATGATGAAATTAAATACCGTCATCAGGTGTTTGAGCGCTTTATCGACATGAGAAGGGTCCAGTGTAGCAAGTTGATCGGGATCTAAAACACTGGGAATAAAACCAACACCCGACGGGTGGACCGCCAGATAATTTAAAATGCCGTTTGCATCGATTTTACCTTCGTGCTGACCTAACTCAAGAAGGGTACGTTTGGGACGAATGCCCATTAGCATGCTGATGTCGCCGCATGCTTTGGGATCGAGATCCACGACGGCAACTTTCGCTTTGGTGTCGATTGCAGTCGCAATGGCGTAGTTAACTGCGAACGTGGATTTTCCCACACCGCCTTTACCCCCTACAATTGCTATAACGTACGACTGAGCCACGTTCTTACCCCTTTACTATCTTTCGCCGGAATTCAAACGGAATTTGCGCGTAATACCTTCTGTCCCAGAACTCGCTGTTCTTAAAATTTCCGGAGTGACAAAAATCACGTATTGTTGCTTGTCATGCTTGTACCCTTTAGATCGACTCATATTGAAAATCGGCGACTGAGCACCACCTGAAGGGTTAGCCGCATTTTTTGATCCAGGTTCACGATTAAATCCAGAGACAGAATCGTCGATCGCATAACCACCGATTGCTGCGGAATCACCGTTCTTAATATTGATTTCCGTTTGTAGCGAGTTACGCGCTACAGAGGGCGACCCCTGGTTGATTCCCAGTAAGGAATTGAAAGATAGTTGAATCCCTAAGTTGATGGAATCACTTCCCGGAAGAGTCGATGCTTTTACCTTCATCGAGTTTTGCACCTGAATCGGTTGCAGACTTGCTTCCCCTTTTTCATTGGTGATTTTGGAATAAATATCAATCGAGCTATCGATACTGGCCGGGTTTTGCGCATTGTCTTTTACAACGATTTGCTGTTGTTTTAATACGCGTGCATGTCCGTGATCAGCAGCAGTTTGAAGTTTCGGAAAGAGATTACTTACTGTTGCAATCACGTTTGCACTGAATTCACCTAAAGTGCTGTTGTAACCTAATGTGCTGTTATCGCTTCCCAGAGGTTTCCACTCAAAGCTAAAACTTTTGTTGTACTCATTTCGTAATTCCACATAGTTGATCGTAACGAGCACGTCTTGAGAAGGTGGGGGCGCTTGTCCCGGTCTTACTCTGAGCAAGTCGACGATAGAAGGAACACCTGCTTCACCACCGTCTTTTTTCGGTTTTAATTCGACCCCGTCACCTTTGGTTTTCTGAACAATCCATTCTGGCAGGTAGGTTTTTGCAATTTCGATCGCTCTATCCGCTTCAAAATTACTTTCTGCAGTACCTTCTACAAATAAATTGTTGTTAATTACTTTTACCGTAATTTCAGGAGATCCGATTTCTCTTTCAATGCGCTCTGCAATTACGTTCATCGTGACTTTGCTAATCGTCGCAAGGTTTCGAATGGGGATTTCTTTCTTTTTTGGATCGCGATCTTTTAAGGCGTCGACTACGCGGTTAATTCTGAGCATGTCTTTGGGAAGAATAATATCGCCATCCAAGATGATTGTCCCGCCGACTGCCTTGATTTTTAATCCTTCGATATCTCCTACGAGATCTTCCAATTGCGCCGTCAATTGACCAACATCTTCACGAGTCACGCGTACCATATAGGTAATACGAGGCACATCGTTCTCATCGTGAATCGTCATGTCTGTTACGCCAGAATTTTTAGGAACAATACGGATACGTCTGTAATGATCGCCTTCTTTAATACGGATAAATTCGAAAAGGCCGTTATCACCGATGCGGATGGAGCCGTAGTTAAAGGGAAATTCAAGTTCGCGTGCAATCCCAACGGATAGGGTGAGATTTCTTTCTTCCCCTTTGATGGTTTTGACTTTTGCGCCATCTGTTTTTTCTTCAGGAGATTTGTCTTCTTCTTCAGTAGCAAAAGAAGGCATGAGAAAGACGCCCATCATCAATAAAATGAGAATGTGTTTAAAGGTTTTCATCTTTCAATTACCCCCTGCTTTTCTTCACCTAAGTAGTCGTAAAATTTAGTACGGGGGGCAGCTTTCATCGGAGCCTGTTTCGCTCCTTTTACAAGGAATGATTCGGGGCCCATCACACTATATAAATTTGTTGTAGGCGTTTGTTCCATTTGCCTGTCGTCTGCGTGTCTCAAGAGTAAAGTCATCGACTCACCGAAGACAGCCAGTACGTATGTAATGATCTGCGCTTGTTGTGGTGTCACTTCTAATGTCACTGTCTGGTAAGAGGCATCTGTTTTTCCGTAATTCAGCGTTTCTCTGACTTCCGTTTCTGTCGGCAAGGTGGAATCACTTAGGGGAAGAGAAGCCAATTCTTTTACTAGTTGCTGATCCACAGCTTTCGGTGCATCGGTTTGGATGGTTCTTCCCGAAGCAAGAACGAGCAAGTCTTGTAAGAATACTTTTACTTCCGAAGAAGGAGTATTTCCTGTTTTGTACTCAAAGTGCGCTGCCAAGTCGACTCGGTTTCCCGGTCTTAAGTGGTAGCCCACAGAGGTTCTTAAATTGACAGGAACGCTCAAAGCTCTTTTTTCTCTCGAAATTTGTTTTTCAAGACCTGAATAGATATTTTTAGAAATAATTTTGTTGTCGAGAATAAATTCACCGCGAGAGATGGGTACAGCTGCCACGGCTTCCACTACTTCTTCTAGCGTGTAGATGTAGCCGAGTTTTCCTTCGACTACTTCTGCGGGAACACTTAAAAGTTCAATATCAGTAGGGCGAATCGTTTCGTATTGGAGAATGTCACGTTTAGCAACTGTAATGTTGTACTTGCTGCCGTATGCTTTCACCAAAGCGTCATCCTGAGTCTTGATGTATTGGTAAACTAAATACATCGCGACCAATGAAATTGAGATCGAAATTAGAAAAGCTCTTTGCTCTCTCATATCAATATACCGGTTTCTGTTGGGTTCCCATTACGTCGTTGTACTTGGGCCTCGTTGGGGGAGGCGGGTCCAAGCGCACTTTACTCCTCCCATAGATACTGTCTGGTCCAAGTACGTTATCCAAAATAGTCGTATCCAATCGCGCAACCTCTTGATCGGCGTTATTGCGAAGTGCAAAGTTCAAGCGGTTGTCGCCGATGGTAGTTTGCAAATAAATCATCTTTTCTGCATCTTCAGGGCTCAGTTGCAAAGTTACGGATTGGTAGTTGTCATCCAAGCGGGAAGTGGCAGAAGCATCCACCGTCGTAGTGAATAAGTCTTTTCTCTTCTGGCCTTCAAATTTGCCTTCCAGTGCTGTCAAAATATCTCTGTCTACGCGAGTAGGAACGGAGTTTTGCACCGTTTTACCTGTCGCAAGTACGAGTACGTTTTGAAAAACAGTTTTGACTTCGTATTGCAATTCGTCGTTTCTGTTGTAGCTGACAGTTGCCAATATATCGACGCGGTTGCCTGGACGAATCAGTTTACCCACACCTGTTTGCGGAGAGACTTGCACAGAAACTGCGCGCATTTTTTTCTCTACCTGTCTATCGAGAACGGGGCGTCCGTCCTGGTGGATAAGTTTTGTAAGTGTAATTTGTTCACCCTGGTAAACGGGAACGAAGCTTGCTTTTCCTAAAATCTGATTGATAGCTTCTTCACGAGCTGCGTCGTCGTCTTTTACGGCTTTCACAGTTTGCGGTTGTTGAAATTTGGTAAATACCGAGGTCACTTCTAAATGATCCCGGCGGATGATTTCATATTCGCGAATATATTTTTTCGCAGAGACGACATACACTTCTTCTCCGAATTCGGCTGTCATCTCCTGGCGTTTTTTTGTTGAGTAAAACGAGACGAGCAACATCGAAATCCCTGCACAAACAGCTGCAATGAGTACTGCTTGTTTCTTATCCATATTAAGCACCCCCACATGGACAAAAAGACAATCTTTTGGGCAAAAAAGCCCGCTGAGCTTCGTCCTCCGCAGTCGGTGTCCTCAACGTGGTTAAAACCACGTCTGCGGGCCCTCCTTTGTGCGTCCTTGTCATCATGCTTTTTTCCTCCAAAATCTTTGTCTTTTTGTCCATATGGCGGTGCTCAATTACACCCCGGCTCTTTACAGATGCCTACTTTGGTTTTGACTTCAATTCTTCCTGAAACAATTTTTCTTAAAGGAGCGTTGTTTTCGCCGTCTGTATAGCGAACCGCCATAAAATCTTTTGTGACTGCCTTGTTGTCGAAGTCATCGACAACCATTTTGGACCTGTGATTTAAGCGTTCATTTAAATTCATCTCCGAGTACTGTTGCGAAACATGCGCTGTGTGCATCGTATAGAACGCGTTTAACGTGTAATAGATCAGCCAGATGATAAAAGGCAGACTGAGGGCCAGCTCGATTGTCGCTTGTCCCTTTTTGTTTTTATATAGCTTCATTGTTAATACCCGTTATCATCCATTTGCTCGACTAAGACCGAATTGGAATCAAACCTCAGTTTTTTATCCTGTACTATTTTGGATAAATCGCTTTTTACTTCATTCAAAGTTGGTTCGCGTCCCAAATAGGATTCTGCAGTCAAATTAAGTTTTGTGGCATTACCAACGCTGTTTTGATCAGCCGGAGGAAGAAAAATAGGTGGCAAGTAGAAGAAAGGAACTTCATAGTCCACTCTGACTCCTGCTGTTTTTTGATCTCCTCTGGGGCCTGCACCATCAAATTGCAGACCATTGATCTTCAAAAGTGTTTCAGGGATTTTGGGTTGATCTTGTCTGCCTTGAAAGTAAAAATAATTTCTAAAAGCGCGATCCGCATATTCTCTTTGGCTGCCTTCACTGACATAAGCCGCCTTGTATGTGCGCGCCGTCATGAAAGTTGCGTACTCCACGTATTCGCTTAAGACCATTCCCATGCACAAACTCAAATAGAAAAGAAGAAAGAAAAATACGACAACGACGACGATGATAAACTCAATCGCCGCTTGTCCTGAGTCTTTGCGAGAGCGTAAGCCCGAGGCAATCCCAATGAGATTGCTTCGCTTTGCTCGCAATGACTGCAAAATTTTCTTTACACTCTTCATTGGTGTACTGCTTTTAACCTTTCCTTATTCGAAGGATGTTTCTTATCGTTAAAACCTACTGCACCGTTTTCTACTTCCGCTGTTCTTGAGATGCCTTGAATCGCCCCTTTGATTTCCTGCAACATTCTCGTTGTGAAACCCGGCAAAGGACCGCGAGAGATAATCAAAAACGCTGTAATAGATGCCGCTGCTACGAGCAGCAAGTACTCTACAAGCGTTTGACCGCTCTCATTATTTTTCAAAGCATCTGCCATCCTTTTACTTCCATAATTTTTAAAATCATAAAGGCGCATAAAAACGCCGGTGCGAAGGGAATACGAGTTTGCTCGTTTTTCACAATGCCCTTCATTGAACTTAAAAAACCTTTTTTACGGAGCAGAATCACAAGCCCTACTACCGCTCCGATACAGACGCTTAATATTCCAAGTTTCAAAACAGTGGGAGCGCTCGACCAGGCGCCAAACGCCATCAACAGTTTTACATCTCCTGCTGCCATAGCTTTTAAAAGATAAAGCGGGAAGAAAATAACGAAAGCGGCGCCGACGGAAAAGAGAACGGCACTGAGACTGGTAAGGCCGGCAAAATACAATTGGATGAGGATGCCCAAAAGCAAAATAGGAAGCGTGAGAAGATTATAGATCTTCCCACGCATTAAATCTGTAACGGTGGCTGTGATTAGCAGACACCATAGAACTGTTTCAAAACTAAAACGCACAACGACGCTCCCCAAATAGTTTTTCAAACAGTTGACAGGCTGGTTTTTATCCCCCGAATCCGCTACCCGATTCGACTTCGGTTTGTACTTCTCCTTCCAATTCTTTTAGGCCGTCTTGAAAGACGTCATTAAAGAATCGGACAATTTGTATGGAGAAGAGTGCACCGAAGGCCACCATGATTATGTACTCCACGGTGGATTGGCCTAGCGAGCCCTTTTTAAAAAAGGGGATTTTCATGCACGTCAACTTTCTATTTAACTCCGGACATCATCTTGTCGATGCTCTTCGATACGTTACCGAAGACCT
>CAYNEF010000085.1:0-11011 GCA_964396165.1 uncultured Pseudobdellovibrionaceae bacterium
AATAAAACAAACAGATAGGCGTACTTGTACGTCCTTATATACGGAAAGTTTTTATAGTGATGTTGTTAGCTCGCAAAATTACGTTGATGCTTTTGGCTTTTGCAGTCTGTCTGCAAAGTTTTGCAGCCGCGCCCGCATTAGATCAAAACGAAATGCGCGAAGTACTTGATATCGCAAGACGCATCCACAAACTTCAACCCAATCTGGATGAAGGAAAATATTTAGAGTACGCAACGGGAATTTACCGCGCGTCCGTGCAATACGATATTGAAGCCGATATTCTTTTAGCAATTACGAAACAAGAAACCAGTTTCCGCGAAGATTTGCCTGAAGGTGCCGCTGGAGAATTAGGCATTTGCCAGATTCGTAAAATGTGGGTGAACCAACCTGATTTCAAACAAGAATTTCCCACGGCGAAGAAAAAAGATCTCTTAAGGCCAGCAAAAAGTTTTCTCTTTGCTGCCTGGATTTTACGTGATTTGAAAAACAAGGCGAAAAGAAGTGCGATTCCTTATTGGTCTTTTTATAATGCTAGAAAATTTGAACCGCGTTTAAGATATTACACTGCTGTCAGCAGACACTTGACCGAACTTACCCATTACGACAGAGGGGTAGAAGTCGAAGAAGTGCCGAAATTTAACCCAGGTCCCAGTGCTTCCAATTCCCCCAGGTATCAGGAGCAATGGTCTCCAGAGCCCATCAAGATTTCTAGAGTCGCATATCAACCCAAACAACAGTGGTCGCCAGAACCAATTCGCATTGCAAGTCGCTTCAAGAAAAATCGCAAGCCTGCAACTCAAGAGTCTTCCTGGATTGCCAGTGCACTTAAAAAACTTCAGGAAAAGAAACGCAAAAACAAAGTACTCGGTTTATCAGACGGCGCTCTTGTCCAAGCCGCTTCTGAACTCAGCATACTGAAAGACTAAAAAAACGGATTATTTTTCTTCTCGTGCAAGATGGATGTCTTGGGCCCGTGTCCGGGATAGACGGGAAGTTCTTCTTCTAATGTCAAAATTCTCTTTTTAATGGAGCTTATCAATTGTTCGTGATCGCCACCCCAAAGATCCGAGCGGCCAACACTTTCTCGAAAAAGCGTATCACCAGAAAAAAGCTTTTCTCCCCCATCAAATTTGCATTTTAAGCAGATACTGCCTGGGGAATGTCCGGGCGTGTGAAGAACTTCTATTTTGCATTCTCCAAAAGAAAGCACTTCTTCATTTTCAATAAATTTTTCAATTGGAGGAGCCGGATCAAAATGCATTCCGAACATTCTGCCTTGCATGGGCAGGTTTTGATAAAGCATTTGATCGTCTTTATGCAAGCACAAGGTGGCATTGGTCGCAGTTTTTACTCCCGCAGTTCCTACGAAGTGATCAAAGTGGGCGTGAGTGTGTACGACATATTTCACTTTGAGATTTTGGCTCTGGACATACTTTACAATCTTTGCAGCCTCATCTCCCGGATCAATAATAATGGCTTCGTTTGTTTTTTCGCAAGACAGTACCGAGCAATTACATTGCAATTGGCCAACGACAATAATCTCGTGCTTCATTGCGCCCTCGTACACGTTTTATCTTGATACAAACTGACAGCCCCGCGTCTGATATTGTGCTTTGGATTCATTTTGACAAGTAACCATTCTAAAATGCCAGGTTGAAACTCATCTAGCTTGATGAAACGGTCATCTAGTGACGCCATTTGGGGTTCATAATCTTTTCTCACCGCGATAGCTTCGGAGCAGTTGTGCAGTTTCAAATTGTCGGCTTCTTTGGTCGAGACTTCTTGCGCACTAGCCGGATCAAGACTGTAGGCTGTTGGAAAAATCGTAAGACTATCTTGCACTGTAAATACTGTTCTGATTTCAGGGCGCGTATTTAAAAACTCGACAAGGCCAATCGTATTTTTTTGTGGAACATTGAAAGAAGCAAACGGCAAAATCAAGAAGTTGATTGTGCAGAAATATACCACTCGCCATTTTTGCTTTTCCACAAATACGAGATGGCTTGCAAGAGGGGTCAATAAAAGCAGAAAAAGTGCCAGAACAGGCACCATAAAGCGTTCCTCTTTATGAGGAATCATCGAGTGAATGAGAAGGAAAATCCCAAATGAAACAAGTGCGGGGACAAGTGGCCCGTATTGTTCTTTCCATTCAAAACCTTTGTACTTGGAGACAAAGGTAGGCGGTACGGTGAGTGCGATAAACAAGAGCGTAAAAAGATAAAAGGGCTGCACCCCAAAAGTAGAAGAAAACTGTGCGTTGTACGAAACGTAAGAAAGAAAAGATCCGTGAAAAGTACCCGTCAAATACCAATCCACAGCGCCACTTAAAAGAAAGCAAAACAGGCCAGAAAGTGCGAGTACGATGTAGTCCCGTGTTTTGCCGCGTAAAAGAACTGCAAATACCAGCGCCAACATGCAAACCCCTGTCTGGTAGCGGAAAAGAGATGCTATCATGACACTCAACATTCCAAAGAATAGGGAACGTGCCGTCTTTTTATTCCAAAATTCGACGGCAAAATACGCTGAAGCTGTCAGAAAAGGACCAGCCAAATTTTCAATTAGGGGGCGTGTGAATAAAAGTGGTGTTACAAAATAAAAGCCCAGAAAAAACAAAAAGAGTACTTTTGTGTTTTGAGAAGAACTTTTGGAAAACTCGAGCAGCTTTAATCCATAAAGTGCGTGCATTAAATACACAAGTGTTCCTACAACTAGCAGTACAAATTTTAATTGCGATGAGGGATCGGTGATTCCTAGAGAAAGTGCAAGTTTGCTTAAATTAGCAAGCACGATAGTTTGGAAGGGAAGGCGGATGCCCCGTTCTCCGATGATTTCTGTGAAAGCGATTTTTTGTGCGGGAATGATTTTCGCAATTCCAAAGGCCTAATCATCTAGTGCAATGATCCCGATATTGGTAAGGGCAGTGGCCCAGTAGAGAAACAGTCCGGATAAGGCTAAAAAAGGCAGAAGCCATTTTTTGTTTTCGTTAGCCATGTCCGCCCATGAGAAACGGTTGTCCATCGTCTTTCCTTTCGTACTGTGCTGCACTTGCAAAGAAGGTTAACGCAATCTTGCGTAGATCGTCGACATTTTCCGTATTAAAAATGCTGGCTCGAAACGGAGAGCAATAAGGAAGTCCAGAAGCATACCAAGACATGAATTTTTTTAGAGAAAGAAAAGCGCGTACTTTGTCTTTTTTGGAAATCGCAATATCAAAGTGTCTATTGATAAGCTCTGCAAAATCGCGTTCTCCTTTTCCCTCTAAAATTTCTTTAAAGATCCAGGGATTTTTTAAAGCCCCGCGCCCAATCATGACTGCATGCGAGTACCCATCGTTGATTCGCTTGTGCGCTTGCTCGGCAGTTAAAATATCGCCATTACCAATAATGGGAATCGGGCTGTGGATAGAGAGTTGTCTGATGTATTCCCAATCCGCAAGTCCCGTATAGGCCTGCGCTCTCGTTCTTCCGTGAATGGCTACCCACGAAACTCCTGCAAGTGCTGCGTACTTGATTACTTCGTCAGCATTTCTGAGAGAGTCTTCCCAACCCGTTCTAATTTTAATCGTGAGGGGGATGCGCAGAGCATTTTTAATTTCTGAAAGAAGTTCGCCCATTTTTTCTGGCTCTTTCAGCCACGCAGCACCGCCGCCATCGCAGACAACTTTTTTGACAGGGCATCCAAAGTTGATATCGACAAAATCTGCGCCTTCACTTTGCACGATTTTGGCCGCTTCGACCATGGTGGCAATGGAAGATCCAAAAATTTGAATACCAACAGGCCGTTCACTGGGATCGTAGGCAAGCATGTCACGCGTGCGTTTGCCGCCGCGGACTAAACCTTCTGCAGATAATAATTCACTAATGACTACTTGCGCGCCCATCTCGCGCATGAGGGAGCGAAAAACTGTGTCCGTGATTCCCGCAAGAGGAGCCAAGACAAAGCGAACTTCGCCAAAGCGTTCTTTGAATGTAGTTATGGGGGAAAGCATCAGAGGGAGTATTTACCTAACTCCCTCTGATAAAAATACTGTGTTAATAAAAGCAAACAAAAACAATAACTTATGCGCGTGCTTCGAGCCACAAGTTGCAAAGGCTTGAGTATGTTTTTGCAATTTGGTCAGAGGCTTGCTCGCGAGTAATTTTGTTTTCTCTTAGCGCTTTTAGCGGTTCCCAGAACACTGTACGTCCTACAGCAAAACCGATAACGCCAGCGACATTCGCGCCAACGCTTAACCAATCGCGTACTTTTTGTTCGTTTTCACCGCGGCCTAAAACAATACATCCAACGTTGTCTCTTCCGCCCTGACGAGCAGCTTTACAAACATTTTCGAAATCTGTTTTGCGATCCAGGCCTTCTAGTTTCCAGATGTCGCCTTCTACTCCGGCTTTTTGCAATTCGTTGATTGCGCGGATCATCAGGTTAGGACGGATTTCCACATCGTATACTTTTTTATCGCCATTGCATTTTGCAAGTTGTGCTTCTGTGGGAGGCACAAGAAGTTCGAACATATACACTCTTCCTGTTTTATCGAGGAAGCGGGAGAGTTCAGCCAACTTTGTCGCCTGACGGGTATTCAATGTGCTGTCAGATTCTGGGTTGTAACGAACAAGAACTTTTACAATTTCTGGATTTACTTTGTTGATATGTTCTTGCCAGTCTGGATATTCAAAATCGAATTCGTCTTGTCCGCTTTTTTCAACGCAAATGCAGACTGTGACGCCACTTGCTTTAGCGCGCTTGATGACTTCTTGTCCGAATTGTTCGTCCACTAGGATGCTCATAATGTCTTTGGGCAGTCCCGTTTTGACAGCTTTTTCAAAACCTTCGTAAATCAGGGTTTTGTAAGAAGCGATTTCCACTGTTTGCTCAGGCGTTGCTTTGCCTTTAATGCCAAACATTTTTTCTTGAAATGAAGCTCTGTGGTCAAAGGGGAGGACCAAAAGCTGTTTTTTATAGCCGCGTTCTTTTGCCATTACTTACTCCTTAAGAAGTCAAAATTGATTGGCCATAGAATACTTAAAAAACGACAAGAAGCAACCCCAACTAAGGAAAGAAGTGGTGCATTACGCTCTGTGTTGTAAATTTATTTTTTCTGACTTATTGAGAGTTTGCCTTCTGTAGTGTTAGACTTTTTATATCTATGAAAAAACAGGTCTCGCTGCCCGACTTTATCGACTTTTTGAATTTACAAACACCCACTGATTTCAAAGGCGACACAGTAGATAAATTTTTTAGTGAGAACTGCCTCAACAATGACGATTTTCTTCCTTTCATCTATTTCAGAGAAGAAACATACGGCAGAAACCTGGTGTACAAGACAGAGCATTTCGAACTTTTGGTTTTGACCTGGTTGCCACAACAAAGAACTCCGATTCATGATCATGCTGGCCAACGCTGTTGGGTAACGGTCAGCATGGGAGAATTGGCTTTTAAAAATTATGAAGTCGCAGGCCTAGATGGTTCCAAGTGTGATCTAAGAGCAATGGGTGGCGTTGAAATAGGTAAATGCGGAACGAACGCTTATATTGATGATGGCATTGCCGTGCACTCCATTGCTAATGCCTCTCGCTGTCCGGCGGTGAGTATCCACTTGTATGCAGCCCCAGTTACTTCGTGCCTGATCTACAGCGAAAAGAATAAACGCTTTGAAAAGTCCGAATTGCAGTATTTCACTATCTTCGATGGCGATGTCCTCAAGGTAAAAAGAGAGAACTCCGCTGCTGTCGAAGCTGGCAGTTTCTAATTCGCTTGCGGAAAAATCACCCGAAAACCCGGCTCTAAAATCTGGCCTCGTGGATTTTTTGAAATTTCAGAACTAAATACGGAGTTTCTCGTTTGAAGAAGTTTTAAGAAATATTTTTTCACCCCTTCCGTGTTTTTCAACTCGCTCTCGGCAGAAACTAAATAGCTTGCGGCCTTTTCTTTCAAGCTTTGTTCCGTTTCCGTTTGTAATAGTTGGCTGAGAATCTTGGCTCCCTTTAATGGGGAGTTTTGCAGATTCTTTAAAAATAGTGGCTTCCAGTTATTTTTATTTTCTATCGCGAGTAATTTCAAAAGATCGCAACGCGTTTTAGAGACAAGCGGGTTTTCCAAGTCCACAGACAAAACAGAGAGAGCGAATTTCGAATCGATAATTTGTTTAAGAATCAAACTTTTAATAGCAAGAATATCCGAATGTCCTTTAACAGGTGTCAGCCAAGGATGATCGGCATCGGACAAGTTTGTCTCTGGAAATTGCATTTTAAATTGCGAAAGCATCTCTTCATAATGTGTTTTAGCCGCTTTCATTTCCTTTTCAGCAAGTAAGGGATTTATAAAAAAGTGACTGGGAATTTGAATTTTATCTGACAATACATCAGAGGCCAGTAGATCTGACTCCAAATTGATTTCTGTTTCGCAAAACAAAGGTCTTAACTGCTCTTGTAAAGTTAAAGAGTTCTTTGCATTCTGGTAAGACTCACTCTCTTCCAGTTTATTCATTCCTTTTTTAATGAGGGATGCAAAGGCCTCTGCATTTTGCAAGTTTCTGATTTGCTCAGCGACTATAGGTCCCGGCATATTTACGCCGAAGGGAAGGGGACGTGTTGCAGTCCACCAGTCGTTGTGCGGAAGTTCCAACTCTTTTAAAATAGGGCCTCCCGATGTGTGGCACGCCGAGCATCTTAATGTGTTGCCGAATTTGGGTGATCCTACTGGAGGAATTAAATGCAGGTATTTTACATCTGCTAATATGTCGAATGAATCTCCTCTGTAAAACCATTCACCGCTTGAGCCGTTTCCAATCATTTCATAAAAATTAAAGGCCTTTTTGCCAAAATCCCACACAATCAGTTCGATCATGAGTTTTCCTTTTAGTGGCTCTTGATCCAAGATGATTTTATCGTGCAAGACATCTGTAAAATGCCCAAAGAAGAATTCACCAGGATTTATCACAAGGCTCGTTGCCGCTTGGCCTGTGACACTTTCAAAAAAACTAAAACTTCCCAAATCTGGGTTATGAAAACCTCTGTTTGCGACCATTGCAGGAACGATGTTTAGATTTTTTTCTTTGAGTAACGTTTGAAATTCGAAAACATTCGTGGGACAGACCGGCAAATCTCCCAGAATGTGGTGTAAGTAATCCGTCTCTGGCAAATGTAAATGCCCTTGGGTACTTTTCACTACACACGCGGCACTTGCTGGAAAAACGAAAATTAGGTTTAGTAGAACAATCAGATACTTCATCATCAACCTCTTAAAAGTGGTATGCCTGATTCAGCTATATAAATAAAATTAATTGTTTTAATACACTGATAAGTTATACTTATGATATGCGGCTCAACTCCATCCAATTGGAAGCGTTTCTCGAGGTGTCTCAGACTCGCAACTTCACCGTAGCCGCCAAGAACCTGCATATTACCCAGTCTGCTCTTTCCCAACGAATCGCGGCTTTGGAAAAACAATTGAATGCGACAGTCATCGTAAGGGGAAAAGCGGGCGTCTCCTTAACGGAAATTGGCGAAAAGGTTCTCAGGTTTTGCCATAAGAACAGAAGTCTAGAGGAAGAACTTCTTTCTGAAGTGACATCGAAAGATCAAAAAGAAGATTCGGTAAGCTTAAGAATTGCTGGCTACTCTTCAGTAATGTGGTCTGTAGTCGTTCCTGCTCTTAGCCATTTAGTAAGAGAAAATCCGAAACTCCAAATTAATTTTCAAGTTTTTGAAGTAAGTGAACTTGCTGAAAAATTAAAAAGTGGAGCCGTTGATTTCATTTTAACAACTGAAAAACCCTCTATCGAGGGGCTAGAAGTTTGTTTAATCGGTCATGAAGTCAATGTGTGCGTTCACCCGCTTTCCTATTTGAAACGTGTGGGAATTTATCTGGATCATGACGAAAAAGATCAGACAACCAGGCAATTTTACAAGGGAGTAAAGGGAAATTTGCCTGAAAAGCGCTCTTTCATGGACGATATTCACGGAGTGTTAGCCGGCGTGTCGGCCGGCTACGGTTCTGCTATTGTTCCCAGGCATCTAGTAAAAAATGTGAAGGGGATGAAAATAGAAAGTAAACGGACTGCAAAAAATCCCGTACTGCTTTGCTATTATAAGCAAGCCTACTACACCAAACTGCACGAAAAAGTCGTTGAAGCGTTACAGGAAAACTGCAAAAAAATTTTAGAGAGTTAAAAGGCCGCCCGTGTTTTTATCGACAAAGGGATTCTGGGGATTGATTTTCTGCTTATTTAAAATCTCTGCATAATATGCTAAGTATTTTTCCGCCATTTTCTTGTAATGGAAGTTCTCTAGCGCGTACTCACGACAAGCCTTAGCTTTCCACTGAGGAGGGTTTTTCGCTGTTTCGATGAGCTCCGCCATGGAATGGCAAACCCGGCCCACATCATTTGTAATAATCTCGGGAAGTGAACCAAAAGGCGTTCCCAATACAGGAGTTCCACTTAAAAGCGCTTCTACAATAGCGATCCCAAAGGGTTCATTCCACAGAACCGGAAATAAAAAAAGAGAAGCATCTGCAAGTATTTCCGCTTTGAATTTTCCCCCTCTCATCCCGTGCCATTTGATCTTACCGAACGGGTTTTTAAAAAAAGAATTTCCTCCCAGAATATGCAGCTCTTTGTGGGCAGCTTTTGCGATTTGGATTGCACCTTTAACGTTTTTTACTTTCCAGGAAGCCTTCGCACAGAATGCGAAACTGTCATTTTTGGATTCTTTAAAAAGATAATCATCCGGATCGACACCATTATGCACAAAGGCTTTTGCATTGTGCCTTTCCGCCATGTTTTTACTTACGAAGACAGTGTTTTCGTAATATTTCTCACCGACCACTCCATTACCGCCAATCGTAATCACATACGGTTTTACGGGTTCGGATGAGGGCGTATAAAAATAGTGCACCAAATCGGCATCAGTAGTGTCATAAGGACTCGTGAAATCTTCCCACTCTCGCACCTTGGCAAAGGAACACTCGCTCTCCTTTTGGCAAACAAGATCCACTTGATGTCCCATTTGGGAATAAGCCTTTGCAAGCCACCAGACGAGCCGTTCGGTTCCGCCGTAACCTTCTACAGGCAAGCGCGCGTTATGAATGAGTGCGATTTTCACATTGATTACTATATAGATTGTTAGATTTTAAAGTAAAGGGAAAGACCAGCCATCAAGATGGTATTTGAGATGGTGGTGTTACCCCCGTTACCGGCGTCATATGCATCCGACTCGGGTTTGCCGTCCACAAGCGAGTACTTTGCGTGCACTCCAATGCCGAGATATTTCAATCCTTCGTAGGAAAGGGCGCCTTCAAAACCCATCACAGTATGTTTGGATTTAAATAGGGAATAACCGGCTTCTGCTCCTTCCAATAGTCTAAAGTTCCCCAATCGTTGTTCTAGATTGAGCGTGCCCGTTAAGCCTTGATAACTTCTGGCTGCTTCAGCATCCACAGGAAGGTTGCCGCCACCGCGGACTACAGAAGCAAAACTGCGCGCCCCAAGTTGTACGACGAACCGATCTTTCTCGGAGGTTTCTGAATTTAAGGGACGTCCTACGATGTTATAGCGGTAGTAAAAAGAAAAGTCGGAATAATTCAAATCTGAAGTAGAGCTGGCTGATTGCAAAAGTTTGTCACTGGTCGCTTCGTATTTGAGCGCGAAAATATGCGTATCATTTAAGATGAATTTTAAATCACCCAAAAGTGCAAGTCCCGTATCTGTAAATGATTTGGTTTTGATGCTTTGGTTTTCAAAACCGATTGTAGGCGCGATATACAAATTGAGAAATTTTTCAGCAGTTTTTGTCCCTTCGCTTCGGTTTTTTAGTCGCGTGGAAAAAGAAGTCCAGGGACTAGAGTAAAGTTTTTCATCTTCTGTCACCACTATCATGCGGTAGTAGTAACGACTGCGGGGAAGAATAGACAGCGTAGAACTAAATGTACCGTCCCAATGCACGGTTTCAGGAGCTTTTCCATCGCTTGCAATGCGGTAATTCAAATTGCGCATCGGATCGCTGAACTCCATCGCCCAGGAAATATAATTATTTTTATTAAATGTAATGGAGTGTTTGAAGCGCAAGTCTTTTGCTGCTTTATTGTCTTGAGAAAGAGTAAACTGACTGGAAGGCGACTCGCTTTCGTCTACTAGAAAAACTTCAATATCCTGAACTTCTGTAGGCGTAATTTCTGTAGATTGAGAGGACGTCTCTGCCTTTGCAGATTTTTCTTTGGCTTTAGCAGCCGTAGCAAACGTACTAGTAGCAAAAAAGAACGCAATAAGAATAGCTAAAAATAAAGGAGTTCTGAATAGTCTTTCCAAGATAGGAAAATGATAACCCTTGGAGAGCTCTTACGTCAAAATTACTCAGATTTTTTTGCAAGCTGAAGAGACAACGCAGCGCTGTAACTTCGGAACATTCTTTCGTCTATTTCTCTATTCCATTCAGGTAAGTATTTTACGACCCATTTTCTCATCTCAGGGTGACGGGTAGATAAAGACGAGGGGGCAACTCCCATTAACTCTACTTTTTCATTCATTTCAAAACGCAGACCTTTTAAAAACTTTGCAGCCATGACTTTATCGCGCTTTTTTAATTGATTATATAGTTGAGCAAATTTTTCTGCTTGAGAAGGAGAGAGCTCACGTCCAATTTCAATAACGAACTTGGCGTATGGCAAATAGTCTTCAAGAATATCGCTTACATCAGAAGTGTCATTTGCAGTCGGAAATTTGCTTGCAGCAAAAGAATTCGGACTATAAAGGAAAAACAATAAACCTACTGTGATACTGAGTGTCCATTTTAAAATTTGTTTTGTTTTCGAGCTTTTCATCATTTTTTTTCTCTCCCATCCGAAAGTAAGCAATCTACAATACGTATGCCAACTGAACACGCACAGAGTTTCATCACTTTCCTTGAGAAAGTGCCCTTTCGTGTCACCTAACTTGCCCAAAATAGTTCACAAGTTGAATACATGAACCCTGTATTCAGCCTGATTGCATGTGGAACGAAGTTTGCTCATTGCAGAAAGT
>CAYNEF010000086.1:0-10793 GCA_964396165.1 uncultured Pseudobdellovibrionaceae bacterium
ATGTTAGTGGATGATTTTGCCCACCATCCGACTGAAGTAAACGCCACTTTAAGTGCTGTAAAAAAACGTTTTCCAGATAAAAAAATCTGGGCGCTTTTCGAGCCGCGTTCCGCTACTGCAAGAAGAAGTGTGCATCAGGAAGATTATGCAAAAGCTTTTACCGCAGCCGATGAAATTTTGATTAAAAACCCTTACCGTGCAAATGAGCTTGTGCAAACAGAACGACTTTCAGAAACTCAGCTTGTCGACGGGTTAACTCAACTTGGAAAATCTGCCAAGTCCTTTGACTCTGCAGGAGAGATTGTTAAGTATCTAAAATCACATGCAAAAGAGAATGAAATTGTGATCGTGATGTCTAACGGCGAATTTGATAAGATACAATTAGAGATCATAAAAAGCTTTTCGTAACGCTGCTCGTCCAAAATTAAGGATAGTTGCATAAAATTCTATATCAAAATTCTAAAATCACGTGCGGGCTCGACCGTCGGTGAATACCTTGTGCTAACTGCACTGCTTGCGTCTGTGATGGTTCCCTTAATTATCCGTTATGGACTGGGACCCATTCAAGATTCCGTCATGTCGCAACGGGGAAAATTAGTGGCGTTTATCGCGCAAAAACCTCCGCGCAACAAACCCGCAGTTCCCAATGCGTGGTTTTCTCAAGAACCTACTCCTTCACAACCGCCTCAGGCGCCGATGGACAAGCAAGATCCGATGCAGGAACAAAACCCTTTGCAACAACAAGATCCTATGAAAGAGCAACCGCTCACGCCGGGAAAACCCTTACCTCCTGGAAAACAATTACCGCCGGGACAAGCATTGCCCCCACAACCTCCGATGCAACAAAATGGAATCGCAGGGGGAGGCGGTGGCGGTGGTGGTGGTGGCGGAGGATCGGGAGCCGGAGCAGCGCCTCCGGATGCAAACTTCTTTGAAGGTGGTGGCGGTGGCGGAAGTGGAAGCGCGAAATCTTCTTCGTCGCAAGATCAAGGAAGTGGATCGAAAGGTTCACGCAGTGCCGGTGGTGAGGAAGTAGAGGGCGGCGGTGGTGGCGCTGGAGGTGGTGGCGGAAGAGTGGGCGATAAAGGCGGCGGCGATGGCGAAGGCGATAAAAAAAGCGGAGGACTTGGTAGTCCCGGTTCGAAAAAAACACTGGGTGGCGCTGGTGGAGATGAAGAAGACATGGGCCGCAAAAAAGATACATCATTCGACTGGTGGATGCTTTTAAAAATATTTATCATTATTCTGATTGTTGTACTCATCATCATGATTGCGTTTAACAGCATGAAAAATAAATCCTAATGCAACAACTTGAAAATAAATCGCTGCATATCAAAGGGCTCGATACCATCCGTTTCCTTGCGGCACTCTCAGTTTGTATCGATCATGAGCGCCCGTTAAGTTTTATTCAGTACGGAGAAAATCCCAGTGTTCTTATCCGACTGGTAGGGGGCTTGGGGTTGGGCGGTTGGTGGTTTTCAGGGCCATGCGCTGTTATTTTATTTTTTGTGATTTCCGGTTTTTGTATCCACTTGCCTTATTTCAGAGGGCGAAAACTCGACACCAAAAAGTTTTATATCCGCCGGTTCGTCAGAATCGGATTGCCACTGATTCCCCTTTATTTCTTTGTGAAGTGGATAGGCATGGAGATGCCTATCTTTGGCGATTCTATTTTGTGGAGTATTGTCTGCGAAGAAATTTACTACTCGCTTTATCCGGGTTTTATGAAGCTACAAAAGCGACTCGGCTGGAAGAAAATGATTTTCTTAGCTTACCTACTCGCTTTTTGCGTTGTGGCGACTAATCCGACTGCCAAAATCTATTCGTCCTACACAAATTATTTCAATTGGATTGTGGGCTTGCCTTGTTGGTTTTTGGGTTGTTACCTTGCTGAAATCTGGGAGAAAGAAAAAGTTTCGCGCCACTCAGCCTTGTTATTACGAAGCGGTCTTTTTTTATTGATCATTCTACTGCCGCTGCTTAATTTTCACAGTTTTTTAACGTACCCACTTACTTTGAACTTTTTTGCGTTGTTTGTTTTCTTTTGGCTAAAAAAAGATCTGCCGTACTTGCAAGCGGCAACCCCTCCAAAGTTTTTAGAATGGGCAGGCAAGTGGAGTTACTCTTTGTATCTTTTACACATGCCGTTGGGACTTGTTCTTAGTCGCGCTGGTTTTAGTGTTTTATCCGGAATCCAAAACCATATCATTATGTACTGTGGAATCTTTGCGGGTACATTATGCTTTTATTACCTCTTCGAAAAGCCCTCCCACAGACTTGCAAAAAAACTCTCCGCTTGATTTAGGGAGAGGCGATGGCGCGGAGTTTGGGGATTTTAAAATAGTAGATGGATCCGCATTCTTTTCCGGTGACCCAGAGGGCTTTCCCGTCGTAGGCGATGCTGTCGATAATATTGCACGCTTCTGTTTCAGGAAGGGAATACTTGGCTAGGATTTTTCCGGTTTTTGGATGAATGGCAAAAATTTTCCCATGTTCCCAGGTGAAACTTGATGCCCAAATATATTCTCCATCCCAGGCGAGATCTTCTAAGTCTTTGCCATCCGTCTCCAAAGTTTTTGTAATTTTCTTTGTTTTCGGATCATAGAAATAAAGTTTGTTTGAGTAGTCACCTGTGAAAACGAGTTCTTTTCCAATAAAAGTAATTCCCCAGCCGTGTACTTCGGGAACTGTAAACTCTCTTGTGAATTTTAAATTCTTTCCATCCACTTTTGAAGAATACAGTCCATTGTCGTGGAAACTTAAATTCCATAGTTTGCCTTGAAACCAGGTAAGGCTCTCGCTGTATTCTGTGGCGGGCGGAAATGTCGCTACAACTGTTCCATCTTTCGGATCAATTTTTTTTATTTCTTTCGGCAACGCGTGCCACAGATAACCTTCGTAATAATCCAGTCCTTCTGAATAACCTGAGTGAGGAATTTTTCGGATGAGCTCGAGTGTATTCTTATTGTTATCAGCGCCGAAAGAGGGCACGACAAACAAACTAGGGCATAGGAAAAGGACAAATTGGGTCAAAAGAAGAGAGTGTCGCATGTTGTTACCGTTAAAAAGTTAAATGGATTCAAAGCTATTCTCTCATCTAATGAAATGAATCTCATGGCACAGTGCTTGCTCTTAATAAGTAATGAATATCGATGGCCCTTTAAATGCTGAAGTTGAACGTATGTTGAAAAGGAACGTTGATTAACAGGGTTAAATGCATCTCAACCGATCATTGAAATACATGATCATGACAGAGCTTTAGACGGCAAGCATACCTAATATGCCCCAATACCCTTGAACGAATTTGCATGCCTTACCGTCTTCGTTCGCTCTGGACAGCCGTAAGAGACTCCAGGTCTCTTACGGCTGTACTATTTTATAGGTACGGCATTCCTTTCATGAATTCGTGCTCCCCACTAATACTTGCAAAGTTCATAATGAGTGCATATGAGTTAACGCCATGCCTCGTCCTTTACTTATTCGTTCTACGGCACTTCCGTATCATGTAAGAGCACGTTCTAATAACAAAGAATGGTTCTATTTACCTATTGAGCAGATTTGGGATATTTTTTTAGACAGATGGGAAGTCACTACCGAAGAATACGGCATTCATCTACATGCTTTTGTTTTAATGTCGAACCATTTTCACGCGATTCTATCAACTCCGAATGAAAACTTAGACCAAGCTATGCATCATTTGCTCAGGGAGGTTTCTCGCGAGATAAACAAACAGGCCTCAAGAATTAATCATATATTTGGTGGCCCATATAAGTGGTCATTGATTACCACGAGGCGATATTACGAGCATGCGCTGAGGTATGTATATCAAAACCCTATCAAGGCTGAAATATGTAAGAGAGTAGAGGAATATCCGTATAGCACAATTCATTTTCATCATGGAATAAAAGACAAGCGTCTTGATATTTCAGAATCAGTATTTGATCGTCAAAGTGTATTAGATTTAACTCTAAGTCAAAAATTAGAATGGCTAAATGAATGTTATAGCAAAGAAGAAAATGAATGCATTAAAAGAGCGCTGCACTACTCGCAATTTAAATTTCGCAAAGCAAATATTAGCTTTAATACTAGGTACAGTTTAAATAATGAGAAAAATTCATTCCAACAGTTGTTATTCACGTGAATTTACGAGCGGCGAGTTATCTTACAGAAATCTTCAAAATCAGAAACAGTGTAACAAAAATTAGCAAGTGATTTTGGGGAGCACGAATTCACTAGCGGTGGGCAATCGTATTGAAGCCAGCAAGATCAGGAATGCCGTACCTAAAAAAAACCTCTGGATTTCTCCAGAGGTTCTTCTTTAAATAGAATTAAATTACTCGTTACGGTGTTTGAGAACGGATATGAAGTGCTGGATCACCGAAGAGGTTGTACCACTTCAAGTTGTCTAGCGTATTGCTTCCTGTTCCCATTTCCGCGATGAGATGCAATTGACCAGCAAGAGTAGCTTCCCCAACTGTTTTCAATTTTTTCTCAACGTAGGATTTTGCAACTCCGACGCTCATCACTGCTGGAGGATCCCAGCTGATGCTGACAGATCCGCCGAAGAAAGCAACGGCACCTGCTGGCTTGCCGCTGTTTTCTTGTGTGACCCAAGCTTTACCAAACGGTTTAGCGAGGTTTACCCAAGAGGCGTTTAAGCAAGCGACATCAATGATGATAGGCAGACGTTCATTGGTTAAACTTGCGACAGTTGCATTGCTGAAGTTGTCATTCGTAGAACCCCACGAAGTACCGCTCCCATGACCGAAGTAAGCTAGCCAGCTAGAACCACGATTCAACGCCTTTTTGATGTTGGCAGAAGTCGCGTTCATGTCACCTTGGAAAAAACCATCTACTTCTTTGTACGTACCAGCTTTTAAAGCGGCAGTGACTTGAAGTGCATAGTCTTTATCTGAAGGACTGGAGCCTTCGTTAGAAGCAATCGTAGAAGCATTGTGGTACCAGTCGGATTGCTCCGGTGTTTTTTCGTAAGCTACCCAACGAGATACTTGGGTTTTTGCTTCTGCTTCGTTATCCGCAAGAAGTCTTCCGTAAAACACATCGGGTATATTGTCTGTACCGTCAAGAAGCGTGAACTTCCAGTCAGTAGCTGCAGAGCCGCTAGCTGTGGATTCCATATAACCAGGATTGGTAGTTTTGTTTCCTACCATCAGCAAGTACGTGAACTTGTTTTTGGTATAAGCAGCTTGAATAAATTTCTGGACTGCTTCTTTACTGCCACCAGCTTCCGTATAAGTAGCTACCGTGACGCCCATGGATTCTTGTTTCCATGCAACGTAAGGAGCGATTGCAGCTTTTAAACTGTCTGCTGTGATGATGAGCATGCTTTCTGCGCGGTTATCCAACGTGAACAGAGAAGCATCTGTACCGTTCACTACATTTTGAGAAAGAACGCGGGCAACGGAAGCAGGAATTTCTGCTTTAGCGCTGTCAGTGACTTGCTCAAAGGATACTTTTACAGAAATGTCGGAAGTGACAAGTGTGCTTTTGTTTGCAAAATCCACTTGAACCGGATTTAAAGCCACACGGTAAAGATTTACCCCGTGGAAATTTCCGACTTTTTCAAGCTTTGCAATTGCGTTTGGATAGACACTATTAGATTCGTACAGTGCTTTGTTAAAAGAGAAAGAATCCATGCTACATTCGCAACGAAATTTTGCTTGATGAGGCTTGATTACTGTTCCAGGGAGAACCTTTACATCCCCACTTTTTACAGAAAGCACAGGTTTGTATCCATTCGGTACAGCAATGATACGGCCTGTGGTCAGTACGGCTGGGCTACCCAATCTTTCGAGTGGATTAAGACCAGTCACATTCATTGCTGTAAAACCGTCTCTTTCTTGAGAGAGGTCCACAAAAGGAACATGAAGGTTAAGGGAAACAGCACTGGGTCCGGAGTCAACTTGAGAGAGGGACGTATCCAGACGAGCAGCATTTCCTTCGGAAAAAGAAACACGTCCAGCAAACGTAGTAGCACAAACTAATCCAACTACGAGCCAGATCTTCGAAAATGAAGACATAGGGCCTCCTAAGAGAGTAAGGTTTTGTTTAGTTTTCGTTGCCTGTTTTGAAAGTAAGACCCGCTTTGAACGAAATCAACGTATCAAGGAAAAGAGTAACAAGCTAAAACTAATCCGCCAACAACTAACTCATCCTTAACAATTGATTTTGTTCCAACTTTGTTCGGAACACAGAGCGGCTAATGCAATGCGAAATAAATGAGGTGAAATAATTTATAGTTGGAATACTGTTCTTCCGTCGATAAACTACACTTTCATCATGAACAATTTTAAAACGATTTTACTCTTTGGCGGCACTTCTGAAGAACGCAGAGTCTCTGTAGCAACGGCACAAAATGTAGCCTCAGTCCTAGAGAATGCGGAATTCTGGTTTATGAATGCTTCTGGCAAGATTGCAAAAGTTTCTAAAGAAGAGCTCCTAGGACATAAAAATCCTTTTACAGTAGATTTTGTACCGTCGAATGCGACGCTTATCGACACCTTCGAGATCGCTGTAAAGGATCTAAAGCCGACTGAAACGGTATTTTATTTTGGATTACACGGCGGCGAAGGCGAAAATGGAAATCTTCAATCCATACTCGAAAAAAAGCATATCCCCTTTACCGGATCAGGAAGTTCTTCGAGCCACCGCGCTTTTGAAAAGGGCATTTCCCGTGAAGAAGCTCATAAACAGGGAGTTCTGATTGCCACAGGTCTTGAATTTTATACGACGGACAACAAACTCGAGACTTTACTCACAGACAGATTAAAAGAATTCGGTCCCCAAGTATTAAAGCCAGTGGATGCAGGTTCAAGTTTCGGCCTTTTCTTTTTAAATCACGTAAAAGAAGTAGAAGGGATTTGCCAAAAGCTTCGAGATTTAGGCAAAAGAAGATACTTAACTGAAACACTCATCGTGGGACGAGAACTGACAGTCGGGGTTATTCATGACGGAAATGGAAATAAAGCACTGCCACCCAGTGAAGTGATTTTAGAGAAAAATAGAAGCTTTGATTTTGAAGGTAAATATTTAGGCAAGGGCACACAGGAAATTACGCCTGCTGATCTCAATAAAGAAGAAGAGAAAAAGTGTCAGGCACTCGCTGTAAAGATGCACGAAGCACTGGGGTGCTACGGCTACTCTCGTACGGATATGATTTTAACAAACGAAGGGCCCTATTTTCTCGAGACGAATACTTTGCCTGGACTGACAAAGGCCTCTTTCATTCCGCAACAACTAGAGGCTGCAAAAATTTCCTTTAAGAAATTCATCGAAAGGCAATTGGAATTAGCAGTAAAGCGATACTGCTAGTTAGCCTTTGGTTTTGATTCCCTGTTTTGCAAGCAGTGTTCGAATTTGATCGCGTTTATCACCTTGTATTTCAATTTTTCCCTCTTTACCGTCCATGTGGAATGTACCGCCAGAGCCACAGCTGTTCTTCAAAGTTTTAGTGAGATCTTTTAAAAAGACATTCACTTTGGGAAGCCCATCAATCACAGTCACCGTTTTGCCGCCGCGCCCTTGTTTCTCAATACGAAGTACCGCAAAAAAATTGTACGATTTAATATCTTGTTCTTTAGAGCAAGTGCATTCAGATATTTTTTCTTTGCACTTGGGGCAGTCTTGGTTGAGTTTGGGATCTGTGGAATATACGAGCTTACTATCTGCCATACAGGCTCCTATTTTAGAGGTAAAGTGTACCAGAAACCCATCAACTAAATATTTAGTTGATATTAACTAAGACTTTAGTTATAGTATTTTTATGAGCATTAAGAAACACGAACAGAAATTACTGACTGAAGCGGAATTAGATCTCATGACCGAAATATGGCGGCTGAAAGAATGCACCGTGCATGACGTCGTGGAAGCTAAAAAGAATGACAGAAAACTCGCCTACACGACAGTCAGTACAATATTAAGAATTCTCGAGCAGAAAAAAGTATTGGGAAGTAAGAAAGCGGGAAGAGGGCATATTTACTTTCCGTTGTTAGAAAAAGAAGCCTATGAAGCAAAGACTTTGGATCATGTAGTGGACAAAGTTTTTGCAGGTGCTCCTAGCATGCTTGTGAAGCGTCTTATTTCGGATCATAAACTCTCTCCCCAGGATTTAAGTGAAATAAAAAAAATGCTCGAAGAAAATGAGGGAAAAAAATGAAATCCCTTTCCTCTTTCTATATGACACTGAATCTGTCGCTTCTTATTTCTTGTCTAAGTGTCCTATTTTTTGATGCGTTGACCATCAGGTACAAAATTTCCCCCCGTTTAGTATTAAAAGTAGTACCGATTTTATTTTTGATTACTTTTCTAGCAGTGATAAAGATGCCTTTAGGCAACGAAACAGGCCTTAGACCTGCGGTACAAGTGTGGTCTGGTGTGAGTCGCGGGGATGGGGAGGCAAGTTATGTCGCTTTTCCCGCATTGCAAAAGGCCACGAGTAGCGGGTTTCTTTTGTCTTCCCAAATAAAAGACGCAAGTGCCATTTTACTCATTTTCTCAATCGTGTTTGGGGTGTTCTTTTTAAGTTTCCAGTACTACACATTAAGAAAAAAAATACACAAAATGCTGAGACTTAAAAAAAATGGTTCTATCTCTGTTTACTTATCAGAAGAGGAAAGTATCCCGTTTTCATTCTCTCTCTTTCAAAATTACATCGTGATGCCCTCGCATTTACTGGGTGATAGAACTACCTGGCGCTTGTCTCGAATGCACGAAGCGATGCACATTAAACTTTTTCATCCTCAATTTTTGTTTTTACTGAATATTTTAAGAGCATTCTGCATTTGGAATCCGGCGATACATATTTTCATTCGTCGAATCTCCGAGTGGCAAGAGTTTGCCTGTGATGAGGAGCTTCTTGGCCAGAAGCAGATCTCACCTAAGGCATATTGCAGCTGTCTATTACGGGTAGCTGAAACCGCTAGTTTGCGCCAATTTCCCAAAGGTACCGTGGGAAGTTTGGGGCTAACTGGTAATCCATTAAAGAGGAGAGTCATCATGTTGTTACAAAATAAACAAAAAACACACAGGCTGGTACCTGTTATTGCAATCGCGCTGGTACTTGCCACATCTGTATGTCTTGCAGGACTATCGAAAGTGCTCGTGCAAGATAGGCGAATCTCGTTAGAGGAAGCAACTGCACTTATGAGTCAGACAAAATCGGGAGCAGAAATTCCGCTTGTGATGAATGAAATGGTTCTTAAAGAACTGAATCGTTACATCGGAACACCTGAGGGACGCGAGTTTGTCAAAGCAGCCCTGACTCGCATGCCCCAGTATAGTGAGATGATCAAAGAGAAGTTAAAACAGTATCAGATCCCTGAAGAAGTCATTGCCGTTCCCCTAATCGAAAGTGGCTTTAAAAACCATCCGGCAAGTGGCCCCTACTTCAGTGCCGGTTTATGGCAATTCATTTCACAAACGGCACGCCGCTACCACTTAAGAGTGGATGCGGAAATAGACGAGCGACTGGATGAAGAAAAAGAAACAATTGCAGCGATGCAGTACCTAACAGACTTGCAAAGTTTATTTCACGATTGGCGTCTTTCTCTTCGCAGTTACAATGAGGGCGAACAAAAGGTGCAAGGTCTAATCAAAAAATTCCACACTGCAGATCCGTGGGAGTTGGAAAAGATTGCTCCAAGCAGTGAACGCTATTTACCTAAAGTAACTGCGATGATGTTGATCTTGAAAAACCCGCAATTAGTGGACTAGTTTTCTTTCAAGAAAGGGAAAAGAGCCGACGCTCTTTTCCCTTTTAATAGGAATGTTGATCAAATGCGGCTTTAAATGCCGGTCTTTCGTAATTCTTCGCTAAATACGCCGAAAGGTGTTTGTGTTTTTTCACTGTATCCGTATAGCCGACAATACGGCAGGAAGAACTAAAGATGATATCTGCAATAGAAAAATGCTCACCCAATAGGTAAGGTTTTTTTTCTAAAAGTCCATCCATCGTTGCCATATAAGAATCGACGAGCGCAAGGCTCTCAGTCCGTATCTTTTCTCCCGTGGCGTCTTTGTCTTTAGTGAAATAATCAAAACCAAACACCCTGAAACAGGGCGGTTCAAAAGTAGAAATCGCAAAAGAAGTCCATTGATCATAGAGTGCGCGTTCTTTTGTGGCAGGCTTTGGAATCAGTTTGCCATGCTTGTCGCCAAGATAGTTGCAGATTGCAAGCGATTCAAACAGGACGAAGTCACCGTCTTGAATCAAAGGAACTTTACCAAAGGGATTTAATTTTAAGTATTCAGGCGTTTTGTGTTCACGCTTAATAGGATCCATCACGATGCGCTCGTATTTTTCTCCCATTTCTTCTAGGGTCCACACGACACGTATGTCGCGGATGAGACCTTTTAAACTAGGCATAAAAGCGGACAGTGCGTAAACCTTAATCATCGGATCCTCCATTAGGTTGCCTATTTTTACATGGTTTGTAAGCGACGTGCAACTAACGCAGTTAGCTGTTAACATAAGAGAAAGAGGATCCCTTTATGAGAACCAAAGAAGAGATTTGCACGAACTGGCTTCCCAGATACACAGGCACTGCAATAGATGATTTTGCCGATTATATTTTACTGACAAATTTTCAGTCTTACGTCGACAAATTTGCGGCAAAATTCGGCGTTCCAGTGAATGGACAAGACAGGGCTATGCCCAATGCGACGAGTAAAGACTCCAATATTTCCATCATCAATTACCAGATGGGTTCCGCCAATGCGGCAACGATTATGGATCTTTTATCGGCACGAAAACCCAAAGCAGTTTTATTTTTGGG
>CAYNEF010000087.1:0-10712 GCA_964396165.1 uncultured Pseudobdellovibrionaceae bacterium
CTTTTTTCGAGTTCAAAATGAAATAACCGCCCGACTGATAGTCTTTTCCATACTCTGTCAGTTCAATTCCACAAATGGTTTTTTGTCTCGAATAAGGATCACTATGTACGGAAATCCCACCTACGCCTGTTGGGTAGTGGATCACTTGAATTTTGTCGATGTAGTAATCAGACGGTGTATTTTTTACATATTCGTTCGCCTTAAAGCCGCCGAGCAATTTTGCCATTTCCCAGATGGGATCAATTGCTTTAAACAAGGACAAGGTGTCTTCGTTCCATCGGAAAAAATAGTAGGAATGATCGAGCGCGACATACCCATTTTTTGGACGCTCGAGCTTTTCATCGCTTTTGTAATGGAAATTGGGGCAACCATCGAGTATTTGCTTACTGCCTTCCGCATTTTTTTTACCGTATTCAAAAATAGTATGTTTTAACTTTTTCAAATAGTCGGCAGCTAAAGCATTTTTTAAAATATATACATCCCCTGCATACAGCGATTCGGTAATTTCCCCGACAAATTTTAGAGTAGGGTTTAAAACTTGTTTTCTAAACTCGCTAAAATCGACTTTAATGATATTGCGTAAAAAGCGGGGAGGAGCAGATGATGTTTCAAGTTTACTCCATGCGGCTTTGAAATTTCCGTTCATAAAAGTTTCCTATGAGGACTAGGGGTTAATGGTGAGGGTGTAGAAGATTCATTATACTACAGCTCAAACTCTAATGAAAATATTGCTGCGGCGGGATAAAATCGTACGGCATGTTATAATGACAAAATGCAAATGAATCACCGTCAGTTAGGCCGGACTGGCATAAAAATCAGCTCTTTATCTTTGGGGTGTATGAACTTCGGTTGGAAAACAGATCCGGCAGAAGCGGAAAAAATTGTAGATCACGCTCTGGAATCAGGCATTAATCTTTTTGATACTTCCAATAGTTACGGCAAGGGAGTGAGCGAGGAAATTCTTGGTAGAATTTTAAAGAAAAACGGCAGACGTGCAAAGCTCGTTCTTTGCACTAAAGTGCATAACAAAATGGACCCTAGCGATCCGAACTCCGGGGGAAACAATCGAAGGCATATCATTCTGGAGTGTGAAGCGAGTCTAAAAAGATTACAGACGGATTGCATTGATATTTATCAAATCCACCGCCCGGAGTCTTCTGTTCCGATAGATGAAACTTTACGTGCCTTAGATGATTTGATTAAAGCGGGCAAAGTGCATTATATCGGCAGCAGTGTCTTTGCTTCCTGGCAAATTGTAGAAGCCATCTGGATTTCCAGAGAGCTGGGTTTAAACCGCTTTGTATGTGAACAAGCACCTTATTCACTCTTAGACCGTTCAATCGAAAAAGAAGTACTACCGATGGCCACTTCTTATGGACTTGGTGTGTTGACATATAGTCCACTCGCAGAGGGATTGCTCACAGGGAAATACAGAAAAGAAACTGCGTTGCCTTCCGATAGCCGCTTTGCAAAAGCGACGAATCAGAAAATGTACCAGGCCAGACTGACCGATGCCGTGTTTTCGACGGTAGATAAATTAAGTAAAGTCGCGGAAAAGAAAAAATGCTCACTGAGTGAACTTTCGATTGCCTGGTGTCTTACACAGGCTTCATTGACGAGTGTTTTAATCGGACCCAGCCGCCAGTCTCAGTTAGTAGAGAATCTAAAGGCGCTGCAAATCACTTTAGACGCTTCGGAGCTCGCCCAGATAGATTCCATAGTGGCTCCAAAAAGTAATGTTACCTTGTATCATGATGCCGACTTTGGCCCGAGTCAGTTCAGATGAAACTTTTATTTCTTACACAATACGATGAATCAGGTGCCAGCTCCCGTATCTGCATCTATCAATTCTTGGATAAATTTAAAGAGTCTGGTTTTGAATGTACGGTGCGGCCTCTTCTGACCCGAGAAATCGGCCAAAAACTTTCTCGCGACTTTGTGAAATCCAAAAATCCCGTGCAACTCTTGTTGCCGCTTTTTTTACTGGCTAGAACGCTTGTGAAAAGATTGAAAGATGTCTTGGATGCCGACAAATTTGACCTGGTGATTGTGCAAAAAGATGTACTGCCCGGGATTTTAGGGCGGATTCTTCGCTGGAAACAAAAGAAAATTATTTTTCATATCGATGATCCTATTTGGCTGCCACAGCCAGGCACTGCAAGTCATGTGGCTATTTTAGGCCCCTTGATCCTTTCTCTTCGCACACGCGCACTGATAAAAATGTTGAAAGCCTCTCAGCTCACCATTGTGGATAATCCTGAAGAAAAAAAATGGGTAGAGCAATATTGCAAACGGGCGATTGTCATCACCGCACCGATTGACACCAGTGTGTATTTACCTAGACCCGAAAAGAAACAGGGCCTTCCCGTTTTCGGCTGGATCGGTAGCCCCAGCACCTGGTACTTGATGGAAGACCTCATTATTTCACTTGAAACTCTCGCCCTTAAAAATCCTTTTGAATTGCATTGCGTAGGCGGGTTTTCCGTTACGACCCGTAATTTCAAAACGAAAAATATCCCTTGGACTTTGGAAAATGAAAAAAACGCATTGAAAGAATTTGATATCGGACTATTGCCGCTGGATTCGAGGGAATTTAATAAAACAAAATTTTCTTTAAAGGGTGTTCTTTATTTTACTGCCGCCATTCCCACACTCGCGACGGATGTAGGGCTGAACCGTCAATTCATTCAAGATGCGGGAGTCGGACTTTTGTATCCGCCTGGAGATCGGGAAAAATTTCAAGAAGAAGCGCTGAGACTTCTGACAAACCCGCAATTAAGAAAAGAGTTGGGCAGTAAGGGCAGACAAAAAGTAGAATCCGAGTATGCACTTGAAAAATGCGCTCAAATTTTTATAAATTCTGTAAAAGATGTGATTAAGAATTCTTGAAATATTCTTTGATAGATTGAATCACTAAGCGTTGTTCTTCCTCTAGTAATCCTACATTTAAGGGAATAGATAAAATTCTTTTAGCCAAACTTTCCGTATTGGATAAAGTGGTGCGTTTGGCGCCATCAAAAGCGGGCTGCAAGTGTGTAGGGATCGGGTAATGAATGAGCGATTGTACCCCTTGGGATTGAAGACTTGCCTGCAAACCGTCCCGTACTTTTTCGGATTCAAGCGCAATCACTGCGAGATGCCATGCGGGGGTGCACCCTTCTGTTATTTTTTGAAACTGTAGTGGAAGACCGGTCAGCTCCTCGCGATACGTCTGCATTTGTTTTGCTTTCACTAGGCTCGACTTATCCAGGTTTTTCAATCTTACACTGAGTATTGCGGCTTGAATTTCATCCAACCGGCTATTTAACCCGCGTTTAATGTCAGCATGGTAGCGATCTTTTTGGCCGTAAAATCTCAGTTGTGAAAGTTTTGCTTCGTCTTTTGGCTCTTTTACAAAAACAGCTCCGCCGTCGCCCAGTGCAGCCACATTTTTGGTAGGATAAAAACTGTAGCAACCAAACCGCGCCAAAGTGCCTGCCTGCTTTCCTGTGAGAGACGAGCCTTGTGCTTGGGCAACATCTTCAATCAAAGCCGGTTTATGCGGGATTTTTTGAACGAGGGAAGAGAGCTGATTCAGATCTACCATGTTCCCATAAAGGTGTACTGCAATCACAGCTTTGGTACGGGATTGAATTTTACTCTCCACAAGTGTCGGATCGAGTAACCAAGTATCTTTGTCTATATCGACAAAGACGGGTGTAGCACCTACTGCCTGAATTGCCGTTATTGTCGGAATGGCGGTATGGGAAACAGTGATTACCTCGTCTCCTGCACCAATGTCCAATGCCAAAAGAGAAAGGATAAGTGCATCTGTTCCGGAATTACAACCCACCACAGCACCTTGGGCAGCGCCTACAAGTTGGTTTTTTAATTCGGCTTCAAACTGCTTTCCTTTTGGCCCCAGAATATAATAACCGCTTTGCAATACTTCGAGCGCAGCGCTTTCGATTTCGCTTCTTTCTATTTCATAAATTCTCTTAAGGTCGACGAAGGGAATTTTTATCATGCTCATGATCTTTCTGTATTGTAATTCTAGAATTGTAGCTTAATAGGATATTTTATCGTAGACAAAAACGCTTGGCATTTAGAATTGCACTCTGCGTTGTGTGTTTAAAAACAGCCCGGCTTTGCAAGTGTGCACATTCCGTTCAAGACTTCATTCCTTGAACGTGTATTCCGCCAGAATTATGTATGATTTAGGCTGAACTTTGTCGGGCAGGTGTTTTGCAACTCTTAAATATAAAATGCATATTAGATTTCTAATTTTAATGAGTATTCTCTGTTTATCTACGGTCGTGCGCGCGGCCAATCTATCTACGTGCATTACAGCTTTGAGTTTTTTAAATGAGCATAGCACAGCCGAAACTCTCATCTATCCTTTCAGTGAAGCATTAGAAGGCGGTCGTTCAGTCGAGTCGCTTTCTCGCTATTCGGATCCCTTGATAAAAGATCGGTTCATGAATTTTGCATCTACGACTTGGTACGATCCAAATGCTCTTTATATCGGCATTGCAAACCATCCGAGCGAAGGAACAGCGCATTTTTATTTGATTGCGGGAAATTTACGTCTGGATGGACAATACGGCGCCACTCACTTGCGAAAAGAGGAAGCGGGTAAGGTCCCGTATGCTACAAAAGGTATAGTCTTTAAATTGTCCACATCTCCCACTCTACGCGATCGCGTTCAGGACCTGATGCGCCAAGCTGAAGGAAAAAACTCTGCTAACTGCGTGGAACCTATTTTGGATGTTTTGGGAGCAAGTGGAATAGGCGTTCAAGCGACTTACACCGACACTGGGTTTGCTTCACCCACTGCACTGGCGGGAAATCTATTTATCAATAGCGTTAGCTATGGAAACGATCGGATTGCCGTGCATTTAATGATGTCGTCTAATGAAGAACTCAAATATTTTCTGTCTACACTTCCAGGCTTGGATAGAAGTATATCGAATCAGCTCTCTAGACGTGCGCCATCAGCCTTAAAATAACTGATTTTTTTGTATTTAGCACTTATGCCGCTTTTTGAACTTCTGTTTTATCAAGGCAGCCGAACTTCGCGCCGCTTAGCAGGCGAATGGTGTTTTCCACCTGCTTCTGCAAGTTACCGCTGAAGCGAAATCCCAAGCTTTGAAATTTCTCTGAGGAGACATGGTAAGAAAGTTGATTCATGATTGCGGAGTCAACAAATTTTACACTCAACTCTGGCACGAATTCTTTGATCGTATCCACAATTTGCGAAACCGATGCATTGACCGTAAGAACATTGTAAAATTCATTGGTGAAATGGTTTTTCTTAATGAGAAAGGCAATGGCATTTGTGGCGTCGTTTAAGTCCAGATAAGGTCTTACCTGGTTTAATGCTTGTGTCCAGACCGTAATAGGAGTTCCCAGTACAGCTTGCCAGCAAAATTTGTTTACTGCCGTATGAAATCTCATCCCGGGAGAAGTTCCAAAAATAGTTCCGAACCGACAGATAGTGGTTTTCAATCCTTTCGACTTTGATAAGGCCAATAAAAACTTTTCTTCTCTTAGCTTTGTTTCTGCATAGGGACTTTGCGGTTTTAGTTCACTTTCGCTGCAGTTTTCATCCACCACTTTTTTCTGAGTCCCATAAACACTAGTCGTTGAAAGATACAGAAGCGGGCAATTATTTTTCACGCAAGCTTCCGCCACTTTTACGGTGGCGTTGTAATTTTCCAATTCGACTTTATCCTTGTTTTGAAAACTTTCAGTGGCATTGGTAATGGCTGCGAGGTGGATGACAACAGAAGCATTTTTAAAATGCTGGCCCAGATTAGCATTAAGTACATCTTCTTCAAAAAAACTGTATTTTACGTTTTTAGGCAAGTCGAATAGCGAACAGTATCTTTGCACAGACAAGTTATCGATTAAAGTAAACTCGGCACCGGGAAATTGCTCGGGAAGGGTACGAATCAGTTTCGAACCGATATGGCCAAGGGCTCCTGTGATCACGATTTTCATTTTGCACCTAATTGTTTTAAGCCACGCGTTTTGCAGAAACGCCGCGGAAGCGTAAATACGCCTGGTATTCACGGATGTAGTCGGGTTCTTCGTAAGGCCTGTCAGTAAGTACGATCAGCATGCTACCTGCTTGCTCATAAGTTTGTGTCATCCAGATAGTCGGCGGCACATAGAGAGCCTGCTTGGGAGAATCAAGATAAAAAGTTTTTTCCGACTCCCCGTCAGTACAGGTAATTTTACATTTTCCTGTGGGACAAATCAAAACTTGCGAGCATTGCACATGGGCGTGCTCTCCGCGGGTTTCTCCTGCGTCAACACCCAAAATATAAAAAATACGCGTCAGTGCTATGGGAATTTCTTTATGAGCCGTGATAGGAATCAGTGTTCCATTGTTCTCACTATGCGCTTTGAGATCAATGAGTTTGACAGATTCTAAACCCATTAAATTGTCTGACAAATGTAAGGTACTATTCAAAGATTGTTTTGTAGTCATCACAATGGACGTATCGGAATTTTTACGCTTTAGCTGCAACATGATGCGCAAGAGTGAAGAAGATATCCGTAAGTCTTGATGCGCGCAGTCAAGCGCCTTCTATTTTCTTAAAAGCAGTTGAATGAAAATCCTTGTATAATAAAAGCTAGTCCCTGCTATTTCTGTATTAACACCCCCAAAAAAAGGCACTCGTGATGAAACCTAAAGAAACCATTCATATGGCTGGTCCGTGGATTACGGATCATGAGATGAAAGCTGTCCAAGACGCAATGACGAAGGGCTGGTACGAGGAACCATACGTTTACTGCGAAAAATTTCAAAACGAATTTGCTGCGTATCATCAACGGAAACATGCATTAATGACTCCGAATTGTACGACCTCGATTCATCTGCTTTTAGCAGGATTAGGAATCGGTCCTGGCGATGAAGTCCTTGTTCCAGATTGCACCTGGATCGCAAGTGCAGCACCCATTACTTATCTCGGGGCAACTCCTGTCTTTTGTGATATCGATCCGAAAAACTGGTGCATCGATCCGGTCTCTGTAAAAAAGAATATTACTCCCCATACTAAAGCAATCATTGCTGTGGATTTATTTGGAAATATGCCCGATATGACGGCGCTACAAAAAATAGCGAACGACACAGGAATCTACCTCATTGAAGATGCCGCAGAAGCATTAGGATCTGTGTACCGTGGCACTCGCGCGGGAAAATTTGGCGTGGGATCCGTTTTTAGCTTTCACCGGACGAAAACAATTTGTACGGGTGAAGGGGGAATGCTGCTTCTCGATGATGATAAACTTTTTGAAAGATGTTCTTTTTTACGTGATCACGGGAGACGTCCGAATGGTCCCATGTATTACAATTTTGAAGTCACTTTCAAATACATGCCGACAAATTTATTGGCTGCTCTTGGATATGCCCAGTTTCAGCGTATCGACGAGCTTGTAGGTAAAAAACACGAAATTTTTGATACGTACCGGACGCTATTAAAAGATGTACCGGACATCCAACTGAACGCAGAACCAAAAGGCGTTTACAATGGCGCTTGGATAGCCGGACTTGTTTTTGGCAAATCCTATGGCTTAAATAAACTGGACGCGATGGAAAAATTAAAGGCGGTTGGAGTTCCTTCCCGTCCTTTCTTCTATCCCTTGTCTTCGTTGCCTGCTTACCCGAACCAAGAGACAAAATACTCAAAACAGAATGTGAATGCGTACGATATTTCTGCGCGCGGGATTAACCTGCCAGGTGCGCTGAATTTGACGAAAGATCAAATGGAGTTTGTGTGTGAGGGGATTAAGAAGGTTTTAAAAGCACAATCTCAAGCCAAAAAAGCGGCTTAAATAATTTCTACTTTAGGGACATAGACAATCCAATGTCCACCATTTGAAATAAAATCTTTTTCTTTCTCCATGATTTCATTCTTGTGGTTCCAACCAAATAAAAGTGCGTAATCTGGATAGTGCGTTTTGAATTTATCATGTGGAAGAACGGGAATATGCCCGCCCGGGCTGTATTTACCTAGCTTTATCGGCGTCGTATCGCTGATAAATTCCACAAGATCGGGAGTAATCCCGCAGTAGTTGATGATCGTCGTACTCTTTGAGGTTGCCGCATAACCCACCACACGTTTGTTCTGCGCTTTTAAACTTTTCAATAATTTCAAAAGTTCATCCCTGGATTTTTCACAGTTTTTTCTAAACGTATGAAACGTTTCAAGAGAAGTGAGTCCTTGCTTCTTTTCTTTTTCAAGCCCCAATGCTACCGATGGAGATACCGGCCGACTTCCTTTTTTTGCCAGCACATAGCGCATGGAACCGCCATGAGTAGAAACAGGAATTAGGTCTATGAGTTCCAATCCTTGTCTTTCAAAGGCCGATTTAACGGAAGAGGCGGAAAATAAAAAAACGTGTTCATCATAGAACTGATCGTAAGAAGTTTTTTGTACCACATCGCCCAAATAAGGATCTTCGAATGCAACAACACCATCTGGTTTTAACAGAATTGCTATCCCTTTAATTACCGAGTTAAAATCAGAAATATGGCACATCACATTGGCACCTAAAAACGCGTCTGCGTGCCCATGTTCTTTTACGATTTTTTTTGCAGTCTCTTCATTGAAAAATTCGCAAATGCTGTTTACTCCGTGTTGTTCCTTTGCCACTTTTGCTACGTTTGCAGAAGGTTCAATCCCTAAATTGCGAATTCCCTTTTGGACGAAGTTTTTCAGCATAATGCCATCGTTACTACCAATTTCCACCACAAATGGATCGGGCTTTGTCAGATAGCTCTGTTGTATCTGATCGGCAAAAGCAGAAAAATGCAGCGCCATGTGTTTGGACGTGCCTGAGAAAAAAGCATAGTTCTCATTAAACATTTGTTTAGGATCAGGTTGCTCTGCGAGTTGCACCATATTGCACTTGTTACAAAAACACGCCTTTAATTCAAAAAAATATTCTTTCGAAAATTGTTGCTCTGATAGAAATCCGTTACCCAGTGGTTGCTTTCCAAAAGAAATAAAAGGTTCGATCGTGTTATTGCAAATTAGGCAATGAGTCATAGTTGGGCCTCTGTGTTGTATGTAGTAAAGAAAGGACGGCTTCATTATAACAAAGGAAGAGGGAGCTGCAAATGAAGAGCAATAAAGGCGAGATGCGTTACGAATTGAGCAAGTCAGGGCGTAAAGTCGCGGTTTTTTCGAGCGATTTTACCAAGCGCCACTTCTCTACTTCTTTATGGTTGCCGCTTAAAAGCACATCAGGAACGGAAAGGCCTCTAAATTCCTGGGGACGTGTGTACTGCGGGTATTCTAAAAGGCGCACATCTTTTTCTGGATGCTTCAACGAGAAAGATTCGGACTGAGTCGCATCGTCGTAGCCGAGAACTCCGCCAATTTTTCGTATCAATGCATCTGCAAAAGCAATCGCCGGAATTTCTCCGCCTGTTAAAACAAAATCCCCCAGTGAAATTTGCATGTCCACCCAGTGGTTAATAAAACGCTCGTCAATTCCTTCGTAGTGTCCGCAAATTAAAAGCAGGTGCTTATGAGCTAATACGGGAGAAAGGGAGGTGATTAAAGTTTCATTCAACTGTTTGCCTGTGGGAGAAAAATAAATCGTGCACACATTTTCGCGCCCGTATTTTTCGTAAAAAGATTCTACTACTTTTACTAATGGCTCCAGTTTTAAAACCATTCCGCCGCCACCACCGTAAGACGTATCATCTACGCGTTTGTGCGCATCCGTAGCAAAGTCACGCAGCTGAATCGTTTCGAATGAGAAAAGATTGTTTTTTAAGGCACGGCCCAAAATAGAGGTATTAAACCAGACTTGAATCGTTTCTGGAAACAAAGTCACAAAATGAAAATGTAAATCAGGTGTCATCTGTATCCTCGAAGTCGCTCAAATTCTTGAGCCAAATCTTTTTGTTTTCGATGTCTACTTTTTCGATATAGCGTTTTGTTGCCGGAATGGAAGTTTCGCCTGACTTAGTCATAAACCACCAGCGGTCCTGTTGGAAGTCTTTTGTCGCGCCCACGGGTTCGCTTGCTACGAAGGTCCCAAAAAGCTCTTTCGTTTCAAACGAGTAAGCTTCAAGTCCTTTTAAATCCATTTCATAATATTCTTTTTCTTTTGGCGCCGGCAGACTCTCGCGTGTCGTATAGACGGATTGGCCTATTAACTTAGTTGCAGCTTCAATTGTGGTGACTTCAAAAGATTCTATTTTCCAGCCCGTAGGCATCCATGCGGCTTCTTTTAAGGTGTAGGAACTATTTTCTGTTTCTGATTTACCAATGAGAATGGATTTTAAGGAAGAAAGAGCAGATTCTTTATCGGATGGAGTTTGAATGACAAAAGCACCCCTCACTCCGTGTACTCGAGTAATGGTGCCAAGCTTGACTAACTTCGCGAGTGTCACAAGAGCGACTACTCGAGAATTTCAAGCACTGAGCGCTTGCGGAGCTTGGTAGACACTGCTGCCAAGATCGTACGCAAGGAGCGTGCAGTTCGGCCCTCTTTACCAATAACCTTGCCCAAGTCTTCTTTAGCGACTTTAAGCTCGATTACGGTTGTCTGTTCGCCTTCTACTTCGGCTACATTCACTTGATCAGGAAAGTCGACTAAGGCTTTCGCCATGACTTCGATCAAGTTTCTGAGCTCTTCGGTAGAAGACGGCATTGTGGATGACATGTATTAGGCTTCCTTTTGCTTCGTTTTCGAAGCCTTGGCCGCCG
>CAYNEF010000088.1:0-3084 GCA_964396165.1 uncultured Pseudobdellovibrionaceae bacterium
CGCGGACAAGAAGCATTCGATATGGTGCAGGCGATGAATACGGGACACGCTGGTTCGATGGGAACCATTCACTCAAATGGCGCACTCGATGGATTGAAAAGACTGGAAACGTTAGTATTGCTCGCAGGATTTGATGTTCCCATCAAAGCGGTACGAAGCTGGGTGGCATCTTGTGTCGATGTTGTCGTCTTTATCGAACGAACCGCACAGGGGCGAAAGATAAAAGAAGTGATTACAGTGCAGGGGATGGAAGGCGAGGTTTACCGCATCTCGCCACGTTACACATTGAAGAAATAAGTCGTCTCATATTTTGATAGTAAGCAATTAGAGTTGGGAATAAGATACAAAGAAATAGCAAAAGGAGTATGAGATGACTTCTACCCGTATTTTCATTGTATTAATCATTGTGGTCTTGGGAGTTCTGCTATTTAAACCCAAGTCCAAATCCATCGAAGAAATTTCGGCTGAAAATTCTGTTTCCACTGATCAATCGGAAAAAGAAAATGCCGATAAAATTGCCGCTTTAAAAACGAACGATCTTGCAAATCAATCCAACAAACTTAACGAAACAGATTTGGCGAAAAATGCGGCTACTGCTCTTGCTACCGTGAGTCCCACTCCCACTGTTGAGGTAAAAGACACGGATGAAAACGCAAATTCGGAAGAGGCCGAGACAAATGCAGCCGCAAACGCAGATATCGCAAAAGTAAATGCCGCGCGTTTGAAAAACGCCTTTAAAATGCCGAAGTCGATCAAAACAACTCCTGAGCAACAAGCGAAGTTAAAAGAAGTGGAAAATAAATTCACACCCAAACTGGAAGAACAATTAAACAAAATGGAAGGCGTCTTAAGTGACGATCAAAAAAGGGCACGAAACGAAGCGATGGTACGTTCCGTTTTTGATGGAGACAGACCAGATGTAAAATACGGGGTCATCCGAAATGCGATGAATTTGACCGGTGACCAGGAACAACAGTTGAGAGATTTAAACCGGGAATTCAACAAAACCCGCAATGCTGCCCGCAAAGAAATGGCGAATCAGCTCACCCCAGAGCAGAAAAATAGTTTACCCCCCAACTGGGCGGGCGGAAGGCGCAGCAACAGAAATTAAGTATCTCCCTGAATTTCTTGAGAAAACTGGCGTTGACCCCGCTAACCCCCCGATATTCCTTTAAAAAGTAGCACTTGAAAATTGACTAACCGTATGCGACATTGACGAACTTAAATTTTGGTTAGTCCAGAGGTAACGAATGAAAGCAGAAATCCATCCAGAATACGTAGACACAACAATCCGCTGTGCTTGTGGAAATGAAATCCAAACTCGTGCGACAAGAAAAGATATCCGAGTTGAAATTTGCTCCAGCTGCCATCCCCTTTTCACTGGTAAACAAAAGCTAGTGGATACAGAAGGACGTGTTGAGCGCTTCATGAAAAAGTACGGCAACAAACGTACGTACTAATTCATGTTTCATAAATTGGATGAAGTGGAAGCGCACTTTGTCGAACTCGAAGAGCGCTTAAATTCTCCCGAAATAGCCAGTAATCCCACGCAGTTTCAAAAACTCAGCAAGGAAAGAAGCCAATATGCTGAATTGGTAGACGTGTACCGTGTGTACAAAACTGCCAAGAGTGATTTTGCCGCAAACGAAGTCATGATCCGCGAAGAGTCCGGCGAGTTGAAAGAGATGGCAACTGCCGAGAACAAAGAACTCGAAGAAAAACTGAAAAAACTGGAACACCAGTTAAAAATACTGCTTCTTCCCAAAGATCCCAACGATGACAAAAATATCATGATTGAAATTCGCCCAGCTGCTGGCGGCGATGAGGCCGGCATTTTTGCGGGCGATCTTTTTAAAATGTACACGAAGTACGCAGAACGTTTTGGTTGGACTGTCGAAATCATGGAGATGACCCAAAACGATGTGGGCGGGTACAAAGAAATTATTTTGATGATCCGCGGTGATAAAGTTTACTCGCGTTTGAAACACGAAAGCGGCGTGCACCGTGTACAACGCGTACCGAAAACGGAAACACAGGGCCGCATCCATACAAGTACGGTTACCGTGGCTGTTCTTCCTGAGGCAGAAGATGTGGAAGTGCATGTCGATCCCAATGAACTAAGAATCGACGTATTTAGAAGTTCAGGCCCGGGTGGGCAGAGTGTGAACACAACCGACTCTGCAGTGCGCATTACACATCTGCCATCCGGAATGATTGTGATTTGTCAGGATGAAAAATCACAACATAAGAATAAAGCCAAAGCACTCAAAGTTTTAAAGACTCGTCTTCTTGCGATTAAGCAAAATGAACAACATGCAAAAATTGCCGCTGACAGACTTAGCCAAATTGGAACGGGCGAGCGCAGTGAGAAAATCCGCACTTATAATTTTCCGCAAGGCCGGGTAACAGATCACCGTATTGGTGTGACGCTTTACCAACTCGATGCATTTATGGCGGGCAATATTGATGAAATGGTTGCCCAGTTAAATGCATTCTATGAAGCGGAAGCTTTAAAATCCCAAACATCCTGATGGATATTTTTGAATACATTCAAAGTCTCGAAGAGAAGTTCCTCTCCCATTCCATTCGTAAGGAAGAAGCGAAGGAACTTGTTGCCCACGTACTACTTGTACCCGCAAGTAAATTGATACTGGAAAAAGAACGTGTCTTGACCCTCGAAGAAGCAACTCTTTTAAAAAGCCTTGTTCAAAGAAGGCTGAAGGGCGAACCTTTTCAGTACCTCGTAGGAGAATGCGGTTTTTGGAATTCTATTTTCAGAGTCGGAAGTGGCGTTCTTATCCCTCGTCCGGAAACGGAACATCTTGTGGAAGTGATTTTGGAAAACCGCGAAGAAAATTTGAAAGTGGCAGAGTTGGGCGCGGGGAGTGGAAATATCGGCATTTCGGTTCTTCAGGAAAGAAATTGGGAGTGGCACGCGTTTGAAATTAACCCCGACAGCATTCCGTACGTTTTGGAAAATAGGAAAAATCTTTTACCCGTAGAAGCAAAATACCATCTTCATGAAGTGGATTTTTTTAAGGGAGCGAGTGATTTTGCACCTTATGATGCTGTTGTTTCCAATCC
>CAYNEF010000088.1:3184-10690 GCA_964396165.1 uncultured Pseudobdellovibrionaceae bacterium
TCCAAAGTCGCTTCGACATTGAAAGCAGCGAATATTATTTTCCCCGAGGTTTCAGTAACGGGAACAGAAAATATATTGATGGTAGCCGTACTTGCTGAAGGGAAAACGTGCATTGAGAATGCGGCGAGTGAACCAGAAGTTGTCGCTTTGGGTGATTTTTTAATCGAATGTGGCGCAAAGATTGAGGGCTTGGGAACTTCCAGAGTGGAAGTCACAGGCGGCAAACTTAAGGCACCTAAGAAAAGTTTTTCTATTCCTCCCGATAGAATCGAAGCAGGGACATGGATTTCTGCAGCGGTTGCAACAGCAAGTGAGCTGACGCTGACTCAAGTGAATGCAGGGGAAATGGGATCTGTGCTTCAGGCGTTTGAAAAAATGGGAGTAAAGTTTGACCATCTTTCCCCTTCGTCTTTTAAAGTTTTACCGCAAGAAAAGTACACACCGATTCATGTAGAAACCGAACCATATCCTGGTTTTCCTACCGACATGCAGGCGCAGATGATTGTGGCGATGCTTAAAGCGGATGGAAAAAGCACTATTCGAGAAAATATTTTCGAAAACCGTTTCATGCATGTTGCCGAGTTAAGACGTTTGGGCGCAAAAATTGAAGTCGAAGGAAATTTGGCGTCGGTTTATGGGAATGCGGTTTTGCATGGAGCTCCCATCATGGCAACCGACTTGCGCGCGAGTGCGAGTTTGGTAGTTGCGGCGCTTTGCAGCAAGGGATCTACGAAAATCAGTCGCATCTATCATCTGGATCGCGGTTATCAGCGCTTGGATGAGAAACTCTCTAGACTCGGCGCGGTGATTAGACGTGTTGCCGAATAGATCATCTCGGGCTAAATTCTTCTTAAATTGATCACAGAGGAGATCCCAATGGTAAAAGCGTTATTCGCATTCGCACTAGTTTTTGTACTTTCAAATGTTAAAGCAGTAGCTGCTGATGTTCCTGGAGGTTTGATTCGCAGTGCAGACACGCTTCCTACTAATACCTATGAACTTGTTTTGACTCCCGGATACACATTCCGCCCAAATGGTGCGTATATGTCTTCTGAAATCCGCTACCAACCTAACGAAGATTTCGGCGTAGGCTTTGGATTTGGCGCTGGAGAAGCTGGTTTTAATTTTGGAATGAATGGCAGCTGGTTCTTAGTACCTGATATGGAAAATCAACCTGCTGTTTCCATCATGACCGGTGCGTATTTCAATCGTGTCGATCAAATCAACTATTTCAACGTAAAAGTTACTCCGATTGTCAGCAAAAAGTTCGAAGTGGAATTTGGAAAATTGACTCCTTATGCTGGACTTCATATTTCTCCCTCTTTCAGACTTGGACAGCCTGAAAATAGCTTAGCTGTAAAAGCAACTGTCGGAACAAACTGGGATGTGCATGCATTTAACGGTTTGAAAATTTTTACAGAAGGAAATTTGGCAATCAACAACAGCATTCATGAACTTCTTATCGGGTTCACGTATCCGTTTGCCGCGCTGTAATTTTTTTAAGTACTTATTTCAAAAAGGGTGGGCTCATTGCCCACCCTTTTTTTATTTTACTCAGGCCCGTAGATACTCAGGCCAATAATATTCACGGCGTTTTTTCATAAAGTCGGATTTTTTGCTTAGACGTCGTTTTAGCACCATGACAAGTTTTTCAATTACTATATCAACCGCTTGGTATGCGTCCTGTTTCGTTTCGTATACCAATAATGTCGCGCCTTCTTGATCATACATACAGCAGCGCACGGCTGTCTGGTTTCCTTCTTTTGAAAACACCACCCGGGCGTTTGAGAGGTGGGGAAACCTCTCAAACACTTCACGGTTAAGTTTTTCTTTCACGTGTTTGCATAAGAACGGCGATTTTTCTACATTTCGAAAGATCAGTTCACAATTCATATAGCCCCCAAGCGTATTTCTGGTGCCTGTGGCATCCACTCGTGGAAATTAAAGCTCTCGTCCTGAGTGCGGCATTTGCCACAAAAAAGTTGGTATTTGAACTCTGGCGTAAACGACTGGTGGCAAATATTGCAGCTTCTTCTTAATACTATTTTCTTTTTGTTTTCATGGGTCCTGTAATAATTGTTATCAGCACTACGAGAAGTGCTGAGGTTACCGTTGATCGTAATCATGGCCTTCTCCTTTCTTTCCATTATTTTCAAATATTAGTGTGTATTTTGAATGGAGCACTTGTCTGAGCGTAAGTGCTTGGGACTAATATAGCCTGTCTCTTCTGAGAGATTCATTTCGCAGCGATTGTATTTCGCTAATGTACTTTTAGTTGCAATCTGGTCTTCTGAAGATTGCAACTCTTCAATGTGCGCGATTGCTCTGGTTTTATTTTCCCAATTCGCATTCACTGCTTCGAGTGACTGCGAGGAAAGTTTGGTTGTACTCACGAGTAGCGAGGCCACCAGTAGTATGAAATAGGGCCAGGCTGAAAAGGGATTGGGTAGTTTGAATGAGGCAGTATCGATAATGTTCTGTTTAAGAATTTCTTGGCGGTTCATATAGTCCTCCTTTTGTGTATGTTCCGTGGGCTTTTTTAAAGAGCCCCCCAAGACTTCTATTTAATATTATTTTAAGTATGCTTTTTTTGCAGTCAAGATAGTAAGAAATTATATATATTTCATATACTTACTGTATTTATCTTGTTTGCTGCGAGGCAGCTATTTTCGTTAAGGAAAAGGGGCAATTATTCATTTTACTTTATCCAAGACAAGACATTTTTTGGGTTTTTTAGCTGAAGCTAAAGCGTTTTTCTTTTGTTCTTGCGCGTCCATTTTTCTTAGCTTTTCGGAGTCTTTATCCCTTGCCTCTTCATAGTCGACACTATCTAAGAATTCCTTTCGCGGGTATTTTTTAGTAATTTCGGAATGAATTGAGTAATCACGTATGTAGTTAACGGGCTCGTGTTTTAGTGACTGTTCTAATAATTCGGTAGATTTTAGTTTGAATTTTTTAATCCATTTTAAGAAACGCATTTGCTGAATGTAATCGTTGTTACCTTTGTTGCCTGTAAGATACTCCATAAAGTTCCCGTTTACTGTCATCTCTAAAAGAGGCTTTTTAAGAGCCTCTTTTTCGGCGTCAGTGGAAGAATTTAATATTTCTACCAAATGGGAAACTTCGGTTTCGGTTAATTGTCTGTCTGTTAATGAGAGAATTGTTTTCACAGTTTCAAACGGGAAGTTTAGATCTTTCTCGTAGCGTTTTTTGATCCCATACCATAGCCATTTTCCAAACTCCTCACTTTTTAAAAAACTGCGCATCAATTTCTGAACTCGAGGTTGGGTTATCATGTCACTTTGAGATAAAATATTTCCCGCTAAAACATGCTTGTAAATTTCTGGAAGTGTTTCTAATTTGTCGTATAATTCAGGAAAATCTAAAGCAAAAGGCAAACCGTAAACTGCTTCTAAAATTCTTGCATCCGTTCTTCCGTTCAGAACGTTGTTCCCTTCTAGTCCAACATGTAGTGCTCCCAAAAGTAGCTTTGCACGTGTAAGAAAATCGATTTTTTGCACTTCAGTCCACTCCAGTGCTTGAGCTTGAGCGACTAGTTTTGCACGGCTTTCTAAATTTTGCGGAAAAAGAATTTGATCAAACAATTCGGAGTGCGAAGAATGCGTAAGAGGGGCGTATTTATAGTCGAGATTAAGACCAGTTTTAATATCTACTTTTGTCCCTTCTCTATAGCGTGTCCAATCAGACAATGTAGACAATGTAGGATCGACCGGGTACCTGAACGAATCACTTTTGTGATCATAATAGCTAGCCTTTTCGTTTAATTGTAGTTCGAAACCTTCGTCTGTATAAAAAGACTCTCCTCGGTGTGGATTGAAGCGGGCCCAGGTATTTGTTCGCGTATCGTAAAAAGCTTTTTTATTGGAATCGTATTTTAAAAAAGAATAAAAATAGTAATTTTCAGCCAATCTGTCTGGATCTACTGACTTTTTAAAAGGGTCATACGACGCCCGTTGTTCGAATTCAGCACTTGTAGTTGTATTGGTTTGTTTTTGCTCTGGTTTTGTGTGGCCGAATCTGTCGTAGTTTTCGCGTTTTTTGGGATCCTTTAAAACATTATAAGCATCGATCAGGTCTTTCACTACTTTACCCGTAGGATCTGGACTATTTGGATTATCCGGATGATAGATTTTTGTCAGTTTGTTGTAGGCTTGCTTGATTTCACTGTCAGAAGCAGTGCGTTCTATTTGCAATGTCTTGTAGTAATCTTCAGGATCAGCGAGTGAAATAGAAGAGGTACAAAGAATAAGAAGGCTGCAAAAAAATAAATAAGAGAATTCCCTCATTTTTTTCCCCCCGGAAAAATCAATGTTTGATAGTTTCATTAGGCCTGAAAGGGGGGGGTGTTTTCAAATTACAAACTTGGCGCGATATTTGTGAGAAAACGTGCCTACAAATGAGTGTTGCGTAAATTGCAATAGGCACTTGCGAGAAAGTGGTACAGGTAATTCGTTAGTGGAGAGAGCATTTTGCGGTTGGCTCTGTTCCAGAGACGAAGAAGACTTTATCTTTTTTGGGACACTTGTCGGTCGCGACCATATTGGTTTCGGGATCTAGCTCGACCCCGATTGTTCCTTCTGGCGCTATGTAATCTTCCAGACCGAATAGGGATTTTGATTTATTCGTAAAATCTGTCCAAAGAGGAAGTGCCGCAGCAGCGCCCGTCAGTCCCACTTTTTCTTCTTCATCATAGCCCACCCAGACGAGTGTTAACAAAGTAGGAGAAAAGCCAACAAACCAGGCGTCTTTGTATTCATTTGTTGTTCCTGTTTTTCCAGAGAAATTTTCAAATGACATACCGGAAGCCTGCGCAGATTTAGCAGTACCGAAACGAAATGTGTCTTTCATCATTTCTACGGTGAGAAAAGTGGGAATGAGTGGCAAACGATCTTGCATTTCCTGTTTGTTCTCAAAAATTCTATTTTTATTTTCATCGTAGACTTCCAGATAAGGCCTTAACGAACAGCCTTTACCTAAGTTTGCAAGCGTTGTGTAGGCTTCAGCTAGTTCGAGCGGAGTAACTTCTGCGCTGCCAAGACTGATAGAAGGAAAATCGGGAATGGTTGATTTTATTCCCGAGTCGACAATCAACTTTGTTATTTGTGGAATACCGATTTTTTGCGCGAGTCTGGCAGTGGGTACATTTAAAGATTCTGCAAGCGCGACACGAGCAAGAACTTTAGCAGGGTATTCCTTTTCATAGTTTTTAGGTTTCCATACTTGCTTGTCGTACTTCCATTCAAAAGGCTCGCCTTCAATTTCAGTTACAGCAGTAATTGGCTTGTCAGGACTTGGGTTTGCAAAACCTGCGAGGTAGACAAAAGGTTTAAATAAAGAACCAGGTTGTCTTTTTCCGTCTAGAACTCGGTTGAATTGGGTTTTTTGATAGCTACTTCCCCCTTGAAGGGCAACGATAGTACAATTTTTTACATCTACAGTGATCAGCGAGCTTTGCAGGTTTAGTCCCTTAGCTTTTTTCTTTTTCACAGTAGGAAATTGCGTTTCAATACGGTCTAAGTTGGATTTGATTAGCCGAGAACTGAGTGCCTGCAGTTGGGGATTTAAGGGAGTAAGAATCGATAGTGCATCAGTGTCGAGTCGCGTTTTGATGTGCTCGGGAAGTTCCTGCAAAACTAAATCCAGAAAATAACCGACGTCTTGTAAACTTTGGTGGATGCCACTAACTCCCATGGGTTCGGAACTGGCTAATGTATATTCACCTTCTAGAATTAATCCCGCTTCAAACATTTTTTTTAAGACCAGATTTCTTCGTTTGATTGCTTTTTCGGGGTGTCTTGTCGGGTCAAGTGCATTAGGAACTTGTACAATGGCGGCTAATGTCGCCGATTGTGCTAACGTAATTTCTGAAACAGGCCGGCTAAAGTAGAAAAAGGCTCCTTCAGAAACTCCGTGGATCTCGTGCCCGCTCCACTGGCCCAAGTACACTTCATTTAAGTAAGCTTCCAAGATATCTTCTTTGGAATAGAAAATTTCTGTGGTCAGGGCGTATAAGGCCTCTTTGAGTTTTCGAATCAGCGCTTTTTCTTTCGAGAAGAAAAGATTTTTCATCAGCTGTTGCGTGATGGTGCTTCCTCCTTCGGCAAAACGCAAAGTGCGGATGTCTTTAAAAAGCGCGCGCAAAATACTTCTGAATGAAACACCCGAATGTTCGAGAAAAGTAACATCTTCAATTGCCATCACGGCATGGCGAACGCTCACCGGAATTTCAGAAAGCGGAATCGGACGTTGTGTTCTTAATCGGCCTGCATAGTAAGCCCCAATGCGTTTGGGCGGGAATTCAAAGTAGGGCAGTGGCGCGCCAGATTCCGAAACTTTGATTTCCGACACTTTTAAAAAATCATCCGCTTCTGGAGTAAAGAAAACTTTGACGAGAAGGCGATCGAGCACTTTTCCCGATTCATTAAAGGCTCCCCGGTATATTTCAATGGAAGAAGGCGAAGGTTTACTCCAGAAAAATTGCAGGGGAATGAGATCATCGCTTTTATACACTTCTTGAAAACCCTGTTCTACCAAAAGGCTTGTGAGTTCTGACTTTTTCCAAATTTGACCCGGATAAACTGAGGGGTAAGAAGCAAAAAATTGTGAAGAACGAGAGGATTTTAATTGTTCGATGCGCTCTGAAATGGAAGCTTTAACGTAGATTCCATACACCACGAGTAACGCGGCGGGTAGGACGCATAGCGCAATTCCAATAATCCAAAAACCTTTCGATTTTAAATTGAATTTGCGTGTCAATTTCTTCATTTGTCGCTACTCTCCCTCATTATGCGCCTAAAAGAGTTTCAGGTTAAGCAAATATGCCAAAAGCTTCTGCACACCTTGCGTGCGAAGCAGCTTATTGTCTTAAAGCGTGGCGAACAAGAAATACTTTCGAAAATGGAAGAGATTTTCATCAAAGATCTGAGAGTAGAAGATGAAATCAATAAAGAAGCCCAGAAATTGCTAGACCAGTACGAGCAAAAAATGGGGACTAATATCGATCGGCACAAGATGTTTTTGATGATTAAAAAGCAATTGGTCAAAGACAAGGGCGTTGTGATCTGACGAGGAGAGATTTGAAGTGATTTCAGAAGAAAAAATGATTCATATCGTGCATCTGATGATTGATGGGATATGGAAAGAAGACTTTGTAGACTATCCTGATGAAGATGAAGCACTGCGTGAAGCTAAAAAAGTTTGCGTTCAGTACATAGGACATATTAATTCCGCAGAAGAAGTAGCCCGCAAAAAAATCCTGTCGCAGAAGAGCCCTCCTCAAGAAAATAGTCGGCAATGGGATGTTCTTTATCAAAAGTACCTGGAAGAAGAATTGAAAAAGCTGGGTGGATAACGCATTTTTCCCTTTGCTAACTCGTCCGTCTGGAATACTTTTATATTCATGAAAAAACACCTCTTTTTAGTTTTATGCATCTGTTCAACCATGGGCTTTGCCGTTTCGATGAACTTCAGTGGAAACTTCCGAAC
>CAYNEF010000089.1:0-10268 GCA_964396165.1 uncultured Pseudobdellovibrionaceae bacterium
GAATTTCGTACAAGCTTACGAAGAAGCGGATATTTAGAATGGCTCCTATTCACCACCATTTTGAGCTATCAGGGTGGGCGGAGCCGCAGGTTACAGTCAGGTTTTGGATAATTTCGTTGGTCTTGGCGATGCTGGGACTGGCAACATTGAAGTTAAGATAACAGGAGAGAAGATGATACAAGTTAAAAAAGGCATGCGGGCGTTAGTTGTGGGAATGGGACGCACCGGTGTTTCTGCTACCAAGCTGCTTTGCAAAAAAGGATTCAAAGTTACTGTCACCGATGAACTCAATAAGACAGATCTGAAAGACGCTCTCGATGCGCTTGAAGGTTTGGATTATGTTTCTGAACTAGGCAAACACGTTTTAAAAACTTTTGGCGAACAAGATTTCATCGTTGTAAGTCCTGGCGTGCGTTTGGATATCAAACCACTTCAGCATGCTGAAAAATGCAAGATACCCATCATCAGCGAAATCGAACTTGCTTCTCAATTTATTACGGAACCGATCATTGCAGTTACCGGTACCAACGGTAAAACCACCACTTCTCATTTGATTCACGAAATGCTTCTTGCAGGTGGCAAAACGAGTTTCCTTTGCGGAAATGTCGGCGTTCCTCTTTGTGAATATGTCTTAAGAAGAGAAAAATGTGATTATGTTGTGCTTGAAGTATCAAGCTTCCAGCTCGACAGCACGTTCACCTTGAAGCCGCACATTGCAGTCTTTTTAAATGTCGCTCCCGATCATCTCGATCGTTATGCTGCATATGAAGATTACGTGGCTGCTAAATTGAAATTGAAAAATGCGATGAATGAAAATGATCACATCATCACTAATTTGCGTGATCAAAAATTGATGTCGCTTCTTTCAGGCGTGACACCGAAGTTCTTGTATTTCACCTCTGATTCCTTTGTGAAAATTCCTCCGCACTACGCTGAGAAATTCCAAGGCATGACGATGGAAGCAAATGCAGCGTTGAGCCTAAAAGCGGAACGTTGGAAAGAACATGTGTTTCCGACGCAAGGTAATCTTTTAAAAGGGTTGCATAATAAAGAAAATTTAATGGCTTCCACTTTAGCTGCAAAGCTTTGCGGAATTACCAATGAAGCGATTCAAAAAGTCGTAATGACCTTTAAACCTCTTCCACACCGTATGGAGTTTGTGGCAAGAAAGAATCAAGTAGCATTCTACAATGATTCGAAAGGCACTAACGTCCATTCTTTGATGCGCTCTCTTGAAAGCTTCAGAGAACCTGTGATTCTCATCGCCGGTGGAAAAGACAAGGGCGAAGACTACATGCCTCTTGCTTATTCTATCCGTAAGCATGTGAAGAATTTGATTCTTGTAGGCGAAGCGAAAGAAAAAATGAACCGCGCAATCGGTGATTATAGCGAAACATTCCTCGTCGGTACTTTTGAAGAAGCCGTTTACTTGGCTTACCAAAAATCCCGCTCAGGCGATGTGGTGCTCCTGTCCCCAGGCTGCGCAAGCCAAGACATGTTTAAGAACTTTGAAGATCGCGGTGAGCACTTCAAAAAAATCGTAAACACGTTCTAAGAATCCAATTTTAATATTTTTAAATCAGGAGAGGGTAATTCCTCTCCTTTTTTATTGGTACGCAGAAAACTGCGCTGAGGCTTTGCAGATTGCGGGCTTATTTATGTCGGAAAAAGCTTCTACTACGACATCGAGAAGTAAAAATTCCCGATCGTACATGCCGTCTGCAAGTATCTTGTAGGTCATGCCTTCTTTTATCAGTTCGCGATCTACACGGAGTCGTCCCCAGCCATCGTTGTTCCCGACGAGGTTCACATTGTTGAAAAAGCCTGTGTTATTTACGCTTCTGAAATTTACGACTGAAGTCAGATGCGTCGGTCCAGTGAGAAAATGCTGAGAACGGAATTTTTGAGTACTGAATACTTGCTCACAAGGGGCCCCGTTGGAACTTATGCTTTGAAATTCCCCGGTGTAGTTATAGGGAGTGGCAAAAGCCAGAAGGGGCAAAAACAATAGGAAAGAGAAAAGTTTCTTCATAGTAATTCCTTCGTTATGTGAACATTTCATCGACATAGGATTTAAATTTTTGTGCACACACTTTGCGTTTTACCTTTAGGCTCGGTGTCAGTTCGCCAGTTTCAATCGAAAGATCGGCGGGCAAAATTTTGAATTTTTTAATGGATTCAAAGCTTGGTAAGTGAATATTCACTTTTCTCACTTCTTCATCGATCATCTTCACAAGATCCGTATTTTTAGAAAGTTCTGCGTAGCTCGAATAAGCAATGTTTTTATCTTTTGCCCATTTTAGTACTTCAGGCTCTTGAAGCGTTAAAAGAGCAGCAATATATTTCTGCTTGTCCCCAAAGACGATTGCTTGGCTTATCCAGCGCACTCCTTTCAGCAGGTTTTCCAGCTTTTGTGGAGCAATGTTTTTTCCACCTGAAGTAACAATGAGTTCTTTTTTTCTGTCTGTGATCTTTAAAAAACCACCGTGAATGATTTCTCCAATATCTCCGCTTCTAAACCAGCCATCTTCAGTAAATACTTCTTTCGTAGCTTCAGGATTATTGTAATACCCTTTAAACACCATGGAACCACGAATAAGAATTTCGCCGTCTTCTGCAAGTTTAATCTCAGTATCGCCCAGTGGTTTTCCGACAGTTCCGAATTGGTAATCATCGGGACGGTTTACCGTAATGGCAGCAGTTGTTTCGGTAAGTCCATAACCTTCGACTACACAAATTCCTGCTGCGTGGAAAAATTCGCAGAGATCTGCGGACAGAGGAGCTCCACCAGATACAGAAACGCGAATTCTGCCACCCATTTTCTTTCTGATTTTTCCAAAGACAAGTTTATCCGCTACCTGGTACTCGAGAAGCAATTTGACAGGAATAGTTTGTTTGTTCGAACGCAATCGGGCTACTTTTCTTCCCGTTGCAATTGCCCAATTTACCAAGCGTTGTTTGAACTCAGGTTGGCTTGCAATTCCCGATTGGATTTTTGCATAAACTTTCTCATAAATTCTCGGCACACAAACAAGAAGAGTGGGTTTTACTTCTTCTAAGTTTTGCGGAATCGAATTGATGTTTTCAGCATAGGCAAGACAGATACCGGCAAGCACGGGCATCATGCTTTCAACTCTACCCAAAATGTGTGCGAAGGGCAGAAAGGTGAGGGTTGTGTCATCGGCACTTAAGTGAAAGCCCTCAACGATAGATCGTAACTCACCAATAATGTTTTTATGCATCAGCACTGCACCCTTGGGAACTCCCGTAGTTCCTGAGGTATAAACTATCGAAGCATCATCTTCGGGTTTTGCAACTTTGGAAGAAGCAGCAAAAGCATCTTCTATCGTTTTATTCCCGTATAGTGGTGGCGCAAATTGTTCGAGATTTTGCGCAACGTTATTGCCAATAGGCGGAACAGATTGGCTGAAACTGATAACGGGAATGGGTTTATTGGATATTTGAAATGCCTGTACCACTTTTGCGTGTTGGATTTCATCTTCGACAAAAATCACTTTTGCGCCGCAATGATTTAAAATATAGCCGACATCTTCTGCTGTATTGGATTGGTAAATGGGAACAGTAATAATTCCAGCGCCGAAGTTGGCAAGATCCACCATGTTCCATTCGTATCTGGTGTTACTTAAAATACATACGCGATCGCCTCTTTGAATTCCCAGTTTTTGCAACGCATGGTAAATGCCAAGAACTTTTGCGTGGTAATCCTTCCACAGAATGGATTCCCAGCGTCCTTCTACTTTAAACATGCAGGCTTTGTCGTTTGCGCCGATTTCAAGTCTTCGTAAGTATGCTTCGGGGATTGTTTTACCGTCTACTGTTGTGATGCGACTCATGTGCTCTCCAAGAGGTATATTTTTGAAGCTCTATTATGCCACGGTCTTGCCCTTGCATTAAAGGTTATTGATGACGAAGTTTATAACCTTATTCTTTTTGTTCGTTTTTACCGTTTTGCTCGTTTTGACGCTCAGCTTTTTAATCGTAGTTTTCACGCAAAAAGCGCTTCGTAAAGAGCTTAAATCCGCTAAAAAAAGCCATATTCTGGGAAGAGGGAGGCTTTCGGCCAAACAACTTTTGCTCGGTGCTTTTCTTTTGGTAGCATTGTTTCCTCTGCTCACCACTTTTCTTCTCGGCAGTCCCACTATCGGACTGCTTGGTTCGGTTATGCTTCTGCCTTTCATTTATCGATTTTTATTGAAAAAACAATACTCTTTGCATCTGGAATCGGTGGATGAAAACTCACTATCGTTCCTCTATGCCTTACAAGGCTTGTCTGAAGTGGGTATTAATCTTCCGTCCGCACTTTTTATTTTGGCAGATAGAATTGATGGCCCCTTTGCCGCAGAGCTGCGAAAAAGTTTAAAAAAATTCGAAGACGGAAAAAGCCTGTCCGAGTTGCTTGAGGCGTTTCAAAAAAGAGCCGGCCTTAAATTAAGCGGCGTTTATTTAAATTTGATTGATATGGTTTACTCTCAAGGGCTTTCTGTTACCCCGCTATTGACAAAGATGGTACCGCTTTTGGAAATGGAATCATCGGCGAATCAAAAAATCAGAAACTTGCGCAAGTCTTCAGCTGCCCAAATCTGTATGGCCTTTTGTATTCCGTGGGTAGTGATGTTGTCGCTGGTTTATTTCCAAGGGGATTTGATCCACCGGTTTTTAAGCAATGCAAACGGGTACCTTGTCATTTTTATCGCTATCTTAACCGAAGTCATTGGGAGTCTTGTGATATGGAACGTCTCAAAGTTTTATTAAAATCAAAAAATAAACATAAAAGAAGAGTTCGCCATTCGTTGATGCAATTTTTTGAAACGGTTGGGTTGTATTTGCAAGCGGGTTACGATTTGGGCTATGCGTGGCCCGAAGCACTTAAAGCGATAGGTGAGCAAATGCCCGAGGGATTAAAAGAAGAACTTGCGCAAAAGAAAGACGAGCCGATCACTCAAGTACTCGCCCGCTTGTCTAGCGATTTTAAAATTCCCAGTCTAAAAATATGGTTTTCTGTCATCAACGAGCTTTATCAAAGTGGGGCAGGGCTTGCCAATTGTGTGAGTTCAATAGCAAGTACCTTGCGATCGGAACACTCAAGAGATTTGGAAAACCACTTGCAGCGATTGCCGTCTAGAACCAATATTCTGGTGATATTATTTTTTCTGCCGCCAACATTCTTGCTGCTGTTTTATCCGCTACTTCTCGAGATTATTTCTTCATTTTCGAAGTAAATTTAGGAACGTGAACTTAATGCTCATTTCTTCCTGTTTCACTAGGTTTGTGGTCTGTTAGCGGAGGAAGACTCGCAAGCTGGGTATTTTGTTCTTCTGTATATTTATTGCAAATACTTTCACATTCGTTGACGTTTAGTTTCGTATTTGAATTTCGAGACCACCACCAATCATTTTTGTGATAGAACGCTACGTTCACACTACATGATTCCTTGCAAAGCTTGTTTTCCTTCTCGATAAATGTTTTGAGATTGGCTGCACTTTTAACCGCCTGTTCACAATTTTCTTGGTTGTATTTTAAAAGGACTTCGTCCACTTCCTGATAGTACTTGGCAAAAGTGTATTTCATTGTGGGAGCGTTGCGAAGAAATTGGGAATAAAAGGAAGTTCCCTTAAAAGAAGACTGTATAGGCTTGCACAGATAGTCATATCGTATACTTAGTTTTGCCGCTTCGGGCCCATCCGCAAATGCTAGTGGAATATTTTGTAATGCACTACAAACGGCTAATGTAACTACAAAAAATCTAAAGTTATTCATCCTGTTTTCTCTCCCTATCTCGTTGTTGAAATCAGATTATAATAAAAGCAAAGTCACTTCATACGACTTGCCAAGCGCATGTACGAACGCAGGTGCCCCGTTCAAATTAAAACGGTACCTGAAAGAATCAATCGGTTCTCCTAAAAGTTCTTTTTCGTTTTTTTTTAATTTTCTAGATTGAAGTGGAACGACAATTTCCAATCTATCTATTTGTGCCGAGGGTTCTTTATGCAATAAATACTCGGCTCCTGTTTTCAGTTGCTCCATTGCTTTTTGAATCAATCCAACTTCCAACTTGTATTTCATTTCTCTCAGTCGATATGACGATTGATTACTTTCCCGCTTAGAGGTGAGTAAGTCGGGTAGTTTGGGGGCACGTCCTTCTTTGCGATCTAATTGGTATTGTGGATTTAAATAAGTAGCTACTCGATCTGCTACAGCAAGGATTTCCTCGCTTTCAATGAGTCGGATACGCTTTGCACAATCATTTTCTTTGTACATATTAAGTTCTATAAGCGAGAAAGTTTTCAACCGGTTCTATTTTGTTATAGCTGCGTGTGATGTGTTTAATCTTGTACCCGTTTTCCATAAAGAAGTTTCGGATAGCGGGATCCATTTTGCCATCCACATTTTCCAAGTAGCCTGTTTCAAAGACGATTGCCTTTGGCGGGTGATTTTTAAACAACTCTTTGGCCCCTAAAAGCACTGGCAATTCCCAGCCCTCGACATCAATCTTCATCAGTGTTGGAAACTCTAAATTTTTTTCTTTGATGAGGGTGTCAATTTTTACGCAGCGAACAGATTCCACAAGTTTATTGCTGGCTGTTTCATTCACAAAAGAGGCAACCCCGCTATTCTCATCTGGAGGCAACATTAAATTTTTGTTTTCATCTTTATCGCTTAATGCCAAGCCGTGTACCGTAATGGGGCTTTTGGAATTTAAAGAAACGTGGTGACTCAAAATTTTTCTTACCTTGGAATTGGGTTCAAACGAATGGACTTCTTTAATGGCAGGATTAAGCCCGGCTCTCAAGCTTATGCCCCCGATATTGGCGCCGATATCCCAGAAAATTTCGTTTTTCGAAATAAACGGAAGCAGGCTTTCCCATACTTCCGGTTCATAAAATCCGTTTCTTAAAATCCCGTCTTCTACCCCGTCTGTGATGTTTAAAGTAATCCAACCCTCTTTGCTATAGGGCACTGTCAGTCGAATTCCGAATTTTTGGACGATTTTGGATAAAATTCTTACTTTAAAAGGGTGATCGAACCCCAAATAGTAGGATCTAAACAGTTTGGACGGTAAATTTCCGAGTATGCATTCAGACACGATGGGAATAAGTATACCTTTCTTTTACAGACATTTTAACCCTGTGATCTGTTTGCAGTTTACGAGCGACTTTTGAAGTATTAAAGTCCGAATCTCTGTAAGAGGTAATTCATGGCTAAGCCTGCATCCGAACAAAAAATGAATAATATTGTGTCTCTCTGTAGACGCAGAGCGTTTATCTTTCAATCCAGTGAAATCTATGGAGGATTGAACGGGTGCTGGGACTACGGACCTTTAGGCGTAGAGCTCAAACGCAATGTAAAAAACCTGTGGTGGCGCGACATGGTAACGCAGCGCGATGACATCCAGGGTGTAGATTGTTCGATTTTGATGAATCCAAAAGTGTGGGAAGCTTCGGGACACGTAAATTCTTTTACCGATCCGATGGTGGATTGTACTCAGTGCCGTGGGCGTTTTCGTGCCGATCATATTGTAAACAACCAATGTCCTACTTGCGGAACGAAAGACAAGTTCACTGAAGTCAGACATTTTAATTTGATGTTTAAGACGTATGTCGGCGCTATGGAAGATAGCACCTCACAGACATTCTTAAGACCTGAAACCTGCCAGGGGATTTTTGCGAACTTCGACAACATCGTCAGTACGAGCAGAGTGAAGGTACCGTTTGGGATCGCACAAATCGGAAAAGCATTTCGTAATGAAATCAACCCACGCAATTTTACCTTCCGCTCTCGCGAGTTTGAACAAATGGAAATGGAATTTTTCTGTTCTCCCGATGTGCACGAAGCGACAAAGTGGTTCGAATACTGGAAAGCGGAACGCTACAATTGGTACATCAAATACGGAATCAATAAAGAACGTCTGCATTTGCGTGAACACGAAAAATCAGAACTCGCCCATTATGCTGCAGGTTGCGCAGATATCGAATACGATTTTCCATTCGGCAGAGCCGAGCTGGAAGGAATTGCAAATCGTACGGATTACGATTTAAAACGGCATTCTGAATTCAGTAAAAAAGATTTGCGCTATTACGATCAGCCTTCGAACAATCGATTCTTCCCCTATGTGATTGAGCCCAGTGCAGGCGCTGATCGTGGGACACTTGCCTTTTTGGTAGACGCTTACGAAGAAGAGCAACTTGAAAAAGAAGTACGTACAGTACTTAAATTCCACCCGCAAATTGCGCCGATTAAAGCCGCAGTATTCCCACTGGTGAATAAGGATGGAATGCCGGAGCTTGCAGAAAATATTTACCGTGATTTGAAAAAACGCTGGAATGTATTTTTTGATGATAAAGGGGCTGTGGGAAGACGATACCGACGACAGGATGAAGTGGGGACTCCGTTCTGTATTACCATCGACGGAGAAAGTACTTCTAATCATACGGTCACTGTCAGACACAGAGATACGATGAAGCAGGAACGTATTGCAGCGACAGCTGTTGCAGAATATTTAACGACACAATTAGGATTTTAAAAAATATGGGTACTCAAGTTTATTTTTTTGGCAAAGGCAAAGCCTCAGGCAACCGTGACTTGAGAAATCTTTTGGGCGGCAAGGGAGCAAACCTTGCAGAGATGACTAACTTGGGACTACCGGTTCCTCCGGGATTCACACTTACCACAGAAGTTTGTACCCATTATTACAAACAAGGGCAGAAATATCCTGCTAGCCTCGAAAAAGAAGTCGACGAAGCTCTGGCTCAGTTAGAACAGACAATGGGAGCAAAGTTCGGTGATCCCAAAAATCCACTTCTCGTATCGGTGAGATCCGGTGCACGAGTCAGTATGCCGGGCATGATGGATACCATTTTGAATCTTGGTATTTCAGATTCTACAGTCGAAGGGCTGATTGCTTCTTCTAAAGACGAGCGCTTTAGCTATGATGCCTACAGAAGATTTGTTCAAATGTATGCAGATGTGGTGATGGGAGTTTCTCCGCATCAATTTGAAATTTTACTGACCCAAGCTAAAAACGACAGAAAAGTTCAAAACGATTCTGAGTTACCAGCTGAAGATTTAAAAAAGTTGGTCAGTGAATTTAAAAAAGTTGTTTTAAGAGAAACGGGAAAAGCCTTTCCAATGGATCCGAAGGAGCAACTCTGGGGCGCAATCGGGGCCGTATTTAGTTCCTGGATGTCTGCACGTGCGGTGAGTTACCGTCGTATCAATAAAATTTCAGAAGAGTGGGGCACTGCAGTCACGGTACAGTCCATGGTCTTTGGAAACATGGGCGATGATTGTGCGACTGGTGTGGCTTTCACACGTGATCCATCGACGGGTGAGAAACGATTTTTTGGAGAGTACTTGCAAAATGCGCAAGGGGAAGACGTGGTAGCAGGCATTCGCACTCCGTGTCCCATCAATAAAGAATCTTCAAATGGTTCAGATCTTCCCACATTAGAGGCACAGTTTCCTGCAACTTATAAAGAATTGGTGGAATTGTATAAGAAACTTGAATTGCATTACCAGGATATGCAGGACATTGAGTTCACCATTCAAAAAAATAAACTCTTTCTCTTGCAAACTCGAACGGGAAAACGAACAGCGTCTGCAGCTGTACGCATCGCCGTTGATATGGTGAGTGAAAAGCTGATTCCAAAAGATGTGGCGCTTTTACGAGTGACGCCTGCACAAATTGAACAACTCTTGCACCCGCGCCTTGACCCCAGAGTACCGAAGAAAGTAATCGCAAAAGGGTTGCCTGCTTCGCCTGGAGCCGCTTCTGGTGAAGTTGTTTTCTCCTCTGATGAAGCAGAGGAAATGAAAAAGAATAATAAAAAAGTAATTTTGGTCAGACACGAAACATCTCCAGAAGATATCGGCGGGATGGATGCTTCTGAAGGTATTTTGACGGCTTTGGGTGGGATGACTTCTCATGCAGCTGTAGTGGCGCGCGGGATGGGTAAGCCTTGTGTTGCAGGATGCAGCAGCATTTCTATAGACTATAAAAATGCACAGTTTAAAGTCGGCGAAAATCTCATTAAGCGCGGAGACATCATCACACTGGATGGCGCAAGTGGTGAAGTCATTCTGGGAAGTGTTCAGACAATCAATAGCCAGGTAGATCAGTATTTCAATGAGCTGATGAAATGGGTGGATGAAAGAAGAACACTGGGTGTGAGAGCCAATGCAGAAACCCCACATGATGTGAAGGTGGCCCGTCAATTCGGTGCTGAAGGTGTGGGACTATGCCGTACCGA
>CAYNEF010000090.1:0-9978 GCA_964396165.1 uncultured Pseudobdellovibrionaceae bacterium
ACTTCTTCGCAAAGTACGCATCCGGAAGTTACCCAAAGACCTTCTTGGCGATTTTTCACAAGATTGGGTGCAGTTAATAAAATGTGCTCATGAGTTCCGTGGTTAATTTTAAATGCAACAGACACCGGAAAATCTTTTTTGCGAACAAGTGCCGTGTACTTGAATCTTTCGATTTGCCAGGAGAAAAATTCGGTATCTGGTGCGATGCAAGTTGCACCTTCTGCATGGGAGAGCAGTTCTTTTTCCCGTATCAGTCTCAAAGAACTTACAAATTCTTCGAGTGAAAGAGGAGTAACATTTAATGTAGAAATATTTTTCTCAGGGCCTTCTACTACAAAAGATTTTCTGGGGACAAAGCCGTAGGGGGAATAAAGATTGGGCCCAATATCCGAGTACAAAACTCCCTGCTTATCTGTTTCGAGTTCTGTAAATTGCTTTAAGAGTTCTTTTGCGTAACCATTTTTTCTGAATTCTTTCGGTACAATGCACCACGCAAGCAAGTAACCTTTTATAAGTTCTGCTTTATCCTGCTTTTTACCCATCAGAGGTACTTGCATGATGTCCATCGAAGCGACAATTTTGCCGTCTTTTTTCAGGCCATAGGTGGTGATTTTATCTTTTCCGTACGGAAGACTGTAAAGGTGTTTGCATCGGCCAGAGAGTTCTTCAGGAGCGATAAGGCCGCCCCACTCTTCTGTACGCGCTGGATAAAGAGATTCCCGTTCTACAGTCGATAATTTTTCAATTTTCATTCCACGCCTTTGAGTAGAGAAAATTTAGTCGAGATTTTCTTAAGACCCTGTCCTGGAAATTCTACCATTAATTTGTCTCCGCCCAAACATTGTCTTACAACACCTTCCCCAAAGGCGGGATGCATCACGCGCGAGCCTCGTTTGAATTCAGATTCACCGTCCTCTAATGACGGGCCCGTGTAGTAGTCATCGGGAGGTACCTGAGAATAGTCGTCTTGCGGAATGGGATCTGAAAAATCGTCTCGCTCTCTCCAGTCTGGCTTGCGCGGGGGCAGCCCCGGGCGCTCAAGAAAGTGTCTGCGTCTGGAAAAATAATCTGCTTTTCTTTTATCCAGGTATTTTTCCGGTATTTCATCGACAAATCGACTGATGACTCTGAAGTGGGCATTTCCGAACACGGTGCGGTTTTTCGCGTAGAAAAGGCGCAGGTTTTTACGCGCACGCGTGATAGCGACGTAAAAAAGCCGGCGTTCTTCTTCCACATCGGCCGCCTCTTCCGGTTCCCATGGCCTGATGTTAGGAAAGAGTTCTTCTTCAAGTCCTAAAATAAAAACATCTTCAAATTCTAAGCCTTTTGCCATGTGGATGGTCATCAGTTTTACAGCCGGCGCCTGGGGATCGTGTTTGTCGAGATCCGACACGAGCGCAATTTCTTCCAAGAAACCTTCTAGTGTAATTTGTTTCTCCGGATTTTCCGCTCCACGGCGCAGTTCAAATTCCACAACGCTTTGTCTTAATTCTGCAAGGTTTTCAAGTCTGCTTTGTGATTCAGGCGAGTGATCATCGGTGAGTGATCTTCTATAGCCCGTATCTTCAATCACCATATTGATTAAATCAGAAGGTAAAACCTTGTCTTTGGAATTACGGAAGGCTTCCATGATTTCATAAAATTGTCTGAACTTATTACCGCTTCTTCCTAAATCCGATTCGACTTCTGGATTTTCACCGAACATTTTTTCAAGAAGCGTGTAGAGGCTGCAGCCCTCTGCTTGAGCTTTTTTATTAAATTTATCGAGTGAAACTGCGCCGATTCCGCGTGCTGGGACATTTACAATGCGTCTAAAGCTCACATCATCATTGGGATTGGAGACTAGTTTCAAGTAGGCAAGCGTGTCTTTGACTTCGAGTCGCTCATAGAATTTTAAGCCTCCGTAAATCTGGTAGTTAAGCCCTTTGGCTCTGAGCATATCTTCTACCAGGCGTGACTGCGCGTTCGTGCGGTAAAAAACAGCCATCTCATTTATGGTCGCGCCATTGGAAATCGCTGAATTTACTTCGTGAATGAGTTTATGTGCTTCGTCATGTTCGTCGTAGCATTCAAAAAGGGTGATTTGTTCCCCTTCGTCATTCGAAGTCCAAAGGGTTTTGTCGCGTCTTTCGGTATTGTAAGAAATGACGGAACTTGCGGCTTCAATGATGTTTTTCGTGGAACGGTAATTCTGTTCCAGTTTAAAAATAATCGCATTGGGAAAATCTTTTTCAAAATTTAAGATGTTTCTGATGTCTGCACCACGCCATTTGTAGATAGACTGATCTTCATCCCCCACAACGCAGACGTTATGTGCGGTACCCGCCAGCATTTTCATCAGTAAGTACTGTGACCGGTTCGTATCTTGATATTCGTCAATCAACAGGTAGGGAAAACGCTGTTGATAGGCAGCTAAAATAGCTGGATTTTTTTCAAATAAAGAAACTGTTTTTAAAATTAGGTCCGCAAAATCCAAAGCAGAAGATTGTTTTAATACTTCTTCGTAGCGTTCAAAAACGCGCATAAAGACATCTTCGAGCGGACCACCGTAAGAAGGTTGATAGCTTAATGGATCATAGCCTTCGTTTTTCACCTTGTTGATACGGCCCTGGATGGCTTTCGGCGAGTACGCCGATTCACTGATATTTAAATCTTTTAAACAGGCTTTAATGACAGAGCGCTGATCGGAATCATCATAAATAGTAAATTGGTTGTTGTATCCCAAATGGTGGATGTCGGATCGCAAGATGCGCACGCAAGCAGAATGAAACGTACTTATCCACAAGTCGCGCTCATCAAATACCCGAGGCATCAGTTTATCTAAAAGTTTTACGACACGGCCTCGCATTTCAGCTGCGGCCTTATTGGTAAAAGTAAGGGCAAGTATCTGATCTGGGGCGACTTTTCTTTGAAATATCAAATGGGCAATGCGGTGCGTAAGTACACGCGTTTTACCCGAGCCCGCTCCCGCGAGAATCAGGATGGGGCCGTCCCCATGGAGCACAGCCTGACGCTGTTTTTCGTTTAATGTATCTAGATATTCCAACCCATGAAGAAATAGCTGACTTAACTGAAGTTGTCGATATTCTTGGAATCGTGCTAACAGTAAGCAAATGGCACATTCCTTTAAAACCTTGACCGATTTTCACGAAGCATTGGGCAAAACCAATTGCACGAATTTTGAAGGTAAATTCCTGGATTTGGAAACAGGTTTATCGAATGCCGTAAAACTTCTGCACAAAGTAAAAAAGCAAAACAAAAAAGTATTTTTTATCGGCAATGGGGGCAGTGCCGCAATTGCGAGTCATCAGGCACTCGACTTGTGGAACCATGGCGGCATTCAGTCCTACTCGTTCAATGATTCTGCTCTTCTCACCGGTATTTCCAATGACTATGGGTTTGAAAATGTTTTCGCTCGTCCTTTTGATGAATTTTCGAGCGAAGGGGATTTACTAATCGCAATCTCGAGTTCGGGAAGATCTAAAAATATTATTTCTGCTGTGCAAGTAGCAATAAAAAAAGGCTGCAAGATAATTGGTTTTTCCGGGTTTGATAAAAATAATCCGTTATCGCTTTTATCTAATTTAAGTTTTTACGTGCCTTCACACTCATACGGAATTGTTGAAACTGTACATTTCCTACTTACGCATGCGATCATCGATCAGGTAGCTAAATCTAAAAAAACTGCAAAAAGTAATCTCCCCCTTCATTCTGATCTTTCGACCACATTGAAGAGGGAGATTGGGAGAATGGATCTTATGAACGGGAGAGACAAGCTCTCCCATTCACTTAATTCTTAGTTGTTTTTCAGGTAGCGTACGCATTCCATAGGAACTACGTCACGTTGACCTTCAGTAACAAAGATAAGCTGAGCATCTGCAGATTCGCCTGCTTCGATTACTTCACGGCCTTCTTTGAAAGAGATTTGCAAAATCACTGTGTCTGCAGTTTTGCTGTTACCTTCTACAGTGTAACGAACTGTGTTTGCACGATTTGTTTTGCTGATTTCTTCACCAGAAGCTTTTAACAAAGTTCCTGGATTAGCATCTTTGTTGCTGACTACGAGAACTGCTGGAGTTCTTGTTGCGCCAGAAACGTGGTTGAATAATTTTGCGCTGTAACCGGAGTCGTCCGTAGCATCGCATTTAAAGCCACTTGCGAAAGTAGCGCTTGTTACGAGCATTCCAACGACCATTAATGTTACTAGATTTTTCATGATTTTCTTCCTTAACAAATTGAAGAAGGTAAATTCAGCCACCAACCTTGGTACCGGTAAAACCCGCTTCGAACACATTTATTTGTTTTTAGAGGCCGAAAAATTCGTCTACCTTTGGGGGGTAGGCACATCAAAATGTGCTCGGTAAGAAGTACCTCTATGTCCAACCTCATGGTTGGTTCTTAGGAAGAACGTCACCGTTCTTGGATGTGGTGTATATGCCCGTGTAAATTTAGTGTCAATACTCTTTTTAAAATATTTTTAAATTTGTGAAAAAACCCCCTGTAGTCATTGAGACTACACCGTATTCTTTTTGGAATAATATCTCGCCAAATAACTAAGAAGATCCAAACTATCAAATGCTTCATACTACAAAGCATGAAAAGATTATTTTTTCGCAATGTGTTCTTTATTTTACTCGCGCTTTTTTCTCCGCGTTTTTTGAGTGCAGATTCAAATGTCGTAGAATCCGAACAATACTTTTTAGTGATGTACGGTTATCAGGATGGGCGCAATTCCATTCCTGCATCCCACACTTTTGCTAGTTACATCCGCGCTCCCAAGGGTAGCAACTTAAGTACCGGTCAAGGATTGGAATTTCATGACATCAGTTGGTTGCCTGCTGATTTTGCAAGTCGCTTGAGAGTGGATTTGCGCTTACGTCCTGAACCAGGAAGAAACTATTCATTAAAAGAGACGCTGGATTTTGTGCGCACTAAAAACCAGCTTTTAAAAAATCAGCGAAGACTGAACGAGATTTCCAAAACAACCGCACTGAGCCTTGGAGCTTATCCGATTTCTAAAGGTGTGTTTGATGCGGGTCTTGGTAGAATTGACGAATTAAATTCCGGTAAAATGTTTTACATTGTGGATGATATCCGCCACCGTGCTGCTACAGGAGATCTTAAGTCTGCGGTAGTAAATTGTATCCACGCCGTGTCTGATGCATTTGGCAAACCTTTCACAGGAACTGAGCACGGTCTTCAGGCTTCTGAAAACGTGCAACGCTTTTTTAACGATTCCAAACTGATCAATACCGATGCCGGTAAAAATATTGTTTTAAGTAATTACATCGATAAAATGCTTCAAGACAGAACCGCTATTAACGAGGACGGACCTACTGATCCTCACGTTGTACCGGCACCTCCCCAGCCGCCTATTCTTTTTCCAGGATTGGGACATGGTGGTGGCATCTTCCGCAGACGTCCCTAGAGTTCGAATTTCTCAGGGATTCGACTGAAAGCGATTTTGCTTTTAGTTTCCGTCTTGGGCGGTACGCCTCCGAAGAAGACGGCATTTTTTCCGAATTTACCGTTGATAGAATCCATCGCTTCACTTAAATCGTTTTCTCTGCCTGTTTCAAACAAAGAAAGCTGGTGGTGATCTGCCGGGACAAAATCCATGAGGATTACACCCACACGCAGTGGTTTGTGGGAAGGCAATTGCTTTGAGACTTCATCGATGATCTTGAGAAGAACAAGTGTGCTTTGCGTTTCTTCTATGCGTCTTTCCTCAGCAAAATAGGTATTCTCTCTCATGTATTTGACGTGGATGGCGATTCTTCTGGCAAATAATTTTTTATTTCTCAAACGAAAAGCAGCTTTTTCAGCCAGTCGTTTTAAATACGTTACTGCTCCTTGGTGCGTACGTGTGTCGGGAGCTAAGACATGTTGGTGTCCTATCGAGTATGTTTTTGATTCGGGTAAATCAACTTCTTCTCCTTTTAGAAGATGGAAGAAACGCTCGCCCACCACTCCTCCCCAGATGGCGCGCATGCGTTCTTTGGAGAGAGAAAGCAAAGCTTCCATCGAGAAAATTCCCGAGCGGTGAAGGCGTGCTTCCATTTGAGCGCCAACGCCCGGAATATCTCTTAGTTTAAGACAGTAGAGCGCACCGGGTAGTTTCTCTTTGGCCAGAACGGTTAGTCCATCGGGTTTTTGCATGTCGGCGGCCATTTTCGCAAGTAAGGGATTGCTTGAAAGCCCGATAGAGCAGCGTAAATAATCGCCCGCGTTTTGGTAGATTGATTTTTTTATTTTTAGAGAGAGACCTTTTGCAAGTTCCAGATTTTTTTCGCTGCCCATCAGCTGGCAAGCCATCTCGTCTATCGAACAGACTTTATCAATCGGCGTGACTTTCTCGACCGCTTCTAAAATCAGGTGGTGGTACTTCACATACAGATCGTGACGTGCCGGGAGAAAAACAATGCTGGGGCACATCTGTCTTGCCTCTCGCACCATGGTTCCTGTTTTGATGCCGAGCCGCTTTGCTTCGTAGCTTGCCGCAAGACAACAAGTCGTATCGGCCATCATGGGAACTACAGCGACGGGCTTGCCGCGAAGACGTGGGTTTTCTTGCTGCTCGCAAGAGGCGAAGTAACTGTTTAAATCTAAAAACAACCAATCTAATTTCAAATGTCCCCCCTGCTAATACCATACATTTGTATGGTTATTGAATCAAGGCTCGGCATGGCACATAGTACAAGTAATGAAAACTCTGATTGTTTTATCGCTACTCCTCCAAACGTTCGTTATTGCGTCACCGAGAAAAAAAAACTTCCTGCACCCTAAATTCAGGGCACCGGCCAATTACGCTGGTGAAGCTGCAACCTTAGAAAAAATAATTCGAATCGAAAATTTAAGACTGCCCCACGATCCGTATTTATTAAGTGCGCTTTATCACCCAAGTTTTAAAATAGTAAAAGCCGCCCTTCTTGCGATTGCGCGCATTGGAGATCCCTATGCGATAGATGATTTACAAAAATTATTGAATCGCAAAAACCCCGAGGTACAGAAATATACTGCTTTTGCTCTCGGCATGATTGGGAACGATATTGCCGTAAAAATTTTAGAACAGCAGATACAATTTCAAAAGAACTCAAACGTTATCGCAGAAGTTCTGGTGAATATCGGGCGCGCCGGTAAAGAAAAAAGTCTGAAGCTTTTGACAAAAACATTGGAGACCTCAAGTGACATGACGATCCTGGATGGGGCATGTGAAGGCACGGGATTGCTCTTTATGAATTCGAACGACAAGTGGGTGGTTTCGGAAAAACTGATGCCCCGGCTTGTGCAATTAACACTGGCGACTGAACCGACAGCCGTCAGTTGTGCCTTTGCGTTAGCGCGTTTTAAAGGAGATCCCAATCTCATTCCAATCGATAAAATTCTGCAAACGATTGGCAAAGTAACTTCTACTGATGCACGTGCCTTACTGGCTCGTACACTTGGTAAAACCAAAAAGCCCGAGGCCTACCAGTGGCTTATGCGCACAAGCTTGAGTGAGAAAAATACCGCAGTCCGCGTGGAAGCCATTCGTGCATTAAAAGGAGCACCCGTATCAGATGATTTAAATAAAACGTACCGCGAACTATTAAAAGATAAAAATGTACCCGTCCTGGTAACGGCGCTGGAAACTGCGGCGCAGATGCAAGGACAACTGACACTGCAAGAAAGTCTAGAGACAACATTAAAAACTTCGAAATCTTTTTGGGTGAGACGACAAGCTTTGCTTCTGATGTCGAAAATCAATTTTGCCCAAAGCAAGAAAATTGCAGTAGAGCTACTGAAATACCCTGACAGCAATATGTATGGCGTTGCACTTGCTACGATGGCAAACGGTTCTTCAGAAGACATGGACAGTTTGATCCCATTATTAGAAAAATCGCATCCAAAGCCATTAAGCGAATTGTTTGAGGCACTCACGACATTACCGTCTGAAAAATTCAGTTATGCGTTTAAACAGGGATTGAAAAAAGTAATCTTAAGAAATGAACCGGGATTGACTGCGCAAATCGCACAACTGACTGAGCAATTCAAGTGGCGTGAATTTGGAGAAGATTTAGCGCAAAGTTATAAGAATTTTCTCAGTCCAGATTTAGTGGAAGTGAAGGTAAGCATCTTAAATGCCTTAAATGCTTTAGAAGAGAAAAATTTGGCACCTTATGTGGAACCGGCACTTAACGACACGGAAAAATCAGTCATTGTAGCAGCCGTGCAAACAATCAAAACACTTACGGGCCGGGATGAAAGCGCCCGCATTCCTTTAAACAGTAAAGTTACGGCGGATGTGCCTTCTCCGGCTGAACTTCAGGCTGCCGTAAATACGACAGTGGTCTTAAAAACAACAAAGGGTGAAATCCATCTTAAAATGTTTTCAGAGACACCGGTTACGGCTTACCACTTTGTAAAATTTTTCCGAGAGAATTTTTATAAAGGGAAAATTTTCCACCGTGTCATCCCAAATTTCGTAGCACAAGGGGGAGATCCCAGAGGTGACGGTTTTGGTGGGCCTGGTTTTTTGATTCGAGATGAAGTGAGCCCACGAAAGCACCTCAAGGGAACGCTTGGTATTGCTACTGCCGGCAAGGATACTGGCGGCTGTCAGTTTTTTATCAATACTGCTCCCAATTTGCACTTGACTGGCAGATACACCTCCTTTGCAGAAGTCACCCGCGGCCTGGATGCAGCATTGGCACTTGAACTGGGTGATGAAATTTTATAATTTTAAGATTGTCTACGTACTAGGAAAAAGGCCGCGGCAAAATAGCTAAGGCAGGTAAGAAGTGCGCCCAGTATTATTCCCCAAGGACGGTGCTCAAACCATACAAGGTGCGCACCCTCAGGAACAGCCACACTCATAAAAGCAAAATTCGCTCTATCGATAGTAAGTGGTGTTTTATCGGAAAAAGCATTCCACCCAATCACGTTTGATTGGTTAAAAACAAGTCGGCACGGCTGTGCTTTACAGTTCACTTTAAAAGCAGCTTTATTGCCTAAAATATTTAAAAGAGTGAATTGATTTTCTTCAATCAACTTGGATTCTCCTGAGAGAGAATTTGTTTCGATAATGGCAGATTGCTTTTCTGGGATCGCTACCAGTTCTTCTGTTAAGGCATCGACAGTTTTTTTGTAAGATTCAAAACGGGCAGAATCCGCGGCAAGAAACGGAGGACGTATTCCTGCAAAAGAAAGATCGCGTGGCTTTTGGTATTGGATGCGCTTTGCCAGATACGCGACACCATAGGATCTCGTATCTTTAATGAGTTGAACTGCGGGAATATCATCTTCAATAACTTTATAGTCTTCATGATCTGTTACTAGTTTGAAATCGTCGCGAATGACATTGTACGCATCAATTCCAGATATATTAAATAATTTACGGTTTTTTGCATTTGAAAGGACAGAAGCTTTTTGTCTTCCCAGCATGAGAGCTTCATAGTGGCCAATCTCTTTATAATACTCACCGGGAAAGAAATAGAGTGCGGCAGTAGTCGGGTATCCCCACATAAAGCGTGGATCTACGCCACTTGTAGCATCATTTAAGAAAAATCCTTCTCCGATCCCACCGTTCATGGTGACACCCGTCAGTCCCTGAATACGCATAAAGCGATCGGGAACTTTATCAAAGAGTACCGCAGTATTAGGATCGTAAATGCCGCCAAAATCTCTTGGATAGGGGCAGCGTGATTCTTTTAAATACATTTCATCTGCAATGACTGAGGCTTTGGGAGCAAACTCTGAAAATTTGTTGTCGGAAACTGTTAACGAAGAAGTGGCGCCTACGGAACGCAAGTGTTCTTGAAAAATTTTTCTAAATTCAGCAGCCGTCGGAGAATTAGAGAGATTTTTTTCGAAAGAATAAAGCCGGTGTTTCAGCATCGTGCTATTTGCTTCAAAGTCTTCCGGTAAAAAGCGTGCTTTGGCGTTTAAGCCTCTTAAAGAGAAATAGTAACTGCAATTCTGCGGGTTATTCTGCAATTT
>CAYNEF010000091.1:0-9763 GCA_964396165.1 uncultured Pseudobdellovibrionaceae bacterium
CATTGCGTTTCTATGAGATGAATCCATATTCATCTTTCTACCGGAGTGTAAATGCCTCATATACTACTTTCTAAGTCTTAGTTCAGAGTGTCTGAACCATCTTTCTTTTTCTTGTTGGCAAAATAAGCTTCGGGATCAAATCCTTCGACTTTAATTCCAAAACCCAAGCCCATCTCAGTGAGAATTTCTTTAATTTCATTGAGAGACTTACGTCCAAAGTTTTTGGTCTTTAGCATTTCGCCTTCAGACTTTTGTACCAATTCACCGATGTATTTGATTCCAGCATTCTGCAAGCAGTTTGCAGAGCGAACGGAAAGTTCAAGTTCATCGACCGTGCGGTACAAGTTGTCATTGATTTTTTCTTGTTCAATGACTGGCTCTACCACTTCTGGTTCCAAGCTTTCATCAAAGTTGATGAAGATGGAAAGTTGGTCTTTTAAAATTTTAGAGCTGTAAGCTACTGCATCTTCAGGACGGATAGATCCGTCTGTCCAGACTTCCAATTCCAGTTTGTCATAGTCAGTGCGTTGACCGACACGAGCGTGGGAAATGGTGTAGTTTACTTTTCTTACTGGGCTGAAGAAAGCGTCTACAAGCATTACGCCAGCAGCGAGATCTTCTTTTTTGAAGTTTTCAGAAGAGACATAGCCTTTTCCGAATTCCAATTTAAGCTCAGCTTTGAATTTGCCTTCTTTACCCAAAGTACAAATGTGTTGTTCTGGGTTTAAGATTTCCACAGTGTCGTCTACTTGAATGTCAGCTGCAGTGATTGCACCAGGACCATTTTTTTCGATTGTTACTGTTTTAGGACCTTCAACATAAAGTTTGAATCTGACTTCTTTTAAATTCAAAAGAATGTCAGCTACATCTTCTACTACGTCAGGGATAGTGGAGAATTCATGAAGAACTCCATCAATCTTAACGTTAGTGACTGCAACCCCTTGAAGGGAAGAAAGCAAAATACGTCTCAGACCGTTTCCGATTGTTACCCCAAATCCTCTTTCAAGAGGTTTTGCGACAAATTTACCGTAGGTGTCTGTCAGACTGTCTCGTTCAATTTCGAGACCTTTTGGTTTAATAAGTGTACGCCAATTTTTATGAGCCAGTGTAATATCCATCTTGATTGCTCCTTATCGCGAGTATAGCTCGACTACTAGGTTTTCTTCGATTGGTAGAGTGACATGGTTGCGTTCTGGAACAAACTTCACTTTACCTTTAAATTCCGCTGCATTGAGTTCCAACCAGTCCGGAATTTCGCGTTTTTTCACGTTTTCAAGTGAGCGAATGATCGGAACCAATTTTTGGCTCTTTGGATTAACAGAAACCACATCGTCTTTAACGAGTACAGTGTTCGAAATGTTTACGGGTTTTCCGTTAACCAGGAAATGTCCGTGAAGCACTAATTGACGAGCTTCTTTTCTACTATCTGCAAAACCCATACGGTGAACAACGTTGTCTAAACGGAGTTCCAAAAGACGTAGAAGGTTTAAACCAGTTACGCCTTTAGCTCTGTCCGCTTTGTAGAAGTATCTGCGGAATTGTCTTTCAAGAACTCCATAGATTTTTTTAACCTTCTGTTTTTCGCGAAGCTGCAAACCGAAGTCTGAAAGCTTTGTGCGTCTTTGACCATGCTGACCCGGTGGGTATGCACGGCGCTCAAATGCGCATTTATCGGTATAACATCTGTCACCTTTTAAGAACAATTTCATGTTCTCTCTGCGACAAAATTTACAAACTGTTGACGACAATCTAGCCAAGTTACTCTCCTACTAATTAAATACGACGACGTTTTGGGGGACGACATCCGTTATGTGGAATCGGGGTGATGTCCCTAATAAATGAAACTTTTAATCCTGGTACTTGCAAACCACGTAGTGCAGTTTCTCTTCCTGCTCCAGGTCCGTTTACATATACAGAAAGTGCTCTCACTCCCAAATCGACTGCCATTTTAGCGCAATCTTCTGCAGCAATTTGAGCTGCGAATGGAGTGCTTTTTCTCGCACCTTTAAAACCTTTTTTTCCAGCGGAAGACCAGCAGACAACATTTCCTGCAGGGTCAGTGATGGTAATAATGGTGTTGTTAAAAGAACTCATGATGTAGGCATTACCTACTGGAACTTCACGACGTCCTTTTTTCTTTTTTACTTCTTTAACTGCTTCTTTTTCTTTGGAAGCAACTTCTTTAGTTTCTTTTTGTTCAGCCTGTTTTTCAGGCGCTTGTGTTGTCACTGAATACTCCTACTTACTTCATCACTTTAAGTTGTTTGCGAACTGCTACAGTCTTACGAGGACCTTTGCGTGTGCGAGAGTTAGTGTGTGTTCTCTGTCCACGAACCGGTAAACCTTTTCTATGACGTAGACCGCGGTACGTCTGCAGATCCATCAAACGCTTAATGCTTTGACCGAACTGTCGACGTAATTCACCTTCTACAAGAATTTCTTCTTTGTCGATCAAGTCACGAATTTTTTGAACTTCATCGTCACCGAGTTGATCCGTTTTTTTATTGGGATCAATGTTGGTAGCTTTCAAAAGTTTTTGAGAGAGCGAACGCCCGATCCCATAAACATAAGTTAAACCAATTTCGATTCGTTTATTTCTGGGTAAATCTACCCCTGCAATACGAGCCACTTCTTATCCCTGCCTTTGCTTGTGACGAGGATCTTCGCAGTTCACGCGAACTACTCCACCACGTCTAAATATTCGACATTTATTACAAATCTTTTTTACTGATGCACGTACTTTCACTTTCAGTTCCTTTTAATAAAGCCTCTATTTAGGCTACTTAACATTAAGTTGTCAATTCTATTGCAGTAGCTCTTAAAAAAGAGTTACAATTTCTCCCCTTACTTAGCCCGGTATGTAATTCTTCCACGGGTTAGGTCGTAGGGAGAAAGCTCCACAGTCACTTTATCCCCGGGTAAAATTCGAATGTAATTCATTCGCATCTTTCCAGAGATATGCGCAAGGATTATTTTTCCATTCGGAATTTCCACCCTGAACATCGCATTTGGAAGGGGCTCGACCACAGTCCCCTCAACTTGGATTAGGTCCTCTTTCGCCATAAGCTCCTTTCCTCCATTCGTTAAATGAGCTAAGTGTTTGAAATGTATCCAAAAATGCGGAAGACCATTCAGTCAAAATTTCAGGTTCCCCGTCTGTAATACAGAGGGTGTGTTCGTAATGGCAAGAAAGTTTTGAGTCTTTCGTGACAGCCGTCCACTTGTCCGAGAGCACTTTTACCTGGTGCGTGCCTTCGTTAATCATAGGCTCTATCGCGATGGTCATTCCCGGCTTAAGCTTGAGGCTGGTTGCGCCTGCCTCGTAGTTGGGAATTTGGGGGTCTTCATGCAGTTTCTGCCCAATTCCGTGACCTACAAACTCTCTAACCACGCCATAACCATGAGGGGTAACTGTGCTTTCAATCGCTCTGGCAACGTCTTTTAAGGTGTTGCCTGCACGAGAAGCATCAATCCCTGCATAGAGAGAATCTTTCGTGATCTGCATTAATTTTCGTGCTCTCTCAGAAATATTTGTGCCGATAGGAACTGTCACTGCACTGTCGCCGTAAAAGCCGTTGATCACTAGTCCAAAATCCAAACCGATAATGTCTCCGTCGACAAGCGCTCTATTAGAGGGGATTCCATGAACTACTTGTTCATTTACAGAGGTGCAAAGAGAATGTTTGTAGCCGATGTAACCTTTGAAAGCAGGTTTTGCTCCATAAGAAAGAGTGAGCTCTTCAGCTAATGCATCTAACTCTTCGAGTTTTACACCAGGCTTAGCTTGCTCCACTACTTGCATGAGAACTTTAGCGACGAGCTTACCGGCTTGTCTCATTAAGTCTATTTCTCTTTTTGATTTAATATGAACCATACAGTGAAAAAACTTATAACATCTTGTTTAATTCACTTTGCACGAGCGAAACATCTCGATCTGCATTTATTTCTCTGAGGGTGTCGTTAGCTTTGTAATAACCTAGTAGAGAATTATTTTGGGAAGCGAAAACTTGTAAACGTTTTTTTACGACTTCTTCTTTGTCGTCGTTTCTTTGCACAAGTGCAGAAGAACATTTGTCACACACATTTTCTTTTTTGGGCGGAATAAATTCCGTGTGATAAGACTCGCCACATTTTGGACAAGACCTGCGTCCAGTAAGACGGCGGACTAAAATTTCTTCGGGAATTTTAAAGTAAATTGCACGAGAAACTTTTGTCATCGGCTTTGAATCTAACGCTTCAGCTTGTGGAAGAGTTCTTGGAAAACCGTCGAGTACAATTTTGCTGTCTGAAGAAAGCTTGGATAAAGAGTCTTCAATGAGTTCGATCATCACGGAGTCAGGAACAAGTTCTCCTTTATCCATGAATTGCTTGGCTTTGATTCCTACAGGAGTTTGCGCGCCTACTGCAGCACGAAGCATATCGCCCGTAGAAAAATGTTTCACTCCGGTCGTATCAGCAAGTCGCTTAGCTTGTGTTCCTTTGCCAGAACCAGGCGCGCCAAGAAAGACTGTGATATTCATCGAAGTTAACCTCTACGGCCACGGAGCTTCGCATTTTTCATGAAGCCTTCGTAGTCTCTTGTTAATAAGAAAGTTTGGATTTGCGCTACTGTATCCAGAGCAACGCCCACAAGAATTAATAAAGTTGTTCCGCCGAAAAAGAAGGAAACTTTAAATCTATTAATTAAGAAATCTGGGAGTAAGCAAACCATACAGAGGTAAAGCGCACCACCGAAAGTAAGTCTGGAGAGCACTCGGTCCAGGTAATCGCTTGTGTTTTTACCAGGGCGAATTCCAGGCACGTAACCACCGTGTTTTTTCAGGTTTTCAGCTACATCTTCTGGATTAAATACTACTGCAGTATAGAAGAAGCAGAAAAATACGATCAATGTCACATACGAAACGTAGTACATGAGACTTCCACGCTGAATTGCATCCTTAATAAAATCAGATACTGGATTGGACGGAAGAAAAGTTACAACAGTTAAAGGGGCCATTAGTAGTGAAGAAGCAAAGATAGGAGGAATCACACCACTTGTATTTATTTTAAGAGGCAAGTGTGTTGATTGGCCGCCGTAAAGTCTTCTGCCTACTTGGCGTTTAGCATATTGAATAGGAATGCGTCTTTGACCCTGTTCCAAAAAGATAATTACACCGATCACAACGATCATACCGGCAGCAATCAATATCAATGTCACTGGAGCAAGCTGACCGTCTTTCACTAACTGTAATGTTTGGTGAGCAGACACAGGAATTCCAGCAGCAATACCGGAGAAAATGATAAGCGAAATACCATTACCAATACCACGATCTGTAATTTGTTCTCCTAACCACATGATGAATGCGGTACCAGATGCCAATGTAATCATGGTGAGCAATTTAAACTTAACACCAGGTATTAAAACGTAGTTTGCATTTTCAGCGCTCATGAGAGCTGTTGCAATTCCAAACGCCTGAAACATCGCAAGTACTACGGTAAAATAACGTGTGTACTGGTTGATTTTTCTGCGACCCATTTCGCCTTCTTTAGAAAGCTGATTTAAGTAAGGCCACACAACGGTCAATAATTGAGAAATGATGGACGAACTGATGTAGGGCATGATTCCCAGCGCGAAGATGGAAGCATTTTCCAACGCACGTCCAGAAAACATATTCAACATACCAAAAAGTGTGTTTTGGTTCGTCTGAAAGAATCTCGATAGAGTGTCTGTATTAATTCCAGGGACTGGAATATGACAGCCGATTCTATAAACTGCTAGAAGGCTAATCGTAAAAAAGATACGCCTACGAAGTTCTGGGATCTTGGTAAGGCCTTCTACTGCTGCCAAGGGATGCTCCTTCTGTGAAGTAGTTTATTTTGCTTCAGGTTGCTTGTCTCCAGGGATTCTAACTTCTTCCACTTGACCGCCAGCCTGGTTTATTTTTTGAGTCGCTGTTTTCGAAAATTTATGCGCTTTTACTGAAAGCTTCTTAGTTAACGTACCGTCACCAAGTACTTTTAGAAGTAGTGCAGAACTTCTGACTAGCCCTTTTTCAACAAGAGCTTCCATGTCAACGTTCGCGCCACTTTCAAAGTTACTTTCAAGTTCGGCTAAGTTTACTACATCAAACACACGACGAGTAGGATTTTTAAATCCAAACTTCGGCATACGTCTGTAAAGTGGCATCTGACCACCTTCAAAACCTTTTGGGCGACCTTTACCTCTACGAGCTGTTTGGCCTTTTCCGCCACGACCCGCAGTTTTACCCAAACCAGATCCGATACCACGGCCAACACGGACGCGTTTTTTTCTGGATCCTTCTGGACGAATTAACTTTCCAAGGCCAATTTCTAAAACTTCTGGTTGTGCCATGGTTACTCCTTCACTTCTGACAAGCTAACTAAATGAGATACACGTTTAACCATGCCTCTGATCGCGCCATTGTCTGGGGCAATTTTCTTTTGGTGCATTTTTCTTAGTCCCAAAGTCTTAACGATTACGCGCATCCAAGGAGGGCAACCGATAGGGCTTCGAACAAGTTGTAACTGAACATTTTTACCGCTCATAATTTTCTCTTTTTAAGCTACATGCTCTTCAGAATTTCTTTCTCTGAAGACATCTTCTGGATTTCTCATGGAACGTAAACCGTTAATGGTCGCTCTCACGAGGTTGTGTGGATTACTTGTCCCAAAACTTTTGGTTAAAGCATTTCTAACGCCAGCCATTTCAAGCACTGCGCGGCATGCACCACCAGCAATAATTCCTGTACCATCAGAAGCAGGCATCAAGAGCACAGAAGCTGCGCCAAATTTGCCAATTACTTCGTGAGGGAAGCTTCCTTTTAGTAGAGGCAATCTAAGAAGGTTCTTCTTTGCAGATTCACCAGCTTTTCTGATTGCTTCAGGCACTTCACGTGCTTTACCCAAACCAACACCGACAAAACCTTTGCCATCGCCAACTACGACGATCACGCTGAAACTAAAGCGTCGACCACCTTTAACCACTTTGGCTACACGGTTGATGTAAACAATACGTTCGTTGAGTTCTAACTCATTTGCATTAATGCGTTTTGGTAATGTCATATTTAAAAGGTTAATCCTGCCTCTCTTGCGCCGTCAGCCACTGCTTTAACACGGCCGTGATAATCGTAACCATTTCTATCAAATAAAATTTTAGCTACTTTTTTCTCAGAAGCTCTTTGTCCAATCAGCTTTCCTAAAGTCTTTGCAGCTTCAATGTTCTTTTTGGATTTCATTGCTTTGAAAGAATCTTCTTGTGTGTTTGCTTGGCAAAGCGTGTTGCCTTTCAAATCGTCCACAACTTGAGCATATAAAAATTTATTGCTTCTATAGACGACAAGACGAGCTACTTTACCTTTTTGCAACACGATCTTTTTATAGATACGAGTCTTACGGTGAGCTCTTGTCACCTGTCTTTGATTAGTATTTTTTCTTAAATGAATAGCCATAAATTACTTACCACCTCCAGCACCAGCTGTTTTACCCTGTTTAAGAGTAATTTTTTCGCCTGCGTAGCGGATGCCTTTACCTTTGTAAGGTTCTGGCGGTCTGACTTTGCGAAGCTTTGCAGCTGTTAGACCGAGCAATTCTTTGTCGGCCCCTTTTAACGTAATCTTTGTATTTGCTTCTACTGCGGCTGTTACACCTTGTGGAAGCGCAAATTCAACTGGGTGAGAAAAACCCAAAGAAAGATTCAATTTGCTTCCTTGTACAGCTGCTCTGTATCCAACTCCTTGAAGCTCTAAATCTTTTTGGTAACCAGTTACAACTCCTACAACCATATTGGAGAGAAGTGTTCTGCTTAATCCATGAAGTGCTCTTGCAGAAGCAGTTTTAGATGTGTTCACTACAATTGCTTCATCCCCTTTAACTTCGATAGAAACAACAGGAGAAAGTGTCTTTTTTAAAGTACCACCTTTACCACTCACTTCTACAACAGGAGATTTGTAAGAAACTTTAACCCCTTGAGGAATCTTTACCGGTTTTTTTCCAACTCTTGACATAATTAACCTACCAAATTGTGCAAATAACTTCGCCGCCGATTTTGTGTTCTCGAGCCAATTGATCCGAGAGTACACCTTTGGATGTGGAAATGACTGCCATTCCCATGCCTGCTAAAACTCTTGGAAGCTTGTCCGCTCTTGCATAGACTCTGCGAGAAGGTTTGCTTACTCGTTTGATTCCATGGATGATCGGTTGATCTTTTCCAACAAACTTCAAATAAATTCTCAAAACGCCTTTTGTATCCGTGGGAGACAAACGATAAAGTCTGTAGTTTTTAATAAACCCAGCTTTTTTCCACGTATCTACAATAGCGATTTTTACCTGACTTGGATTTACATCCACTTTACGCAATTTTGCTTTTGAAGCATTGCGTACCTGAGTCAACATGTCTGCGATAGGATCTGTATGCATAACTACCAACTTGCCTTAATTACGCCAGGAAGCATTCCTTCCAAAGCCAGTTTTCTAAAACAAAGACGACAGAGCTTGAATTTTCTCAAAAACGCTCTTGGACGCCCGCAACGTGGACAACGGTTTTTCTGCCGAGTCTTAAACTTGGGGGTTCGTGCCGCTTTAACTCTCATAGATAGTTTAGCCATCTATTAATCCTCTATTTCTTTCTGAAGGGGATGCCCATCTTTTCGAGCAGTGTAAACCCTTCCTTGTCATTCGTTGCTGAAGTTACAAATATGATGTTCATTCCACGAGTTTTTTCAACTTTATCAAAGTTGATTTCAGGAAACATGATTTGCTCTTTCATTCCAGCAGAGTAGTTTCCCGAACCGTCAAAACCAGTTGGAGAAAGACCGCGGAAGTCGCGTACGCGAGGAAGAGCGATATTTGTAAAACGATCCAAGAATTCATACATTCTTGCGCCACGCAAAGTAGCTACTGCACCCAGTGGCATACCAGCACGCAATTTAAATGCGGCTATAGCTTTTTTGGAGCGGGTCAACTTTGGTTTTTGGCCCGTGATCAATGCAATTTCTTCCATTGCACGGTCCATCACTTTTGCATCAGATGTGGCTTCTTTAACACACATGCTGACTACAATTTTCTTAAGTTTCGGAACCTGCATGGAGTTCTTATAGTTGTACTCCTTCATCAATTCCGGAACTACTTTCTTATTATAATGTTCAATGAGTCTTGGCTTCATAACTTATACTACTTATCTAATGGAGTGTTGCATTTGCGGCAAACTCTCGCTTTTTTTCCACCTTCTAAAACTGTCGTTTTTGTGCGAACGCCTTTAGAGCATTTGTCACAATAAAGAAGTACGTTAGAAACATGAATTGCTGCTTCTTTTTCAATGATTCCACCTGGTTTTTGACCAGTAGGTTTCGTATGACGTTTAATCATGTTGAGTTTTTCAACTGTGACACGACTTTTCTTATTGTTTACGCGTAGAATTTTACCCGTTTTACCTTTGTCTTTTCCGACTTGGATTTCAACGAGGTCTTTTTTCTTTACATGAAATACTGTCTGCGCCGTCATAATACCTCCGGTGCAAGCGAAATAATCTTCATATAGCCATCTTTTGCAGGTACTCGGACTTCGCGTGCGACAGGTCCGAAGATACGTGTGCCGATTGGCTCGAGATTGTTGTTTAATAAAACTGCTGCATTGTCATCAAAGCGGATGTAAGAACCGTCCGCTCTTCTGATTTCTTTTTTAGTTCTGACGACCACTGCTTTAGCAACGGTACCTTTTTTTACTTTAGAAGTAGGAAGAGCGTCTTTTATCGCAACAACGATAATGT
>CAYNEF010000092.1:0-9596 GCA_964396165.1 uncultured Pseudobdellovibrionaceae bacterium
ATTGTCGACGTCATTAGAGATGAGATTGACGACCCAGTGGTAGTTAGTCTTGCTGAAGCTGTTCAGGGTCGCATGGATAAAATGCGCTTGATACTACTTGAGATAGAAAGGCGAGAAGAGAAAGTTTCGTGATCAAACGTCTTCCGCTGAGGGAATACCTCCTCGTATTTGCGTCCATTGGAGTGCTGGTGGCAGTGCTTCTTTATATGATGTCGATGCAACGTAATGCGCTCACTCTGGTTTCTGACTTGAGTGGAGACTGGAAGGTAGCATTCGGAAAGACCTTTGGGGAAGTTAAAGAATCTGAATACCAAAAAGTAAGTCTACCGAGTCAAAAGGACGTTGATCCTCAGGGCAAGGACTTTCACTGGATGCTTTATAAGAAGGCGTTTGTAACTCCGTATTTGTGCACGCGTTACGAAGGTGAAAAATGTGCAATTTTAATTTCTGAAATCGGAGATGCTGCCGAAATTTATCTAAATGGAAAGTTGCTTCAAATCTCAGGGGGGCTTCCTCCGAATTTCTCATATGCAAAACACTACCCAGTTGTGGCTTTGCTTGATCCGAACTCTCTCCGTAGGGAACGCCCAAATGATCTTCTCATTAGAGTCTATGCTAGCAAGCAGCCCAGAAGTGGATTGAGAAATGCCCCCATTGGAATCGCTACCTACAAAGACGCTCGTTACTATTATATTAGCTCAGTCACTTTTGATGTTGTGATTCCTATAGGAATCGCAGTTCTTTTGGCTGTATTTTCACTTCTATTCTATCGACTCACTCGTAAAGCCAGAGAATCTCGTCCTATAATCGTTGCCTTTGGCCAAATGTGTATGGCCTACACGATCTATCTGGTTTTTGTTTCAAATATGCCCCGCGAGTTCTTGGCTCCATGGCTTGCGGTTCATTTACACTGTTTATTTAGATTCCTATCTGATTGGACTTTGTTTGATGTAACGTGGAAGGCTTACTCACTTAAGAAGAACAAAGTAAAAACGGCATTCAACATTATTTACGCATCGGTAATTGCAGTTGTTTCTGCTTCGATTGCTTTTCAAGTATTTTCACCTGAATCTGTTAGAGAAACCCTGGGTTCTCAAATACCTTATATTATTTCCGGAAAAATGTTTTTCTTGTCCTTTGCTCCCTTGGTTCTCGGCATCGTTGCAAGCTTCGTTTCTAAAGCACACGATAGGCCGAAGATTTGGACGGCTTTCTACGTGGGTCTTCTGTATTTCCAAGTGAACGATACATTGGTTTTTCTTGAGGTTATAAAAGGGATTTATTTTGTCAGATTCTATCCCTTGCTTGTCGCTATCTTCTTAGGTCTTGAGGTGTTTGAGCGGTACCGTAGAGAGAATGAGAAAAAGAAGATTGATGAAGCAAAAATGCAAGCTGCTTGGGATACAGCAAATCAGGTGGTTCACGACATTCAGTCTCCACTATCTGCGTATCGAACTGCCTTGGACATGATTCGGGATGAAATTCCTGAGGAGAGAAGAGTTCTGTTTAGAGATATTTACTCACGTTTGAGCGGCATAACTGCCTCACTCTCGAAGCAGATGAAGACCGTCAAGAACGAAGAAGAAGATGTTCGCGAGATCAAAAGCGTGCAGCTTTTGTCTTCTCTTTTGGACAGTCTAATTGCAGAGAAGCGGCTAGAATTTCAAAGCAAACTTGGAGTAAATATCTTATTTGATTTAAATACTCAAAGTTATGGAGTGTTTTCATCCGTTACGCCAAACGATTTCAAACGTGTACTGTCAAACTTGGTAAATAATGCAGTTGAAGCTACAGAAAAAGGTAGCGTCTCTGTTTCTCTTGTTAAAGATGGCGAGTACGCCATTGTATCAATTAAGGACTCTGGAAAAGGCATGTCCAAGGAAGAGTTGACCAAACTCGGCATAAAGGGAGTTTCTTGGAAAGAAAACGGAAGTGGCCTTGGTTTTAGCTTTGCTAAAAAATGTGTGGAGTCCTGGAGTGGATTGATTGAAGTTGAATCCGAAGTAGGCAGAGGCACCATTGTGCACGTTAAATTACCGATAGCTAATCCGCCCGAATGGTTCATAGATAACGTTAGGATTAGTAAAGACACTACAGTTGTTGTTCTTGATGATGATCCCTCTATTCACTCTAGTTGGGATAATAAACTTAAAGCATTCGGAGCAAGTATTCCTATCAAACACTTTAGTGAGCCTAAGGATCTCAAAATATGGATGTTGGATCAATCGCCGAAGAATACACTGTACTTTATTGATTACGAGTTTTTAAACTCAGACGACAATGGCTTAAGATTTATAGTCGAGAATAAAATTGAGTCCAAGGCAATTCTGGTAACAAGTAGAGCAGACGAAGAAGTCATTCGGCTGGCGTGTTTTACTTCATGTATCAAGCTATTACCAAAAGCAATGGTTTCTAGCCTTCCTGTCGTCACTGGCACGAAGATTAAGCCTGATGCTGTACTTGTTGAGGACGACGAAATGGTTATTTCTACATGGCTACATTCGGCAAAAAGATACAATCGAGATGTTCGAGCTTTTTCGAATAGAGCTGATCTCTTATTGAAAATTGAGAATTACGATCTCGACACGCAATTTTATTTGGATAGTCGTCTCAAAGACGATCGCGGGGAAGAGGTCGCCAAAATTTTATACAATAAAGGATTTAAGCAGCTTTACATTGCATCTGGAAATTCCGAGCTAATGCTTGGAATCGAAAACTTTGTCGTTGGTGTAGTGTCCAAATCGCCCCCATGGATTAATGGTAGACTTTAGCTTTAAGGCTCATCAAAAAACATATTAAATGTCTGAGTTAATCAGCCTTAGTTTAACGAATATTTCTAAAACACAAGGCGCAGTCCAACCCAGAGGACAAGAATACTGGTCAGTCGCACAATCCATAGTTGAGATAACCAATTAGATCCGATTCTGCTTCCAATTTGTCCCCCTAAAAATACGGCTATGAATAAAGGCCAGTATTGAAGAAGTATGTCAAGGTTGGCTCGATGCTTGATTGTCTGACCAACGAGCCCCGCAAATGAGTTTAGCAAAATAAAAATTGAAGCAGTCGCGGCTATTTGTTTAGGCTTCCCCCAGCCGAGCCCCATGAGCAATGGAGAAAGGAAAATTCCCCCGCCTATGCCGACAAGTCCCGATAGAAACCCCAATAAGCTTCCAAAAAAAATAGCAAGGCTATTGGAAAACGGAATTTTTAGAATCGCTTGCGAGGGTTCTTCTCTTGTCCAAAGTAATCTAATTCCCGCTAGAATAAGTAAGATACCAAGAGTCAGTGTGAAGGCCTGTTGAGTGATAGGGATGAGACCACCTAAAAAAGCCATGGGAATTGATGTTGTGAGAAATGTTCTCGCAAGAGGCCATGAGAAATGGCCATTCTTAATGAAATGATAAGCGCCAGAACTAACAACAACCAAATTGCAAAGAAGTGATATTGAGGGGATGTCCTGGTATGGCAGGCCAAACAGCACAAGCGCTGCAATATATGAGGATCCGCCGCCGAATCCAACAGTAGAATAGGCTGCTGCAATAATGAAAAATAATAATGCCATGTTCACTCAATGCGTCTTAGAGATAGGAATTAAGGAGTATCGTCGAACGAACAAGCTTAAGCAAGATACTCTTTGCTAGGAGCTACTAAGCGCTCCCCTCGTCCTTGTTGGCATCGCCTTTTATTGCTGATTTGAACTCAGTGATACTTTTGCCAAGCGATTTTGCAAGATCTGGAAGTCGCTTAGGTCCAAAAAGCAGCAACACAATTACAAGCAAAATAATAATTTCAGGCATTCCCAATCCGAACATTTTGACCTCCTGTGGACAAAGTGTCCGGCATATCCGGACACTTTGTCGTAAAACAACATTAGCTCTGCGTTTAAATAAAAATCGCATGCTGATGCAAGAGTTGTTGCAGCTTTTGTGCCATTGGCTCGAATCTTGAATGTAAGAGCTTCAGGAGAGTCATAAAATTGGAAGAAACAAGGGAATATAGGCCCCTAACAGAACACCTTTCGGAAATTCGCGTGCGTATTTTCCGAGTGCTTGGAGTCTTCCTGGTCTTATTGGCGTTGGCATGGCACTACAATGATGTGCTTTATAATTTTTTACTTGGACCTGTATTTAAAAATGCTGAATTCGCGTCTCTACGCTTTGTTGTTATAGACGTTACTGATCGTTTTTGGATTAGCTTTAAAGTTACTACGATTGCAGCCTTTACCTGGGGTCTGCCTTTTTACCTTTATGAATTTTATGCGTTCACTGCACCTGCTTTGAAAGTTTCAGAAAAAACCATAATGAGGATCGTTTTGATATGTTCTCCTTTGCTATTCTTGCTTGGGGCTTACCTATGGCTGAAATGGCTTTTGCCTGAAACGCTCTCTGTTCTTTTGAAAATGGGACCACAGAATAATGTTCAAGATCTTTTAAGCTTAGGATCTTTCCTTAGCTTTGCTCTTTGGATGGCGCTTTTATTTGCGGGGCTTTTTCAAATGCCATTATTTCTTCTCTCTCTTGTTAAGGTGGGACTCGTGTCTACTCTTACATTAGCTAAGTATCGTAAGGAGGCTCTACTTGCATTAGCTGCAATCTCAGCGATTGCTACTCCTAGTCCGGATGCATTCACAATGTTGGCGTTATGGGCTCCGTTAGTCGTTCTTTATGAGGGAGTTATTTGGTTGGGAAAACTAATAGAAAAAAGGGCGCGGCATTCGGACAGCTTGGTTGGACAAAGTGTCTGAGTGCAGACAAGCTGTCCGACCTTATAGTCTCGGACAGTAATCACACAGTCGATGGCTTGGCACATGTTTTGCAGTTTGTGAATTGTGGAATACTCGGAGAGAAATTTAAGTGAACCCGATACCTCTACTCAGAATAAAAATCCGACCCTACAGCTCAATAAAGATTCGCGTGAGTGGAATGCAAGCCGCGTTCAGCTTCAAGACTTTGCAAAAAGATGGCACCGTGGAAGGCTTACATCAATTGCCTCAACTTTAGGTCGACAAATTCCCTTCGATGCCAGCGAAGTCGATCTTATCTTTGAAATTAGTGGAAAAGATTCTGATGTCCAGAAAGCTGCGCTTCGTGCGGTGTATCACACGGGCGGACTCTTAGCCTCCAGCATGTCTCTTTACTATCGAAAAAATTGGACAATGGAAGACGTTGCTTCCCTCGCAGCATTTTCTGGATCTCCCTGTTTTGGGAGACAATGGGAACTCAGTCCAGAATCTTCGGACAAGGAAGCAATCGGAATCGGATTGAAGAGACTTTCGTGTGCAGAGGGAGTTTTAAATAATTTTCATTGTGAATATTGGAAAGAGGCGCTGGACGGACTTGTCACAGGGCTTTCGGACCAGCTTTTTTTGTCGAGGCATTCCAGCGCGAAGTCGAGGACGGGTTCCTGCATAGATTGGCTTTACCCATCTCGCATGTCCCCTTTAAAGTATGGACCCCTTCCTGAAGAATTAAAGGAATTGGTTCAAGGGGTCTCTCAACGGTTAGAGAAAAGTAAAATTGTATTGCGTGTATGGGGATTGTCCGAGGGGATTCTGTATTATCAGATGGAATCCGTACTTATAGGTTTTTGTGGACCAGGTAAACGACTTTTTGAAGATGATTTTAAAAAAATAATTCTTAAAAAATATCCTGACATGAGTTTTTTTGATGTTACGCCAAGAGCTGTTATGGGAGAGGGTATGGAATGAAAATGACCAGGAGGGATTTTATTGAGGAAACTCTACGAGAGTTGAGCGTACCATTTGTGTCAGGTCTTCGATTTCTATCAGGGACTACGCATGTTAAGCCGTCTTCTTCTGAGCAAGGTTGGAAGAAAATTGGAACTCTCAATGTTTTGAATCCAGGCAGCTCCCTAAAAATTCAAGAGTTGGAAATTGAAGTCCTTAGCGACGAGCAAGGAATTAGAGCCATTCAAAATAAAAATAATAAGCAAGTGAATCGTGCATTAGAAATTCGAAAATCAAATGAAGTCTGGGTGAGTCTGAAAGAAGAGTGGGCGCCGCAGGCATTTTTGTGTCATCTAACACTTTTAAAGAAGGAGGAATAATTTATGGACCCAAAATTTACCAGAAGAGGGTTTCTAAAGGGGGCGGCTGCTACTGGGGCTCTGACATTGGCGAATGGGGCTTGGGCCCAGGCCCTTCGATATTTTAAGCCTTTGCAAATTGAAAATCCTCTTGCAGCGTATCCCAATCGTGATTGGGAGTTTGTTTACAGAAATATATTTAAGCACGACTCTGAGTTTCACTTTTTGTGCGCGCCGAATGATACGCATAATTGTCTTTTAAAGACTTTTGTAAAAAATGATGTAGCGGTACGAATTGGTCCTTCTTATGGATATGGAAAGGCCGAGGATCTTTATGGAAATAAAGCTTCGCATAGATGGGACCCAAGACTTTGCCAAAAAGGATTGGGACTCATTCGTCGTGTTTATGGCGATCGTAGGGTGAAGGGGCCTATGGTCCGTCGAGGGTTTAAAGATTGGGTCGATGCAGGATTTCCGCGAGATGCTAAGACTGGAAAGCCAGACGCCAAATACTTTCAACGAGGTAAGGATAAGTGGTTGCGCTTAAAATGGGAAGACGCTTATAAAGTTGCGGCAGCTGCAATGGCTAATATTGCTAAGAATTACTCGGGCGAAGAGGGTAAAAAGAAATTACTCGCGCAGGGATATGACCCCGCTATGGTGGAATCTACGGAGGGTGCTGGAACTCAAACATTTAAACTGCGTGGTGGGATGGCTGCGGTCGGACTCACTCGCATTTTTGCGCTTTATCGACTTTGCAACAGCTTAGCTCTCATTGACGATAAAATTAGAAAAGTTGGAGCTGATCATGCAGTGGGTGGTCGAGGCTGGGACAGCTACAGTTGGCACACGGATACTCCACCGGGGCATGCGATGGTTACAGGAATTACTAATGAGTTTGAGCTTTTTACCGTAGAGCACTCAAAGCTACTTCTATGTTGGGGGATGAACTGGATATCAACAAAAATGCCAGACAGTCATTGGCTAACTGAAGCGCGAATTAAGGGCACTAAGGTTGTTGTTATCTCTGCGGACTATAGTTCGACTGCGAGTAAGGCCGATGAACTTCTTATATTGAAGCCAGGCACGGATATCGCGCTCGCGCTTGGAATGGCACAAGTAGTAATCTCTAAGGGTATTTTTGATAAAGATTTTGTTATTTCGAATACGGATTTACCTTTTCTCATACGAGAGGATACTCTTCAGCCACTTCGTCCAAGTGAAATCATAAAAGGATATGTCGCCCCAGAATTGACTTCTATTGAGTTTCTTAAAAAAGGGCAGAAGGGACCCTCTTCATTGAAGCAAGAAAAACACTATGCTTCTGAATCGTTAAAGGACGCTTTTGAGGCCTCGGTCGTTTGGGATAAAAAATCGACCTCTTTCAAGGCTGTGACACGAGACATGTATGGCAAACATTTCCTCAATGAAAAAATAGATGTAGATTTGCGCGCATCAAAAGAAGTTACGCTATTGAGCGGTAAAAAAGTAAAGGTTCGAACAAGTTTTTCTTTTGTCGAAGAATATCTCAATAAAAGCATGAAGCCGGCTCAGGTTTCGCTTATTACGGGCTTACCTGCTAAGGCTATTGTTTCCTTGGCCCAGCAAATTGCGAAAAATAAAGAAAAAACACTTTTTGCTTGTGGCATGGGAACTAACCAATTTTTTAATGCGGATTTAAAAGATCGTGCGGTTTACCTCTTAGCTTCGTTAACTAAAAATGTAGGCTTTGTAGGCGGGAATGTGGGAAGTTTTTCCGGAAACTACCGTTTTGCTCTTGCCGGAGGGGAGCCATTTTTTGCTTTTGAAGATCCCTTTAAACCACAACTTGATAAATCGGGTGAGGTGAGTATTCGTAAATCACTGCACTATGAATCACTCCACTGGTTTAACTATGGAGATCGGCCATTAAAATCGCCAAAGAAAATGTTTACAGGCGCTACACACATGCCAAGTCCTACAAAGTTTATTTGGTTGAGTAACTCTAACTCTGTATTGGGAAATGCAAAGTGGAAGTACGATGTACTCTTTAATACTTTGCCAAAAGTCGAAATGGTCTGTGTTTCCGATTGGTGGTGGACGGCTTCATGTGAATATTCCGATATTGTTTGGGGTGTGGACAGCTGGGCTGAGCATAAACAGCCCGACATGGTAACGTCTTGTACCAATCCCTTTGTCCAAATGTTTCCTGTTACACCGCTACCAAAAATATTTGATACAAAATCGGATATGGAAGCCGTTGCAGGCGTGAGCCGCGAATTAGCGAAAATATTTGATGAGCCTCGTTTAGAACAAATGTGGAAGTTTTCGAAAGATGATCGGGTGGATGTCTATCTGCAGAGGATTATCGATAAATCTCCGGGCTTAAGCGGATATAAATTTAAAGATCTAGCTGAAAAATGTGAAAAAGGAATTCCCTCCCTCTTTAATAATAGAACTTATCCGCGAGGATCCTCCTACGAGGAGACTAAGTCCGAGCGCCCTTGGTATACCAAGTCTGGGAGGCTTGAATTGTATAGACAGGAGAGCGAGTTTATTGATGCTGGCGAGAATCTTCCTATTTATCGTGAGCCAATTGATTCGACTCAACGTGAACCCAACCTCATGGTTGGAAGCCCACACGTGGCGATTAGGCACAAGACTCCAAAAGATTATGGAATGTCGGAATCGGATCTTTCAAGTGAGGCTCGTCAAATTCGGAATGTGATGGTTACCCCCGAAGAACTTGTAAAAACAAAACATCCGCTTAGATTAAAAATGTATACACATATTTACCATACCCCTAAATATCGGCATGGGGTTCATTCAACTCCAGTTGATACCGACTACGTGAGTGTTTGGTTCGGCCCCTTTGGTGATATTTACCGACACGATAAGCGCATGCCATCAGTGACGGAAGGCTACGTTGATATCAATCCACTTGATGCAAAAGCATTGGGTATTGAGGATGGCGATTACGTTCATGTAGACGCAGATCCAGAAGATAGACCTTATCGTGACTGGAAAAAGGGAACAGAAGAGCACAAAGTTGCGCGCATGATGTTAAGAGCAAGATATTATCCCGGCACGCCAAGAGGAGTTGCTCGTTCGTACTACAATATGTACGGCGCAACTCACGGTTCGGTCAAGGGACATGAAACAAGGCCCGATGGCTTAGCCTCAAGTCCGGAAACAAATTACCGATCCATGTTTCGTTATGGATCACACCAAAGCGCAACGCGTGCATGGTTGAAGCCGACCCTGATGACTGACTCGTTAATTCACAAGGATAACTATGGGCATTCTGTTGTGAAGGGTTTCACCTCTGATATTCACTGTCCCGTGGGAGCACCCAGAGAGGCCTTTGTTAAAATTACAAAAGCGGAAGCGGGTGGTATTGGCGGCAAGGGCAAATGGCGTCCCGCGCAGCAGGGGTTTCGACCCAGTTATGAAAGTAAAGCGATGAAAAATTACCTAGCCGGGGGCTTTATGAAAACTACTAAAAAAGTCAAGAAAAGCAAGAAAGCATAAGGAGGCAGGTCGATGGCAAATGTGAAGAACTGGCATCTAAA
>CAYNEF010000093.1:0-6961 GCA_964396165.1 uncultured Pseudobdellovibrionaceae bacterium
ACGGGAATTTCTGCTTCAAGCGACTTATATAAATAGTCATGCTCGCATTGAATCGTGGCTTTGCTCCACCTGCCCGGTCTATAAAATTTGATGATGACGTGCGAATTGTCTTCAAACTCTACGTCGTACACGCGGTTTTCCATGGCGTTTAAGGCCTGAAATCTGCCTGTGCACCTGCCGCCTAAAATCTCTGAAGCTTGGTAAATTTGTTCGGGCAGAATTTGAGAAAAATTGCTTACCACTTAATTCTTAAACACCTGTACGGGAATTTTGATTTCTCGTTTTTGCGGAAAGAAACAGATCTTATCATTGCAAGCCTGGAATTTTAGCGAAGAGTCCAATTCAAACTTACCGACTTTTGCGGTCATGCCGGCGCTAATGGGTACTTTGATTAGAAATGTGCCTTCGTAGCAGGAAAGTTGATCAGCAGAATCTTTCAATTGGTACGGTTTACCTTCGGGGTAAATTGCGGGTTTTGCTTCAAGGCCGTCTTTATTTGTGACTGTTAATACAGTTGCGATCAAATTCGGTTTGCTTGCTGGATTTGCTTGCACATGCATCCCGCTGTGTACTTCAGCAGTGATGATTGCTTCCCCGGGTTTTCCAGGCTTTACGCTCGCCATTTTCACGCCAGTGATTTTTAAAAAATCTGCCGGTTTGACTTGCTCCTCTGCAAAAAGAAACGCCGAGTAAAATGCGGGTAAGAAAATAAGTAGTTTCATCATGCGAAAAAGTATACCTGAATACAAATCTAAGCGCTATTATCACTTTATGCTGACTCTAAAACACTTTGAGGAAGGGCATTACAAAAGCGAGCCCTGGAAAAATGGCAAAGGTGAGACGACAGTCATCGCGCAAGATGAAAAAAATCCCTTTCGCTGGCGATTAAGCCGTGCATTATTGAAAGAAGACGGTCCGTTTTCGAGCTATCCAGAGTATGAGCGCAGCATTACGGTGATTAAGGGCGGCCCGGTAACACTTTCTCATAAAGAGAAAAAAGGACGCCTACTGCATGAGTTCACTACCTATACTTTTGATGGCGCCTTTGAGACTTCAGCAGTTTTAAAATCTCTTGCAGTGGATTTTAATGTTTTTGCGCTGAAGGAAAAAAGTAAAGCGAGTCTTTATTCTGCTTTTTTAAAACGCAAAGCGGAAATGCAATTCCCCTTAAATGGTACAGAGCATTTTATTTACTGTGTCGAAGGTGTAATTGATATTTTAGATCCCAATACCAGCCAGCGCTTAAGTTTGCTCGCTTCAGAGACGTTGCAAGTATCCCGTCCTGACGACAAAGAATATTTAAACCTGCGCGCTGTTGCGACGACAGACAGAGCCACCTGTCTTTGGATTCCGGTTCATTATGCGTAAACGTGAAGTGTTTCTGTGGATCGTGATCCTATCCTTCGTTGCAGTGGGATTAAGAAACTTTGAAGAAGGTCTTTCTAGCGACGCGCCTTTTTATGCAACGGTTGCCCGTAATATCGTAAAGTCTGGCGATTGGTGGAAGATGTCGACCAGTGTGCCAGGATTTGAACCCTATTATGTCGAGCACCCGCACTTGGGTTATTGGGTGCTGGCAAGTGTCTTTAAGATTTTACCCATTCAAGATTGGTCGGCAAGAATTCCGGGCCATGTATTTTATATCCTCTTTCTCTTTGTTTATTTTCTCTGGATACAAAAGCGTTTCTCCAAAGAAACGGCTTTCTGGTCTGTGATTGTTCTTTGGTCGTTCTACAAGTTTTCCAATTATTTTTCTAATGTGTATTTGGATCCTGGGTGTCTCTTTTTTGGTTTTACATCACTTGTGGTGTTTGAAAAAGCGGTGGAAGAAGCAAAATACCCCTTTGCTATCGCAAGTGGAGTCTTACTTGCCTTGTGTACCATGTACAAAGGGTTGACTGTCATTGCGTTTTTACCTGTTTTTGCGATTCCCCTTCTTGTGCATAGGCGATCGATTGTAGAAAAAGCAGTGCAGTCGCTCTGTATGCTGATTGGGTTACTTGTCCCGCTTCTTGTGTATTTAAAACTTGTAATGGAAAGCAATGCGCCTGATTTTTTTGAAATCTATTGGGATCACCAGATGACCAATAGATTTGCGCAGAGCTGGAGCTTTTTAGGTTTAATAGAACCAAATTTCTGGAAAGAACTTTTTTTTGACTCGTATGGAATGGTTCTGCTTTTAGTCGCTGCTTTTTATTTTGCTCTTAAAAGAAAACAGTACTTGTTGCCCTTGTCTTTATTCATTAGCTTTTGTGTCATGTATGCCGTTACGTTTAGAAAAGGAACGCAGTACTGGGTGATGCTATTACCCTGGATAGCTTTATTTAGTGCGGACATTCTTTTTTCAAAAATTCCGCTTTCCATAAGTACTCTAAAAAAAGCCAGCATAGTGTTGTGTGTGTTTGTCGTTTTTGCGGCGCAGTGGCTTCCCATTCGTGTGCATGGCTTAAAAGCACCTGAAGAAATGAAGGTATTAAATGAACACAAACAAGAGCCGGTAATTGTTCTTGTGACAAATGAGATTGAAATGAATTTTTTAGGAGCCGGACGCTACGCCTGGTACACCGAACGTGATGTGGAATATATCAAAACGCCGCGCACTTTTATTCCTCTGACTGAGGGAAAACGACTTGTTCTTTATTTAAAAAGTATGGGAGTAGAAGAACTTACGGTGCAGGGCTTTTGCAAAAGAAGCGATTTTTCCAAAACCGAAGTTTGGATTCCATGCAAGTCTATTGTGCCGCTTGGTTAAGTTTAACCACGTCTAATTTGCCATCGTAATAACGGGCATCGACTTCCAGACTTGCGTTTTCAAAGCCTGTGGCGCTAATTTTTACTTTTTGTTTTCCGTCACCAGTCAGTCTATGCACATACCCGTTGTTATAAACGAGCGGTCTTTTTGGGGAAGACTCGACTGTGATTGTCACTTCTGGAATCAAGTTGTTGTTTTGATCTCTTACTTCCAGATGCACGCCTCTTAAACCTCTCCAAAGATAAGTGAGCATGGCTTCGCGGTTATCGTCCCAGTGCTTGGGTAGAGTAGAAGCTTGCGGCCATTTTGTTTTTGTAAGCTCAATGACAGAGTGCACTGACCGGCGGTAATAGTTCATCCAGTCGTTGATGCCGCCGTTTACAGGGTACCATTCATACCCATACGTCATGCCGTGATCGAAGTTGTCATGATCGTTTGCATACATGGGTTTATTTAAAGTCGTGTACTCACGTCCAATGGGGTTAAAGAAACTGTCATCGGGATACATGTTTTGCGGTTTGTTTTTGATGTTACCCCAGGGAAGATTAAAGCAGATTTCTCCTCCGTGCCAGTTGATGCCATAAACAAAATGGTTTTTTAGTGCGAGGTTCATCATGTGCTGCACTTCGATTTCGCGCCCGTCTGGCGTGTCGGATTTGGAAGTGAATCTGTCAGGAAAATTTCGGTTGATGTCTTTACGGTGCGCATTTTCGCGCGTTTTCAGTTCAAAACCGTCTGGATTCATCGAAGGCATTACAAATAACTCTACATTGTCGAGGAGCTGTGTGATCTGGGCGTTTTTACCGTACTGGCTTAGCATATAGTCGATAAAGTACAGCATCAATTCGCGGCCGACGACTTCATCTCCGTGCATATTTGCATGGTAAATGAATTTGGGTTTTGAAAGATCCTCTTTTGCTCCCTTAGTCAAAACGACGTACCATAATTCTCTGCCCTGCACGCTTTTTCCTGCAGTTTCAAGTCTGACAAAATCCGGGTGTTGAGTGGCAACGTCTTTTAAGTAAGCGGTTAATTGAGTGTAATCATGGTAACCGTCAAAAGTTGATTTGAGGTTGATTTCAAGTGGGGCAAACGTGTCGCGATCGTATCCGCCTACGGCCCATCTTTGCGCATTTAGAATGATAGAGTTTTTTTGAATGCGCTCTGGAAGAGCCTCAAAGTTATCCACATACCCGACGGAAGAATTTTCACTGGAATAATGATCGGGAAAATAATTGCCGCTCTGGATCAATTTTTTCTCGTACTTTTTCGGTATTGCGATGAGCTCGGGGCTCGCTGCGAATAAAGAAAATGAATACACGACGCCTACTAAGTAAATTACTTTGGATAACATTTGATTCCTCCGGATTTAGAAATTAAGTTCTAAACTGGGATCTCCGAAATAGTGAGACGTCCAGTTTACCCAGCGAATTTCCTGGGCATCTTTAAGACCGATGAAAGCCACTTTGGAAGCCTGGTGCGCTTTACCAAGGGATTTAATTCCTACAGTCGACAACCCGTGGATAAATTGTCTGTGCAGCATCTGCGAGCCACCCGGAGTCTTTGTTGTTTCCGGTTGTGGGTCTTCTGGTGCGAGTCCATAAGAAGAATTGCCGATTGCGGCAACTGCAGCGTTTGTTGCCGTTACCATTTTATCCACGAAAGACCCGACCGTGTATTTCCCTGCGAGACATCCTTGCGTGTAAAACACAAAGGGTTTTGCATTTTTAAAATTAGGAATATTTGACGAACTTAGTTTCATGTTCGTTGAGTTATTCGAATGCCCCAGATGATTGACCATGCTGATTTGGCTATTTGAAATTGCACTTTGCGCTTGGGAACCTGTCCAGGAAGATTCTTTGTCATAGAATTTAGTCAGCTTCCAATTGGCGGAGTAGCCGGTTGTTTTATACGCGTGATCTGTACATTCCCCGACTAGCTGGTTCATGTAATCATCCCCATATAAATTTAATTCAGGGAAAAGTTCTTCCCCAAGAAGGGCTGTTTCTTCAGCCAATTTGTTCGTGTAAGTGAAGAGAGTTTTTCTGACGAAGTTTTGTAGTTGAGTATCGTTATCCACCACTACACGACCCACAGTGACTTCTGGGAGAAAATCCACATCGCCGCCATTATCGCCGTCATTTGGCTCTGCCCATTTGTCATTGTTGTTTGCATTGAATGTTCCATCCAAGAATGAGTAATAAGCGTCTGCGGGAACACTTTCTTCAACAGTTGTCCAGTAGCCAAAATAAGCTTTAATTTTTGACCATAACGGACGTGCGGGGAAATACGGTTCCGTGTCGGATTTTACCGAGCGGCCTACCATAAGAACATATTGAATGCCATTCGATTTATATTCTTCCCGGATGTAGTTTCTAATTTTTTCGATACGGTCTGCGCCCGTAAACGCATCGACTGTAGTGAGAGAAACTACTTTCGCGTTTAATCCTCTATTTGCCAGACCTTTTAATAAATCGGTGAGGCTATTTACTCCTGCGTACGCCATTACTTTAGGAGTCGCAAGAATCAGGTAATCCATCCCTGGCTTTTGTTCTTCTCTCGCTTTGTAATTAGCCAATACTTCTGAGTTATCGACGAATTGTCTTACTTCCTGCATCTGGTGCGGGAAGAGCTTGGTTTCAGTGCGAGAAGAATTTCTATATCCGATACTTAAATTCACTTGCGAGAAAATATTGATTTCTGTGTGGTTTTTTTCAATGACTGGATAGACATTTACAATGAGTATTTCTACACCGTGTAAGTACTGACGGCTGAAGCTGTAAATATTTTCCGGATACGCCCTTGCATAATCTGGAGCATCGCTATGTACCAGGTTTTCTTTTTTTGTTCCCATCCAGGAGATTGGCATTTGCGGCAAGGCTCTTTCGAGCTGTCCTCTTTGAATGTCTCTTAAAAACATTCCATCAGTCACCTGGATACTGTTCCATTCTTTTCCTGCGGGAAGCGCGACTTTAAAAGTTTTTACTGGCACAGAGGGAAGGCCCGCTTCCATTGTGTTCATCAGACTTTCCATTTCAATATGAAGTTTTCCATCGCGCATCGTTTTAATAGTAGGAGCATCGAAACTTGATTGAATGGAAATTGTCTGGTTTCGTAAATTGTTTTCGATTTTGAAATTAGAGGCTGTGCTGTTTTTAGCAGCGAGCAGAACGGTAAAGGAAAACGCAATAAGAGATAAGGGAGAAAGCTTCATGTTTAAGTTACTCCTGTTGGATTTAGTTTTTTGGGATGCGGTATTAAGAATGTAAAACGAACTCTATTGATAAATGATAACTGATATTTGAATCGATCCGTATATATGAGTATGCTTGCCGAAACAAAAGTTATTCACATAGCGTTATATGAAGGAGGATAAATGTTAAAAATAAGAAAAGCTGGAGATAGAGGTTTCTTCAATCACGGTTGGCTAAAAACTTACCATACGTTCTCTTTCGCTGATTACCATGATCCAGATTACAAGGGTTTTAAAACACTGCGAGTCATCAATGAAGATTATGTAGAGCCGCAAAACGGTTTTGGTACGCATGCACACCGCGACATGAATATCTTAACGTGCATAGTTTCCGGAACGCTCGAGCATAAAGACAGTATGGGAAATGGATCTCAAATCCGTCCTGGTGAATGGCAATTCATGAGTGCGGGAAGTGGCGTAGAGCACAGTGAGTTTAACCCCTCAAAAGATACCTCTGTGCATCTTTTACAAATCTGGATTCGCCCAAATGCATACGGATTACCTCCTAGGTACGGCCAGTTAGAAAAAAGCCCGGACTCTCAGAGTTTTTGGAGAACGGTGGCATCTCAAGCAGGTGGTAAAGATACGATTAAACTCGATCAAAATGCGTCTGTTCACCATGCACGAATGAAAGCAGACGAAACAAAATCGCTCGATTTAAAGAAAGAAGAAGGCATCTGGATTCAATTAATCAGCGGCGGTTTGGATGTAAATGGAATCAAGCTTCAGCCAGGTGACGGATTAGCTATCGAAAACGAATCAAAAATAAATTTGAAAGGGGAAGTTGCAAAAACAGAACTGATAGTTTTTGAACTTTTTTAGTCTTTTGCTTTTTCTTTCATTTTCACTTTTACTTTGAAAGAGCCTTTCGATTTGAAAGTAACTTTATTTTCTTCTTCATTGACTGCGGAAGGTGCGCCACAACTTAAGTTGATGAGGCTGTTTGCTTTATTCAA
>CAYNEF010000093.1:7061-9572 GCA_964396165.1 uncultured Pseudobdellovibrionaceae bacterium
GATAAAATCCATTTTCTTCCTTCGCAAATTCCGGGAAATACAGAGGCTCCTGCAAACGCGTTAGTCGGCACGACTGCCAAAGCCGATTGGGATGTGGAAAGTGCAATGTTTTCGATGCACGCGATAAGTTCCCCTGCAAAAGCATTAAATGCGCTTCTGGATCCTAAACACCACCACGCACTGGATTGCTTTGCGGGGGCTGCGACAGAATCTCTTATTGCGCAGAAAGAATTATATGGCGATGCGGATTTTGATAAAGCATTCAGAAACAAAGACATCATCGTGGGTGGTGTCTGGGTAATTAGTTCGGGAGACGAAAACTACGAAAATCCCCTGACTGCAGAAAATACTTATTTGGCGCCTAATTACGACGAAATAAAAAATACAGGCTTTTTGGACCGCAATGGAAGTGCAACGACTCAAGAAGGGGGACACTCTCTTTTATCCAGACGTGGTGTCATTGCAAGCGTGCTGGGAGAAGAATTTCTGGATAATAAGACAGACGCCAACGAAAACCTTGTTTTTGTCTCTATGACGTCTGTTGCAGAAAAAGAATTGAAACGTATTCGTGACCCTTATCAATTTACAATGCAAGTGGGTGCATCTTATTGGATTGAAAACGTGAAACGAGAGTTGCGTGGCTGGGTATCAAGCCGAGAGAAAAAAGCAAAGTTGAGAAAAGCATTGGAACAGTTTTATTTAAAATACCCCGATTCCCGATTTTGGAATACGGCTTCTTTGGCGAGAGAATTAGACACAAACCCGATTTTCACACAGGTGCAGGTGTATGTTCACCCACTCGGTATTCAAAGCTTGAACTGGCATTGGAAGCGATTATCGCAAATCAACCCAGGCAATCCCTATGTGCTGGAAATGTTTCCTACGAATTTAATGACGACGATGTACGATCGTTACAAGAATTTCTATTTGAAAGAATGCCGGTAACAGTAAAAGATTACTGAACCATCTTTTTCAATTCGCCGTTGGAATAAAGATCGCTGACGATATCGCATCCGCCAACAAATTCTCCGTTGATGAAAATTTGTGGAATCGTAGGCCATTGGGTGAATTGTTTAATACCGTCGCGTAGTTCAGGATCACTGATGACATCACGAGTTTCGAAAGGAACCCCAATATCTGTGAAAATATCCATGACTCTTTTTGAGAATCCGCACATCGGCATCTGTGGAGATCCTTTTACAAAAAGAAGTACTTTGTTGGCTTTAACATCTGCTTCAATACGTTTTAGAATGTCACTCATTACTTTTTCTCCTTGGCTTCAGTAGGCGTAAGTGTTTTCAATTTTAAAGCATGGATTTCAGCACCAACGGCAGGTCCTAAAGCCGCATAAACCATGCGGTGTCTTTCGACCATGCCTTTGCCTTCAAAGGCTGGGGTCGTCACAACCATTTCGAAATGGTCATTTGTCCCTGTCATATCGATAACTTTAGCCTGGGAACCAGGCAATTTTTCTTCAACTATGAGCTGAATTTTTTGCGGTGAAAACATGAGGGCTTTGTAGCCTAAACAGGTCCTATTTGCAAGATAGCCTATAGGTAGATTAAAATTTCTGCTTCCCATGGGACAAAACCAACGCATAGTTTCATTGATTTCAAGCGGTACAGAAATACTGTGCAAGTTAGGACTTGAAGAGAATCTCGTAGGAATTTCACACGAATGCGACTATCCCGAAAGCATCCGACACTTGCCCGTTTGTTCCGCACCCAAACTCAACCCAAGCCAGTTTGGAAAAGACATACACGATGATGTGCAACGGCTCATCAAGCAGGGCTTAAGCATTTACGACATCCACACGGATGTTTTGGAGTCGCTAGCGCCGGATTTAATTGTTACCCAAGATCAGTGTCAGGTTTGCGCGGTTTCATTAACGGATGTGGAAAAAGCAGTTTGTTCACTTACGAAACACCCTGCCAAAATCTGCACTCTCATTCCGCACACGTTGGATGATATTTGCAAAGATTTTTTAAAAGTGGGCGAAGCAACGGGAAAAGTAAGTGAGGCAAAAGATCTAGTCACTGCGTTCTGGATTCACCTAAACAGCGTCAATGCAAAGGTCGGCACCCATGGAAAGTACAGACCGAAAGTGTTGTGTATCGAATGGCTTTCCCCACTTATTATTGCGGGCTCATGGCTTCCGCATCTTGTGACATTGGCGGGCTGTGATCCTTTGATAGTGAAAGAAGATGGTCCTTTTAAAACCGTGACATGGGACGAAGCCATTGAAAGCAATCCAGACTACGTCCTTATCTTTCCCTGCGGATACGGCATTGAAAAAACCATGGATGAAATTAAAAAGACCGAAGTAGGAAAAGAGCTCGCAAGATTTGGGGCCACAAAAAATGGCAGAACTTTCGTTTGTGACGGAAATAATTATTTCAACAGGCCGGGACCGAGAATTTCGGACACCTGTGAAATTATCGCGCGAATCACTCACCCGGATAAATATTTTAATATTGAGAACAAGGAATTAAATAAGGCATACAAGCCACT
>CAYNEF010000094.1:0-9326 GCA_964396165.1 uncultured Pseudobdellovibrionaceae bacterium
AAGCATTATAAATGGGCTATTCCGCACATTCACGTTACATAAACTATCTTATAGGCCACTGGACCTGCCTGACTTTACTTCGAATTGGCGGTTTGTGTGGCACCGCCGCCCCGTGCGACCTATATACGGGAATCAACACTATCCAAAATGACAACAGTAAAACCACAGGACGATTTATTTTCTGCAACAATAAAGTAAGTATGTATTAAGGTAATTACTTCTTCAAAATGCGTACTATTTAAACAGTACAGGACGTATTTTTTGCAACAATCCTTTAGGGAGTTGCCAGTTATGCAACACTTTCCCCTACAGAAGGACAATTTAATCTCAAAGTCGCATATGGTTGTTTTTGACTCTGCGAGTTAAAGCAGTTGCTTTTGTTATTCAGGGACGCTATACCCGCTTTTGAAAAGGCGGACCTTATGCAGTTTTTTTTGTGTGCGATACTTAGTTTTTCATTTTCGGCCATCGTCATGGGAGGCACTTGTCAGTCCGAGATTTTGTCGAAAACGCAAAAAACTTGTTACTACGGGTTTGAAGCTCCTCCCAGTTCCTTTAGCGAGAATTGGATGAAGAGCGGCTGCCAGGTTTCGTATCAATACCCCTATTCCAGTTATCGTTTAGTTACCCTCACGATCCTAGATTCCGGCTGCGAGGTCATTACTCGCACTTACCAGGAAGAAGTGTACACGGGGGGAACGAATTTCTCCGAATTCACTCCTTGGGACCCCCAGCTGTATGAAAAGTATCGTAACTGCAAAGAGCCCACCGAGAAGGTCCGGGCTCGAGTCGCCGCGCACTACGCCGTGATGTACTACAATCAATGTAAGTAGAAGAAATGAGAGGCGGCAAAGGGATAAAGGGGTACGGGGACAAAGGTACGGGACAAAGGTACGGCTTTACTTTGTCCAAAATGGCTGTTGGAAAACTTTATAAAGAAAAGCTCATCGACATCGACGGCAGCGCGACAGGAATTCGATTAAGATCTTAATTTAGCAAAAATTTATTGAAATTTACCTGGTACCAAATTCTGAATTGAAACGCTGCTACTTAGCCCTCACAGTTGGAGATGCATTTAACTTTCACATCGCTCCTATGGAGAACGTATCTATCTCGTTCAAAAAGCTTAAGCATTATAAATGGGTTATTCCGCACATTCACGTTACATAAACTATCTTATACGTTACTGGATCTGTCTGACTTTACTTCGAATTGGCGCTTTGTGTGGCACCGCCGCCCCGTGCGACCTATATACGGAGAGAGATCAGTCGATCTTTCATGTAAAAAGAAAGGCGAAAGCTGCGTAGAGCACGAAGAATGTTGCAAATGGCCTGTATGGCTCTCTTGCGTCTGGGGTAAATGCGATTCGCTGTAAGTATATTTTTAACATAAGGCATTGAGGAGGATTTTTATGAAATTAGTCGTAATGTGGGTAATGGTTTTTGCATTCGCGAGAGCGGGATGTGCAATGCAAATTAGCAATCATACAAATGAGAAGATTTGGTGCTCTTCGATTTGTATAAAGGACCAAGTGCCAGTAGAGGCAATGACTCAAGGCTGGTGGGAAATGGCAAATGGTGCCAACATCTCAGTCGGCAATACAGAGAACTTTGTTTGTAATGGCTATTTTTGTAAAGGGGAATCAGGAAAAACTTGGACAGCCAACAATTCTGGAGTTCAAGTAGGCGCATGTGTAGATTTTAATAAGAGTCCTTTTAAAATCTACCGCGCAAACAACCAAGGGGAATGTAAACGATTAAATTTGGGGATGGTAGCGTTTGGATTAGTACAACCAAACTCTAATGTAGAGCTTGTTCCCTGATAGTGAAAGAAAAAGCATAGGATGAAATACCCGGCATTCGTTTCGTGAAGAACTCACGAAACGAATGCCGTATTTTATTTTGATCAGGGTTTACTGCTGTACTTTTCTGAATGGGGTAACTTTTTCGTCTTCATGATCGCCGCCCATTAAAAGCACAGGATTTTTTTCTACTCCCCGTGCAGTAATTAAAGAGACTATATTGCTTTCATCGCGTCTTTGGCCCTTCTCATTGGTCCAGAAATAGGAAATGGAAGTAAAACCTCTTTGATCTGCGACGAGCACATACTGCGCAGGACCGAAAACTTGTTTCCCGTCTAATAAAGTGGTGAGAATGCCGGCATCGTATACGCAATCGCCTTTTCTTACTTTAAATGTTTTTAACACCTCTAGACTGCGTTTGAATTGGACGACGATATCAGTCCCCGCCTTCGGAAAGACCTCGGTAGGACTGCCCGGAAAAAAACGCGCGAATTCTTTATCTAGCTTCCAAGATCCATTGAGTTCTTCCCCAATAGGACGCTTGATAGGACAAAGGCTAAGCTCTACTAACTTCTTTGTCTCCCAGGTACGGTAAAGGTGGATTCCCAGAAGGTCCGCGAGCGTTTCTTCTTTTAACCCAAAGTGGTGGGCGGTTTCATGCACCAGAAGTTTGCCTGCGTCCTGACTATTAAGATAGTACCCATAACATTTCTCAAACGACAAAGAGATGGGAGATCCGGGTGCGTACTTGGTCTCTGCGCAAGTAACTTGAGCGGATTTTGTTTGCCACTCTAGCTGAATCATCAATAGATCCTGCGCCATTTGTTTTGAGTGTTGAACCAAAAATGCTTTTACCTCGATGGGCGTATCTGCTGGATAATCACTTTCTTGGATATTATTTAAAAGTTGTACAGCCTGCGAACGCCCTTCTTCAAAGTAAATGCGGGCTATGTCACCGCCCCCAGACGAACTATCCCCTGCAGTCAGTGTCTGCGCTACGAACAAAAATAAAATACTCGGTACTACATACTTCCAGAGTTGAGTCATTGGATCTCCTAAAAAGATTAAGGTTTATACATCATCTGAAGGGCTCGCTGTATGACAATGTTTGTCATCAGAAAGCCACTTCGGACGGGATGGGGATTAACACGGAAGCGAAAAGAGGTTATACTAAAAAGAAATTAATTTTGTTTAATAAGTTTCCTAAATGGAAACTAAGTACAATAAATATATGAATTTATATGATTATACTGATTACAGAGATGCGATAAAATCTCTGGTTTCCCAGAGAAAAAAAGTCGATTCCCGTTTTACCTTTGAGCGGCTGGCGGAACATATTCGCGTACAAAAGCCCTATTTATCTAAGGTGCTTTCAGAAAAAGCCCACTTCAGTTCAGACCAGTTGTATCTCACTTTGCGCTATTTAGATTTGAAGTCGGACCAGAAGGACTTTTTAAACCTGCTTTTTGAATTTAGTCGTACCGCAATTAAAACTAGAAAAGAGGAGCTACTAAAAACGTTGCAACTAATACGGGAACAGCAAAAACGTTCAGAAAAATTTATTCAGGCGAAAGCGGTTGCCACTAGTGCAGAAGAAATCGCGCTCTACTACCTAGACCCCTTACACCAATACATTCATGTCTTTTTATCGGTGGAAAAATACCGAGCCAATCCAGAAAGCATTGCCGAAGTTTTGGGTGTTGCCCGGACGCGGATTTTTGAGTGCATTAAAAATTTAGAAAATATGGGGATTATCGAATCTTCGGAGGAGGGAATTAAAATAAAAGAACGTAACTTTCATCTTCCCAAAACTTCGAACCTTTATCCTGCATGGCGAGAGCGGGTGCGCATCTTTTTGCTACAGAAGATGCAATCGACAGAGACAGACAAACAATACAATTTCGCGATGACTTTCTCAGCAGATAAAAATACGTATGCAAAAATACAGAAAATGTTTCTAGATTTTTTGAAAGAAGCGGATGCTTCGATTAAGACTGCGCCCTATGAAGATGTCTTTCAACTCACCTTTGATTTAATTCCTCTCACAAGTCGGTAACAAGTTTATAATCCAATTTTGCCTGGGAAAGTGTGTATCATTTATTAAATTTTGCAAATGAGATCGTTTTTCCCTGCTTAATCTGCCCTTTTCAAGTGTTAAGATCTGATGATTTAAGTCGCTCGGCATTCGATAAAGTCATGGATACAATTTCCCTAAGCTCGTATTCCGCAAACACATTAATCAAGCAGTAAAAAAAATTAGGGAGAAGGTTAAGAGTTATTAACAGGGGTTTCCGCTCGTTCAAGTTACATAAATTATCTTATACGTCACTGGATCTGCCTGACTTTACTTCGAATTGGCGGTTTGTGTGGCACCGCCGCCCCGTGCGACCTATATACGAAAGGGGCATTTACAAGTGGCTATGGTATAACACCTAAACTTCCAGTTTAATTTTGTAAGGTTTCGGTATTCGATTGCATCTGGAAGGTTATTGATGATTCTACAAAAACGGCTTTAAGTTCTTGGTGGGTTATAGTCGTTGGCCGAATTAAGATATAATAATAGTCATGTCCGGATGCCATCTTGATTGGACTATGTCCAACTATAACATCATAGCCTGCCTTCTGATCCTACCTACCTTCAAACTTTTCCGACTTCCCTTTCGAAAGCCTCCATTAGATGAAAGAACACTTTTCTATTTTTTTGGACCTTGTAGTTCTAAAGAATCTCTTGCACTCTGTGTGCCCGCTAACCGGAATTTACTCCTACAAAGATTGCGTCACTATGCTCATTTCGCGCTTATCGGCGTAATTATGTATTGGATACTTGTTACAACTCAACGCCGATTTCAGCTTTCTTGGTTTATGTTGAGCTACGCTGCAGCCCCATTGCTCTATGTTTGGTCTGAGGCAAACGGAGCGGTCGTCCAGGTTATTTTCGGAATTTTGGCAGGTCGAATACCAGGATCTATCCATCGTTCGCCGCTTCGAGCTAGAAGTGTTGGCGATTTCTGGGGGAGTAGATGGAACATTTGGATGCGGGACTGTTTATATACTTTCGTCTTCTCGCCTCTTCGACGCCGTCAACATCTCGCTTTGGCAACGGTCTTTCTGGTCTCTGGAATGATACACGAAGTGGTGCTTAACCTGCCGCTCTACCTCTTCCTTCATCGAAATTTATTTGGATCTCAGATTGGGTATTTTGCGATCCAATACGCTGGTTTTTCAATTGACCGCAAATATCTCAGGCCATTTCCCAAGTTTAGGATATTTTTTCTTTGGTTCGTCGTGCTTCTTCCGGCTCCTCTCATCCTCAACGTAGGGATGCTCCATACGCTTCATATTCTATAGTTAACATCGGAACGATCTTTGTAGTAATCGCAAGCACGATCACAGCACTGTTTTCCATAATTCCTTTGAATTCTAGACACAATGTTTTTGCATACTGAGACTAGAGGGACCAGTGAATAAACTCATTTTCAGTATTATAACTTTTTCATGTTTTTCTTTCATGGTTTATGGTCAGGAATGTAGTTCCCGTTGGATTACTGACTTGGGCACAGACCCCTTCGATGAAAAGTTTTTTTTAGGGGACACTTCGGCAGGCTATGCTGCTTTCAGTTACTGGGCGGATCCTGACTTGGTTCTTGAGATAAAGGGTGAGTTTCCACATGCACGATTTTTTTCCATTGAATCTCAAGACACACAGTTTTTTTTAAGAGCAGATCATCTGCTGGACCATGAGATTGCCCCCGATCCGGGTTCGACCAATCCCTTTACCGAGGGCAATCCTCTCGATGTAGAGAAAAGGACCTTCACAGTCAGGGCTATGCAGGATAAGCCCCTCACAGGTTCAAATTTATTGGAGCTTCCTAAAAAAGGACTTACTCAATCCATAATGGTTCGTATTTACTCTCCCAATGATGGCCTTAAATTGAGCACTGCAGATCTTCCCTCTATTCGTGCCTTCGATCGCCGCACAGGAAAAGAGCGTGCTTGTCCACTTCCTGCTCGCTACTTGTATGAGTCGCACTTTCCTCAATTTTTGGCTGATGCCTATGTTCTGTTTAAACCTGGATTTGAATTCAAACTTCCGCCAGAGACAAATGCGGCCGGTCAAAACGCAGCAGCAAGCTATCTTTTGGCCGTAACTCAAGTTGCTCACAATGAAGTAGCGCTAATGCGTTTTATACCGCCTACGTATATGGATACTCAATCTGGCAAGGGAACTATGAGTCTGGAACCACAGGTTAGATACTGGTCAATGTGCGCTGTTAATTTTCCTCGAAATACAACCAATTTTTGTTTTCCCGATCGGCTATCCTCTGTTCAAGATGACGGTTTTCAGTACATAGTAGTTGGTAAAGGCGAAGGAGTGAAAAAAGCTGCTGAAGAGCGTGGGTATTCCTTCGTGCCAGATACGCGAAAACTTAATCAAAATGTATTCGGCTTTCTGTACCGAAATCTAGTTGCTCGAAAAGATTTTCAAGAAACCCATCTTTTCAAAGGCGACTATAAACCACAGACAATGAAATGTTCCAATGAAAGTTTTATCGACGGCTCCTGTGGCTGGTAGTCTGGAACCATTTACCTGTAACAAAACTCAGCTGATGTGCAAGGATAAGCGTTTTAACCCACCAGATCTGAAAAGGTGTTTATTCGGTATAAATTTATTTTTCGCTATTAAACGGTCGATACCTGATGTGTTGTTATCAAATCCGAAAATGGTAAATGGCAATTAAGATCTTAATTTAGCAAAAATCTTAGGATACGATTTCACACGAAATCTAACCCCCGCTTCTTCATACGTTTCTTCCAAAACAAAAGTAGTGCGTCTGATTTCTCCCACTAAGCCCTTTTTATCATCGTACGGCACAAGAATGGAATCTTCTACGAGATCTGTAGTTAATAAATTCCGGATAGTTTGAGTGACTCGCACTATATCTTCTGGGTTACGTGTAGAGATCATCAAAGCGTCTGGAAATTCTCTTTTTAAAAGATGAACCTGTGCGATATCCAGATTATCCATTTTATTTAAAATGATAAGAGACGGAATTTCGGTAGCCCCGATTTCATTTAAAACAGTTTGAGTCACTTCGAGTTGGGATCTGAACGCCGGATCAGACGAATCAACAACAAAGAGGAGCAGGGAAGCGTCCGCTGCTTCGTCTAACGTAGATCGAAAGGAAGCGACAAGATCATGCGGTAGTTTCTTAATGAAACCAACCGTGTCAGAAACTAATATTTTGGGAAATATATCCGGCTTGAGCGTGCGAACGGTAGTGTCTAACGTCGCAAAGAGTTTGTCTGCCACAAGTACTTCGTTACCCGTGAGGGCACGCATAAGTGACGATTTTCCAGCGTTCGTGTACCCGACAAGCGCAACACTCAGTTGATCTTGGCGGTTCGCTCGTCTATTTAGATGATCTTCTCGAATGACTTCGAGTTCTCTTTGCAGTTCTGCGACACGGTCTCTGATGCGTCTGCGATCTAGTTCGTGAGAAGTTTCCCCAGCGCCCTTTGAACCGACACCGCCGCCTTGGCGATCGCCTCCGCCAGCAACTCTCACTCGTGGTGCGACATAGTTTAAGCGTGCGATTTCTACTTGCAGTTTTGCTTCCCGAGTCTTTGCGTGGCGGTGAAAAATCTCTACGATGACGCCCGTGCGATCGAGTACCTCGCTTCCCGTCGCTTGTTGAAGATTTTTTAATTGGTTGGGGCTCAGCTCTTGATCGAAAATAGTAACACTGGCTTCGCCAAGTAAGATACCATCCGTGTTTATTTCTTCATCATGCACGTCGTGTGCTTCCGGCTCTTGGGACTCTCCCACAATGCCAGTCGTTTTTCTGTGCACGGGGACGTAGCCAGTTCCACCCGTCCATAACGCTAATTCTTTTAATTTGCCGGCCCCTATTGCAGTCGCTTGAGAAGGAAATTTACGGCGTTGCGTGATTGTACCGATTACTTCATAACCAAGCGTATGCACAAGACGTTTCAACTCATCTAGGGACGAGAGAAATTCTTCATCCGAATTTTCAGGCAGTTGAATACTAACTAATACGGCTTTCATAGTGACTAATTCCTTATCCGTGTAGGAGAGCTTTGTCACAGGGAAACTGGTGTTTGCCTATGACAAGTAAAATCATCGCCTCTCGGCGCTTGTAATCAGTCTAAGTTAATTTCTTAATCGATTTAGTAAAAATTCAGGAGCTTCTGATTTGGGCACTAGCAAGATCTCGGGGAGAGGTTGTTTACAATCCTTATCCTTGCACAGTCCACATGGGGGTCCCATTCCTCCCGCGTCACAGCAAACATAATCGATAATGGTCTCAATGGAATTATTTTTTCCGCTACAGAGAGTAGAACTATCGGAATAGCCCTCAGTCATTTTTCCATTACGCAGAATTTTTACACGACATCCAGCTATCGCTTTCTTATTCAAATCCCAGAGTTTTCCTGATTCCACTACAGCCACTTTTTCGGATGCTGTAGGAGGGTTAGAAATACACTTCGGAAACAACGTATGAGATAGAGTAAGGGCAAATAATATATAGAACTTTCTCATTACTTAATTATAGCATTTGAAAGACTTAGTAGGAGAGTTTTGTCACAGGGAAACTGGTGTTTGCCTAAATGAATTGTGATAAGTCCGACATAATGAGTCTCAATAATTGCTGCACAGTCCAACTATATTATAGATGGTACAAGAAATCTGAACGTGAAGCACATTTTTAAAATTTTAAGCACTCTTTTTATTACACTCCAAATTTTATTTACGGCATGCTTTGGTGGCGAGAGTTCGATAGACGAAGACTACCATCCAGGCGTACGTGTTATTCCCCCAGCCTATCTAGAGATTTCTGGAGATTCTTCTCGCGGAATTATCGATACGGGAAGTGATTATGATTTTGGCGATAGATTAATCGAAGATACAGGAGAAACGATTTTTATCGTACGCAATAAGGGTGAACGTAGCGCTACCCAAATTTCAGCACTAACACTGGATGCGCCTTTTGCCTATAAAGGGGGAACTTACCCTGGAATGGGGGGAACCTGCTCCAGTTCTCTTGCTGGAGAATCTAATTGTACAATCGTAGTAGAGTTTACACCTTCCTCTTTGTCCTCTTTCAGTGCCAACCTTGTTCTTAGTTATCATAATGGCAAACAGGAAAATGCCATAAAGAGCATCTCCAAAAAACTTTCAGGTAATGGGTATTCCGTGAGTCCACTTTTTACTGCTATCACCCCATCGAGCGGCGTGATAGCAGGAGGAACAACTGTACAAATTACAGGAAGATATTTTCGCAAGGGAATGGTTGTCACATTGGGTGACGCCCCCTGTGACAACATACAAATCGCCAAAAATAAAATATCGTTAACGTGCACGACCTCTGCGCATGCAGTGGGCAGTGTAGATCTGACAATCAGTAATGATTTAGAGCAATCGGTAACATCGAGCGCGATTTTTACGTATGTGTATCCTTCGCCTACTGTAACAAGTATAAGCCCTAATACGGGTACTATGATT
>CAYNEF010000095.1:0-9214 GCA_964396165.1 uncultured Pseudobdellovibrionaceae bacterium
CCTACGCCACCCTTTTGATTTGCAATTGCGATGATATGCGCCATAAGTATTTAAGATTGTTCGTTGATTTATTGTTTTAAATTTGTACCACGTGAATTCTCAGGTACAAACTTTATTTTTTTGGGCGTGTGCGGCAGCCGGAAACACTTGAATTCAAAGGCTTTTGAGCGTTTTAAGCGCACCATTTCATATAAAAACGCAGTTTGTGGTGCGAGAAACTCTCTTTTTAAGGCTTTTTATGTTCCACGTGGAACTTTTAGTAAACAGCTTGCTCGTCTGAAGCCGAAGTCTAATGGAAGTTCGTACTTTAAAGAATGGGTCGACTTAAAGTCGGCTGGCAAAACCGGAGCTTCTCCGTCTCCACCTAAATTCAGAATGAGCCTTGAACCATAAGACATCTTCTTCGACATAAAAGGGAGAAGTTCGGCTACAGGAAGAACAGCTCTGGCAAGGAATAAACCTTTTAGTCTCTCCTCAGGAATTCCTCCCGCGAGTGTGACGTTACTTAATTTTAGTTTCGCGATGGCGTCTTCTAGAAACAAGCGCTTCTTTGCTAGCTTTTCATAAACCACAACTTGAATGTCTGGGTAACGAATCGCAAAGATGAGTCCTGGAAAGCCTGCGCCCGTACCTAAGTCATGAACTGTTTCGCCTTCTTTATGGTGTTTTCTTGCGAAGTCTGAGATCCAAACGCTGTCTACATAGTGTGGAGCGAAGGATTGATCAATAGACTTACGAGAAACCAGGGCAATTTTGGCATTCCACTCTTTTAGAAGAGCGAAGTGAGCGTCGTATTGTTCGACTTCTCTTTCAGATACTTCTGGGCAATGAGACTTGTGAGTTTCAAATAGTTTTTTCAACATTCAAAGCTCCTGACTTTCTTTTTGCCATGTCTGAGAGGACAGCTGTGATTGCAGCCGGTGTAATTCCAGAAATTTGTGCAGCTTCGGCTAAGTTCTTTGGTCTTTGCTTCGTGAGTTTCTCTCTCACCTCTGCTGTCAGACCATGAATTGTTTTATAGTCGATAGAATCGGGCAGATCATGCAGCTTTAATTTATTTAACCGATTGATTTCGTCCTGCTGAATCGTGATGTAGCCACTGTACTTCACTTCAATCTCTATTGTTTCCTTTGTTTTTTCATCCAACTCTACTGAAAGTGGCTTTTTTGCAAAGGGTAAGAGAGTTCTTAAGTCTACTTCGGGCCGTCTTAAGACAGCTTCCATGTGTTGAGGCGTAGAAAGTGGAGAAGAACCGTCGAGTTTTAGTGCCGCATCTATCTCTGGTCCCGGCTTAAGAACGTTTTTAGCAAGGAATATGCGTATAGTTTCTATTTTTTCTCTGCGCTCTTTAAGTAGTGTGTAGTTCTCGTCGGTTAAAAGCCCGATGGACTTTCCATACTCAGACAAGCGCAAGTCCGCATTGTCTTCTCTCAAAGAAAGTCTGTACTCTGCACGCGAAGTAAACATGCGGTAGGGTTCGGTCACACCTTTCGACGTTAAATCATCTGCCATCACACCTATGTAAGATTCGGCTCGGCCTAATACGAGCGGTTTTCTTTTTTGCACTCTCAAACTGGCATTAATTCCGGCCATCAACCCCTGAGCAGCCGCTTCTTCATACCCTGAAGTGCCGTTTACTTGTCCACCGAAGAAGAGTCCTGGTATTTTTCTCGACTCAAACGAGGGAAAAAGTTGCGTAGGTTCAACACAATCATACTCGACAGCATACCCATAGCGTGCAATCTGCACATCTTTGCATCCGGGAAGAGCGCGGATAAATTGCTCCTGCACATCAGAAGGCAAGCTTGTCGAGATTCCATTCGGGTATATCCAATCAGAATCGAGCGCTTCTGGTTCAAAAAACAAATGGTGCCGAGTTTTTTCTGGAAATTTTACGATTTTATCCTCGATAGAAGGACAATATCTCGGTCCGATCCCCTGAATGTGACCACTATATAAAGGAGAGCGGTGAATATTTGCTCTTATCACTTCATGCATTTCAGGTGTCGTGTAGGCGAGAAAGCATTCTACCTGAGGCAACGGAATCTCAGACTTCCAAAAACTAAATTTATACGGAACGGTATCTCCGGGTTGTCTCTCCATCACAGAAAAATCGATGGAGCCCTTTAGAAGTCTTGCAGGAGTTCCCGTCTTTAGTCGCAAGATATGGAAACCCAATTCTCGTAAGTTATCGGATAGACCTACAGAGGGCTTTTCACCAAATCTTCCCCCTGATGATTGTTCGTAGCCACAGTGAATGAGTCCCTTCATGAAGGTTCCTGCTGTGATCACAACATTCGATGTCTTAAACTCTTCCGCGATTCCTTCTTTAGATAAGACTTGTACTGACTGCACACCGTTACTATCTGCGAGAAGTTTTTTTACTTCACCTTCATAGACAGTGAGATTGGGTTGACTGTTTACCACCGACTGCATTCTCAGCGCATATTGTTTTTTGTCAGACTGACAGCGCGAAGATTGTACGGCGCTTCCCTTACGAGTGTTGAGTCTTTTGAATTGAATGCCGGTATAGTCGGCATTGATTCCCATTTCACCGCCGAGTGCATCGATCTCTTTTACAAGCTGTCCCTTACCCACTCCCCCGATGGAAGGGTTGCAGGACATTTCGGCAATTTTAGTTTTGTCCATTGTGATAAGAACTGTATTTGTTCCCATTCGAGCAGATGCAAGCGCAGCTTCACAGCCAGCATGTCCGCCCCCTATCACAACAACATCAAAATGTTTCACGTGGAACATATTTTCATTTTCCTATGCAAAACTCGCTGAACACTTTGCCTAATATCTCTTCTTGGTCCACATAACCAATTAAATCTTCCAACTCTCTTAAGGCTGCACGGTTTAGTTCTGCCAAAAGCTCCGGCGCTTCTTCTCGCATTAAACCTTCTATGATCAAACCAAGATGCCCCTGCACAGTTTCAAGTTTTTTTACCTGACTTGCGGATGGAAGGACTGTCGACTCTTGACCAACGCAAGACTTCGACAAGCTTTCTAATTTGTTCCACAGCTCTTCTATTCCTTCACCGGTTTTTGCAGATAAGCTAACAGCAGTATTAGATGTCGGCTCAGTAAAACCATTTAAATCTTTTTTGTTCCACAATACGAGGTGAGGCTTGTTTCCAAATTTCTGCAGTAAAAGTTCTTCTTCTTGAGAGATGCCTACCTGACCATCCACGATGAGTAGCCAAATCGAAGCTTCAGATAAAAACTTTTCGCCAAGACGTATTCCTTCTTCCTCGGTGATAGTTTTTGCTTCTCTAAAACCTGCGATATCTACAAGTTTAAATCTCTTTCCTTCTAAATAAATGTCTTCTTCAATTGCATCGCGAGTAGTACCTGCTTCTTCATGAACAATTGCCCGGTACCTTCCCAAAAGTGCATTGAATAAAGAAGACTTTCCAGCGTTTGGTCTACCCGCTAGTACGATCCTAGAGTGGTTTGTACCATCAATAAACCGCTTATAGGCTTGAGTAGTCAGTGAACACTCATGGATAGCCATGTTAAGTGGCCGACTTGCTTGATGAACTACGTTCGAATATTCTTCTGAGAAATCAACAGAAGTATCCAAAATAGCCTGCAAATGAATCAGTTTTTGTTTTAGCTGATCTATACGCAAGGTAAGGGCATCGCTTTTTCTGGAATAGATGGCATTTAATTCGATTTGATCTTTCGCCTTAAAAACATCGCCCAGAGTTTCAAGCTCTTCGAGATTTGTTTTGTTGTTTAGAAATGCGCGGTATGAAAATTCACCTCTAGTTGCTTGTCTAGCACCTAAGCTAAGTAGTGTTCTTTCTAAACGTTCCACGATCGCAAGGGATCCGTGACAATGAAACTCAACAACATCTTCTCCGGTATGAGATGCTGGCGAAACAAAACTAAGTGCGACTACTTGATCGATGAAATTCTTTTTCTCATCTGTAAGTTTTCCCATCCACATGTCTCGGGATTTTGAAAACGGTTTTGTATCTGCAGTAAAAATTTTAGCCGTTATTTCAAACGCTTTATCGCCGGAAAGTTTGATGATCGCAACAGCAGACGGAAGACTTCCTGTGGTCAGTGCGAAGATCGTATTTGTGTGATCTAAATTTGTTTTAATCATTTCGCATCATTTGGAGTGACCACTAACAGGCACACCAACATTTGCGACAGATTTCGGATCTCTTAACGAGATTTGTTGCACGATTCCAAGAAGAGTACTGACAAAGATGTACATAGTGAGCCCGGAGGGCAGGTTAATCATCATGAATGTAAATATAAGCGGCATGAACATCATCATTTTTTGTTGAACTGGATCCATCCCGACTGATGGCGTCAATTTTTGTTGCCACAACATCGCAAGACCCATCAACACTGGATAAATGTAAAAAGGATCTTTTACGGAAAGATCTCCTATCCAACCAAAAAACGGAGCTTGAAATAACTCGATAGAATTGCCCAGTACTGCATACAGAGCAATGAAGACGGGAAGTTGCAAAAGCATAGGAAGACAACCACCAGCAGGGTTGACTTTGTGCGTCTTAAACAACGCCATTTGTTCTTCGTTCTGCTTCTTCATGTCGTCTTTATATTTTTCTTTGATCGCTGCAATTTGTGGGGAAAGCTTTTGCATCGCTTTCATCGAACGCATGCTTTTCACAGAAAGTGGGTAAAAAAGCAGACGTACTAAAATTGTAAGAAGAATAATCGCAACACCGTAGTTGTGCACCAGACCATAAAAGAACTTCAAAATCGCAAGCAGTGCATGTGCGAAAAATTCGAATGTTCCGTAGTCGATCAATTTCTTCATCGCAGGAAACTGTGAAAGCACTGTGACATCTTTAGGGCCCGCGAAAATTTTTGTTTTAAGAATAAGTTCTTTTTGACCGTCTCTTAACACGAGGGGATAACGCAAATATGCACCAGTAAAATTTTGTTTTTTGGTGAAAACCACATCCGGGTTTATTTCAGATTGCGTTACAATTGCTGTCGCAAAATATTTATTTCCAAATGCCGCCCAACCCGTTTGTCCCTGCAAAACCTGATCTTCTGCTTTAATAGAATCAACGGTATGGCGAGTTACTTTTTCGTTTTGAAATGCAACTGCTTCCCAAGATGATAAAGGACTGTTTCTGTCATATGTCGGATTTTTGGCACCTAACGGGATAATCGCATATCCCCATTCTTTTTTATCCGCCGTTGGAAACGTGAACTTGTATTCTGCATCAATGACGTAGCTATTGTCAGAAAAAGAGAAGGCTTTTTGTAAGGCAATTCCACTCTGAGCCGCATTTAAAATAACGGTATTACCCGTTTTTTCGCTCGTAAAAGACTTTTTAGAAAGCTCCACGAGTTCTGGGTTGGTAAACAAAATGTTTGTTAAGTGAGGCGCATTATCGTGGTTGATCAATTCAATATTAGTCGCTGTTTTTGAAACGCTGTTTTTATATTTTTGAAGGGTAAGGCTTTTTACATTTCCGCCATTAGAAGAAAAATTCACGATGAAATTTGCGTTCGAATATTCAGGGCCTTCTGAAGGAGCTACATCAACGAAGGTCGCGTCTGCAGGTAAAGACCCGGAAACAACTTCAGTTGTTTTGGTTTCACCGGAAGCAGTTGTTGTCGTTGTGGTGACTGTTGTAGTGGGCTTTTGTGGAATGGGGGCAAACCAGGTGACGTATCCAAACCAAATTGCACACATTAATAAAACAGCAAGCCACGTTCTTTTTTCCATAAATAAATTCCTCTATCCTTACGCGGGGTCAGCGCCACCTTTTGCGAGTGGGTGACACCTTAATACCCTAAAAAATGTTTTGAAAGCTCCGATTACAAATCCGTACTTATTTATTGCCTGTTTGCTGTAGCAAGAGCAGGTGGGTTGATAGATACAAACCCCGCCTTCGCCTAAAAGCGTGTGCAATGCGCGAGAGACAAACTCTATAATAAAACCAACTATTTTATGCACTTATCAGCTCCAACAGCTCTTTTGTGACTGCTGCTAAAGTGAGCTTATCCCAGTCTTTTTTTAACGGCTCTTTGGCCACAACATGCATATCTAACGTTTCGAAATTATTGCGGTTTAATCGAAAGCTTTCACGCAAAAGACGCTTAATTCGATTTCTTTGAGCTGCGTTTTTAAGAATTTTTTTAGCGATGCTAATACCCAGTCTTCCGCTGCCTTTTTGACCATAGACGATCAGAAAATGTGCGGAATCATGTCGCTTATACGGGCGAAAGGTAAAATCTTTTTTCTTTAGTAATCTAAAGGATTTAGGGAAAGACTGGTCGCAGTTCGTGTCAGAAATAGATTCCACACGAAGACCCTCTTACTTACTGCCAACAGATACAGTAAGACGCTTTCTACCTTTGCGACGACGACGTGTAAGGACCAAACGGCCATCTTGAGTGCGCAGTCTTTTTCTAAAGCCGTGAGTTCTTTTTCTCTTCACGTGGCTTGGTTGATACGTACGTTTCATGACTAAAACCTCTGTTATCTACTTACTTCTCTCTACTTACTAATTCGAGGGGTTACATATAATAATTATTGGGCTCCAAGTCAAACTTTCATTATCGAGGAACAAGAGGCCCCAAATCTGTCAACCTGATCCCTAAATTTAGTTCCGTTGCCAACCATTTTTCATTTTGTTACCTGAACTATCTCGCTTAAATTTTTATTGCGGGATGGGTTGGGTGTTTTAGCGTGTCTAGTTGGAATGAAATTCTGGAAAAACTGAAAGAATCTTTACCAACGCATACCTATTCCTCATTTGTAGAAACAATCCACTGCGAAGAAACCGCACCAGATACTCTCGATTTGAAATTTAAAGATTCTTTTTCCAAAGAATATTTTCAGGAAAAGTGTCACCACTTTTTTCAACAGGCTTTACAAGAATTAAAAAAAGAACAAATCCGTTTTTCTTACTCTGTTTTGGAAAAACAAGTGGAAGATTTTTCGTATTACAACTTGCAGGCGAAAAATCCATTTGATTCCAAACACACTTTTGAAACTTTCGTTGTGGGAAGTTCCAACCAGTTTGCCCATGCCGCTTGCCAGGCCGTCGCAAAACAACCAGGCCAATGTTACAACCCGCTTTTTATTTTCGGCGGCGCGGGACTTGGAAAAACCCATTTGCTCAGAGCCATCGGACACCAGATCTGCAAAGACAATCCGAATGCAAAAATATTATTTCTGACAAGCGAAAGCTTTACCAATGAACTCATCCACGCAATCCGTACGGATAAAATGCGCGAGTTCAAAGAAAAATACCGTACCGGATGCGACGTTTTACTTCTAGATGATATTCACTTTCTTGTGGGAAAAGATCGTACGCAAGAGGAGTTTTTCTATACGTTCAATTATCTGCATGAATCTAGAAAACAGATTGTGATTACATCTGATAGATATCCCCGAGATATTGAAGGGCTTGAAAAAAGATTACAAACCCGATTCGAATGGGGGCTTGTTGCCGACGTACAACCGCCTGAAACGGAAACACGTATTGCGATTTTAAAAAACAAAGCGGACGAACAACATGTGAATCTCCCCGATGACGTTGCGACTTACATTGCGTCTCACATCACAACCAACATCCGAGAGTTGGAAGGGACATTAAACAGACTTGCTGCTTTTTCTTCGCTGACAAACCAACTTGTTTCTTTGGATTTGGCCCAGCAGGTGTTGAAAGATATTGCACCTAAAGTAAGACACCAAAACACCCCAGAATCTATTTTGAATGTAGTGGCACTGCAATTTTCGATTCGTGGTTCTGATTTAAAGTCCGAAAAAAGAGTGCGCAAACTTTCACTACCACGGCAAATTTGCATGTACTTGCTCAGACGCCATTTGAATTTGTCTTATCCTGATATTGGAAAATTTATGGGTGGAAAAGATCACTCGACGGTAATGCATGGCGTTAACAAAATTGCTGAAGCTATGCGTAGTGATCCGGAAATTATGAATTACGTGAGCACGTTAGAAGGCATTTTGAGTAAGTAGTGAGTACCAAGATATCGCCATACAATACTATACGTTACTCCAAACTTACGTTAGGATTTGAAAAAATGATTGTTGATAACTCTGTTAATAAGTCTGTTGATAGCTTGTTAGTAGACTGTTGATAACTTGTTGATAACTCGTTATCCACAGTTTTAAAAAATTATCCACAGCGATATCCACAGGGTTATCCACAGGATCATCGTTATAGATATTATATAGTTAAGTGAGTTATCAACTTATCAACAGTGCTAACTACTACTACTAGTAATATATATATATATAGAGTAATACAAAAGAATAAGAGAGTAGCTTGGGGGAAGATTCGATGAAATTTTCTATTTCAAAATCTGAAATGTTGTTAGGACTGCAAAGAGTGCAGAACGTAGTCGAACGACGAACGACAATGCCAATTCTTTCTAATGCCCTTTTAAAGACAGATTCGAATGGACTTGCTTTATCAGCCACTGATCTGGAAGTTGGCATTCAGAGCATTCTAAAGGCCACTACGACGGAAAATGGGGCCATTACAGTGAAGGCTCGAAGTTTGCTCGACATTGTTCGCGAGCTGCCTGATACCGAAATTCATTTTCAAACGCGCGAAAATTCCAGATTAGAAATTACGGCAAAAAAATCTGTTTTTAATATCGTTGGACTTCCAGCAGAAGATTTTCCCGAAATTCCAGGATTTTCGACAGAAAACCACGAGCAATTTATTCGTATGAATGGCTCAACAGTCGTAGCCATGCTGGATAAAACGCTTTATGCGGCTTCTACAGACGAGGCCCGATACCACCTGAATGGCGTTTATTTTGAAGCTCTAGAAGATCAAAATAAAAAAAGAGTATTTCGCATGGTGGCAACTGACGCGCATCGTCTATCTTTAGTCGATAATCCAGAAGCTTTGTTTGACGACAAAGGCTGGGGATTATTCCGCGATGGTATTATTGTGCCGCGTAAAGGACTGAACGAATTGCGACGTCTTTTATCTGAAGGCAAAGACGATTTTTTTGTGACGATCAAAGGCAAAATGCTTTTTGTGAAACGCGAGAATATTTTTCTTTCTATGCGTTTGATTGAAGGTAAATACGCTGATTATCGCCGCATTATTCCTGAAAATTCCCCAAAAGGAATCTTGCTCGACCGCAATTCCTTCTTGGCTTCCCTTAAACGAATTTCTTTGATGTCTTCGGACAAATCTCGTAGTCTTACCTTCGCACTTTCCGG
>CAYNEF010000096.1:0-8683 GCA_964396165.1 uncultured Pseudobdellovibrionaceae bacterium
TAATTGATTTTTTTGAAAGGAAACTAAAATGAAAAGACCTAAAGTAACAGTCGTTGGTTCTGGAAATGTTGGCGCTACCTGCGCGCATTGGATTGCCACTAAGGAAATGGCCGACGTAGTTCTAGTCGATATCATGGAAGGTATTCCTCAAGGGAAAGCACTCGACCTTTCACAGTCAGGGCCAGTCGAAGGTTTTGATTTGAAAATCAAGGGCACAAACGATTATGCCGACACAGAAAATTCTGATGTCGTTGTCATCACAGCCGGTTTGCCTCGTAAACCCGGGATGAGCCGCGATGATCTCTTAAAAATTAATGCTAAAATCGTGACGGAAGTAACGGAGAAAGTTTGCAAGTATTCTCCTAACTGCATTTTAATCGTTGTCTCTAATCCATTAGACGCAATGGCATATGTAGCGAAAAAAGTTTCAGGCTTCCCAAAAAACAGAGTGATCGGGATGGCGGGAGTTCTCGACTCCGCTCGTTTCCGTACCTTTATCGCAGAAGCTGCCGATGTGAGCGTCGAAGACGTCCACGCATTTGTTTACGGTGGTCACGGCGATACAATGGTCCCGATGACACGTTACTGCTCGATTGCAGGCGTGCCTCTTGAAAAATTCTTAAGCAAAGAAAAGATCGATCAATTGGTCGATCGCGCGAAAAACGGCGGCCTTGAAATCGTGAACTTCTTAAAAACAGGTTCTGCTTTCTATGCTCCTGCTGCAAGTACTGTAGCGATGGTAGAAGCAATCATTAAAGATAAAAAACGCGTTCTCCCTTGCGCAGTATGGCTCGAAGGGGAATATGGTTTGAAAAATCTTTACGTCGGCGTACTTGCGAAATTAGGCAGCAAGGGTGTGGAAAAAGTCGTCGAACTTGATCTCAATGATTCAGAAAGAGCGATGTTAAACAAATCTGCTGAATCCGTTCAACAGTTGATGAACGTTCTTGAAGGGAAAGTTTAATGAAAATTCACGAGTATCAGGGAAAAGAACTTCTTAAAAAATACGGAATACCTGTTCCTAACGGAAAAGCTGCTTTCTCGGTCCACGAAGCCGTGGATGCGATTAGCAGTTTAAACCCCAAAGGACCTTGGGTAGTGAAAGCCCAAATTCATGCGGGCGGTCGCGGTAAAGGCGGCGGCGTTAAAGTCGCAAAGACCAAAGAAGAAGTACAGCAATATGCAAAAGCAATTTTTGGAATGACGCTTGTCACGCACCAAACGGGACCTGAAGGCAAAGAAGTAAAAAGACTTCTTGTCGAAGACGGTGCGAATATTTCTAAAGAATATTACCTAGCGGTTACTTTAGATCGCGCTGTGTCCAAACTCGTTGTAATTGCGAGCCGTGAAGGCGGAATGGACATTGAAACTGTCGCTCATCAAACGCCTGAGAAAATTTATAAACTCTGGATCGATCCTACGATTGGTTTAAGAGATTATCAGGCAAGAGCATTGGCGGTGAAAATGGGTTTTGTACCTTCTGCAGCAAAGCAGTTTCCTGATGTCTTGAAAAAACTTGTGAAGCTTTATTTAGAACAAGACTGCTCGCTCGCAGAAATCAACCCGTTGATTGAAACCAAAGAAGGCGCATTATTGGCCCTCGATGCAAAAATCAACTTTGATGAAAACGCACTTTACCGTCATCCCCAACTGATGGAATGGCGGGATCCGAACGAAGAAGATGCAGCGGAAAGCGAAGCGAAGAAATTCGATTTAAGCTACATCAGTCTTGATGGAAGCATTGGTTGCATGGTGAACGGCGCGGGTCTTGCGATGGCAACGATGGATATCATCAAGCAAGAAGGCGCAAGCCCAGCAAACTTTCTCGACGTAGGCGGAAGCGCTACAGAACAGAAAGTAAAAGAAGCTTTTAAAATTATTTTAAAAGATCCCAACGTCAAAACGATTCTTATCAACATCTTTGGTGGGATCATGAAGTGTGACGTGATTGCGGCGGGCGTAATTGGTGCTGCAAAAGAGTTAAAACTCACGGTACCAGTTGTCGTTAGGCTCGAAGGAACAAACGTAGATTTGGGCAAAAAAATGCTGCTCGAATCGGGTTTGAAACTGATTGCAGCAAATGGAATGGAAGATGCTGCTAAAAAAGCTGTTGCTGCTTCAAAGGGGAATTTATGAGTATTTTAGTAGGAAAAAATACAAAGTTACTGGTGCAGGGAATTACCGGACAGGCTGGCGCTTTCCACGCGAAAATGTGCAAAGAGTACGGCACGAATGTCGTGGGCGGGGTCACTCCAGGTAAAGCCGGAGAATCTGTCGAAGGCATTCCTGTTTTTAATTCCGTACAAGATGCGGTTGATAAAACACAAGCCAACACCACGATGATTTACGTACCTGCTCCTTTTGCAGCAGATGCAATCATTGAAGCCGCGGATGCAGGAGTGGGAGTCATCATCTGTATTACTGAGGGAATTCCCGTAGTAGACATGATTGGCGTAAAAAACTATTTGAAAACCAAATCGAGCATTTTGATTGGACCAAACTGCCCAGGAGTGATTACTCCAGGGGAAGCCAAAATCGGAATTATGCCGGGTTATATTCACAAGCCAGGTAAAATCGGTGTTGTTTCTAGAAGTGGAACGCTCACTTATGAAGCTGTTCACCAGCTTTCACAACTAGGAATGGGACAATCCACTTGCGTTGGTATTGGGGGCGATCCAGTAAACGGATTTCAATTCCTCGATGTATTAAAACTATTCAATGAAGATCCAGGTACAGAAGCTGTCATCATGATTGGTGAAATCGGTGGTAACGCCGAAGAAACAGCAGCTGAATGGGTTAAAAAGAATATGAAAAAACCTGTAGTTGGCTTTATCGGTGGGCAGACAGCCCCTGAAGGCAAACGCATGGGCCATGCGGGTGCAATTGTCGATGGCGGAAGTGGTAAAGCTTCTGACAAGATAAAAGCGCTTGAGAATGCGGGGATTTTAGTTAGTATGTCGCCCGCAACGATGGGTGCCACGATGGTTAAGGCGCTAAAACGTTAATTTTTAAGGAGTAAAGAAAATGCTAGAAAGAACATTTGGAATGATTAAACCCAACTCGGTTAAGAAAAACCAGATTGGTAAAATTCTCACAATTGCAGAAGAAGCCGGTCTTAAGATCGTTGCCATGAAATACAAACACATGACAAAGACAGAAGCCGAAGGCTTTTATGAAGAACACAAAGCGCGTCCGTTTTTCGGAAGCCTTGTTTCTTTTATGACAAGCGGCCCAAGTGTTCTCATGGCATTTGAAGGCGAAAACGCAGTCGCAAAATGGAGAGAAATCATGGGCGCGACTGATCCTGCTAAGGCAGCTCCTGGCACTATCCGCAAACTCTTTGCAGACAGCATCGAAGCAAACTCCGTACACGGATCTGCTGATAAAGCATCTGCCGACAGAGAAGTCCCATACTTCTTCAGAAACGAATTCTAGAAATTAATAATCATTAAATAGAAAAGCCTGCCGAATTGGCAGGCTTTTTTTTTAATACAATTTTGACTTTGTTATTCCTTGGAAGTCAGCTGTTTTTGCAAACAAGCTTTTAAATTTGTGACTGGAAGTTCAATTTTAGTTTGAACATTGGTTTTTGTATTTTTGAAGTGGATGAATTCTGGAGAATTTTCATTCGCTATATAGAGATCACTAACTAAAGTATTTTTGGAATCAAGTTTTCCGAATTCATCGTACACTTTATTTTGGATTTTACCGCGAAGACGGGGGAATGCTTCAACACTAACGAGGCCTATATAATTTTCCCAAGTAGGAAGGGCGCTAACACTCAATTCGTTATCAGTATAAAAAGCATAGTAAGTGCAGTTGGACCAAGTACAAGCATTCCATTTGCTTATTCCATTACTTGTCCAGCTGATAGGTTGCTTTTTAGCTTCTGGGAAAATGGAGTAATGAATTTGCGACATCACCCCGCTCTGACCTAAACACAAACCATTAAGATAGTTGAGTTTTTCTAACGAAACGGTCTTCTCTGCGCCAGTAGCAAAAACCGATACGAATAACATTCCTGTAATGAGTGCTTTCATGATTTTATTCCTCTGTTTGTCCATTTTTTTCACTTATATGCATGAAATTATACAGTGTGTCAATGTGTGGATAATTAGTCATTGCGAGGCCTTAGGCCGTGGCAATCCCATCGAGATTGCCGCGGCCTAAGGCCTCGCAATGACTACATTTTTTTTAAGCGGCTTTTTGAAAGCGTCTGCGAGCGGAATCTAGGGCGCTTGTGAAGACTTCTTTATTGAGCGGAAGTTTCAAGAATGAATCAAACGGCACTTCAGAATAGCTTTTTGGGTTCGCAATATTGGGAGATTGCGCGAGTACTAACGCCATTTCGCGAGTGAGGTTGTCGGCTTTTAAAATATTTGCGACTTCTTCTTCTGAAATCTTATTCAAATTCTCAGAGAGGATCACGGTGCCTGGCAAGTGGTGAAACGCATACGTAATGGCTTCCACTCCGTCTTTTGCAAAGTGCACGTTATAGCCCCAGCGATTCAAAACGCCATAATGCTCGTCGCGCTTCTTTTCATCCGGCTCGGCGACGACAATGGTTCTTTCATTTAACGCAGGAGCATCGGTTCTGCTTACCACATGGGGGAAGAGAACATTAAAAGTCGAACCTTTTCCTTCTTCGCTTTCTACCCAGATATTACCGTCGTGAAGAGTGGAAATTTGTTTTGCTACCGTCAGACCTAATCCACGGCCTTCTTGTCTTGCTTGATCTTTCACTTGGGTAAACTTGTCAAAAATCTTTTGTAATTCTTTTGGTGGAATGCCTTTACCTTCGTCACGAAGTGAAACCACGATCATCGGATACGGAGGATCTTGTTTTCTGCGTCCGGTGAACGAAGTGACATTGAGATAAATATTCTTATCCGGCGCCGTAAATTTCAGCGCATTCACAAATAAATTTTGTAAGAGCTGTCTAATGCGATCTGCATCGGCAAGTGCTCTCCAGTCTGGTACTGGGTTATGGTAGTGAAAGTGGATTCGTTTTTGTTCTGCTTGAAAGCTGTAATCTTTGTAGAACTCACTTAAAAAATCATGGAGAGTAATCAATGCGTATTGAGGCTTTAATCCTTGTTCATACGCCATCACATCCATCAGGTCATTTACCAGCGTAATTGCCTGGCCGGCTTGTCTGCGACTGCGTGAAATAATTTCTACCTGAAACTCGGTCAAGTTCTCTTTGTTGCTGTTTAATACCATCGCAAGTCCAGATTGAATAAGCCCAAGTGGAGATCTTAAATCGTGGGCGCAAACACCTAAAAATTCTTCGCGTTGTTTTAAAGTGGTTTCTGTTTTTGCGGCTTGAATGGAATGCTCGCGGATTTTTAATTTTGCCTTGTGGACTTCCAGATGCTGTCTTTGTCTTAAATGCAGTCTTAGGACAAGGGCGTCCATTTTTTCATTCAAAGTAAGACATTCATCAATTCCTGCTTCAAGTAAAATGGCACCGTCATTTTTTAGTTTTTCTTCCACGACAAAACACACGCAAGGGGCCGTTTGATCTTGAGTAGAAAGCGCCCGTACGTTGTCAGAAACGGATTTTACGAAATTCGGATCGTATTCGGATACGAAGACAAAACTTAATTTGGAAGAAATATTTTTTTGCACCCATTCAGAAGAGGCGAGTACATCTTTGGGTAAGTACTTAAAGTCGACTTCAAAATAATGCTTGGAAAGTTCGGTGCAGAACTTTTTCTGAGCAGTTGAAAGGGGCTTTTTCTTGCCCCGAATGATCCAGGTAATAGAAGTCATACGCCTATTCTTATCGGCAAATACGACTAAATTATGTAGGAAATTTGAGGGGTTAGGCTATCTGCGTTAATAGCCTAAAACCCCAATAAGATCTAGAATTTGTGCTTCCAGCCCTGCATTTGACCCAACATGCGCACTGCTTCCACAGGTGTCATGGTGAGTATGCCAAACGCGCCTTTTAACTTTTCGCGTCTGCCATTTTCAATGAAAACCTTTTCGTTCGCCGTTACAAATATTTCGTATTTGTTCGCGTGGTGTTTAATCACGTGGGCAACGTTATTAATTTCATTGATATTCAATTTTAGGGGATCACGACTAGGAAAGATGATAGCAGCTACACTTCGAAAATCTGCCTTGCCTGATTGATCTTTTTTGGCGGAAGGCCGTCTGGGATCTCTTCCGTACATTTTTCTCTCAACAGGAGCGGGCGTACCTTCGGGTTTTTTATCTTTGTTTACGTTTGCTTCGTAAAGTTCGATCTTTGCTTCCGATTGCCATTTCTTTAATTGATCCATGCCTTCCACTTTTACTTCAGGCTGTGTCAAATCAACGTCAAGCGTAAGCTTATATGTAACTTCTTCACCCATAGTTCTACCTAAAACGTCTTCCTTGTGGTCTTCTGGAGCGCATCTGCGGGCGATTATTCTGAGACTTCTTGCCAGTCAAGACTCTCTCCGCGTCTGTGTCCAGAGCTGTTAATAAGTTCAAAGCGTTTCCTGTTTTCCCCGAACGGCCTGTACGGCCAATGCGGTGAATATAGTCTTCGCGTGACTCAGGTAAATCATAGTTAATGACGTGGCAGATGTCATTCACATCTATTCCACGGCTAGCAAGATCTGTTGCCACCATAATACGGTGAGAACCACGTCTAAATTTTTCTAGCGACGATTTTCTCTGTGACTGAGTATGTCCGCCATGAAGGCTTACTACTTCGTGTCCCGATTGGAATAACAGACGAGCGAGTCTGTCTGTTCTGGACTTTGTTCTTGTGAAAACAAGAATTCGGCCTTTGCGTGCTTCCATTTCTTTTAAGATAATGTTGTTTTTTTCAGGCTGTGTCGTGTGAATGGTTTCTTCTTTCACTTCCGGAGCAGCTTGTAATACAGGATTGATGGCAATTCTCTCTGGATTCTTCATGTAAGAATTTGCGAGATTCATGATTTCTGGAGGAAGCGTTGCCGAGAACAAAAGAGTTTGTCTTTCGTTAGAAACGTACTTCATGATTTGTTTTACTTGAGGAGCAAAACCCATATCGAGCATGCGATCAAATTCGTCTACGACAAGAATATCGATGACGGACAAATCTACCGTGTTCTGTTCTAAATGGTCATTGAGTCTTCCAGGAGTAGCGACGATATAGTCGATACCTTGGTAAAGATCATCTGCCTGGCGGTTAAAAGATTCACCACCGACAAGAAGTGCGCCTCTCATTTTCATGCCACTGCTTAAGTTGCGAATGACTTGATAAATTTGTGCGGCAAGCTCTCTTGTAGGAGCGAGAATCAATGCGCATTTTGTATGATCAGCCATCAGCCAAGTAAGCATGGGGATCGCAAATGCAGCGGTTTTTCCCGTACCTGTTTGGGCAGTAGCCAGCACATCTTTTCCGGCTAACGCGAATGGAATCGCAGCAGCCTGAACTGGTGTTGGTGTTACGTATTTTAGTTTTTCGATGGATTGTAATAATTGAGCAGGTAAACCTAGCTCATTGAATGATTGAAATGTAGTTAACATATACTTTCTTTGTAGCCCCATCATAGAGAGAGGCAAATTTGACCTTCGAGTTTGGCGTGCATCAAGCGAGTAAGGCCGGTAAACAATTGTGAAAAGCTCTGGTAAGTGCAGGGGCACGTCGGATAAGAAAAACTATTCCATTCCGCCCATCTCACTTTTTGGGGAGGTCTATTATGCTTTAATGCTTGAGCTTAACTAATTTCATCTAGCATTTCACAACGTTCTTGCCGACTTGGGTGGCGACTAGAGAGAAGTAAACGACTTCCTAATGATTCAATATGGCATAAAAGGTCGGGAATTACTACACAATCTTAGCAAAAGAGTTCTCACCTATATTATCAATCCATAGTATGGTGGAATTACATGTCTTATTTGTTGCTATGTCTTTTGGTTTTTTTAGCCGCCTATGGGCTTAATATCATTTATGTAAGTGTGTTCTATCACCGAGCACTTGCACACGAATCCGTCGTACTTTCTCCTCGTGTAAGAGCATTTGTCGTCGCGACGGGAAATTGGGTCACTGGCATCGATCCTAAAGCATGGAGTTGCATGCACCGCTTGCACCACCAGCATTCTGACACTCCAAAAGATCCACACAGCCCGATCAATGTCGGCACATTCGGTGTGATGTACGAGCAATTAAAATCGTATAAAAAAGTTTTGGCGGGTCTTATCGTTGGAAGAAATCAATATACTTCGATGGTGAACGATTTGGACTTTCCCGTAAGTACATTAAATAAAAAAGGCATCTGGTATGCGCCTTATGTAGTACACGCTGCCATTGCGCTGACAATTGCCCTCTCTTTCAACGCCTGGTTATTAGCATTGTGCTATTGGGTGGGAATCATGAGCCATCCCATTCAAGGATGGATGGTCAATGCACTAGCGCACAAGTACGGCTACAGAAATTTTGAATCGGATGATAACTCCAAAAATAATACTGCTGTTGCCTTGCTTGTTTTTGGCGAAGGACTTCAAAATAACCACCACCATTATCCAAACGCTGCACGCTTTTCTGTGAAGTGGTGGGAATTGGATATGGGTTACGGTATTTGCCGCGTATTTCAAACGCTTGGCATTCTTTCTATTCGCTAAACTTATTCTTCGCCGCCGCGGCCCGCGAAAAAATCATTTCCTTTATTATCGACAATTACAAATGCAGGAAAATCTTTCA
>CAYNEF010000097.1:0-8629 GCA_964396165.1 uncultured Pseudobdellovibrionaceae bacterium
GCAGACATCGGTTCTGACTTAATGAAAATCGTCTTTAACGTAAAAGAAGACGATGCAAGAAACCCAGGCGTAATTGCCGACTGTGCTGGTGACAACGCAGGGGATTCTGTTGGTCCGACTGCAGACGGTTTTGAAACTTACGGCGTAACGGGTGTGGCTCTCATCAGCTTCATCGGTCTTGCTGTTGGCATGCATATGGATGCTGCTGGACATTTGTCTCCAAACGGAGATCCTTCCGCAATCCAAGCAAAGTTGATTCTGTGGATCTTCTTGATGCGTATTTTAATGGTGATTGCTTCCGTTGTTTCCTACGCAGTCAACCAGGCTGTTGCTAAAGCAAGCTTCGGCACTGTCGATCATTTCGACTTTGAAAAACCACTGACATGTCTTGTTTGGGTTACCTCTATTGTATCCATCATCATTACCTACATCGTCAGCTACGGATTCTTGTCTGAAATGGGTGGGTATGTATGGTGCAGACTGGCTACTATCATCAGCTGCGGAACACTTGCCGCTGCGTTGATTCCAGAACTCACCAAAGTATTTACTTCTGCAAAATCCAAACACGTTGCTGAAATCGTAACGGCCTCCCGCGAAGGCGGAGCATCGTTAACGATCTTATCCGGACTTGTTGCCGGTAACTTCAGCGTGTTCTGGAAGGGTATGTCTATCGCAGGCTTGATGTTGATAGCTTACCTCACAGCCAGTGCAGAACTTGGACAATTCATGGTTTATCCAGCCGTGTTTGCGTTCGGTCTTGTAGCTTTCGGAATGCTCAGCATGGGTCCTGTTACCATTGCCGTCGATAGTTACGGTCCAGTGACAGACAATGCGCAATCTGTATTCGAACTCTCTCAAATCGAATCCATGTCCAATATCAAAGCAGAAGTGAACAAGGACTTTGGTTTTTCTCCTGATTTCGAAAGAGGAAAACATCTTCTGGAAGAAAACGACTCTGCTGGTAACACCTTTAAAGCAACGGCAAAACCGGTGCTTATCGGAACGGCCGTGATCGGTGCTACAACGATGATCTTCTCGATCATTCTTCTTCTCAATTTGAAATTGGATCTTTTGGATCCGAAAGTACTCTTGGGAATGATTTGCGGTGGAGCAGTGATTTACTGGTTCACAGGCGCATCGATGCAGGCAGTTTCTACCGGTGCTTACAGAGCGGTGGATTACATCAAGAAAAACATGGATGTAAAAAACACAACTAAGGCATCGATTGAAGCATCCACACAGGTCGTAAAAATCTGTACGCAATTTGCACAAGCCGGAATGATTAACATCTTTGGTGTTATCTTCTCCTTAACGCTGGCATTTGCTGCTTTTGATCCGACCTTCTTCGCAAGTTACTTAATCTCCATTGCACTTGTTGGTTTGTTCCAAGCTATCTTCATGGCGAACGCCGGTGGGGCATGGGATAACGCGAAAAAAGTCGTGGAAGTAGACTTGAAAGAAAAAGGAACTCCATTACACGCAGCTTGTGTGATTGGGGATACTGTTGGTGACCCATTCAAAGATACTTCTTCTGTAGCTTTGAACCCAATCATCAAATTCACTACACTCTTCGGATTGTTAGCTGTTGAAATTGCAGTTTCTGCAGGCGACACAGCGAAAATCATCGGTGTGGTGTTCTTGTTAATCGGTTGCTTCTTCGTATGGCGTTCCTTCTACGGAATGCGCATTACAAAAGCCTAATCGTTCATTTAAAGTATTCGTTTAAAGCCCGGCACTCTTGAAAAAGAGTGCCGGTTTTTTTTGAAAATCTCAGTCGATTTTTGCCATGAAGTAGACTTGAGGCATGTTGGAAAGAAGAAGTAATTCTTCCGCTGTTCCACTCATCAAAACTGCGGGGACACCTTTTATTTCTTCTGTTTTAGCGCGAAACAGTTCTGTAACTACAGGAAAGGCGAAGCGACTTTTGTGTTTTGTTTGAGCGAGATCGCGATCCACTTCTCCGATAAATAAAACAAGAACATTGTCGATGCGATCTGATTTTTTTGCGCTCGATAAAATGCGTGCAAGTCCCGTGTCGATAGCGTTTTTATCCAAGGCATCTACGAGTAGACTTGCGCCCCCTTCAGACTTCCATTTTGCTTTCAAATCTTCCAACGTGTATTTGACTTTGTCTGGTACTAACCTGGGAGAAAGAGTGATTGTTTCAACGGTTTCTTCGTGGTGTTCCTCATCGCAGTCAAGCCCGACAGTTGTAGTCACAAGTTTGGGATACATTCCACCAGATGCCACAACCAGATTCACATTCAGTGTTTTCTGCGCTTGCCAGCCACTTTTTCGAGAGAGATAGAAAGAGCCCAACTTCTCGGTATTTGCTACGACAGTTATTTCTGGGTGCGAGAGAACTTGCAATGTGGAATCAGAGATGAGCGCATGATTGTCTAAATCGACTACATTCACAGTCAATGCATAGTGGTTGTGGGAATTTCTCTTTGCCCGAATCGTGCTTTTTATCGGGTTAAACACTCGGGTATTCCACAGAATTGACACAGCAAGTCCGATAAATAACGCGATTACTAGTTTTCTGGAGCTCATAGCGATCTATTCGGTAAGTTATTGTGTGTACTAAACCATATTAAACACTTATGTCACAGGAGGCCACCTCGCTGCGTCTAAGATTCTACAGATAGCACTTGTACAATCGCATGGTAGAATAGAAGAACGTTATTTAAGGAGAACTATGCAAGTCAATTTCGGACAACTTTTCTTTCAAGGTGGCTGGGTGATGTGGCCGCTCCTCATCTTTTCAGTAATCACCTGGGCTGTGATTTTAGAAAGAGCTTTTGTGCTTTTAACGCTTCGCCCAAAATTGAATCGATTGGGACAAACTTTACTGCATACTCTTAAATCAGGAGATCTCCAAACAGCAAAGCAGATTCTTGTGCAAGAAAAACCGCAAGTAGCGGAAGTTTTCTTAACTATTTTTGATCCGAAGAAAACAAAAGAGTCGACAGAGAGAACAACCGAAAGAAGCCGCATGCGCCTTACTTCTTACTTAAAAAGAAATCTCTGGATTCTTGCAACTGTGGCCAGCGCGAGCCCCTTCATTGGACTATTAGGTACTGTCGTCGGTATTGTGCGCGCCTTTCACGACATGGCAGAAAAAGGAGCCGGTGGCTTTAGCGTCGTAGCAGGCGGAATTTCTGAAGCACTAATAGCAACTGCCGCAGGTCTTGTTGTCGCTATTATTTCTCTGATTACTTATAATGCGTTTGTCACTTCCGTAAACCAGACCATGCAATCGGTGAAATTAAACCTGGAAGAACTTCTCGACTTATCCTACGAACGCACCGGAGCTTAATAAAATGGCAATGAAAATATCCGATACTGATGATGAAGCTCTTGTAGCCGAGATTAATATCACGCCTCTTACCGATATTTTTCTCGTACTTCTTATCATCTTCATGATTTCCAGCAGTGCCATGCTTGAAGGAGGCTTGAACGTAAAACTTCCGACAGCCAAATCCACCTCTCTTACAAAAACGGCGCAAGGAAAGCCCACGTATGTTTCTATTTCTAAAGATGGGCAAATTCTCGTAAATGAAAAAGCTTCAAGTGAAACGGACTTAGCAGTTGCCCTAAAAGAGGCAATGGATAAATCACCCGATAAAACGGTACTCATCCGTGGGGACGAATCCATTGTGCTGGGTAAAGCGGTAAAAATTATGGATGCAGCCCGTGCTGCAGGTGCCGAAAAAATTGCGATCGCTACCCAAGCGCCCAATTAAATAAATTTCATGACGGAAAACATGTTCTCAATTAGCGATAAGGCCCTAGTCTTGCGTTTCTCGCGGCTGGGAAGACTTCCTCCTGCATTGTATGCTACAGAAATCCTGCACGAGGCGGGCGTGCCCGTGATTGTCCTCGAGTTTGGAAACGTAAAAGAATCGGAATCTAAAATTGCAGGAAGCCCTCCCCGCATTCGCTGGGACGCAAGATGGGTAAGGTTTATTCCTTCTCCACTTCATCCCATATGCATCCTTCTGACTACGCTCTTTAGACTATTTCAAATCATCCAAAACGGCGAAAGACCTAAGCTCACGATAAGTCACGGGCCGCAAGAAAATTTCATTTGCTTCTTTCTGTATCAAATTTTTCATATTCCTTACGTCGTTCAAGTACACGAGGTGTATGACAAATCTGAAATCAAAGGGATCGCAAGCCGCTTGTTATTCTCTCTTGAAAGAAGCGTGCTTTCCCATGCGAAATTTTTGATTTTTCCGGAAGAAGAAAGAAGAAAACTCTATACAGAGAGATACCAGTTAAAAGCCCCCAGCTATCTTGTACCCAATTGCCCGCGAAAAATGGGGTTACCTAGTCGACGCGAGCTGAAAAAAGATTTAGGCCTTGCCGAAGATTCCGTACTGATGGCGTACGTCGGAGGAATAAGCGATCACAACCTTATCGAAGACGCGATTAAAGCAATTGCACCACTTACGAAGGTATGTTTTTTACTTTGGGGATGGGGAGCAAAATCTTATCTGGAAGAAATCAAAGCACTTGCTAAATCCTTGGGAGTGGAAAAAAGGGTGCTCTTAATGGGCGAATTAAAAGAAAACAAATGGGAATTAATAGCGGGCGCAGACTTAAGCTACTGTGTTTACAGAATGGACTTACTACGCATGAAATTAGGCGTGACGGCCTCAAACAAATTATTTGAATCCATGGCATGTGGAGTAGCAGTACTTGCTCCTCCGACTTTTTCTTTCGTTACCGAAAAGGGTGTGGGGTTGACTGTTCCCAGTCTTGATGTCGAAGGCATCAGAAGTGCCGTAAAAACGTTAAGCGAAAACAGTGCTCTCAGAAAAACACTTGGAGCAAACGGAAGAAAATGCGTGGAAACAACTTATTATTACGAAAAACAATTTGAGCCCGTTCTCAATGCCTTTAAAGCACTGTTTAACAAAAAAGAACCTTCTCTTTACGCTGCTTAAAATTACAAGTCATAGTTGTTTTTAATATAATATCCGCCAACGCAAAAAAGAACGCCCACTACCCAGGTTTTATAATTTGTCATAGCGAATGTAGGAATACCCGTCCCAATTCCGTACAACCAGCTTGAAATATGTTTATCCTTAAACCCTTTCCACAAAAACTTTGTAGATATCGTCGATAAAATCAGCATAAGCACGAGTAAATACGGGTTTGAAAAAGCTTCCATTGTTCTCCTAATTAAACGGAATAAAACTCGAATACGGCATCAGAATCTGTTCTAACTTCTTCTTATGATAGGGGCCGCCCTTTTCCGCTATTTTTTTGATATTTAAATCATATAATTTTGGATGTTTAGCGAGCGACTGATACGCCAACTCTGCTTCCTTCTTTCTTCCCAGTAAATCAAGCGCACGGGCTTCGAAAATTCTAATTTCGAAGTACTCAGGGGGAAATTCCGTTTTTTTCATCGCTTCAAACTTATTTTCAATCCACTTACGTGCTTTTTCAAAAAGTTCGAGACCGACTTTATAGTCCCCGTTCTTTAAGTGCACGACACCGCCTACAAACGCGGCCTCAGGGCAGAAATCAAATGCCAAACACTGATCCAAAGCTGCTGCGGCTTCGGTATATTTGCCGTCGAAGGCAGAAATAAAGCTGGAAATGTAGCATTCTTTCGCATTTTGTTTACTTTCGTCTTTAAATTTGAATCCGGGAAGTTCCTGCCCCGTTCTTCCTTCGCGGCCTGCAAATATTTCTCCCATATCAAACTCAACATACTTTCGTAAGTGTACGGGAGCTTCGCCTTCGGCAAAAAAGACTTTCATATTTTCCAAATCCCAGACAAGGCTTTGAATGTTGTACACTTGAGAGACTGTACGGTTGATGATTTTTTCTTCCTGCCAATAAAGATCATAGTGATCACTGATAATTTTGACCGCTTCGGGAAAATCCAAGTCACTTCCCCGCTCTTTCACGAGGATCTCAAGTCTTTTTCTTCTGCAGTAATTATCCCAGTTCATCCGATGGGTCATGGCATATTCTTCCGTCGTTGACTGCAATAATTCGAAGTGGTTGGAATGTGCGATGGGGTTTTGTTCAGAAAGCCATAAAATCTTACTTTCTTTCGGATTCGATTCAAAAAGAAAGCCCCGTTTTGTTTTGCCGTCTCCTACTACATAGGCCCAGGAATTGGCGAATCGAAACCCTTTTAAAATCTCTTCTGCTTGTTCCAATGTTCGCGCGTTCTTTAAGATCTCTTCGCCGCAGACAAAAGGAAGTTGCCCTTTCAAATCCGTTTCAAGTGCGTAATGCTGGTGCAGGGCAACGGAGATCTGCGCTTCGTTCACACCGGTAATTCCTGCAACAGGCGCCGCAGCTGTAGTAAAACCCAGGTATTTCAAACCGTCTTTCGGCTGAAATAGTTGGATGACTGGATACCTGTCCCAGTAACCCACTCCTGGAAAATCCAGATTTCTTGCCTGCAGAAACTTCTTTCCCTGATGCAGATAACTTGAGCACCCGAGCCCCTCGGGCATTCGCACATCCACTGTTCTTACGTGTCCAATTTTTGCGGCATATGCTTGAAGAAGCGGCAAGAGATCGGGCAAAACAAGCGCTGTTGCTAATTCCTCAAAGCTTGCGCCACTGACATCGCACATGCCGCCCACTCTTTCTTTTACATAGTGGGGCAGATTATTGAACAGTCGGTTAATGAGGAGGGGATCGACCAGGTTTTTACCAATCGCAAAGCCTACTTTTTCGATAAAATTAGTCGATTTGAAATCAAATACGCTTTTCCAAAAGCGGAAAAAGAATCCGGGCATGGTGTCTGCGACATTGAGGTCCATCTGTTCCATGTGTTGTCGCCCCTGTGACCTGTCATCACCTGAAGTATGAATGACGCGTGTTCTTCTTGCGGGGCGAAGATGGGAGTTGGACATCGATAAAGTATACTTTTTATCTCGAGGAGAGTAAATTTAGTTAAGGAGATTGAAATGCGCTCCGCTCCAAAACTAAAAGAAATCTTTGCACCCTTTTTCAAGTACCCCCTGCTCTTTTTAGGGGCCCAGTCTATCCAAGGTGTCTTGAGTTTAATGGAAAGTATAGTAGAGCCGCGCTTTAGCCAAAAAAATCCGGTGATGCTCGTTGCTCTTTTCTTCCCGCCCTATGTGATCACAACCACACTTTCTACCGCTCTTACTTTTTATTTGGTGCGAGATTATAGAATGGGAAAAGTTCCGTCGCTCGCTTCTGCCATTCAGGGCGTCAAAGAAAAATTCTGGCAGCTTGTGCTTTGTTCCTTTGTGCTCGGCTTGATTTATATTTTAGGCTTTTGTGCCTTTGTCATTCCTGTAGTGTACTTCATGGCGATTTATCTTTTCGTTCCGTATTTTATCCTCATCGACGAAAAAGCCCCGTTCTCCGCTTATCTTTTTCGCTCAACTCAACTTGCAAAGAAAAACCTGACATTATCCATTATGACTGTAGTGGGAATTTTACTGGTAGGGCTTTTGACTTTTGCAGTTTCCCGGTTTGTCACCGACAAAATGAATAGCGCTGTTGCTTCTGAACAAATTCAACTAGTGGTATCGTTTATGATTGATTTTGCATTGACTCTTGTCACGGGGAGTTGGATCGACACTTGGGTCGCATCTTACTTTCTCAATCTCAAGGAGGACGCTCATGTCTGAAATTTCAGATAAAATTAAAAAACTGGTTTCTTCTTCCCCCTATTTCACGGAAGGGAGATACCACAAGCGAAAAACGCATTCTGTTTCTGTGCAAAAGGGCCTTGTAAAACAGGCAAAGGCTTCTCTCACAAGTGGCGTGAGTTTTCGCGTTCTCGTCGACGGCTCCTGGGGGTTTTCCTCCACCTCAGATTTAAGCGAACAGGCACTTACAAAAACTTTAAAATCCGCCATTGATTGCGCGACTTCTCTCAGTCAGTTGAAAAAAGCGAAAATCAAATCGCTTCCCACAACAAAACTTGCACAAGGAACATTTTTTCTCGATGGATACAAAGAGCTCGAAGCGATGTCCCTCAATGACAAACTCGATGCGGTGATGAAAGCGGAAGAACAGGTCAGAAAAAAATCTTCTACGATTCAAACTGCTACTTGCGGCTACAACGAAATTTTTGAAGACAAACACATCATCACATCGGATGGTGCAGACGCCTTAAGTTTACTTGCACGAAATGAAATCCGCTTTAGTGCAACGGCAAGCCAGGCAGGCGACATGTCCGAGGGCTATTTCTCGACGGGTAAAACCGGAGCGTGGCAATGTCTTTTCCAGGAACAATCCATAGATAAGATGACAGATTACACAGCAGAATTGGCTGTGGACCTCTTAAATGCTCCCAAAATTCCCGGAGGACTTTCTACGTTGATTCTTTCTCCTGCAATGGTGGGGTTGTTATCGCACGAAGCAATCGGGCATACGGTCGAGGCAGATTTTGTTCTTTCAGGAAGTGTTGCGAAAGATAAAATCGGAACTAAAGTCGCAAGCCCACTTGTCACGCTTTGTGATGGAGGAATCGTCCCTTACTACAAACATGGCGGCGGCGATTTACTGGTTGACGATGAGGGAGTGGCAACACAAACGACTACTGTAATCAAAGAGGGCATTTTAAATTCTTATTTGCATAACAGGGAATCCGCAGCGCTATTTGGTGTCG
>CAYNEF010000098.1:0-5636 GCA_964396165.1 uncultured Pseudobdellovibrionaceae bacterium
AACATCATCTATAAACTGGCTAAAGTGGAAACTTCTGTTCTTATCAGAGGAGAAAGCGGCACCGGGAAAGAGCTTGTTGCGCGTGCGATTCACTACAACTCTGCAAGAAAAGATCAGAAGCTTGTCGCTATCAACTGCAGCTCTATCGCAGAAACACTTTTTGAGAGCGAGCTCTTTGGACATGAACGCGGTGCCTTTACCGGCGCCGATCAAAGACAAATCGGCCGTTTTCAATATGCTGAAGGCGGAACTATTTTTCTGGATGAAATTGGAGATCTTTCTCCCGCCATGCAGGTAAAATTGTTGCGAGTGCTTCAGGAAAGAAAATTTACTCCTGTGGGATCCAATCGCGAAATTGAAATGAACGTGCGTTTGATTGCGGCAACGAACAGAAATCTCGAAGAAATGATCAAGCAAGGAACTTTCCGTGAGGATCTTTTCTATAGACTAAATGTGATCCCCATCTTTTTGCCTTCTTTAAGAGACAGAAAAGACGATGTGGAAAATCTCGTGAAACATTTCACTACAAAGTTTTCCGGTATTCACAACAAGCCTGCGTTAGGGATTTCTCCTTCGGCACTAGAAGTATTAATGCAGCACAACTGGCCTGGTAATATCCGAGAACTTGAAAATGTGATTGAACACGCCTTTGTCATAGAAACGAGTGACAAAATTTCTGTTAGCTCGCTTCCTAGTTATGTCAGAGGAGGGCTTCCTAACTCTTTCAAAACCGACGAGGACGGTGATGACGCAGTACCAGCAGGAGTTTCCGTCGCGGGTGATCTTCTGGACTACCATGCGTTTAAAGAGCAGTTTGAAAAAGAGTTCATCATCAAGGCTCTAAAGACTTTCAAGGGAAAGATCAACCAGACCGCGATGCATGCAAAAATTCCTAAAAAGACGCTATTAAGAAAGCTTCAAAAATACGGCATCAAAGCTGAGGATTATCGCTTATAATTCCTCTTCGGAGGAATTATGAACACATCACGACGCGTTGTAGTTTTAGGAGGGGCGAGAATCCCTTTCGTAAAATCCTTTTCCCAATATTCAGATTCAACTAATCCAGAGCTGATTACGTACGTTTTACAAAAGCTTGTGGAGAAGTACGGTTTAAAAGGAAAACTGCTCGGAGATGTGGCGATCGGATGCTTACTTCAAAATCCGAAAGACTGGAACATGGCAAGAGAAGCGGTTCTTTCTAGCGGATTAAACCCCAATACTCCCGGCTACAATGTGCAACGCGCTTGCGGGACGAGTCTTGAAACTGCTTTACAAATAGCGCTGAAAATTTCGGCAAGCCAAATAGAATCCGGTATTGCAGGTGGAACTGACTCTAACAGTGATGTTCCCATTGCTGTTACCCGTAAAACACAGAGAAAGCTTCTCGGGATCAACAAAGCAAAATCTGCTGTCGATAAAGCTAAAGCTCTTTTAAATTTCAGACCCACCGATTTGATATTGGATATTCCCGGAATCAAAGAACCGCGCACTGGTCTTTCTATGGGAGAACACTGCGAAAAAATGGTGCAAGAGTGGCAAATTTCAAGAAAAGATCAAGACGAGCTTGCTTTTCTCAGTCACCAAAATGCCGCCAAAGCATATAAGGCTGGTTTCTTCGATGACCTCGTTTTTCCATTCGCTGGGGTAAAACAAGATACAATCATGCGTGCTGATACCACGCTAGAAAAACTCTCTAGATTAAAACCCGCTTTCGAAAAAAGTTCGAAGGGTACATTGACTGCAGGTAACTCAAGTTCGCTGAGTGATGGCGCGTCTGCTGTTCTTCTGTCCTCCGAAGAATGGGCAAAACAAAATGGATTGGAAATTCTGGCAGATTTCGTAGACGCACAAAGTGCCGCCATGGATTTTGTCCATGGAGAAGGGCTTTTGATGGCACCTACAGTTGCGGTTTCAGAATTGCTCAAACGCAACAACTTAAACTTACAGGATTTTGATTTCTACGAAATCCACGAGGCCTTTGCTGGACAAGTATTGTGCACGCTAAAAGCCTGGGAATCAGAAAAGTTCTGCAAAGAAAGACTGAACCGCGAAAAGGCGTTGGGATCTATCGACCGTACGAAGTTGAATGTAAATGGTGGAAGTACTGCGCTGGGTCATCCCTTTGCTGCAACAGGCTCAAGAATCATCGCGACATTGGCAAAAATGCTGCACCAAAAAGGAAAAGGGCGCGGTTTAATCTCTATTTGTACCGCCGGTGGAATGGGGGTCGCGGCAATCCTCGAGAAGAAGTAAAATAATACTAATGGATACTTCTCTCTTTCCTAACCACAGAAAACTTATCTGGCTAGTCATTGCTTTCTTACTGATAGGGCAGATTGTCTTATTCAGTGCTACAGGCGTGATGGCGCTGGAAAAACAGGGATCAGAATTTTATTACAGCATCCGCCAAGGGAGTTGGGCTATTTTCGGACTCCTCGTCATGCTTTTTCTATCAAAATACAATTACGAAAATCTGCGAAAATATACTTTTCCCATCATGGCGATACAAATATTACTTGTTGCCGCTACCAAAGTTCAGGGAATCGCGCACCATGCATCAGGCGCAACCCGCTGGATAAAAATAGGTCCTCTGCTCTTTCAGCCCAGTGAAATGGCGAAAATAAGTTTAGCGATCTACGTCGCCCACTTTCTTGCTCTGTATAAAGAAGAGGGCATGCCCTGGAAAAGAGTGATCGTACTTTGTTTGCCGATAGCGCTTCTTTTACTTCTGATTTTTAAACAACCGGATTTGGGAACTACAACCCTATTAACTGCGATGATCCTGGGAATGCTTTTTATCTCAGGTCTGCGCATGATTTACTTTGGCGGTGGGATCACCATAGGGGCAGTTGCATTCGTAGTTGCCATGCTCACGTCTGAATACCGCAGAAGAAGATTCTTCTCCTTTTTAAACCCCTGGGCGGATCCACAAGGTAGTGGCTTTCAGGCAATCCAGTCTTTTCTCTCCTTCCGGTCGGGCGGTTTATTCGGCACCGGTTTGGGCAATGGAAATAGTAAATTGTTTTATCTTCCTGAAGTACACACTGATTTTATTTTCTCACTCGTCGGAGAAGAGCTGGGCTTTATCGGAGCCATTGCGCTTCTGGGAATGTTTATCTATTTTTCTTATCTACTTTTTAAAGTGGCTATCTACGCAAAAGATCCGTTTGGAAATCTTCTCGCTTTTGCCCTTGGCTTATCCCTGTGTTTGCAAATCGCCGTGAATATCGGTGGTGTAACAGGGCTCTTGCCTGTAAAAGGACTTCCTTTGCCCTTTATATCCTGGGGACGATCAGCGCTGCTTGTAAATTTAATGATGATGGGAATCTTATTAAACATTTCACGCCGTACTATCGTAAAATCTGAAACATGAAAAAAATAGCAATCACGGGAGGCGGCACGGGCGGTCATGTCTTTCCTGCACTTTCTATTGCCGATGAATTTAAAAAACGCGGATTTGAAGTGCTGTATGTCGGGACAGAAAAAGGGATGGAATCAAAGCTGGTTCCAGAAAAAGGCTACCGTTTTTTTACAGTCAATACAGGTGCCGTAAAAAACCAATCTGTAGTAAAGAAACTAAAAACAGCGCTGTCTCTATTTAGCGGAATTTTTTGGGCCATTGGTTTTCTATTAAAAGAAAAACCACTCGCTGTGATTGGGGTCGGTGGTTATGTTTCTTTTCCCTTAAGTATTGCAGCTTTTATCGTTCGGACACCTCTTTATCTCCAGGAGCAAAACTCTTCTGTAGGCATTGCCAATAGCTTTTTGGGAAAAATTGCGACAAAAATATTTCTCGGCTTTGAAGGTGCCCTTTCTTATTTCCCTCAAAAAAAGTGTCTCGTCACAGGTAATCCTCTGCGTACTCAGTTTTTTGAAAAAAGAGAAGACAAGTACAATCCACAAATAAAAAATATTGTTATCTTGGGCGGCAGCCAAGGCGCACAATCCGTAAATAATGCGATCTTAAAAATACGAGAACGCTTGTTTACTCTCTATCCGGATTTAAAAATTTTTCATCAGGCGGGAAGTAAAAACGTAGAAGAATTAAAAAAACAGGCAGGCGAGCAGTTCGCTGGTCGTCACGAAATTTTTGCTTTTTGTGAGGACATGCTTTCACTTTATGAAAAAGCCTCATTGATAATTGCAAGATCGGGTGCAATTACCGTCACTGAACTCGTTCAAATGAATCGGCCGGCCATTCTCATCCCCCTTCCTCGCATTGGACAAAACGATCAGGTAGACAATGCAAAGTTTATGGAAAAAATTGGCGGAGCATTTATGCTTGAACAAAAACCTGGGTTTGAAGAAGCACTCCTTGCAAAAATTATAGATACGCTGCACCCCGACAAATTGCAGAAAATGCATGCATCACTCTTAGCAGTTTCGCATCAAAATCCAGTCAAATTAATCGCAGATACGGTGCTTTCTTGAATTGTGAAAAATTCTCCTTAATTGTTAAACCATTCTAATATATGGCGATTTTGCCTAATTGAAGCGGCGACTCGTCATCTCACTCCATTGTTAATACTGAAAATCCGAATAGTTAAGTGAAAGTATCGACTGCAAAGTCGCATTTAACTTCATGGAAACTAAGTCCAAACAATGAAAGACATTTCTAAAAACTTTAAACTGCTCTTACTTGGGTTTGTTTTGTGCTTTTCTCTGAAGTCCTTTGGTGAAGTTGGAAAAACTTTTACGGCCACCTTACCAAACACGAAACCAGGAGATCCTTCAGGTAATTTTGAAATCGTTATTTCTGGACTATGTGGCCGAGGGCTTGGTGGATTTACTGATACAAAAACAGGCCACTATAAATATATGGTCACAGGCGGCGATGTTTCCGTGAATGCAGAAAGCTGCAACGGATCGACGACATCGTGGTGGACAACAAAGAAAGCGACTGAAGACTCCAATTTCGGAAATTTCACTCGACATGGGATTCAAATCAATTCCCTACAAGTTCTACAAAGTTTTAACAGCAAAGTTCAAAACTCTATCTTAAATGGGAAAAATAATTCCACTGAGACCGCTTACGTTTGCGACACTAGCAGTAGCCATAAGTTTTCTGATATTTCGTCTACTGCACAATACAACTGGATTCTTTTAAGACCACGCACAAAGGAAGAAGGAGTCGTTCTTTCAAAAAATTACGCGAACCCCTTAAAAAACAGAGTAGGCGGACATGTTTATTACAACCAAACAGGAGGCGCGATTACTTTCACGGGACAAGGCTCCTTTGACATCGTAAACCTACAAGACGCGGCAACTGCGTATAGCATCGGCCCGCAAGGCGCTGCTGTATGTGACACAAATAACTCTTCCGCTCAGTTAAACACTAATACAGGTGCCGACTATTTCGATCAATACGGTACTACATGGTATGGCAAACTGGATGCTTCTGGATTTCCGCAAGCTGCAATGTATATCAGTACAAAGTCTAGTCCCATTTCTGCATTTTTTGCACCCAAGCTGACGCTTGATAACACTCTCATGTCTTCTCTCGATGATAATCGCTACGCAACCTTAGTCACCTCATGGAGTTCGAGAACAAGCATCCAGACAAAAACGGCTCTGCTTACCCCAAATGCTGCTGGAACTAATTTTTCCATCGATCTCATTTCAAATCTAGACAGCCC
>CAYNEF010000098.1:5736-8497 GCA_964396165.1 uncultured Pseudobdellovibrionaceae bacterium
GTTACCAACCTTTCCAATCGAAATATACCCACTATCGCAAGTTCCGCATCCAACCCTCTAGTTTTACCTTGGTATTTTGGGCCGAACACTTTTTCTGGACTGAACGGATATTGTGGAACTTCCATGGTACCTTATGAAACTTGTTCAATTGATGTTTGTAACAACGATACTACAGCAGCAAGTAGTGTAACTACCGTGCGCGTTGCTTATGATGATGATGGAGATCCGAATACCGTAGCTCCCGCTGCCACAACAAGTGCCGTGCAAATCCCTGTAGTACAAAACAAGGTGTTTTCGAGTCCCGACGGTTTAACCTTCACGTGCCATAACACGACAAGTACGGCATCTTTCACGAATAAATTTCAGTTAAATGTAGACTATGGTAATGGCCATATCGAAAACTTAATAGCTTCTCCAGATGCTTCTTCCTTTGTCGGACTATCTGTTTCTAACACCCAAGGCTATTCGATTAGCAATTATAAATTGAATGTGGACTGTTCAAATCCCAATGTTCAACACCTGGATCAAGTCACCGTGTTTTACAAATACTTTCCAGATGGAGACACTCTCTCAAACGATGGAAGTGTAACTATCAGTATTCGCCGTGATGATGACGGCGATAATATTTTAAATCCTTCGGATAACTGTCCCACAGTGGCAAATCCCACTCAGGCAGATGTGGATGCAGATGGAAAAGGGGATGCCTGCGACAACTGCGTAGCCATATCAAATAGTAATCAAGCTGATAGTGATTCTGATGGAGTGGGAGATGCTTGCGATAGTTGTCCTGCCAACGCCAATACAAATCAGGCCGATGCGGATGGAGATGGAAAAGGGGATGCATGCGACAACTGTGTAGCTGTTTCAAATAGCAATCAGTTAGATTCCGATGTCGACGGCAAAGGAGATGTGTGCGATAACTGCGTCTCGATAACAAATAGCAATCAAGCAGATACAGATGGAGATGGAATAGGAGATGCTTGCGATAATTGCATAGCCGTTTCTAATAGCAACCAAGCAGACTCAGACAATGATGGAGTGGGAAATGTTTGTGACAACTGTCCCGCGACCTCGAACAGTAATCAAGCCGATACAGATGAAGATGGAGTAGGAAATGTTTGCGATAACTGCTCCAACTCAGCCAATACAAACCAAGCGGACGCAGACTCTGACGGCATAGGTACTGTTTGCGATAATTGTCCGTCGGTCTCTAACGTAAGCCAGGCAGATAGCGATAATGATCTTGTAGGTAACGCGTGCGACAATTGCCCGACCACTTCAAATACCGATCAAGCAGATCTGGATGCTGACGCGAGTGGGGATGCTTGCGATAACTGCTTACGTGTAGCCAATTCCAATCAATCGGATTCGAATGGAAATGGTAAGGGAGATCTTTGCGATAACATTTGGGCAGCTACGACGACAAGTTCTGCACCTAGAGCGCGCACTCTTCACACTGCAATATGGATCGGCAGTAAAATGATTATCTTTGGTGGGATAAACGGAAGCACAGAATACAATTCGGGTGGCCAATTTGATCCGACTACAAACTCATGGACTGCTTTAGCTACTACATCAGTACCTCTCGCACGCCACAACCATACGGCGGTGTGGACAGACAATAAAATGATCGTATTCGGCGGATTAAACAACGGCAATGAACTCAATAGCGGTGGCCAATACGATCCAAGTGCAAATACCTGGTCTGCTACAAGTACTACATCGGCTCCCAGTACACGTGCTATGCACACAGCAATCTGGTCTGGAAGTAAAATGATCATCTTTGGTGGAGCAAATGGAAATACAGAATACAACTCTGGCGCACAATACAATCCGACGACAAACACATGGACTACGACAAGCACTACAGGAGCTCCAACGAAACGCTTAAGCCACACAGCAATTTGGTCAGGAACAAAAATGGTAATATTTGGTGGGATAAATGGAATTACAGAGCTCAGTAGTGGGGGTCAGTTTGATCCCACTGCTAATTCCTGGACCTCAACTAGTACAACAGGCGCACCCAGTTCCCGTTTGAGCCACACAGCAATTTGGACAGGTAGTAAAATGATCATCTTTGGCGGAATTAACGGAAATACTGAGTATAATACAGGAGGAGTGTACGATGCTTCAGTGAATACCTGGACATCCACTTCTACTACGAATGCACCCAGTAAACGGTTTAATCACACCGCTACTTGGACCGGCAGTAAAATGGTTGTCTTTGGTGGCGTGAATGGCAGCACCCGATACAATACCGGCGGACAATTCGACCCGAGTACAAACAGCTGGTCATCGAATTCTACCACGGCAGTTCCAGGTATTAGATCTGAACACACTGCAGTCTGGGATGGCTTCCAGCTTCACTTGTTTGGCGGTACAAATGGAAGCAACGCTCTCAATACAGGCGCTTCTTATTATCCTTGATTTATTCTACCCACGGTTTCAATAACGGATCCGCAAAAAGCATGTACATCATTACATTAGAGGGAGGAGTGCCTCCCGCGTCTTTTGTAAGTTTGTTATTTGCAGCAGTATAGATGTTACCAATCGTCAGATCGTTTGATGTTTCGAGTAATGTAAACAAATTGATATCGAAACGGTGATTTACATCAGTGAGAGATGGATCGCTCGCGCCAAAAGTAGCTACGGCACCTCTTAAGTCACTTGCATCTTCAGAAGGAAAGAGCTGTTTCTCCGCCAATGTCACACTCGAACTTTGTATAGAGCCATTGTAACAAGCAACATTGAAAATAAAGGG
>CAYNEF010000099.1:0-8465 GCA_964396165.1 uncultured Pseudobdellovibrionaceae bacterium
TCTGCTTGATCCCGATGGTTGTAAAAATCTGGAATATCTGTTTTGTGACCGGCTATAACGGTTTTTTCCTCTCTCACGTACTCGGTGGTCTTAAAGGGGAAGGAGTACTGAAGGGAATCATCGAGCCCGTACACGGGCTTTTGTGGCACGATTTGATCTGGCTTACTTGCATTTTCTATTTTGCGTTTAAGGTGAGAACTCTATCCAAAGTTCAAATAGTCATTTGGGGATGGCAGATCTTACTTTTTGCAATCCATTCCAGCCAGTATATCTATTGGGGATACTCTGAAAATAGACTTTTTGTGGGATCGTATCTGGCTCTTTTTTTTAGTTTCGGGCTCCTATGGCCGAGTCTAAGTGTAAAAATGCAAAAGTTTTGGGCAGGTTTTATCGTACTGACCGCATTTTGGCGTACCTGGTATTTTATTGCGGCAACTGCGCCAGGCCTAAGGTACTGGAGTGAAGTATTGGGGCACAAAAATCAGGAATTTATTACGTCGGCTCTAATGATGCTGACTAATCCTTTTAAAACAATTGAAATTACGGCAGGGCTGTCTCCCGTAGGCTTTACATTCTTTTCTTGGTTTAAAGATCTTCCTCAGTTTGCAAAGTATCAGGAATTTGCAAAGTATAGTTTAAGTGGAGCAGGGTTATGGGTATTAACTCTCTTTACGTTGTTTGTAATAGTAATGGGAACGATCGCAGCTATCAGATTGTTACATACGAGAAGAACCACGCCTACAAAAAATTAATCTACACGCTTTCTTAATTCATGTTCCAAATCTGCAAGTTTATGTCCCGGTAGTTCATACTGCGGGTTTCTGAAGAATATCTTTCCGTCGACTTCTCGCCAGATAAAATTTTTGACAACATTGTTTTCGGTTACCGTAATCAAAAACTTTTCTTCCGTAGCAGAAACTCTTTCTTCGACGACCCGAGTATTTGCATACGTGAAACTGATAAATCCGGGTAAACAAGAATCAGACAAACAATAAGGCATTGCCCATTCCGCTGACTCTGGATCGTCTATCGACACTTGCGCGGGACTGTTTGTGTGTGGCTTTATCCCATTCACACTAACCACATCATAATTGCCTTTGATACGACTCATGAATTCAGTGGTCATAACTTGCGCGTCCAAATCTCCAGCACGGCAAGTAAGAGAAAAAAGTGTGGTCAGAAAAAGAAGGGTATTTTTCATGTCAGTCCTTATATCTCAATATAGGTACGCTACCGTGAAAGGGGAAGGGGAATCTCGAGACTTTTTGTAACAGAAGTTAAAGCACTACGGCTTGTACACAGGAAGCTCAACGGGAGTGAATTCCTTTAGGCGCTTGCCTTTTAAATCTTTTGCAGACAGCTGAACTTCCAGATTGGGCCATTCAATGTTCAAACTGGGATCATTCCACAAAAGCGAAGCTTCTTCAGCAGGGTAATAAAACTGGTCCACCTTATAAAGTACTAACGCTGTTTCACTTGTGACACAAAATCCATGCGCAAATCCCGCTGGCACCCAAAGTTGGTGGTGGTTTTCTCCGGATAGCTTAAACCCCTCCCACTTTCCATAAGTGGGCGAGCCCACACGGATGTCCACGAGGACGTCGTAAATTTCGCCTTGAAGTACGGAGACGAGTTTTCCTTGCGAGCGCGGGTGCTGAAAATGCAGTCCGCGTAAAACTCCTTTGGAAGAAAAAGAGCAATTGTCTTGGACAAAAACTTTAGGAAGGCCTGCTTCGTGATAACGGTCTTGTTGCCATGTTTCAAAAAAGAAGCCGCGAGCATCGCCAAATACTTTTGGTTCGATGAGCTGAACCCCTGGGAGAGAAGTCTTTTTCACTTGCATGATAGAAACGATAAACCGACTTTATTTAACAGTCCAGCTATAGGTTTTAGTAGCCTGATTATTTTCGAAATCCGAGACTTCGATTCTTAAATCATGGTTTCCTTTAGCAATAGGGAAAACTTGTGCCCGTGTTGTCTTAAAACCCAAGTCTACAACAGGTCTTCTGCAACTGTAGTCGCCGCAGGCAAGACCCGGAATATAGAATTTGTTCACAAACTCTGTATTGGAAGCGCCGCCGGGAAGTTTGTCGAACTTCCACATGGTCTGCATGGGGCCACCGTCCACGGAATATTTAATCTCGTTAGGCGGATTGATAAAAACATCGCTTAATATCCAGTCTCTGACCTCTGCTCCAATCGTATAGGTACCACTAACGGTTGTCCCCGATACTTTCTTCCCATTTTGGACAAGATAAATACTTGCGACTTCAGGCCCTACTGTGTCTTTTAAAGGCTCTAAAAATGCAAAAGGGTTTAAGTATGTTTTACCGCTTCCCAAGATATTCAAATGCACGTGGTGGTAGCGTTCTCCGTAACTCACAACGGGCCAGTACACGACTTCCCCAATTTTAGTGCCGTCAGCGATCTTATTTCCCGATTTGTACGCGGCATGAATTTCGGCTGGAATGGAGTTCGGATCAATATGGTGGTATTGCCACAAAAATCCATCGTCATCGAGAATGAGAATCTCCCAATACTCTTTTTGACCGGGTTCGTAATTTTCGATGTTTACCACTTTGCCACCGCGAGAGGCGATGACTTCAGAACCCGCGTCTGCACGAATGTCTAGGCCGTGGTGAAAGTAGGCAGAAGCAACCATTCCGTAATTTTGATAAGAAGCCATCGTATGGCCTATCGATAATACGTGTACGGGCCAAGGGGCGCGTGGGGTCTTCGTATCCGCATCCCACTTTCCGACTGCCAAAACTTCGGCTTGGGAATGGAAATCTCTCTCAATATCTTCATCTTTATGTAGCTTGATTGGAGTCTGGATGAGAACGGAACCAAGTACGAGACCTGCAAGAATGCTATGGCTAAGCATGGTTTCCCCCTATTTTTATAAGTGTAACAGATGGGTTGGTTAGGGAAAGCGTGGGAAATCAAACCCTTAACAGCTGATTTGCCAAGTCTGTGACGAAAAACGCCCCCTTCCACTCTGTAAAAATTTCATGTATAAAGTGGGCACCCTAATGTCTTCGCATTAAAGGATTGCCATGAAACAGCTGTTTTTTATCTATATTGCCCTACTTGGGATGTCCGCATTTGCGACCTCCCAAGAAGAAGTGCAAAAGAAGTTTTTGGAAATCGACGCGCGCCCCGCAACACATACAGAAACAACTCAAGAAGAGCGTCAGAAAATTTTTGATTTGGCGAGCCACAACCCAGTTGCTTCACTCAATGTTCTTTCCAAATATGATCCCACGGGCGAAATCGGCTTTTGTTTTGGCCGTGCAATGACGGTGCATCTCGTATCCAGAAATTTGGGATTAGATAAAAACTCGATCAAAAAATTATTTATTGTAGGAGACATGCGATCAGGCAGCGAGCCCGAGTGGCGCTTCCATGTCACGACACTGGTACAAGGCACCGATAAAAAATGGTACGCAATTGATCCCATCATGACTCCTCCCTTAGGCCACAGTAAACCCTTACTCATGCACGAGTGGATGCAGATAGTGCAAAAAACCTGGGACAAGCATAAAAAAGCGAGGTTCTATGTGGTTTCAAATAATACGGTGATTCCCGATTTAAGAATTGTTCCCGAGACAAATGCCGAAAAAGGAGAACACCTCATTGAGATTTCCTTTGAAACTGAAAAACACAACGGTTTTGAAAAAAAGAAGAATTCCGTAAGCGATTACTATCTTGTTAGTCCCGAGGCAGAAGAAATTTATTTCACGGAAGTGAAAGAGAAAAAGGTGGAAGATGAGTTTCCACTGCTTGAGATGGCTATCAACGGACACATTTACAAGTTTAACAATTATTTTGCTGATCTAATGGAGAGTTTGCTGAAAGTTGATGAAAAGCTTATATCAAAATAGAACTGACAAGACTTTTTACGACAAGTGGGAAAGTCTGCCGGAAGAGAAAAGACATGCTGAAATACGCAGGCGTCTTTTTGATTACCTTTCGCACGCGTTGAGTGTCACGCCGTTTTATAAAGAACGCTTAAGAACACTCAGTGAGTCTCACGCCTTTCCCCTTCTCAATGTGCCCGTATTAAAGTCTGACGATTTAAGAGAAGTCCTACCTCCCAAAAGCGAACTGCTGATTCAAAAACCAAATAGTGGTTACACTGTATTTCAAAGCGGCGGTACTACGGGAGTCCCAAAGACAACCTTGTTTTCCAGCGAAGAATTAGATGGACTCGATCTTCCCAATGCGCGCGGTTTTTTTGCAACGGGCCTGACCGATCAGGATAAGGTTGCAAACCTGTGGGCGTCAGGCGCGCTTTATATGACGTTCGTACATATGAATCGCTGCTTACAGCAATATGGTTGCACAAGCTTTCCCTTTGCTAATCACTCTCCCGCGGAATTTGTTTACCAAGTTTCTAAAGCTTTCGGCATCAACTGCTTTACCGGTGTTGGAAGCGTCATGCTGAATTCTTTGCGCGAAATGGAAAATTTGGGCGGAATCCAAATTGAAAAAATTTACTATGGTGGAGAACACTATTACGAAACAGATAAAAAAGAATTGCAGGAAAAATTCGGCACTAAAATCATTCTTGCGCCTGGATACGGCACGGTAGATACTTGGTACATCGGCTACCAGTGTCTGAATACCCCTACAGGAGTTTTTCATGCACACGATGATCAATGCTACATCGAAATTGTAAATGAAGAGACGGGTAAACACGTTGAAAAAGAAGAAGTCGGTATGCTTTACGCAACCGCTTTTCCCAGACGATTGACTCCCATCGTCCGCTACCGTGTAGGGGATAGAGCAAAATGGCTGAAAGAACTTTGTACTTGTGGAAGGACTACGCCCCTATTTAAATTACTCGGTAGGGGAGATGACGTTTTAAGAATCGGTTATGACTCTATAGATTACAACGCCATTCAAGATTGTGTCTTAAAGGTGGATGGTCTTTTAGGCAGTATTCAAATGGAAAAACAAAGAGAGTTGGGTAAAGACAGGCTTGTCATCCGTGTAGAGTCTGATTTACCAGTGGAAAAACAAATCCCTGCTGCAAAACAATTAGAAGAAATATTTTTATCTTCCCGTCCCAGTATCAAAGACATCATTGCAACAGGAAGAGTGTGGCCGGTCAAAATAGAAGTCGTTGCAGCTAATTCTCTTAAACGAAATCAGCGCACGGGAAAATTGATTCGCGTGATTGATTATTCTGGGGAGGGCGCTTGAACGAGTCATCCCAAAATAAAACGCACCTCGAACTACCGCTTTTAAAAACAAGCTTTATCGCGGCGATTGATTTTATTGATTCGTTCGCTAAAGACTCGGGCGCCAGCGAGGATAAACGAAAACATTTAAGAACGGCTGCAGAGATTACCTTAAATACCATTGCTAAAAACAGCGAAGATGACATTACAAAAAATAGAATTGGTCTCGATGTATACGAGTTACACGGTAATTTGATTGTAGAAGTCGCAAATAGAGGCGTTCCCGTTTTTTTAAGTACGCACGGAAATGGAAACTCTGCGCAGTTTCATGAAGCCTCAAAACATTTGGATAAAATTTCCTGGGAGAACCACGGAAGAGACGGGCAAACCGTTGTGATGGGACTTCGCATAGGGGAAGAAGCCATCAAAAAAACATTTCCCGCTATTTCAGATATTTCAAAAGAAATCGAATCAGAAAAAAATGTCATCATTCGCGAGTTAAAAGATGGCGAAGAAACAGCTCTCTGTCAGCTCTTTTACACAGTCTATGGTTATGGCTATATCAACGATTTTGTCTATTTCCCTGAAAAAATCAAAGCCATGGTGGATTCGAAAAAACTGATCTCCATTGTCGCAGCCCTGCCTGATGGAAGACTGATCGGACACGTAGGGCTTATTCGTTGGAACGACAATCCAACCGTGTATGAACCATGCCTTGGTATTACCGATCCCAGACTAAAATCCCAGGGGGTGTTTTCAAAGTTATTTGCCCGCACGATGGAGTGGGTGCAAGACTTGCCGATGCAGTATTGCTTCTTCGACTTTGTCACAAACCACGATTACAGCCAACGATTCGTCTCTCGCTATAAGCCTGTAGACTTAGCAATTTTTGTGGGCTGCCAGAGTAAAGACACACAAGCAAAGCTGGAAAGACTGGGGCTGGGAGCGGATCCTAAAGAAATGGACAGATTCAGTCTTCTTTATTCCATTATTCCGCGTGTGGAATTTCCTTTCGGTAAAGAAATCCGTTTGCCGAATAACTTGGGTGAGATGCTGGGTTTTCTCTTAAAACCGCTTAACCTAAAGTGGGTTCCGACTCCTCGCTTTCAAGCATTACCTCATTTGGGGGAATACCAGACTCATTTACAGCCAGCGCAAAATGCCGTTGTATTTGATTTAACTAAGAGCGGAAGAGAAGCCGTAGAGAAAATCATTAAAGACTGGCAATCGTTATTAAGAAATGGCTACCAGTATGCCGCTGTAGAAGTTTGTGTGGATCAGCCGGGACTGGGAAATCTTTACGACGTTCTTTCAGAGGCAGGCTTTTTCGTTGCGGGCTTTGTACCCTACCACTACTCTAATAAACTTGCGTTACGGTTTCAGTCGATAGGTCCTACGAAAGTAGCTTTTGAGGAAATCAAAGTTTATACAGAAAATGCTAAAAAACTTTTAAGTATCGTAAAAACAAATTACGAAAAAAACGGATTGTTATAATGTTTAAAAACGCAGACAAAATAGCGAACATTGAAAACCCTCTCACCTGGACTTCAGAAAAAGCCGCATGCATGGTGGAAGCATGCCGTGAAATGGCTAAGTTTCACTTTGAGCATTCTAAAGAAATAAGACATCTCTACACAAAAGTAGGATTTACCCCTTCACAAATCCAAAGCGAAGAAGATTTGAAAAAAATTCCGACGATCGGCGTAACGGCAATGAAGTACTATTTACTTACTTCGCTTCCGCATGAAAAAGCTGTCTTAAAGCTCACTTCCTCAGGAACAAGGGGCCAAAAAACACAAATTTGGTTTGATGAATTGAGTCTGGCTCGTGCGCAATGCATGCTCGATGTACTTTGGGCACAAGAGGGGCTTACTTCCTCTGAGCCTACTCATTACGTAAACTTTATTTATGATCCTGAACAGGCAAAAGACTTGGGCATTTCTTTTTCCGTTAAAAATGAAGAACGTTTTGCGCCAGTAAAATCTTCTTTTTTTACGGTCAAAAAGAACGAAGCAGGTAATTGGGAATTTAGAAAAGACGAAACGGTAAAACACTTAAGAGAACTCTCCAAACAATCTTCACCTGTGAGACTGCTTGGAATCCCCAGTTTTATTTTTGAACTTTTGGAGCATATGAAAGGGCAAGAGCCCATCCAACTCCCCAAGGGCAGTTTAATGATGACTGGTGGAGGCTGGAAGGCGGCAGAAGACAAGGCCGTGACCCGCGCTGAGTTTAGGCAAATGGTTACTCAATCGCTTGGAATTCCAGATGCGCTTTTAAGAGATGGTTATGGTATGGCAGAACACGCCGCTCCTTATATGGAATGCCGACACCATAAATTCCATATCCCGGTTTATAACCGCATCTACGCACGAAACCCGGAGACGTTGGAAGTATGCGCTCCTGAACAAGTCGGACTTCTGGAATTTATTACTCCTCTTAATGCGATGATGCCAAATCTTGCCATTTTATCGACCGACTTTGGCTACTTGGATAAAGATTTATGCAGCTGTGGATGGAATGCCCCCACTTTTACATTAGTAGGACGCGGCGGGCTCACCAAACACAAAGGTTGTGCAATCACAGCAAATGAAATTGTGAAACGGAATTAGAAATGGAAAAGAAACGTTACATTTTTGGAAAATGGGAAGACGCCTCTAAGGCACTGAACGCCGCCGACGTAAAACGTATTTGTGATGAAGCCAATGCCTTACGTGCTACTGTACAAGCTTACCCGCAAGATAAAATTTTATCACTTTGCGGCAGACTTCAAAAATTATGGTCTAATCCAGAATACCCTTTTCGAAAGCAACTTTTAGAAGAATTGCCTTTGGTCACGGGATTTTCGAAAGAAATGATTGTTCTTGCGTTAGAAGAACTGGCAAATACATTTGATCCGGCACTTTTAGAACGTAAATTACAGTCAGAATTAAACGGCCTACTTCGAACTCAGTGGAAATACGATCCCAACACGCAAACTGCATCTCTTTTTCAGCCTCTTGGCACTATTTTGCATATTTTGTCAGGTAATGTGTTTTTGGTGGCGATTGGTTCTTTAATCGAAGGTTGGATAACCGGGAATATCACAATTTTAAAAATGTCCTCCTCCGAAACGTCTTTTCTTCCTAAATTCATTGAGTCTTTAAAAGAAGTGGATTCAGAAGGAGTGCTTACAAATGCTCTCGCTGTGATTGATTATTCTTCCTCTGAAAAAGAAGTGATAGAAGAATTTAAAAAACGCGTAGATGGAATTTTGGTCTGGGGCGGAGAAGAAGCGGT
>CAYNEF010000100.1:0-8125 GCA_964396165.1 uncultured Pseudobdellovibrionaceae bacterium
CACTCAAATCCGATTTAATCGCAATCTCAAAAATAAAATTTCCAAACTCAAAAAACCCCAAAAAAACTCGTCAACAACAAAATAACTTTTTCCGAGAAAAAATTATCCGACAATTTTCCTAATTGTCGGATTTGGGGGCTACCTAGAAAAACAAATCAGAGAAGAACTATCCATGGGGGCAAGCCCCCAGCACGATCAAGTCCGAACTGCTGGGAAATAGAAGGGAAGTCTATAGCATCTCGACGAGATTGCCGCGGGCTTCGCCCTCGCAATGACTAAGTCATTACGAACGCAAGTGAAGCAATCTCACCTAAATTGTCACGAGGTTCGCGCATCTCTCGAAAGATGTTCGGGCACCTTCGCGCATCTCTCGAAGGATGTTTGGGCACCTTCGCACTTCTCTCGAAAGATATACGGGCAGCTTCACTTCCTCCGATTAGTTCTCCACACCCAGCCGCGTTGGGGCGCTATTGTGCCTTCGATTAGTCCTGGGGCCACTTGGCCTAGTTTTTTTTTTCTTGCTTCAGCGCTTTTTTGTTGCAGCGTGTGGTGTGGATATTTGTGCCTTGTTATTTTTGTTTTTTTTATTATTTTTTGGGAATTTTGGGAAGGAAATTGGTGTTCGGTTCTTGTAACATTAGCGAGATATTTGTCGATTCGCTTACTTCGGCTATTGATCCTAGTGGATTGCTCAAAACTTGCCTGTTTTGCCAGTAATCGGTAGTGTCCCTGCATGTCCCGATACGATTCTAAAACGGCTCTCTTCTCAGGCATTATTGACTACGCGGGAACTTTTGCGCCAGCTTCTTTGTCACTTCAAGATGCACTGAAGACAAACGTAGAATTTAGAAAAACGGCAAAGCACCCGTGGCTATGGGCAAAAGTAGCTCTTAATTTAAGCGATATAAAAAACCTCAACCCGCAAATGCTTTTTCAATCTGAGTTCAACGGTAACCCATTGATGATTACTGTCTTGGGAAGCCCCTTCGAAGGCAGCGGCATTACTGATCTTCTTAAACATGTCGAATGGGATTTAAGAGAACTCGAACATTGCAAAAAACGCGCGTACCACAGTTCCGCTAGACAAGTGTTCGTGTCTTACGAATTAAAGTTACCTGAAGCACTGGATATAAAAGAATCTATCCCCCTTTTATTAAATCGTATTTTCGAGCTATCGCATTTGGAACCCTATTTCGAGCTTCCTTGGGGTGCCAGTTATGAAAAAGATTTGCACTCACTTACTCAAAGCCTTTCCGAGTGGAAAGAAGATAACGACGAAAGTGACTATACACCCGGTATCAAAATCAGAACCGGCGGGAAATACGTTCCCAGTACAATAGAAGTAGCGAAAGTCATTCTTGCGACAACACAACATAGACTGAGATTCAAAGCCACTCAAGGCTTGCACCATGCCGTGACCAGTACAAATGGATTAGGCTTTGTGAATCTATTCGCTTCATTGAATCTCGCGCAAGCCTACGGGGAATTGGAATTTGGCTTAACTGAAGTGATTAGCTGTCTGGAAGATAATACTGGCAAAAACTTTCAGTTTTATGAAAACCTTTTCAAATACAAAAAGTTTGAATTATCCTGCGATGACATTGAAAAGGCGCGCAGGGTGCATGCCGCCACTTTTGGCAGCTGTTCTTTGGATGAACCTGACAGATTTTTAACGGAGGAATTATGAAATTAGCTAGCTTACCATCTACAAATACCCGTAACCGCAATGGGGATCTGATTGTAGTCTCAAAAGATTTAAAAAAAGCTGTGAAAGTAGATAGCAAAATTGCATTAAGTCTTTTAGAAGCACTTGAAAACTGGGAAGAAACCAGTCCTAAGCTCAAAGAAATCTACGATCAACTGAATGCAGGCAAAGCGGCTGGCGCATTTGATCTCGACTTGAAAAAATGTCAGGCCCCGATTCGAAATGCTCCCGGGTTTCTCGATGGAAGTGCCTTTTTATCTCATGTAGTGCGCGCCAGAAAAGCGCGTGGGGATGTCATGCCAGAATCTGCAAAGAAAACTCCGCTCATGTACCAGGGAGTAAGCGATAACTTGCTTCCAGCTTATGGACCGATAGAGCTGATGGACGAATCTTTTGGAGGAGACATCGAAGGTGAAATCGCTGCAGTGATGATGGACACTCCAAAAGGTGCGAATGCAGATCTGTGCACAAAAAAAATTGCACTCTTTACACTCTTTAACGACATTACCTTTCGAGAAATTGTGAAAGTGGAGCTGGAAACCAAATTCGGTTTTCTACAATCCAAACCAAACTCCGTCTTTGCCCCTGTGATGATTACACTAGACGAACTCGGTAGTGCATGGGATGGAAAAAGAGTGAATCTCGACATGCAGGTCGAACTGAATAATCAAAAATTCGGCACACCCAACGGACGTGAAATGCATTTTTCTATGGGCGAAATTATTGCGCATGCATGTCGCACCAGGCCATTAGGAGCTGGCACCATCGTTGGTACTGGAACTTTCTCCAATGAATCTTCAGAAGTCGGATACGCCTGTCTCACTGAAAAACGTTTCCAGGAAATTATTGAAACAGGAAAACCCATAACGCCCTGGCTCAAGCCCGGTGACAAAGTAAAAATCGACATGACGATGAATGGCCAATCCTTATTCGGCCCCATCGAGCAATCCGTCAAAATTTGAATCTTAAACAATATATTGATAGAATTTGCGTATCTTATGAATTCTATCGAAATCGCAATCGGAAACGCCAAGTATGTCATCAAAAGCGAAGACTCCAAAGAGAGCCTGCGCGAGGTGGCTGAACTCGTAAAACGTAAAGTCGAAGGGATTAAAAAAAGACAACCTTCTTTGACTCTACAAAAAGCTACCATCTTAGCTGCGTTTGATTTCGCGAACGAAATGATATCCCATCGCAGAAAATCGACTGACTATCGTTCTAAAGTACTGCAAAAAGCAGAAACACTTCTCAAAAAGGTAGAGATGGAGATCGAATCCCGTCCGGTTGTGTGAGCCTTTCCCAAAAAAAACAAATCAGACTTGAGTGGAAGCAAAACTATCCCCGTGACTTGTCGTGGAAACGCGAAGCAAGTGCTAAAGTTGTAGCCCATATTCTTGCTAGCGATGTTTTCAAAAATGCCGAGCGCATCGCTCTTTACGCTACGATGCCGTGGGAAATTGATGTGAGCGCCATTTGGCAAGCAAGACCCAATGCCTGCGCCTTTCCCAAAGTAGCAAACGACACGATGGATTTTTTTATTATCCCGTCACTTTTAAATCTGAAACCTGGTTATGCCGGCATCCTGGAGCCACAAGGGGAAGGGATCGTTAAAATTGACGATTGGAAAAAGACAGACTTATTTTTGATAGCTGGTTACGCTTTCGATCTCACTGGCACGCGCATTGGGGGCGGAAAAGGGTTCTACGATAAATACTTAAGCAAACTTGCAGTACAACCTATCAAATGGGGTGTCGCTTTCCAGACTCAGATAGCAAAAGCCCCCTTGATAAGAGAAGCCCACGATATTCCTATGAATGCCCTTTGCACGGAGAAGGGAATCACAGTAGTCTCAGGCTGACTTATGAAAATACTTTATTTCGCAGATATTTTTGGAAAGCCTGGCAGAATGGCCGTCAGAAAAAGCCTTCCGGACCTTTTAGAAAAATATAAACCCGATTTTATAATCGGAAATGCAGAAAATCTTGCTGGTGGCAGAGGCGTTAATAAAAAAACCTACAATGAAATGCTCACGATGGGTTTTCATCTAATGACTTCCGGAAACCATATTTGGGACAACAAGGAAGTTTTCTCTCTTTTTTCTACTGATGCGAAACTTTTAAGACCACTAAACTGGTTAAATCCCCCGGGAGATCCGTGTCCCGGAAAAGGGTGGACGATTATAGAAAACAACGGCAAAAAACTGGCTGTTGTAAACCTGATGGGGCGAGTATTTATGGATGCGCTTCATTGTCCCTTTGAAGCAGTAAATGCTGCTCTTGAAGTCATTCCGCGCGATATCCCGATTCTAGTCGATATGCACGCAGATGCGACGAGTGAAAAATATGCTATGGGATGGCATTTAAACGGAAAAGTTTCTGCAGTCGTAGGCTCGCATTCCCATGTGCAGACTGCAGATGAGAGAATCTTGCCGGGTGGAACCGCGTATATTACAGATGTAGGAATGACCGGGAGTTTTGATTCGGTGATAGGTTTAAAGCCCGAAGAGGTTATCCGCAGATTCATCATCAAACGTCCGGTGCATACACAGGCCGCCAAAGAGAACCCAGGTGTCGGTTGTGTTATTATTGATATTGGAGACGACAACAAAGCAAAAAGCATTGAGAGACTACGGTTCAGCGTCAGTACCACCGAGCTAGAAAATGAAAAGGATCTGGAATGATGAACGCCAGCCAGCAATTTGATGAAATAAAAAGAGGGTGTGCAGAAATCCTCTCTGAAAAAGACTTAAAAGAAAAACTTGAGCGCTCCGTAAAAACCGGCAAACCTCTCAACATCAAAGCAGGATTTGATCCGACAGCTCCAGACATCCATCTAGGCCATACAGTACTCATCAATAAGATGGCGCAATTTCAAAAGCTAGGACACACGGTAATTTTTTTGATTGGAGATTTCACAGGTCTTGTGGGCGATCCCACCGGAAAGTCAAAAACGCGACCGCAGTTGACCAAAGAAGATGTCTTAAAAAACGCAGAAACATACAAAAAACAGGTCTTTAAAATTCTAGACCCGCAAAAAACTATCATTCGCTTCAACAGCGAGTGGCTTGAAAAATTCACAGCATACGATTTTGTAAGACTCGCAGCCCACGCCAACGTGGCAAGAATGCTGGAACGTGATGATTTTAATCGACGCTACAAAGAAGGTAATTCGATCAGTCTGCATGAATTTATGTATCCTCTATTGCAGGCTTACGACTCTGTTGAGCTCAAAGCGGATGTGGAATTAGGTGGGAACGACCAGAAGTTTAATTTATTGATGGGTCGCGAATTGATGCGCGATCACGGACAAGAAGCGCAAGTTTGTTTGACGATGCCGCTGCTTGAAGGCCTCGATGGCGTAAATAAAATGAGCAAAAGCTTGAATAACTACGTCGGCGTAGACGAATCTCCCGAACAAATTTATGGAAAATTATTGAGTCTTCCCGACAATATGCTCAGAAAGTATTACGATTTACTTTCAGGCCGCCCCCTTGCTGAAGTAAATGCAGTTTTTACCGAGATGGAACAAGGCAAGAAAAATCCAAAGCATGTGAAGTCAGATTTTGCCTGTGAAATGGTAGAGCGCTTTCATTCTAAAGAAGCAGCTCTTCAGGCGAAAGAAAATTTCGACAAGATTTTCCAAAAGAAAGAAATTCCGGATGATTTGCCCGAATTCACCGTAAAAACCACAGATGCAAAAATCTGGATTCCTAAAATGCTTGTGGAAATTGGCTTTGCGGCGACGACCAGCGAAGGCAAGCGGCTTGTTCAACAGGGCGGAGTCAAGATTGATGCGCAATCTTACAAAGATGAAAATATAAACCTGCAAGACAAATCGGAATTCGTCTTGCAGGCTGGTAAAAGAAAGTTCGCTAAAATCAAATTAGTTTGATTTTACAAGTGTGCTTTAATGTATTTCACAAGCTGGTCGTTAGACTTGCCAAGTGCATGACCTTTGTCCGTGTTAGTGGAAATCCCACCGATGGACGTTTGACCATTTGAATCAGATGCAGCAACAAATGCCCCCAACACCTTGTTGTCCTTTTTGGACATCATGGTGTAGCGGATGTTTACCGCAACTTTTGGTTCTCCAGAAAAGGATATCTTAAAACCGGGTTCAGCAAGTTTAGAGTCATAGATGTCTGCCTTGATAATCAAATCAGCATTTTTGTCGACTGTGCTTCCAAAAGTAACATTAGAAAACAGCTTTGCTTTTGTTAAACGCTTGAACATGGATGTCTCTAAATCGCCAACAAGGCTTTCTGCTTTTTTATCTGTTGCTGATGCGACGATAGCAGCATGTTTGAACTGTCCCAGTTTTTCTGTCATCGGTGTTTCTTCGACAATCTTTGCTCCTGCGCAACCTACAAGGGCTGCCACTACAAGCACAATTGCCAAACTTCTTACTAGATGTTGTTTCATATTTTCTCCTCAATATGTGGTTTTTACAGAGTTTAAAATTGTACCTATTATTCAATACATTCCAACATTTATTAGTAAAAACTTGTTCTTCGTAGCGCACCATGACACAAAACTGAAGTTTTAAGTGCAAGACACCGATAAGCTTTCAACTAAGTTTGAAGCCTAGGAGGCTAAAGTGTCAGATCCAAAAGCGGCTAGCGCCCCTGCAATATACAGTTCTGCGGCACAGAAAAAAGTAGAAGAGCTTAAAAAACTCAATACCAGCGACAAGACAAATGCGGCGGGTGAGCAGCAAATTGAAAATTTGATCGAAGTCCCTACGGAATGTATCCCGGTTAATATTTCTCTTCCGTGCACGGTCTACATGCAAACGCACGGAAAGTACCTTGTCTTTAGAAGACAGGGAGAAAAAATTAACTACAAGCAAGCTTTGGAAATGCAAAAAAAAGGTACAACCGCTGTTTTCATCCATAAAGCTGTTTGGGGAATGCTAAGAGAATCTTTGAAAGATCTTTCCTTGCCGGAAAGCGAAACAAATGAATCCGAACAAATTGTCTACATGAGACATTTGCTATTAGCTTACGGAAACGAACTGGAAAAAAAGAATAACGAAGATCAAAGACCAATGCTTGAAAAAATGCGCAAGCAAGGTGAAATGATTGCCGAAGCATTGATGAAAAGCCCTTCAAGCGCCGGACAACTTCTTCGTCCTGCTTCCACACCCGAAAACTTTTTTCTCAATCACCCTATTAATGTCTGTATCTGGTCTGTACTTTTGGGCCAAAAATTAGGGTTTAGCACAACCGATTTAAAAAACATCGGTGCAGCTGCATTTTTGCACGATGTAGGAACGACATTAATTCCAAAACGTATTTTGATGAAACGCGAAAAACTGAATGAAGAAGAAGAAGAAGTGTTTCAAGCACACGCCCGAAAAGGGGCAGAGTTCATCAATGATCATGGTTTTCCGCCTATTTTAGCGACGGTAATTGACCAGCATCAGGAGCGTCCTGATGGCCGTGGTTATCCCAATGGATTAAATGACAGAGAAATTCACCCTATGGCAAAAATAGTCGCTGTGGCAGACGCATTTGACGAGCTTACGCAAAATCGCCCACAAGGAAATGCACTTCCTGCGGCGCAAGCTTTAGATGAGATGAGAAAAGTACAAGGGCAATTTGATAGCCGTACGTTGAATGCTTTATCCGAACTTATCCACGCCAAATAATTACTTAGTAGGAAATAAAGACTGCCCTGACGAGAAATTATTCATCCGATAATTTTTAATTTCACTGTCGCGGTACATTGAAAGTTCAATTGGGCCCACACGGGTTAACGTAATATCTCCCCAAGAATAAATTGAGAGTTCAGAATTCAAACGCCCGCCAGACGCCTTGGCTTCGGGAGTACCAAATTCTTTTAAAACGTGTTTATCCCATTCGCTCGTATCCGCATTCTTGTGAAACACGCTGATTTTCTTATTCATGACGTTTCCTTTAAAAGGGGAATTCATAATAATGATGGCGGCGCTTTTTCTTTTAAAGAAAACATTGATTCCAAGCCCTGTGAAGTTGATGCCCTCTGTGATCCCGGCTTTCTTCTTTAAATTCTCATCCACTTCCAATTTTTCCCACTTGAATTTGGCCTTTTCAGTGACTTGTTGATAGCTCTCACTTAAACGAACCACTCCTGGGATGCCTGTGAACAGATTTATTTCAAATGGATGCTCGGGGCCATCTTCACCGAAGCAACCAGGCAGTGTGATTAAAACCAAGAATACCAATGACTTAGCAATTATAGTTTTCGAGCGAAATAAGAATTTCATGATATTAAAATTTTATCACGATCAACTATACTCGGCACTTGCTTTTCATTGGCTACTCGAGTTAATTATCTGTTTCCATTTGCTTATAGACAGTAATGGGCCGCTAGCTCAGTTGGTAGAGCACATCCCTTTTAAGGATGGGGTCGATGGTTCGAATCCATCGCGGCTCACATT
>CAYNEF010000101.1:0-6766 GCA_964396165.1 uncultured Pseudobdellovibrionaceae bacterium
TGGGGCGTCGACAAGCGGTAAGTCACTGGATTTTGATTCCAGGATTCCTAGGTTCGAATCCTAGCGCCCCAACCAATCTTTTGGATTAATTTAGCGCCTGTAGTTTTTCCATTTGCGAAAAAATCGGATTTGAAGGTTAGAAGAAATACAAAAGCGGTATTCCGCGCGTGCTCGTTATGTAAACAAACTTATACGTAACGTGAGCTTTGTAGTTCTGCCCAGATTTTTTAATCTGTATTGCCGACAGTGACAGGGATTTTAATTTCTAAAATTAACAGCGTAAAAATGCGTTATCGTTAATACTTTCTATTCACCCAAAAAGGCTTCTATTGCTTGAATTTCAAGTTGCCCTTCGAAACCTACGTTCTTAATAGCAACCGAGCTTGATAGAACTCCTGAAGGAGAGACTGCGCTACGCATATATGTGCCGCCGCCAACTCCCAGATCTTCTATCCTAGAATAAATACCTCCATCTGTAGTTATCTCCATTACAGCACCTGCTTCACGGTGCGCGTAATAAACTCTCAATTCAAATACTTTTCTGGGATATGAAGGGATAGAGTAGCTTACAAGTTGTCCCGAACTGAGAAAATGAGAGGAGGTGTCAATAGTTACCCACTCTTTTTTGATTTCTGCAGAGCTCTTTAGACTCACTCCAACGAAAAGAGTAAAAATGATAAATAAGTATTTCATACATGATGCTCTTAATCGCGACATAAATTTAAATCAAGAAATAACGAAGGCTAAGTTTTTACTGATGATTTTCCTTAAGGATTTCCCTTTTTGTGAAATGCTCAGTTACCCAACTCTTCATCAGGCAAAAGTAGCGCTCAAAGTCTCTTCGGCTTATTTTTGTATCGGTATTTCTAAAAGAAGGCTTTTCTTTGGCTAGTTTTTCCATCACCCACTTAGCCTCTTCCGGAAGAATGCTGAGTTCTTTAACAACCTGATTCAAATCAAGGTCTTCCATGTAGGCTTTGTAATACAATGGAATTAAAGGGACCGGCTTACGCGGAACATCTTTACTAGCGACAAAAGCATCCGCTTTTTTTAGAAATTGAATATAAAGTTTGTTTCTATCTCTAGCGTATTTTGCGTAGTCCTCTTTTTCAGAGTATAGCTGATTCATTTTACTCACATACTCTGAAAATGTTTTATATTTACTTTTAAGATTAGAATCCGCATCAAATTCAGCTGGTTTTAAGATAAAATCATCTTTGTTAACTACATTGTCGCCCCCTTTAAGACCTGCGGCGTGGCAGTGACGGCAACTGACTGCGTTAAGTATCTCACTTCGTATCCCTGAGACACGATCGTGTACAAACTGCAGGTCGACGAAATCTACTCGGCTACTGTTTTGCAAGTACGCCGAAAATAAAAATCCTCCGTTGGGCAAGTCCTGGATGTATTCGCCTGCTTCTGAGTTAGGTGCGTCTGCGATATTTCGAATGTCTGTAATATTATTTTGTAGTAGTGCCTTCCGTTCAGGGTTGTTGAAGGAATAGGCATAATCAAAAGATTGATGAAGATTTAAATTGGCTGTCTCGGGTAAGGGTTTAACTCCGAGAATTCTTTCACCGTGAGCAACCTCCGATATGGGAACAAAAGCATTGAGCGCTCCTTGTGTCTTTTCTTCCAATCTATTCAGACTCACTTGAAACTTATTCTCATATTCGGAAGCAAGCGAAGGGAGACCCATAATCATATTGTAAAGACCTTGGGTCCCATCCATTAATGTGGCAATCAGCCAGTCCGCTCGTACTGTTTCTTTCTTCCCTTTAGGACAAGCATACGGGTAGGCCTGTTCGATAAGATCCTTTTTAAAACTATCGAAATATTTCGTAATATCTACTTTGATGTGTTTTTGATTTTTTTCAAGTTTTGGCAAAGCTTGCACATTTGGAGCATAAGTAAGGTGATTAAAAAGATCATTTAGGGCATGTCGGGTTATTTCTTCTGATGAAAGAGCTAAGTGTGGCAAACTTACTGACTTCCCGGTACTCAAATCTATGTTCAGTGGGGAATCAGAGAGTTGATAATTTTTTAAGAATCGTACGTACCTGTTATTACCATTTAAGTGCGTTAATATATCTACATTTGCGAGAATATGATTCTTCAACTGCAATACACTTTCGCTTTTAGTGGGTATTATTTGCTTTGTTGCCGTGTCCTCAGTTTCAATATTTCCGTTATTTTTTATTTTAAGTTTTGAAGTAATTCTTTTTTTTTGCGGATCCAAAACAAGGAACTCATCCGTATCTAAATTAATTTGATCAGGATAATAAAGCTCATTCGTAAATTGGACAGCACGGTAACTTTTTCCATCTTGAATGAGCTCGTTAGGAGTGGTAATGCCCGGAAGCTCACTTTTTAGTATATGGCTTTTTAGTTTGCTTACTTGACTTGAATTTGGAATTAAACCTGCTTCAATTTGAAATAAAAGTTCGGATTGGAGTCGGGCGTCGAGTTCATAATACTTGTTATCTTTTTTAATTTGAGGGTGTCCATCGGGTTGTATGATAAACTCCCCTAGAAGTTTTCCTTCATGTTCACCAAACGCATCAAAAATGGGCCTAGTCGTTTCTAATAGATACCAGCCATTTTCGTCCCAAATTAAATTGCGGTATTTATCCTCGTTAGCGGAATTCATCCGGCCGATAAAACGGTACGATTTACCGTTTTCGGTATAAAGCATTTCCTTGGCTTCTTTGGAGTAGGCAACAATGCCTGAATTGTTTTCTGCGATTGCGGTTTTTGAATTAAAAAGAGAAAACAACTGTACAACTATGATTATTGCTATTTGTCCCCCCATATTCATCTTCCACCCGACAAATACATAACTGCATAATCGTGGCCAAGAATACAGGCTTGAGGTGTGTTACAAGAGTGTTTGAAGGTGTCTAAACCGCCCGTCCAAATAGCCTATATTATCAATAAGTTATAAAAGTAAACATATTCATCTCAATTTCTTTGTATGTCTTGTAACCAAAAAAGGCCGTATTCATGCGGACTACAGTTGGCACTCTGCTTGCTATTTATCTAGTCAAATACTTTTAGAGTTCAACTTGGAGTCAACATGAGAGTTTCACAATTAGTTTCTATAGCCTTTACTCTTTTTACAGTAAGCCTACTTTTATCAAGTTGTGGACGGGGCAATGTAAAGACCAAGGCGTCTCCAACAATTACATCTACTTCAGGTTCAACACAGTCTGATTCGTCAATTTCCGGTTCGACTAGTACAATCGCATCAAGTTTGGTCTACCAACTCACCGCGAATTGCACTAATTTCTCGGTAACAGCCGTATCATCTAATACTACACCTGCCATCTCTGAGTCCGTTCAAGTAACTGTTTCTTTCACTCCCTGCACGGGAGATGCAAAATATCTCTTTAAAGGAAATGGACAAAATCTTTACGTCACTGGACCCTTCACTTTTAATCAGAGTTTTAGTGCCTTAGGCGCAAACATTTCGAAATATTCTATTGCTGTACTAGATGCGAAAGGCACACCTGTTACCGAGAAAGAAGCTTCTATCACATTTAATGTCTTACCCTGTAACCTACCGACACCTACTCCTACTCCAGTAGCTCCTATCGTGAGTATCGGCAGAGTGCCGGGAGCTTTGGTGACTGCGCTAGGTGCCCCAATGAAAATCAGAATTAACATTACAGGTAGCTTTTCTACCTTACTTTTAAACAATCAATCGGCAGCGGCAAATACAGATCTCTTTTTAGCCCCACTTAGCTCCACGTCTAATCTCTACAGAGCTGTAGTGGATGTCACTTACCTTAATGGAGCAATGCCCATACATTTAGAATCCACTTTTGAAATTCCGAAATGCACGCTTGCTGTGAACGAAGTAACGGCAGATTATTTAAAGTCAACGGTGACTCTGATAGGACAACTCGGCAGCGTCGCTCAACTCTTCGTAGAAAATATGCTTGTTATTCCTCTTTCGCCATCCACGCAGACTTCAGTCTTGTCTGTTCTCCCAATCGTTTTTTCTCCCGGAGATAGAGTGGCAACAGCGAGAGTAATAAATTTCAATGGAGATACATCAGTTTGTAATGCTACCTATCATCAGAATCACATCCCGGTTAGCACTGCAGCGGGCACATTGTCTGTCATGCGTCCGGAAAATGGTTACAGCGTCTCTGGTCCAAGGGGCATTCTCATGGGCGGAGGGCACACACTGGGTACAGGAAATTGGGCAATCATCCCGGGAAGTGCAAGTGCAGATATTGTTACAAACACGATAGCGCAAAGAACATATACTTGTTCTACTAATGAAGTTGCTGTCGGTATAGAAGCAGATTCTACCTTTCCCTCGCAGCCGTGGTCAAAATTAAAATGTGCTAAACTTGTAGCAGGCCTAGAAACATATTCTCCACGTAATGTCTACGTCGCATGGAGTAACAACAGTAATGGGAGCTGCTCTACCGGTGAAGCTCTCACAGGCACTGGCTTCGAATACAATGCCGCCTATGGTGAGTTTGGAGCTAGATTAGTACTTCAGTGTTCTAAAATTGGGTGGACGAGCGAACACAATTGAGGAGCCAATATTATCGAAACTTCCCCAAAGATCAATTGGCGTAGATCTCATCCAAGGAGGGAATCTGGATCTGTCGCAGGTGACAGGACCCGTGGCCTTTCGTAACTTAGATCCCCGTCACTATCAAAATGCTTAAGACTCCCGCTAGCGTACAAAGGATTACGATTCTTTTTGCAGTCATCATACTTCACACCTTGGAAATTAGGATTCCTTCCTTTAATCTATCGGTAATTTAATGCGGAGTTTCATTAAACCTTTGTGAAAAGATTGTGAAACAACCCACACAATAGACGAGGTAGAAAGTGGTTTTGATTACAGGCGCAAGTAGCGGAATAGGTGCAGAAACGGCGAGAAAATTTGCGAAAAATGGCAGTGATTTAATCCTTATCGCCCGTCGAAAAGACAAATTGCAGGCCTTAGCCGAAGAATTAAAAGCTTTTGGCGTACGGGTAGAATATTTTGTTCTCGATGTCACAAAATCATTAGAGCTGTGCAAGTGGGCCGAAACAAATAAAACGCTTTTAGAATCTATTTCCGTACTTGTGAATAATGCAGGGCTTGCAAAGGGAATGTCTTCTTTTCAAGAATCAAGTTCTGAGGAGTGGAAAGAAATGATCGATACCAATATCACAGGAGTTCTGCAGATGACTCACTTGATGCTTCCCCATTTCTTGAAAAAGAACGACGGGCATATTGTGAATTTAGGAAGTGTGGCAGCACGTTGGATCTACGCTAAGGGAAATATTTATTGCGCGACGAAAGCAGCGATCCATGCGTTTTCCGAAAGTTTAAGACTGGATCTATTAGGGAAGAACATCCGCGTTTCTGAAATTTCTCCGGGGCTCGTGCAGACGGAGTTTAGTGAAGTACGCTTTAACGGCGATAAGGAGAGGGCAAAGAGCGTATATAAAGGGATTAAGGCTTTAAGTGCAGGGGATATAGCAGAAGCAATCTACTGGAGTGTGAAAGTGCCAAAGCATATGAATGTACAAGAAATGATCTTATATCCTGTGCATCAAGCTTCACCCAGTTTCATCCACCGAGTTACAGAATAATAGTTATACGACAATTGGGATTTTTAACTATTATTCTCGAAGACCAAGCCTAAAAACGGTAAAGACCTGATAGAGAACCTGACAAGCGGTTGTAGCGATAGCTTGAAACATTCGACAAATTTTCAAGATAAGAGGCATCTAAAAGAACGATGAAAGATCTCGTAGCATTCCATCCTGCACTCAAAGCAGCTGTAAAAATCTGATCATTTCTGATTTCTGAGGGTCGATTAGGGTAGTACACATCGGAAAAACCAATAGTTTGGCCCAAAATTACACTACTAGTAAGATACATCGTGTTTCCGAAATCCAATCCTACTTTTCTGGACTGGTACTCGGTACCATTAGGTTGAGCATACTCTCCCGTAAGATAAAACCCAGGGTTCAGATAAGTCGTAGGACGCTCGCGAGTCAGATAGACACGCGTGTTTTCTGTCCAGCCAGAACGAGTAAGCGTATCGCCAACAGTATTATCCGTATAATTTTTGCCGGGCATAAAATTAGTATCAGCGCCGACAATCCATCCACCACCAACGGCAATTTTTCCAAAAAGTCCTATGGTACCTGTCAGACTGTAGGCCGCGTATTTTCCATTATCTTCACTATCTACCTGATACTGTAATGCGCCCGTACCACCAAGTTTTAATCCATAATTGGTAGCCTTATAAGGAAAGCGTGTCAGATACAATGCCATATCTTGATTCAAGTATTGGCTTGTTTTTGTTTCGCGATTCAAATTGTAATTTGTATTTCCTTTGTAAGTTCCCAAAAATTGAAATTGCTTTGTGGGGGAAGTGGAGTACCCAATGGTATAGCTAATTGTTTCTTTAAATGAGGAAGGCTGCGTCCCTCCTGCATCTACAGTGCCTTTGGGAACACTGAGTACGTTGGAATCATATCCGGAAGAAAAACCGATATCGCCAAAAATTGCGCTTTTATCGTAATTTCTGAGTTCTTTATCCGCTGTTGTCATCACACGGCGAGCCAGGTTTTTCGTAGCTTCAGGTAAGCCGTCAGAGTTAATTTGATCTGTCGCGATTTCTTTTGCTTCGACATAACCACGCATTGTGCCTGCGCCGTCATTCATCTGATCCGCTACCTGGGCCAGATACAATTGGGAAGAAGGCTTAAGATCATCTACGTCGCCTCTAATTACTTTTTC
>CAYNEF010000101.1:6866-8114 GCA_964396165.1 uncultured Pseudobdellovibrionaceae bacterium
GTACTCGCGGTGCGTGGAACAGAATTTCTCGCAAAATGGGAAAACAAGAACGGAAAAGTAACGGAACAAGTGACAGTAGGTTCTGGCCGTGTAGAAATGAATACAGGTGGACAAACGCTTGCACTGAATCCAGGAAACCAATACAACGCCACTGGTAATTTTCAAAAGCAGGAACAAAGTACATCGGCGGGAAATGCGGGAACAACGTCAGAAGAAAAACCTACTCTAAAAGGGGAGGTAGTAAGTTTGCCCCCTGAAAAAATCACAGAAGCTTTAAAAGAAGCTAAAGTAGAAGACAAAACTTTTACCGAAACCGTGACTTTCGAAAAGCGTTCGAGCAAAGACACTAAGAAAAAAGAAGATAAAATCGGCGGCGATGAGCAAAAAGAAAAAACGACTTCGAAAACTGCAGTAGCAAAAGAAGAAAAAGCGGAAACAAAGACAAAAGAAGAAATTAAAAATAAACAGGAAGAGAAAAAAGAAACAGCAAATGCTCAAAGAAAAGAAGACGCTACTCAGCGTGCAAACAATGACAAATCCGATGCGAATGGGACACTCGGCGCAGTTTTTCAAGGGGTGACAGGAGAAAGACTGGATGGCAAAGCCATTGTTATCGCTAAAGGCCCAGATAACGCAGGTCCAAATCCTCCCAATATGCCTACCGGACCTATGAGAACGCCTGCTTCTGAACCGGATTCACTAGATCCAAAAGGAGAGGGGCCAAAACTTCCTCCCAATTTCTTTGATCCCAATAGACCACAGACAAGTATTCCTGGAAACATCACCGGAAACGGGACAACGGCACCTGTAGCCACTACTCCCGGACAAGTCACCCAGACCATTAACATCACAGTGAAAGTGGACGGTATATGATGAGAAAAATAATATTCTACCTAGGAGTCTTTCTTACAGCGGCTTGTGGGATTGATAGTTCCCTTACTACGACAATTAAAATCGATATCGATTCGCTCACACATATTAAAAACACACAGAGAAATAGCATGAGAGAGGATTCGGCGACAGAACTACCGCCTGAAACCGCCTCCAATTTTGAATGTTATTTTGTAAACATTCGTGGAAATGGTGTTAGAAATTTCGATCCCTCGCAAATTCAAAAAGTAAACTCTGCATGCCTGGGGTTTGAGTCTATTTCCAATTTAACTGAAAAAGATAAATTAAAAACCAATGGGGTCACACTCACTATGCCTCGCTCGGCATCCAGTGCGCATAGCGTGGATGTTTTCGGCG
>CAYNEF010000102.1:0-7709 GCA_964396165.1 uncultured Pseudobdellovibrionaceae bacterium
CTTTAAAAGTTCCACTTCCCGTCCCTGCTAAGTTTCCTAAAGTCAGATCAAAACTTCCAGCACTGTCACCAGGTTTTGTGACAGGGATTGTGGCGGTAAAAGTTCTGCCGATTTCTGCTTGTAGATTTAAAGAAAAAAGTAGTCCGAGAATTGAAAAACTAAGAATGGATTTTTTGAGTAATTTACTCATGTCTACTTACGTCCTACAAATATGTATCGCGCGCGCGTGCGTTCCATATATATATTACGGAAAAAACACGTGCCTAAACCAGAGGCATTTTTCACACAATTCACGCATGCGTGAAAACGCCCAACGTATAGGCACTTTGCAGATTATGGAGTGATCTTCACAATTGTTTTGGGGGGATTGCTTCGCTTCGCTCGCAATGACGACACTCGATGGGATTGCCGCGTCGCCTACGGCTCCTCGCAATGACTGCTTGTAGAGTCATTGCGAGCGAAGCGAAGCAATCTCACCGCAATAAGGAAAGTGAGAATTTAAAATACTTAATATCTTTACTTGCTTCTTTGGCTTTCCCAGTACTTTTGACCTTCGGGTGGTAAAGTATCGATGGGATCAAAATATTCGTAGAGTTTGTTTAAGGCATCTGGATTGTCCCACTCGATAGACGTGAGATAGTTTTTGGTCCAGTAAGAAATCCCTTTTACTTTATCGTACGAATGCACCTGGTGCACCCATCGCTTACCTACATACGGAACGTCACACAAAATACGAGGCGTAGCAAAACCCGGTAAATAGCCCATGATATCGTGCTGCAGCTTTTGTGCTTCAGCGACTGAAATTCTCCAGTGTTCTGAATTGGGAATCATATCGCACATGTAAAAATAATACGGAAGAATATTTCCGTGATCTTGCAATTTAAAGCAAAGATCCAATAGATCTTTCTGTGTGGTATTTACTCCACGTAGTATTACGCCCTGGTTTCTGACGTCTCTGAAACCCATGTCTAAAATTTTTCTCGCAACTTTCGCAACCAGCGGAGTTACCGATTGTGCATGATTGACATGCGTATGAAGCGCGATGTTTACGCCTCTCTTTAAAGCTTTTTTTGCCAAGCGATCCATTGCTTGCAAAATTTCGTCCTGCAAGAAATGTTGGGGAACTCCCATCATGCCTTTACTGGCTAGTCGGATGTCGCGAATATTTTCGATATCCAAAAGACCCGAGACAAAACTTTCCAGTGTGACAGCTGGTAAATTAGCAATGTCACCGCCAGAAACCACTACGTCTCTTACCGAGGGTGTTTTTCTTAAATAATCCAAAATTCCCGTGACTCTGTCCCCTTGAGATTTTTCAAACTTGCGTTTTGGGACTTGAGGTACGCTTTGCCCGACTAAATCCATACGTGTGCAATGCCCGCAATACTGAGGACAAGTGGAAAGTAACTCGGCCAAAACTTTTGTGGGATATCTGTGAGTCAACCCTTCCGTCACCCACATTTCGTGTTCGTGTAAACTGTCTCGCTCTGCTTTTGGATGAGAAGGCCACTTTGCATCTCGTTCACTAAAGGCAGGAGCCATATACCGGCGAATCGGATCGTGCCAGAGATCTTCTACCCGCATCGTATTAATCATTTGCGGTGGAATCAGCATCGACATCGTCGCGCGCTCTGCTTGATCTTTCACAATATCAGCAGCCAAATCGTCTGGTAAAAAATCTCCCAGCACTTGCTTCATTTGAGCTACGCTTTTAATAAAATTACGTTTCTGCCAAAGAGCATCGTTCCACTCGGCTTCTGTCACGTTCTTGTAAGCAGGTATGCGCTTCCAATCGGGCTCAAAAAATTCGCTGTTGTAACGGTATGGGTATGGCTGTTTCTTATCTGTTGTCGTCATAATAGGGAAAGATAGCGAAACGCCGTGTAATTGACAAACAGTACTCACTAAGGGAAAAACATTCTGATGCATCAAGTCAATAAATCACTGGATTGGCAAACTGAAATGCGAAATGCCTATCGCTCGGTTTCTGCTCTTACCAAAGCCAATCTCTTAACACCTGAAGAAGCCTTGCTACTGGGTGAAGTGGAACAACGCTATTCTATCTTTTTAACGCCCTATTATGCCTCACTCATGGATTTGAAAAATCCCAAATGCCCTATCCGCCTGCAAGCACTGCCGCACCCTAGAGAAAATGAGGAGTCGAATGAACTCTTAGCAGATCCCCTTTATGATTTAAAACACCAACCTGCCCCAAAAATCACACACCGCTATGAAAATCGCGCGCTCTTGCATCTCACCATCAATTGCTCGATGTACTGCCGTTATTGTTTTCGAAAATCATTACTCAATGAATTAAAGAGTGAATTTATCGAAGGAGATTTGAGTGATTCGCTTAAGTACTTGCAAGAACATAGGGAAATTGAAGAAGTGATCTTATCCGGAGGCGATCCTCTTCTTGTAACAGATTTGAATTTAATTTCGGTCTTGGAAAAACTATCGAATATTTCTCATATTAAACGGATTCGTTTGCACACTCGAGTGCCCGTAACGCTTCCCATGCGAGTCACAGAAGAATTGATTTTGAGTTTAGCGAAAATAACAAAGCCGCTTGTTTTTGTACTGCACTTTAACCACCCAAAAGAAATTACAGGAGATGCGATTCAAGCTATCTCGCTTTTAAAGAAAGTTTCTTCGCAAGTTTTAAATCAATCTGTTCTATTAAAAGAAATAAATAGCGATGCAAGTATCTTAAAAGAATTAAGCGAAAAATTATTTGATGCAGGTGTTCTTCCTTACTATCTGCACCACCCTGATAAGGCACGCGGCACAAAACATTTTCAGATTTCTCAGTCCGAAGGATTACAAATCTTCGAAATTCTTAAAAAATCTCTTCCTGGGTATCTTGTTCCGCGCTACGTCGTGGACAACCCCGCTCTTCCCTACAAGCAGACTGTAGAATAAAAAAAAATTTACAAAGTCTTGACTCTCAAAAAGCCATATCCAAATTACAAGTGTAAGAAGGAGGAAACAAAATGAGAACAGCATTAACATTAACCCCATGGACAACAGATTGGATGAAGAATTTCGATAATTTCTTCGATGCTTCTCTAACGCCTGCAAGATTTGTAGACAAACCGCAAGCGTGGATTCCGAGCGTAGATGTCGAAGAGACTGAAGCGGAATATAAAGTTTCACTAGATGTGCCGGGTATTCCGAAAGAGAATATTAAAGTAGAGTTCCACGATGGAAGTCTGCATATTTCGGGAGAACGCGCCTTCGAAAGTGAAAAAAAGGAAGGAACGAAGCATATTGTAGAAAGACAAAAAGGAAAGTTTGAAAGAACTTTTCTTCTTGGCAACGAGGTCGACGCAGACAAAGTTCAGGCATCATACAAAGATGGAGTTTTGTTTGTGACAGTACCCAAAGCCGAGAGTAAAAAAGCAAAAGTAATACAAATTAGAGATGTGCATTAAGCATCTAAAATAAAAGGGGCGATGCCGGTAAGGATCGCCCCATTTTTTTATTCTTTTTTGCGCTTGGGCAGTTCGAGCTCAATCACTTCGAGCTTGTCTGGATCGACTGACATAGCCTCTTTGATTCTGTCTTTGCGAGAAAGTACTTTGCCTTCTCCCCCACCTGCAGGAGTAATCTGCCCACCCGAAACTCCGTCGTACATCAACTGGAAATCTTGGACATTGGTACAGTGATTAAAGGCTTCTTCTTTTGTAATCTGTTTCGATTTTAAAAGTTTGATAAGACATTGATCAAAACTATGCATACCCAGATTGGCATTTGTCTCGATTACTTTGGATAATTCGCTTGTGCGCGCTGAGTCTGTAATCAATTCTTTTGCGCGCGCATTGGTTACGAGGATTTCAGTAGCAGCACACATGCCTTTACCGTCTGCTCTCTTAAGTAAGCGCTGTGATACCACGCCTACAAGCACAGAGGCCAATTGCAGTCGGATATTGTCTTGAGCTTCAGGGGGTACCGTTCCCAAAATGCGGTTAATACTTTCTGTAGCATTATTGGTGTGCAGAGTACTTAAAACCAAATGCCCAGTTTCTGCTGCCGCAAGTGCCATCTGTATTGTTTCTTCATCGCGCATTTCCCCAATCAAAATGACATCGGGATCTTGGCGTAAGGCATACCTGAGAGCTTTTGAAAAACTTTTTGTATCCAGTCCAACTTCTCTTTGAGTCACGACACTTTTTCTATCTTTAAGACTGAATTCAATGGGATCTTCGATTGTTAAAATATGGCAAGAACGGTTTCTTGCGATGTGATCGATCATTGCGGCAAGTGTTGTTGATTTACCCGATCCGGTGGCACCCGTTACCAGAATTAATCCTCTGTTATGAGCGCAAAGATCTTTTAATACAGCGGGTAATTGTAGTTCATCAATGCTTTTAATCGTGTCAGGGATATGTCTGACAACAATGCGAGTGTTCCCCTTTTGCTGACAGATGTTGATACGAAATCTTCCAAATCCTGGAAGCTCGTGTCCGCAGTCTACTTCTTCCCCATCTTCATATTTGTCTGCCTGAATTGCCGTCATCAGAACATACGCAAAACCAGTCAACGTGCGTGCACTTAATCTGGGAGGATTATCCGTGTCGTCATCGCCCAAATAATAAAGCTGTCCGTTTACACGAACAACGGCAGGCAATCCGGATTTCAAATGGATATCGGAAGCGCGTCTTTCCACCGCTTTTTTTAAAATATCCTCGAAGTGTTCGAGAGACTGCTCGGGTGTTTGTTCTAGTTTTAATGCGTTAGACACGTTTGCCTCTTCACTCTCTTTTCGGAATAGTAATCATTCCATTGGAGCCTAAAATGATGAAGATACGTTCACAATTAGTTCGAACATTTTGGTACCAGTCCCATTATGGATCCAGCCAAATGCACTGGCTTTAGGCACAAACTCTTGTGGCATACAGATTGCTCAAGGGAGGCGTGTCTGCTCGAAGGGAGCAGCAAAACAAAAATTGTCTCTTTTTAGGAGTTCGTATGAAAAAATTCGTAGCAGCCTTAGTGGCCTTCGGTATCACAAGTTCCAGTTTCGCAGTCATTAAACCAGGATGGGAAAGACCCATTTTGCGCGCATACATGAAAGAAGTAGGATCTACAAAACCTGCAACAAATGTATTTATTCTCACCATGAACAAAAAAGATTCTTTGAGAGGATCCACAAAGCCGACCAGCTTCACTTTCACCACTGAAAGAAACATCATGTGCATCACGGCTCCTTGCCCACGCCCAAGTGTAAGCACACAATTCACTATTCAAAGCGTTACAAAAGATAGTTGTGGTAGCACTGTTTATCACGCAAGAGAAAATGTTGGGCACACAGAACCAACCATCCTTGAACTTGTGGATCACTCCACACGTCTTTGCGAAGACTACCGTCCACATCGCTGGGAATTGAAACTAATGGGCTTTCGTTTCACAAGAAACTTTGTTGGAAATCCTGAAGGCGTAATTACGATTCAGTAAGCATTTATTTTCCCCCGAAAATAAACGGCATTCTTTTTGTGACTTAGGTCATAGAAGGAATGCCGTACTTATTTGTAGCCCACAAATATCGCGCGATATTACGTTTTATTGTTTTCCCGTACCGCGAATCGATATCGAGGAATTTGATTTACCAGAAAAAGGTTCGGTTGCATGAGGAGGTGTAGGCACCGACCATTTACTTTCAGAGGTTAAAGTAAGTTTACCTTCGACTATTTTTTCTACACTAGGACGAAAGTCGATGACAATTGAGCACTCAGCTGACGGTTCCAGCTCTTCTCCACATGTGCCACCAATACCGGGATACTGTCCGCCTCTAAACTCAAAACCTTCAGGAAGAATAGAATCATCTCTCATATCTACTTGAGTATAGTTTGTCGTGTTTTTTACCATTAACGTTTTTTCAACGTTTGCGCCTATTTTTACTACTCCAAGATCTACTCCAAGATAATCTGAATGAGTTGCTTCTGAATCATAAATCGAGAGATTTGATCCCACACTGCAGCTGATAAATGCAACAAGTAATAAACTAAGTGACACATATTGGAATGTTTTAAATTTCATGGATAGATCGTAAATTAAAAAAAGCTCAAGTCAAATGTCCTAGTAAATGCCTCCCTATCAGGACGCTCTGGCCACGAAAGAATGAATCAACGTAGGTCGTGCCCCAAGAGCGGAAAATGGATGAGGGCTCATAGAAAAGATCCGAAATATCGCGCGATATTACGGAATAAAATTCGTAGAAAAATTTTTAATAAAAAAGCCGGACCTCCTTCAGGAGATCCGGCTTCACAAAAGGAATGCCGTACCTAATTACTTTTTGCCGGGAGCTTTTTTAGCAGGCGCTACGGCAGCAGTTTCTTTGGCAGCGATGATTTTTTCGTCTGCTTCTTCGGCAATGTCTTCTTCCGTTTTAGGAGCAGCAAGCACCAGATTTCCATCCTTCTGGGCTTTTTGTTCAATCATCTTTTTAAGCTTTACCATGTACTCAGGGTGTTCTTTTAAGAACTGACGTGTGTTGTCTCTTCCCTGACCCAGTTTTTCTCCATCGAGAGCAAACCAGGATCCGCTTTTTTCAATCGCGTTGTACTGCAAAGCCAAGTCAATCATTTCGCCTTCGCGAGAAATGCCTTCTCCGAAAAGAATGTCGAACTCAACTTGCTTGAACGGAGGCGCCATCTTGTTTTTCACTACCTTCACGCGTGTTCTGCTGCCGATGATTTCGTCACCGTTTTTCAGCTGAGTCACACGGCGGATGTCCAAACGAAGTGAAGCATAAAACTTCAGCGCGTTTCCACCCGTAGTGGTTTCTGGGTTTCCAAACATTACGCCAATCTTCATACGCAATTGGTTGATGAAGATTAAGCAGGTTTTAGATCTGCTGATGCAACCCGTAAGTTTTCTCAAAGCCTGAGACATCAAACGAGCTTGCAAGCCCATGTGAGAATCACCCATTTCGCCTTCGATTTCAGCTCTAGGCACAAGTGCTGCCACTGAGTCGATGACTACGATGTCAATTCCACCGCTTCTGACGAGGATTTCGGCAATTTCAAGAGCCTGTTCACCCGTGTCAGGTTGGGAAATCAACAAGTTTTCTGTATCGACGCCCAATTTTTTTGCATAGCTGACATCCAGTGCATGTTCTGCATCGATAAATGCAGCAACACCGCCTTCACGCTGTGCTTGTGCAATCGCGTACAAGGCAGAAGTCGTTTTACCGGAAGCTTCTGGTCCATAAATTTCTGTGATTCTTCCTCTGGGGAATCCGCCAATACCGGTAGCAAGATCCAAACCTAAAGAACCTGTGGAGATCACTCCTTGTTCCATATTCAGCTTCTTGCTGTCACCCAAGCGCATGATGGAACCTTTTCCAAACTGCTTTTCGATAGACAAGAGCGCCATGCCGACAGCTTTTTGTCGGTTTTCTTGCGTCTCGTGTCTTTCCGCTCTATCTGATTTATTATTTTCCATTGTATGTGTGTCTCCTTTTAGTAATTAAATCTGTGCCCGCATTACAAGATGCATAACTATGTTGCCGTAAATCCCAGCGACAATATCATCCAACATGACTCCAAGCCCGCCTTTGAGCTTTTTGTCGGCAAAGTTTGCGGGAATGGGTTTGAGAATATCGAAAAAACGAAACAGACAAAAACCCAAAACCCCCGTGTACCCTGTCAGGGGAATACCTATCATAGTAATCATCACCCCGACAATTTCATCTATTACGACGCGCT
>CAYNEF010000103.1:0-7337 GCA_964396165.1 uncultured Pseudobdellovibrionaceae bacterium
ACTAGTTGGGAGTAGCTGATTAAACCGTTTAAGATATAGCCGCGGTACTCATCCCCTCGGGAGTATTCGATTAAGAAGCGGATGACGGCATAAACTGTTATAGCGTGTAAGAAAATTTGTCCTCTATATGTTTGTCTTTTAAATCTCCATTCAAGATAGAACCATAAAAGAAGTGCTGCGAAGGATTCATACAATTGTGAAGGGTGCAGGGGAACATTTTTTAAATTGGTAAACCCCTCAGGATTCGTAAAAGTGACGGCCCAAGGTAAATCACACTGTTTTCCCCAACAACAACCCGCTAAGAAACAACCGATTCGGCCGATAAAAAGCCCGAATGTACACGCCGGGGTACAAATATCCGCCCATCCTAAAAAATCTATTTTTTGCACGCGCACGTACACCGCAATGCCGAATAGTCCCATGAGAAGTGCACCGTAAAAAGTATAGCCACCTTCCCATACGGCTAAAATTTTTTCTGGATGCGCGTAGTAATAAGAGGGCTCTTCAAAAAGCACATGAAAGAGTCTGCTTCCTACAATGGAAGATAGGATGATAACGAGAAATAAATTTTCTACATGCCGGGGATCTTCTCCGAGTGTGCGAGCCCTTTTGATGCTCGTAAAGTACGCCAAAGAAAAAGAAAAGGCCAAAAGCACTCCATACGACGGAAGCCTGAAGTGGTGCCCACTAATGGTAAAATCAAGCAGAAAGGGAAGCATTTTTTATTCTCCAAGCCGAAGCGCCTAAAAGTATTCCGAGTAAAATAATAAACCAATCCCCATATTCCACATAAATGGTTTTATGCGGATTGACAGGTATGTCTACTGTTTGATCCACTACCCCTTCTTCAAAAGTACCAGTAGCCCCGTGGATTCTTCCCAAGATATCGACGACAAAGCTGATGCCGGTATTGGTCACGCGCAGTAAAGGAATTCTGCTTTCAATGGCGCGGAAATTCGTGAGTGAGGCATGCAAATAGGGTTCTGAGGTCGGGCCAAACCATGAATCGTTAGTCACATTCACAATCAAATTAGGTAAATACGATGCAGTCTTTCGATAAAAGTCTGGCACGATGTCTTCGTAACAAATTGTTGCTCCTACACGTGTTCCATCTTTGAAGGTGAAAGGCGCCTGGCTTTCACCGCGTTCAAAATTTGCGACCTGTGGAAACCAACTGTACAAAAAGGGCAGTGTCTCTCCAAAAGGTAAGAACTCCCCGAAAGGAAGCAATATCATTTTATTAAAGCGCGTCTCGTACGTTGCGGCTCCTTTTGGAAAGTAAAATGCGGAATTTGTGTCTCTATCCCAATACCGCGCACCTTTTCCGTACCCTCCGATAATAAAATTTGTATTTTGTTTGGAAATAAATTCTTTTACATCTCTGACAAAGTGGTTGTCTGAGTCCATTTGAAAAGGCATTGCTGTTTCGGGCCACAACACGAGATCCGCGGGCTTTTTCGCTAACGCTTCGTGAGTGAGCTTTTTATACTGGTTTACAACATAGGTAACTTTTCCAGAAATCCCTTTTTCTGCTTCTACTTTTTCAAGGCTTCCAATATTGGCTTGCACAAGGAGAGTTTGATACGGTCGTGTTTCTATATTCAGATTGTGAATTCTGAAGTTAGAAAAAATGAGTGTGCTACACCACAAGATTAGGCAAGTCAGACTCGCAAGTTTAGGGAAAGAGCCACTGGTATATCGCACCTGCAAGATACTTCCTGTTTGATAAAGTAAAAACGTAAGAAAACTGCATCCAGTAATTTCTACAATCTGGATAAGATAAGTCATCTTGTAAAGAGAATGCCCAAGATACCAGGGAAAAAGTTTGGGAATACCATATTCAATGAACGTAAAAAGGGCAGGGAGGAAGAAAGGAATAAAAAACGTGTTCGAAAATTTCGAATCTAATTTCAGTTTCGAATGTTCAATTATTTTATAACTGAAAAATGCAAAGAGAGGAAAATTCAACGCGCCAAAACCGCAGAAGCCCAAGTAAAGAAGACTTGCCACACTCCAGGGGACGTAGCCAAACTCGTGCAGTACATAGATTACCCAATAGAACCCACCTACCATAATGACAAAAGAAGTTAAAAAACCGAACCAAAATGCCTTTTTGGAAGAGTCGACATTAAAAAGCAAAAGATTGTAAAAAACAGGGAATAACAGAACGAGGGGAAGAATATTGAAACACTCGTACGCCAGAAAGACAGATATTCCGCTAAAGACAGATAAAAAAAAAGAATTATTTAAGAGCTTTTTCAACATTGGATAAATACTTTATGAAAAGAGAGCGGATGCCTTTTTCCGCAAAAGGTTGCGCCATACTTTTTAAAAAGGACGGCAGAGGCAATTCTGTTTCAAAGTTAGATTGAAAATTCAAAAGTGTACCACCGTCTTTTTCCGATAAATCAAATTGAGAGGAAAGCATGGTTTTCCCTTTTACTGGTACGACGGAAAGTTTGTGGGGCTTTTCAGCTAGAAACTTGGTGGTTAAATCAATGTCGACCTGGTAGCCGCTCTGGTTGATCGTTTCAAAGTCCCACAGATATTCATCCTTTGGCTGGGGAGTGATGCTTTTCAAACCGGGAAAAAGGGGAACAATCGATTTTTCGTAGTCATACAAAAAATCATAAACATCAGCTATTTTTTTAGGAGAAGTAAAATGGTGCGCATACTGAAAAGTAATCTTCAACGCCATAGGTTAAATCGTATCCCGAGAAGGCTTACTTATCAAACTTTTTAGCTGCTTCACGCACCTGTTGATCGGATTCTTTCTTACAGATAAGCAGGCTGTCTTTAGTCTCAATTACAATAAGATCTTCGCAGCCGATTAGAGCGATGTTTTTATTCGTGACAGAGTGCACATAGTTGTTATGGCTATCAATGAGTAACGTATTTTTTTGCGCTTGCTCAGTTTCGGATTTTAAAGAGGCAAGTGCATTCCAAGAACCGATGTCACTCCAGCCCATGTCACTAGGGATAACATATACAAAAGGTGATTTTTCAAGTACCGCGATATCGATGGGTGTGGAAGCAAGTTTCTTGTAGGCATTTTTAATTTGAGTTTCATTTTTTGCGGCTATGATTTTATTCCAATCGTTTTCGAGAAACTCTTCAAATGCTTTCACAATCGTATCGAGTCTGAACACAAAGATCCCGGCATTCCAGTAGTATCTTCCAGAAACAAGATATTCTCCGGCAGTTTTTACATCCGGCTTTTCTTTAAATTTATTGACGTGAAATACCGCTTCCCAACCCACCACGGCTTCTTTTTTTTCAATATACCCGTAACCTGTATGCGCACTATCGGGAACAATCCCGAGCGTGACAATTCCACTAGTCTCTGCCGCAAAGTGCATTGCATGAGTGAGGACTTTTTCAAATTCTTTTTGATTCGCTACCGTATGATCTGCGGGAAAGACGCCAATTACAGTGCTGCCCGGATAGCCTTTATCGAGAAGCCTTTTGGCTGTAAGCATGAGGCAGGGAGCGGTGTTTTTCCCCTCTGGTTCAAAGACAAGATTTTTTATTTTAGGGAGCTGCTTTTTTAAAAGGGATTTTTGAGAAGCTGTTGAGACAATGAATGTGTCTGCGAGCGAAAAAAGTTTTGAAGTTCGATGTACCGTGTCCTGGATCAGACTACGCGCGCCCATTAAATTCACATACTGTTTAGGGACACGTTTAGTACTCAGCGGCCAAAAGCGAGTACCGCTTCCTCCTGCCATGATCACTGCAACTTTAGGATTTTTGGGGTGTGCGGCCATAATTATCTTTAAGTCTTACAACGTCAGTCAGATGAGGAGTAGAAACTTCAAAAATCAATGAGTCTTCTTTTGCCGTTAGACGGTGGAGGGTGCCGGGTTTAATGTGGAAGCTATCGCCCGGTTCAAAAGTAAATGTTTCAAGACTGGATTCGCTCGTACCTGTTTCCACAAGGCAAATGCCTGATTGGAAATACATCGTTTCTTCTTTTTTCTGGTGGTACTGCAGACTCATCGAATGCCCTTTTTTTAGAAAGAGTACTTTTCCCACGTAAGATTCTGTGTGGGCCCAAAGCAACTCATATCCCCAGGGTTTTTCGGTGCGTTCAATCTTGTTGGTCGGTTTTTTTGACAATGTAGTTTTTAACTTCTCCACGTGCCTGGAGAGCTTCTCCACTTTTCTTTGCGGATTCAGAATCAGGATAGTAGCCTAACCATACCCGATACCATGTGTCCTTACTTCCTTCTAAAGTCTTAGCAGAAGTATAGGAGTATGAAAACCCGAGTTTTTTCAGTGCAGTGACTCTGTCCTCTGCATCTTTTTTTGTCGGGTAAGAACCTATCTGTAAAGTGTATCTTCCCGATTCGCTACCGGCTAAAGGATCTGTAGAAGTGATTTCGCGTGATTCGCTTTTTGGTTTCTTGGGTAGCGGTCCTTTTGCTTCTTCGAAAAGTTCAGCAAGTTTCGGATCGTTCATTACGTGCTGGGCTTCTCTTTTACTAGGATCATCGGGAATAACTCCCGGCTTTTTGGGGATGAGTTTAAGTCCGGGTTGAGGGACTTCTTCATTTACCGCTACTGAGTGCGATTTACGCAAAGGCATATTGGCTGATGGAGAACTTGTGTCAGGAGAATGTTCTTCGTGTTTTGCGGTGGCTGCTGCTGCTGCTGCTGCGAGCCCTTCTTTTTCAGGCGATTCCCCATGCTCTGAATTTAAAGCGGCATGTTCTGCTCCGTGCTCGGCACCGTGTTCTGCTTTGTCTGCTTCGTGAGAAGCAGCTTCTTCATGCTTGTCGGTGCTCACAGACGTGCCCAGACTTGCCGGATTGGGAGCAGGAACTTCTGCGACATCTCGGGGAGCTGTCGTTTCGTGTTGCGAAAGCCCTCCGGAGTATTGTGCTTGGGCAAGTCCTTTGCCTACCAAGATTCCTACAGTAAACATCAGAAGCGCTACGAATATAAAAAGGCTAAAGATGACTGCAATTTCCCTGTGATCAAAGCGGATCGCAGAATTGGTGTTTGCCATGGGTTTAACCTGTTGTTAAAAGATTAATAAAAGTGAAGCTATATATATGTTACGTCGATTACCTCATTTTGGTCAAATAAAGAGGAATCATTACGTATTTTAATTTTTGAAACGGTGTAGCAATGGGAAATGAAATGAAACCGGAAGAATTGAAAGTAAAAATGACAAACCAGGACAAATTTGTACTGCTGGATGTCAGAGAGCCTGAAGAGTTTCAAATAGCCAATTTAGGCGGTATTTTGATTCCGCTCAGTGATCTCCCTTCTCGGTACGACGAGTTAAATCCAGACGATGAAATTATTGTAATGTGTCATCATGGAGTGCGTAGTGCGCATGCTGTGGGCTTTTTAAAACAAAAGGGTTTTGAAAAAATTAAAAATCTCTCGGGCGGGATCGATGCCTGGTCTGCTCGAATCGATCCTCAAATTCCTAGATACTAAGCTTGAAAATAATAGTGGGCGATTGCCCAAGCCACTGCACTGATAAATGCGCTGGCAGGAATAGTCAAAAGCCATGCCCAGACAATTCTGCTGGCAACGCCCCAACGGACTGCCGATACATTGGAAACAGCACCTACGCCCACAATCGATCCGGTGATCGTGTGTGTTGTAGAAACGGGAATTCCCAAAGCGGTTGCTAAAAAGAGCGTCATCGCACCACCTGTTTCAGCGCAAAATCCGCCGACTGGTTTTAGTTTCGTAATCTTCATCCCCATTGTTTCTACAATTCTCCAACCACCAAACAGCGTTCCCAGTCCCATCGCCAAATGGCAGGAGAGAACAATCCACAGAGGCACATGAAATTTGTCTCCCAAATGTCCTGTCGAAAAAAGCAAAACTGCGATGATGCCCATTGTTTTTTGCGCATCGTTTCCGCCATGTCCTAGACTGTACAAAGAAGCAGAAACGAGTTGCAGGCGTCTAAACCAACTATCAATTTTTCTGGGGCTTGATTTGAAAAAGAGAACTGAAACCAACGTCATTAAAATATTACCGAAGAAAAATCCAAGTAGCGGAGACAATACGATATAAAGGCAAATTTTTCCAAGCCCTGCGGGAATAAGACTTGCGACACCGGCTTTTGCCACTGCGGCACCTGCAAGCCCACCAACTAATGCATGCGAGGAACTGGAGGGTATTCCGTAGTACCAGGTAATTAAATTCCAAGCGACAGCTCCACTGAGTGCGGCCATGATCAAATTTGCATCAATGATAGAGGGATCAATCACCCCTTTGCCAATCGTATTTGCTACTTTTAAATCAAAAATGAGAAACGCGATGAAGTTAAAAAATGCCGCCCAAGCAACGGCATGCTGTGGCTTTAATACGCGAGTCGAAACAATGGTTGCAATGGAATTGGCCGCATCATGGAACCCATTGATGAAGTCAAAAACAAGCGCAAGAAAAATGATGCAGTAAATATACGTCATAAGTATTGATTAAGCGTATTCGAGAACGATTCCTTCAATTACGTTTGCCACATCTTCACATTTATCAGTTACCAGTTCGAGCATTTCGTAAATTTCTTTCAGTTTAATCAACTCACGAATGTCTTGTTCATTAGCAAATAAGGCTCCGATTTCCGCCCTTAAAAGATGATCGGCATCGTTTTCGAGCTTGTGGATTTCCACACAGTTTTGCAGGATAGATTCCGGGTTTTTAATCTGGTTTAAAATCAAAAGGCATTGCTGCACTTTTAAAATGGATTGTAAGTTTAAATCCGCAAACTTGGGAATCGCATCAGGAAACGATTTTGGTTTGTACAGAAAAATGCGGGCTGCAATAGCGTCCATGCAATCCAAAATATCATCCAGTCCGCTGACGAGTGTGCGTATATCATCGCGATCCATCGGCGTGATGAACGTTTCGTGTAAAAGAGCAAAGGTCTCGTGAGTCAGTTCATCGCCTGCGTGTTCAATATCTTTGATTCTGCGATAAAAATTTTCGTGTTCGGAAGTGGCGCTTGGTAATTCTTTGAAAGTTTTTGCGCCAAGTACCAGCTGGTCGCCTAATTTGTTAAAGAGATCGAAAAACTTTCCTTCACGCGGAACTAGACCACCAAACATCCTGAACCCTCCCTTTAAAAAGTGAGCGTAAGTTAGCATTTTGATTTAACTCTCACAAGAGATAAGGGAAGGAAATTTGCGCAACGCAGAGCGTGATAGTTAGTGAACAGAGAGTTCGAAGGCTTCGGAGTAGGTACTGCCGTTCATCGTACAAAGAACGGAGATTGCGGCAGTCCAAGTTGTGTGGCCTGTAAAAGTCGTCGGTGTGCAACTCACAGTATCGTCCACGATAGAGCAATGAGCATGGGAATCGCTTTCGCTTTC
>CAYNEF010000104.1:0-6747 GCA_964396165.1 uncultured Pseudobdellovibrionaceae bacterium
TGGTGAATAGGAGCCATTCTAAATATCCGCTTCTTCGTAAGCTTGTACGAAATTCGTTGCGTGATTACGGACACGGCTTCTAATACAAAAATTCCACCTACAATAGCTAGTACTATTTCATTTTTTGTTATCACGGCCATCATTCCAAGAGCCGCACCCAGTGCTAAAGCCCCGACATCACCCATGAAAACCTGCGCGGGATAAGTGTTAAACCACAAAAATCCGAGTCCTGCGCAAACCATGCTAGCCGCTACAATCGCCAATTCTCCAGAGTCTTTTACATAAGGAATAAATAAATATTCCGCAAGCTTAGCGTGTCCTGCGAGGTAAGAAAGAATTCCAAAAGTAACTGCCGTAATCATGATAGGTCCGATTGCAAGCCCGTCCAAACCATCAGTTAAGTTAACAGAATTGCTTGCACCGACTATCACAAGCCAACCAAACACCCAGTAAAAAAGACCTATTTCCAGAGAAAGGGATTTTAAGAAAGGAACATGCAGCGAAGTCGATTGTCCTAAAGGCACAATCAACACATACAGAGCAACGATAGATACGATAGACATGAGGATCATCTTCGCGCGTTCAGAAAGCCCTTTAGAATTTTTCTCTTTAATTTTTTTGTAATCATCCAGCCAGCCGATGAAACCAAATCCAACCATCACGCCAAGAACAAGCCAAACGTATTCGTTTGTGAGATCCGCCCAAAGCATCGTCGAGATAATCACAGATATCAGAATGAGAATACCTCCCATTGTAGGAGTTCCTCTCTTTTTTAAATGCGATTGTGGTCCGTCATCGCGCACTGTTTGGCCGTATTGTTTTTGACTGAGCATGCGAATAAATACGGGACCAAAGAGGAGACTGATGAGAAGTGCGGTGAGACCTGAAGCAAGTGCACGAAAAGTAATGTACCTAAATACATGAAAGGCGTGAATGCTTCCATGTAAGGGAAACAGCAAGTGGTATAACAATGTTTTCTTCTCCGATGCTTGGACTTAGCCAATTCGTATTAAAGTATCAACAATTAAATTATAAACAGTTGAATTTAATAGCATATTTTTGCTTTTTAAGGTAGCATTAATTCGTGGGGTGGTGCGGCGTTTTTCTGCCAATTGAGCCTGTCTTTGCCAAACCTGTATGGGATCGGGTATTGAAAGTCATAATTTAATGGAAACTGAAGAGAAAAAAGAAGAAGTAAAGCTGGAATGGACCGACTTGGGGCTTTCTGCACCTATCCTCGAACTGGTAAAGAATGCGGGATTTGCGTCCCCTACGCCTATTCAACACAAAACAATTCCAATTGCCCTAAAAGGGGAAGACTTAATCGGCTCTGCAAAGACTGGTTCCGGAAAAACGGCGAGCTTTTGCTTACCCCTGATTCAGAAATTTTTAAATAGACGCGGAACTTACGGGCTCATTCTTTGTCCCACGAGAGAAATCGCGCTGCAGACCCAACAAACAATCGATATGTTCGGAAAGCCACTTGGCGTGTGTGCCGTGAGTTTAATCGGTGGCGTGGATATAAAAATTGATTTGGAAGCCTTAAAATCCAGCCCTAACATCCTGGTGGGTACTCCTGGACGCATCTGCGATCACTTAGAGCGCGGAAATCTTTGGCTAGAGTTTATTGAAGTACTGGTCTTAGATGAAGCAGACAAAATGCTCGACATGGGTTTTTCTAATGAGCTCTCGCGCATCACCAAAGAAATCACGACGAAACACCAGACTTTGCTTTTTTCTGCGACGATGCCGGCAACAGTCGATAACCTAGCCCGCAAGATTTTACACAAGCCGCAAAAAGTGGCGATAGGTAAAGCACTCTCTGTTTCGAGTTCCGTTCAGCATGAACTTCTTTGGGCAAATGAACGCTCGAAAAAAAGAGAGCTTTTAAGAATTATTAATAAAGAAAAAGGTCCGATCATTATCTTTGTTAGTACCAAAGATGAAGCTTCGCACTTATGGCGCCAGATACATGCGGCAGGGATCCACGAATCCACTTTTATTTCTTCTAATAAATTACAACAGCACCGAGAACAAGCTTTGGCGAGTTTTAAGTCTGGTGAATTCAGAGTGCTTGTCGCAACCGATGTGGCAGGCAGAGGCATTCATGTGGACGATGTTTCCCTGGTGATAAATTATGATCTGCCACGGGAACCAGAAGATTACATTCACCGTATTGGCAGAACAGGAAGAAAAGATTCCAAAGGTCTTGCAATCAGTATTGTCACGCCAAGTGATATGCGAAAAGTAAAAGAGATCGAAGCTTTCTTACGACAGAACATTCCAGAACAATATGCGTATGACTTTAGAAACGAAGAGCCAAGACGAGAAGCTCCGCGCGGTGGCGGTGGCGGCAGAGGCAGATCTTCAGGCCCTAGACGCCGTTCTTAACTTACTTTCCAATCAATTCGAATAACTTCACCCCATTCGATCCTTTAATATAGATCAGATCTTTCGGTCGCAATAAAGAGGAATATTTGGGGAGTAAATCGGCGACAGAATGAAAAGACTGGATCTCCCAATCGGGTTTTGATTTTTTTACTGCTTCCACAAGTGGCTTACACTCAGTACCCACAGTAATTAATAAAATTTCGTTTCTAGTCGGAAAATATTTAAGTATTTCTTCGCCGGCTTCCCGGTGTTTTTCTTGAGAGAATCCTGCCAGTTCGTTCATTTGCCCAATCACAAGAACGACTCTTCCCTTCCACGGAATTTTACTTAACGAGTTTAAAGAAGAAGCCAGTGCGGAAGGATTGGAGTTATAACTCTCATCGATTAAAACTTTCCCGTCTTTTAAAGGTGTAATCACACCTCGATGAGTCGCAGGAAGAATATTACCAATACGTTTCTTAATCTCTTCCACTGAGACACCGAACAATGTTGCGACTGAAATAGCGGCTAACAAATTGCTCGAGTGGTGCAGTCCGAATATAGGAAGAGAAACATCCACCCATTCTTTGAAAATTTTAACCGAGAGATTTAAAAAAGCTGTTTCGGAGTCAATTTCCTGATTGATAAGTGTGACGTCCGCATTCGCATTGGTGTGAATGGAATAAGTAACAGTGTTTTTGTATTTTCCAAAACTTTCTTTGTAAGCTTTAACGACCAGGGAATCATCGAGGTTAAGCGCGACTCCCTGAGTAAGCGGATTTGTCGCTAGCCAATCGAACAATTCTTTTTTTGCGAGATAAATTCCCTCTTGCCCACCCAATTTTCCCATGTGTGCATCGCCTATATTTGTAATCACACCGATATTAGGTTCAAAATAGTGGCACATTTCTTTAATTTCAAAAAAATTATTCATTCCCATTTCAAGAACGATTTTTTTCGTCGTATCATCGAGAAGACTGAGTGTTTTTGAAACACCCAATAAATTATTGAAGCTTGCAGGACTTTTTAACGTATTTTCTCCGAGCAGAGTCGCCACCATTTCTTTGGTGGAGGATTTACCTGCACTTCCTGTGATGGCAACTACAGGGCCCGCAAATTGTGCTCTCAGATTTTTTGATATATCTGCAAACGCATTTAAAGAATTTTTAACGAGTAGTTGCGGAACGCTGTCCGGTCCTTTTTCTTCTGTCACAAGAAGAGAAGCACCCATTTCACTTGCCTTCGCTAAAAACCGATGTCCATCGAAATTCTCACCCCGTATGGCAATAAAGACTTCGTTTTTTTTTAAGGTGCGGGTGTCCGTAGAAATGGAATGTACAGGCGATTGCAGATTGTCACAAAAAGACAGGGTTCCACCCGTCCATTTTACCAAATCCGAAATAGTGGTCTTTGAGTACATTTGATTTACTTCTTATAGTATCCCCGAACAACTTCCCTATCGTCAAAGGGGGATTTCGTTTTACCGATGATTTGGTAATTTTCGTGCCCTTTACCCGCAATGAGTACCCAGTCTTCCGGTTTTGCGAGAGATAAAGCAAGCTCAATACCAAGTTTTCGGTCCACTTGCGCGTGGTACTCTGTTTCCCCTTTTTCTATTCCCGCTTCTATTTCCGAAATAATTTGCGCTGGATCTTCAGTTCTTGGATTATCGCTTGTGACTATTGTAATATCGCTCAGTAAGCTTGCCACTTTTGCCATTCTCGGCCGTTTTGTTTTGTCTCTATCTCCGCCGCACCCAAAAACAGTAATAATTTTTCCGTGGCTTTTTCCCTTTAATTCATTCAATGCCCTTAAGACATTTAATAACGCGTCGTCAGAATGCGCGTAATCCACAAATATACTTGGGTACTCCGCTCCACTCATGACTCTTTCCAGCCGGCCCGGCGCACCCGTTGCCGTAGAAAGTGCATGTGCAATTGCATTTTCTGAAATTCCCATCGCACTCAAAGTCGCAAGTACTCCCAGACAATTAAGAAGATTGTATGTGCCGATCAGTGGAGATTCGAATTCCACTTTACCAAACGGAGTGTTCACCTGCGCCCAAGTGTGTGTACGAGAGAGAGCGGCCTCTGTCACAGAGTAGTCCGCTGTTCCACTTAGAAGTGAAAATGTCAGAGTTTTTTTCTGAGTTCCCTCGCTCATCAATCGCTTGGCATAGGGATCGTCATTCCAGAAAATTCCTATAGGAAGAGAATACTCATTAAAAAACTTAAGCTTCGCTTTGTAATAACTTTCCATCGAGCCATGGTAATCCAAATGATCGCCGCTTAAATTTGTAAATAGGCCTGCGCTAAAATGACAACCCGCAGTCCGGTATTGGTCAAGCGCAATCGAGGAGACTTCCATCACCGGATGCGTGGTACCTGCTTTTCGCATCTGGCTAAAGAGATTTTGTAATTCTACCGGGCCCGGAGTAGTCAGATCGGATTCCAAAACACTATTTCCGATCTTGTTGCACACAGTACCTATCAAACCTGTTTTTATTCCGAGCTGATTCAAAACACTTTCTAAAATAAATGTACTGGTTGTTTTTCCGTTAGTACCTGTGACGCCTATCAAATTCATCTGGCGAGTGGGCTCGTCAAAGAAACGGGAAGCTGCATGTCCCAAGACTTCTCGTGTATTTCTAACAAGAATAGCTTTATCGGTACTCTCGTACAATTCCGGACGATCAATAATTACAGCACTCGCTCCTGCTGCTAACACTGAGGGCAAAAAGACGTGGCCATCAGTGGAATGCCCACGTACGGCAAAAAATAGAGTGCCTGCTTTTACCTGACGGGAATCTGAAGTTAAATCGACTGCAGTACTTGCAAGCACAGGCTTGGATTGCAGTATGGAATCTGTACTGATGATTTCATTTATCTTTTTCACGAGTTGCTATTATTAGCTTACTCTGAACCATCTGCAAACTTCTTTGACAGCTGACTAACATTTTTTGTCGACAAGCAGTCTACACCACTTTGCTTGTAGGTGTAACCAGCTGGCATACCACTTGCTCTAGTAGCAGATTGCACGAATCATTGAGATTCGTGTTAAAAAATTTGTACTGCACGTTTGTTAGAGGAGAAAGTTAAAATGAAATCTATTAGAAGTCTGTTCGTACTGTCTTTAATCGTACTCGGTTCCCTTTTTGTCGCTAAAGATGCTAATGCATGCTCTAGCTGCCAAAGCGGTCACGGATACGTACAGCATGTCAGAGTACGCCCCACTTACTACAGAGTAAGAAACGCGTGTTACACATGTGGCGTCCGACCCTTTTCCATCTTTACCGGCACGAGATTGCAATTCCGTGCATTCCAACCTGTTCGTAATGCTCTAAGACTTGTCGGAAGAGTTGGCTTCAGAACTGGCTTACTTTTAACTGGAAGACCAGCATTTCCCGGTTTAAGAAGATTCTAATTAATATTTAGTTATTGATTTTCAGGAATGGCGAGAGTTCACAGCTCTCGCTGTTATTTTTTGGTTTTCAAAGTTCATTTGCGATTCCAAAAAGCGCTTTCTTTGGAATTGAGCCCAGGGGGAATCTGCTGGAAGTGTTCTGGGAGTCTCTGCAGATTCACAGAGTGGTGTTTTATTTTTTAAACCAAACAAAAAGTCCAATACGGCTTTCACTCCAGGCTTTAAGAAAAAATCCCGTACAGTACTCAATGGGTGAATAGACTTTGGTTTAGTAAGAAGTTTTTCAAATCTTAGGGCACGACTTAGCCCCACCCAATGTCTGGATTGCTGAGCAAGTGTTACGCTCACAAAATGTTTAGTTGCATCTTCTTTCAGATGCGTAGAGAAAAAGCTGCAAAGCTGATCCCAGACTGCTTTACATTCAAAGATTCCCAAACCATCTATAAACGCGGCATGAAAAGTTTTTACTTTCGCGCCATTTGCAAGACAGGGAATCCAATCGGGAGCTTCCGTTCTTGTGACTCCGAGCGAGCGGATATTCCAGCGGGCAACATCCTGATCTGCTTTTGGGTAAGACTTTACTCCTTTAAAATAAACGTGTGCGAAATCCAAATACCCTTGATCGCCCACACTACCGTCCAGACTGTCTACAGCGCAATCTAGATAGCACGCATCACTCCACCAGTTTAAGAATTCTTTCGCGTCCTGATTTACAGCAATCATCCCAGCATTGAATAAACCATCGTGTCTTGCTTCTTTTTTATGTTCATTCCAATGGGGAAACAATAAAACATTCTGTTTTCCTAAGTCATTCAAAAGTTCTAGCGGCGAAAAAAAGAAATATACATCCGAGTCGGAATAGAGGACTGGAAGGCCATCTATTTCCAAAGCCTTTTTAATGAGTCTGGGTTTAGAAGAAAAGGCTCTTACTCCAATGGAGCGTTTTAAAATTTC
>CAYNEF010000105.1:0-4374 GCA_964396165.1 uncultured Pseudobdellovibrionaceae bacterium
CGTCCAAAATATCCCAGACTTCTTCTTTTTCTTTTTCCACCATCTTCTTAGCGGATTTGATCGTAGTAACAAAACCACGTTCTTCTAGCTTGTTGAAGATGAAAGGTTTGAAAAGTTCGAGAGCCATCTTCTTAGGAAGACCGCACTGGTGCAATTTCAAGTCAGGACCGACTACGATCACAGAACGACCAGAATAGTCCACACGTTTACCAAGTAAGTTCTGACGGAAACGTCCTTGCTTACCTTTCAACATATCAGACAAAGAACGAAGAGGACGTTTGTTAGGTCCTGTGAACGTTCTACCGCGTCTACCGTTATCAAATAGAGCGTCTACTGCTTCTTGAAGCATGCGCTTTTCGTTACGGATAATGATTTCAGGAGCGTTCAGCTCTTGTAGTCTTTTTAAACGGTTGTTTCTGTTGATTACACGACGATAAAGGTCGTTCAAATCGGAAGTTGCGAAACGGCCACCATCTAGAGGTACAAGTGGGCGCAAGTCTGGCGGAATGACAGGAATTACATCCAACATCATATACTCAGGCTTGTTGTCCGAGTTTTTGAAAGCTTCCACAACTTTTAAGCGCTTAGAAAGTGCTTTCATCGTTGTTTCGCTACCTGTTTTCGCAAGTGCGGCTCTTAAGTCTTTTGCTAAAGCTTCAATATCAATTTCTTTTAACAGTTCACGTACTGCTTCAGCACCCATCGCAGCTTTAAAGTCCTGCTTGTAGGTTTTGCGTGCAGTGGAATACTCATCTTCAGAAAGCACTTCTGTTTTCTTTAGAGGAGTTTTACCTGGATCTGTCACAACGTAAGCTTCACAATAAAGAACGCGTTCTAGGTTCTTTAAAGAAATATCAAGAAGAGCGCCGATACGACTCGGTAAACTTCTTAAAAACCAAATGTGAGCAACTGGAGTTGCAAGTTCAATGTGACCTAAGCGTTCACGACGAACTTTAGACTGAATGACTTCCACACCGCATTTTTCGCAAACGACACCACGGTGCTTCATTCTTTTGTACTTACCGCAGTTACATTCGTAGTCCTTTACCGGGCCAAAGATCTTGGCGCAGAAAAGACCATCTCTTTCAGGTTTGAAAGTACGGTAGTTGATAGTTTCAGGCTTTTTCACTTCCCCATACGACCAAGAACGGATTTTTTCTCCACTTGCGAGAGAAATTTTAACCGCCTTGAAGGAAAGGGGATCCTTTGGTTTATCAAAGAAATTTAAGAGGTCTTTCATAGCGTTGCATCCTCGATAAGCTCAACATCTAGTGCCAAGCTCTGTAGTTCTTTGACTAGAACGTTGAAGGATTCAGGTAACCCTGGTTCCAATACGTTCTCGCCTTTAACGATTGCTTCAAACATACGTGTACGTCCAGCGACGTCGTCTGACTTCACAGTCAACAACTCTTGGAGACAGTAAGCTGCTCCGTAAGCTTCGAGTGCCCAGACTTCCATTTCCCCGAGTCTCTGTCCCCCGAACTGAGCTTTACCACCCAGCGGCTGTTGGGTCACAAGACTGTAGGGTCCGATACTACGTGCATGGATTTTTTCATCGACCAAGTGATGTAGTTTAAGAACATACATCACACCGACCGTGACATCATGCTTGAAGGATTCGCCAGAACGGCCATCAAATAGAATTTGTTGTCCGTTGCTTGGTAAACCAACATTCGTCAATGAACTGTAGATTTCTGGTTCGGTGCAGCTGTCAAACACAGGCGTTGCCATGTGTAGACCGCGTTTCAACCGTTTTGCCATCTTCTTAAGCGTATCTACATCCAGCTCATCAATTTCTTTCGACCGCTGTTTGTCAGGGAAGAAAGTTTTTACAAGCTTTCTGAGTTCCGTTTCATTCCATTTTTCAAGATGTTGTTGAACTTTTAGTCCAAAACCTTGAGCAGCACGGCCTAAGTGACACTCGAGAATCTGTCCTACGTTCATACGAGAAGGAACGCCTAATGGATTTAATACGATTTCAACCGGTGTTCCGTCTTCCATAAACGGCATGTCTTCCACAGGGAGAACGCGGGAGATAACCCCTTTGTTTCCGTGGCGTCCTGCCATTTTATCTCCCACTGCAATCTTTCTTTTGATTGCAATGTAGACTTTTACCATCTTGATGACGCCAGGAGGAAGTTCATCCCCCTTTTTAAGTTTTTTCACTTTTTCGTCAAAGAAGGTGCGGATAGACTGTACCTGATTATCAATCGCGGCCACAATTTGTGTGACTTGCGCTTCTACGTCTGTAGGAAGCGGGATGTGTCTAATCAAATCAAAAGGCACTGTTTCAAATACTTCGTTTGTGATTTCGCTACCCTTTTTGAGGATTTCGTTTTCACCCGATGTATCGAGTAATTTTCCAGTGGTGCTTTGGCCAATGATTAAAGAACCGATTTTCTTACGTGCGGCATCCTGCAAGATTCTGACTTCAGTTTGCTCATCCCGTCTGAACTTTGCTTCGTCTTCTTCAACGATGCGTGCAGTTCTTTCGTCCTTGTCTGCTCCCTCACGAGAGAAAACCTGGGCGCCAATCACAGTACCAACGATACCTGGAGAAACTCTTAAGGAACTGTCTTTTACGTCCCCTGCTTTTTCACCGAAGATTGCTCTTAAGAGTTTTTCTTCAGGAGAGAGCTGTGTTTCACCTTTTGGAGTGATTTTACCCACAAGAATATCGCCGGGTTTTACTTCAGCGCCGATGCGTACAATTCCTGAACTGTCGAGGTTCATGAGTTGTTCTTCGCTTACGTTCGGAATATCTCTTGTGACTTCTTCTTTTCCAAGTTTCGTATCACGAGCAATACATTCAAATTCTTCAATGTGAATAGATGTAAAGACGTCATCGCGGACCAGTTCTTCAGAGATCAAAATAGAATCTTCGAAGTTGTATCCACCCCAAGGCATGAAGGCGACTACTACGTTCTGACCAAGAGCGAGTTCGCCCATGTCAGTTGCAGGTCCGTCTGCTAGCACTTGGCCGCGTTCCACTCTTTCACCGACTTCAACAATCGGCTTTTGGTTTACACAGGTGTTTTGGTTCGAGCGTCTGTATTTAACTAAGCTGTAAATATCAACGCCAGATGAACCTTGTTTTCTGTCTTTTTCATCAATTCGTACAACTACACGAGTAGCGTCCACGAAATCGACGATACCAGCATGTCTTGCGACAGCCGTTACGCCAGAGTCACGTGCCACGAGTTTTTCCATCCCTGTTCCTACAAGAGGAGCATGAGAACGGAGCAAGGGCACAGCTTGACGTTGCATGTTTGAACCCATCAGAGCGCGGTTCGCATCGTCGTTTTCCAAGAAAGGAATCATGGAAGCTGCGATAGAAACGAGCTGGTTCGGAGCGACGTCCATCAAGTCGACTTCGTCTGTACGGGCAAGGGTTGTTTCCCCATGCTTACGAGCAGAAACGAATTCGGCATCGATTTTATTGCCGTTCATCGGAATCTTCGCTTGAGCGATTGTATGGTTTTCTTCTTCTAATGCAGAATAGAATACCACTTCGCTGGAAACGCTACCGTCAGTCACTTTACGATAAGGAGTTTCAATAAAACCGTATTCGTTTACGCGGCCGAATGTCGATAGAGAAGAGATCAAACCAATGTTTGGACCTTCAGGAGTTTCAATCGGACAAATACGACCATAGTGAGTGGAGTGAACGTCTCGCACTTCGAAACCGGCTCTTTCACGAGTCAAACCACCGGGTCCAAGAGCAGAAAGACGGCGTTTATGCGTCACTTCTGAAAGTGGATTTGTTTGATCCATGAACTGAGATAGCTGAGAACTTCCGAAGAATTCTTTCACTACTGCAGAAACAGGTTTTGCGTTTATTAAATCGTGCGGCATCAGAGTTTCTACATCTTGTAGACTCATACGCTCGCGAATAGCGCGTTCCATACGGACTAAACCGATGCGGAACTGGTTTTCCAAAAGCTCACCTACCGCTCTTACGCGGCGATTACCCAAGTGATCGATATCGTCGATCTGTCCTTTGCCGTTTTTCAAATCGACAAGGTACTTCACGACAGAAAGAATATCTTCCTTGGTTAACGTGGTGTTTTCGATTGGTGTGTTAAAACCAAATTTGTGGTTGATTTTAAGACGACCGACTTTAGATAAGTCGTATTTGGTCGGATCAAAGAACAAGCCGTCAAACAGCACTTGTGCTGTTTCTAGCGTTGGGGGATCCCCAGGGCGCAAACGACGATAAATTTCGATGAGCGCTTCTTCACGTGAGTTCACTTTATCTTGAGCCAATGTGTCTCTAAGGTAAGTTCCTACGTTAATGCGATCAGTGAAAAGGATCACAAAGTCTGTGATCTTTCTTTCTACAAGCAAGTTTAACTTGTCTTCCGTGATTTCTTC
>CAYNEF010000105.1:4474-6671 GCA_964396165.1 uncultured Pseudobdellovibrionaceae bacterium
TTACCGAACTCCTTGCGAAAGCGCTTACTCTCGAAAAAGCGAGTAGAGGCCATGTTCACCTCGAGTGAATGGACAAACTTGTCCCTGTATGTGAATTAAACAAAGTTACCAAGAGCAACAAAGTACTACTTAATTTCTACTTTTGCACCAGCTGCTTCGAGCTTCTTCTTGATTTCTTCTGCTTCTTTCTTGGTTACGCCTTCTTTAAGTGTTTTTGGGGCGCCTTCGACCAAGTCTTTAGCTTCTTTTAGTCCAAGAGTTGTAAAGCTACGGATTTCTTTAATCACGTTAACTTTTTGAGCTCCACCGTCTGTCAAGACTACATCAAATGCTGTCTTTTCTTCGGCTGGTGCTGCACCTGCTCCGGCTGCTGCTGCAACGCCAACTGCTACTGGGGCTGCTGCGCTAACTCCGTAGCGTGTTTCGAATTTTTTTACGAATTCGGAAATTTCTAGCAAATTTGCTTTATCGAAATATTCGAATACTTGATCTTCTGTTACTGGCATGACTGACTCCTTAGTTTAAAAAAATTAATTTGTTGGTTCTTTTTCTTTCTTCGCCTTAAGAGCACCGAGGGCATAGCCCAATTTGCGTGGGGCATCAGAAAGAGCATTAACAAAACTGGTCTGGTGAGAATTAAGTGCCCACAAGAAACTGACGAGAAGCTCGTTACGACCTGGCAATTTAGACAAGGCAGTAAGTTGAGCTCCGGACATTACTTGACCGAGTGCTGCTCCGCTTTTTAACTTAACGTTAAAATTTTCTTTACCGGCCCATTCCATGATGGCTTTAGCTGTGAGGACGGGGTCGCCACCGCTGTAAGCTACTAATGTAGGACCTACAAAATCTTTTGAAATATCTTTAAAAGGTGTGGCATCGATCACTTTACGAGCCAAGGTGTTTTTCACAACCTTAACCTTTACGTCTTTTTTGCTTAGACTTAAGCGAAAAGATGTCATTTGTTCCACCGTTAGGTTGGAAAAAGACATAAGTGCGAATGCTTTGGACTCTTGGATTCCCTTCGTGAAATCTTCAACGAAAGACTGTTTCTGCGTGCGGTTCAAAGACTACTCCTGACTTAACAAATGGTATCCAAATGTGAGCTGACATTTAAATACCTAAACTTTTTATCCGTCAACCCTAATCTTGGCCTAATTTATGATTTTCTAGCCAAAGATTCTACCGACTGAGAATCCAGAACTATTCCGGGTCCCATCGTAGGGGCGATTGTTACTTTGCGAATATAAACACCTTTAGAAGTGGCTGGTTTTGCCTTCAATACAGTTTCGAAAAGAGCAAGGAAGTTATCCTTGAGCTTGTCTTTACCGAAAGACTTCTTACCGAAAAAGGTATGAACAATGCCGGATTTTTCTACTTTGTATTCCACTTTACCGAGCTTTTGTTCTTTTACTGCTTTTCCAATTTCTGATGTGACAGTGCCGGTTTTTTTATTTGGCATCATCCCCTTAGGACCCAAGACTTTTGCAATCTTGGTCAAGTCTTTCAAGGTTTCTGGGGTAGCTAAAAGCTTGTCGAAATCCAACCAGCCTTTTTCAATCTTTTCGATGAGGTCGTCACAACCGACGAAATCAGCACCAGCTTCGCGGGCTTCTTTGTCTGCATCGCCGCGGACAATCGCTGCTACGCGTACTGTTTTGCCAATCCCGTGAGGAAGAACCGTTGCACCTCTGACCATTTGATCAGATTGCTTTGGGTCAACACCAAGGTTGATTGCTACTTCGATGGATTCATCAAATTTTCTAGCTTGAAAGGAATCAACGATCGCGAGCGCTTCATCTAATGTGTATTTCTTAGTGCGATCGACCTTTGCTAAGTTAGCTTTATAAAGTTTTCCACTTGCCATGGGATAATACTCCTTACTTTCCGACTACGTCTAAGCCCATACTGCGGGCTGTACCACAAACTTGAGAAACAGCAGAGTCCAGATTGATTGTGTTCAAGTCTGGCATCTTTACTTTTGCTATTTCAATACAATCTGCCATTTTTACGGTTCCCACTTTTGTTTTGTTAGGAACTCCAGAACCTTTTTCGATTTTTGCAGCTTTTTTAAGAAGAACTGCAACCGGCGGGGTTTTGGTTATAAAAGTGAAAGAACGATCTTGGTAGATACTAATGACTACCGGTGTGATCATTCCGTTTGCTTGTTGGGTTTTTGCATTGAACTGTTTGCAAAACT
>CAYNEF010000106.1:0-6401 GCA_964396165.1 uncultured Pseudobdellovibrionaceae bacterium
CACAAAGAAATTTGGAACCTTTTTAAGAAAAAGGAAATTTCGTGATGAGCGGCGGACATTTCAAAGTACAAGGTCTGTCTATTGCGTTTGGCGGCTTAAAAGCCGTCTCCAATTTTAATTTGGAATTAAAGCCGCAGTCTTTATCCGGGCTGATTGGTCCTAACGGCGCTGGAAAGACAACGGTCTTTAACCTTGTGACAGGTGTCTACCCGCCGGATCAAGGAACTCTTGATCTCGACGGCACAAGTCTTATCGGAAAACAGCCTTACGAAATTGCAAAAGCAGGGGTCTCGAGAACTTTCCAAAACATCCGGCTTTTTGGTGAATTATCGGTACTGGATAACGTTCTTGTTTCTTACCACATGAAAAAACCTTACGGTTATTTCGATACGTTTGTACGCACGCCTAAATTTTATGCCCGCGAAGCTTCTTTAAAAGAAAACGCGATGGAACTTTTAAAAGTGATGAAGTTAGATTCCAGAGCGCACGATCAATCCAGAAGTCTTTCCTACGGCAACCAAAGACGCCTGGAAATTGCACGTGCCCTTGCCACGTCTCCAAAAGTTTTATTACTGGATGAACCTGCAGCGGGTCTTAACAGCCAAGAAAAAGTCGATCTCATGCATACGATTGCAGAAATCAGAAACCGTTTTAAGGTCACTGTCCTTCTCATCGAACACGACATGAAACTTGTGATGGGAATTTGCGAGCGCATTACAGTACTTGATCACGGGGAAGTCATCGCCGAAGGCGCGCCAAAAGATATTCAAGAGAACAAAAAAGTAATCGAAGCCTACTTGGGAGTTTCAGACTGATGCTGGAGCTTAAAAACATTAATGTAAATTACGGCCTAATCCCCGCGATTAAAAACCTTTCTCTGAAGGTAAATAAAGGGGAGACGGTTGCACTCATTGGATGCAATGGTGCAGGAAAAACGACGACTTTAAGAACCATCTCTGCGCTTTTAAAACCCGTCTCGGGACAGGTATTTTTTGATGGAGTGGATGTCACAAACATGGCTCCCCACAAAATAGTAAAGCTTGGGATGTCTCATGTACCCGAACGCCGTGGAATTTTTGCCAATCTCACAGTCTATGAAAATTTGATGATGGGGGCATTCACTCGCAAAGTGACTGCGTCAGACTACGACGAAGTCTTTTCCCTTTTTCCCCGTATGGCGGAACGCAAAAAACAGATCGCTGGAACTCTATCGGGTGGAGAGCAGCAGATGCTTGCGATTGGCCGCTCGCTTTTATCCAAGCCCAAGCTTATCTTACTTGATGAACCTTCGTTGGGGCTTGCTCCCCAAGTCACTAAATCTATCTTTGATACCATCATTAAAATCAATAAGCTTGGCACTACTGTGCTTTTGGTAGAGCAAAATGCCCAGGCCGCACTGAAAATCTCGACCCGGGGCTATGTTTTGGAAGTGGGAGAAGTATCCTTAGAGGATACAGCCTCAAATCTCCTTTCAAACGATGCGGTTCGCAAAGCCTACTTGGGTGAACACTAAGAAATTACTGAGCAATCTGTATTCCGCAAAGCTTCAGGTAATAAATTTACAAACTGACAAATCGCTCGACAAAATTTTCACAATTGTATGCTTTCAGAGTTCTTTCGCTAAAAAATAGACTCGCGGAATACAGTTTTTGCAAATTGTGGAAACTATGCCGTTAAGTTGGGAATACAACTACTCGCCCGTTTTCCCTCACACTTCTGCACATTCGTGGAATGTTGATTGCACTTCTAACTACAAACAAAAGTAGCACGTCGTATTCTCGTGAAAGTTTTTCGTAGGGGCGGACATATGCGAGTAAATAAAAAGTTGAGTATAAGTTTGCGGCTATTATTAATCGCCGCATTCCTTCTGGATGCAAGTCTCTTTGCTGCCAGCAAAAGAAACTGCTACCTGCTTTTTTCTGACCTTCAAATTCAAAAAATGGGGCAAGAACACAATACCGAGTCCAAATCCTTTGGCTCACCCGTAGTGATAGCCCACGCGCAGGAGCTAGAAGGCCGCTGGTTCGGTGATATCACGGATTGGTACTCGGGAGTCGAAACCGATCACGCTAGACGCGCATTAAGAAAAAGACTTGATAAAGAACTTGCAGGCAAGGCAGAAGAAAACGATCTTTTGGACTGGTTAAAAGAATACCCTGAAAAATACGCCAAGACTCCGATCAAAAAATCCGTCTGGAATAAAATGTCTCCTAGACAACAGGTGGATTATATCGTGGGCGGCGTACCGTACCGCAACCGTAGTATTAACGACATGGTAAATACGGAAGGGATGTCGGAACTTTTTTGGGCCGAGATCATGAATTATGATTACCTTGTTCCCACAAAAAAGAAACCCAATTACCTTTCCATCGGTGATGACATAGGTTCTTGGGAAATCAGAAGCGTGCCGACAACAAACCGTCGTGATTATCAGGCGCAACGCGAGCACATCGAAGAAAAAATGGAAGCCATGATTGGCCACCAGCATATCGTGCATGACTGGCCAGAAAACCCAGAAGTACGAAAACAAATGGCAGGAAAATATGTGGATTTACTTGATGCTTCGACCTGGTTTTTATTCTTCCGCCAAACAAAGAGAAATCCGGAAGAAATGGATTCGGATTACATCTTCTGGCATCAATATTTAGGCATTTACCCGAAAGAGTCGCTGACAGACTTGCATGAAAATGTAGTCGAAGGCGATGCTGAGAACTTCCAAGACAAGTACCGCATGATTGGTGCGCGCGGTTACAAAGGCATGAAGGAAATGAAAGGGCAAAATCCAAATAAATTCTATCCTGACTTTGAAATGCGCTCAGGCAATAAAGGGATTAAGAGAAACTTCGTGGAAGACATGCTGGAAGCCCGAATTTCCAGCGGCGACTATTCCGGGTTGCAGGACATCACGAAAACCGACTTTGACCCGGCGATGCCGCTCGACAAGATGACAGGGCACCGAGTCTCTGAGAAAGACCTTGCACTGTTAAAGGAATTTGAACGCAATATCCAGGTTCCAAAAGAAACGCACAATAAGTATATCAAAAGCGATACACGCAATAAGATTTTCTCGCCGCTTCTACCCTGGGGCAAACGCTTGCCTCTGGAATATAAAGCGGAAATTTTGGATAGAGCCCAGCAGCGCTATGCCGAAGGCATGGTGGAAATTGCGAAGGATTATCTAAAGCGCAAAGCAAAAACAACGAAGAAAGAATCTTTGGAAGAACTCTGGGAAGAAACCCAAGAGAAGATCGAAAAGCTTTCTTACCAGTTTTCCGATCGCGTACAACTCGATAACGATTTTGAGCGTTACATCACGCCCAAACCGGCGATTGCAAAACTCCCCAGTGTCACCGTGAAAAGCAAAGGCCCTGTGGATGTAAATAAAATTGATCTAGGCATCGAGTATAGCTTCCGCTTCCCCGATAAGCCGCGCAATAAAACAGCAGCCGATAAGATGCTGCTGGAAACCGCGACGAAGCTAAACGAAGCCTTCAACGGATCTGGCGTTGTGCAGGATGGTGGCGATGGCCATGGTCATAACGTAGGAATCAAGTATTCCTTCCAGGATGATCAGGGCAGAAAATGGCGCGTCGAATGGGATGGCATCAGCCGTTCCTACGTAGACGGCGTTCCGACGAACCCAAGAGGCGGCCATACAGAAATTCCGTCTCCGAAGTTTGCGCCTAAAGATACTTCTGAAATCGAAGTCTTGTACGCCATCAACCGCGAACTGGGGCAAGACCCAAAACGCGGTGCCGGTGGTGCGCACGTCAACGTCGATTTAGAACCTATCTTGAAACTAGGGCCTAAAAAAGGGCCGCGCAAAGTAGTCGACTTTATCAACTTCTTTGAATCTTCGAGAGAGATGACCCAATTCTTGTGGCAACATCCCTTCCGTGAGAGAGTGGCAATTCCAGTAGACTTGCATGCCAGTCTTGTCACAAAGTTGAATAATTTTAATGGAACAAAAGAGGAACTTGCGACCCTTCTTTATGAAGAGCAGTACTTTAATCCTTACGAGACACGTAAGCCTGGTTATACCCAGCTGAACGCGACACCCGTGATGGACAGTGCCGTTCCTGAAAAATACAAAGGTTCCATCGATATTAAAAACCCCGAAAGCAAGTGGTTCCCGGCATTCGCAGGGAAAGGAAAAGGACGCATGGAGTTCCGCATGTTTGATGCAATGCCCGATGAATATCTGGCAGCACTGCAAATCAAATACGTCAGAGCCATGATGAATAAGTCCTTAAACTCGGATGGGCCGATAAGCCTCGAGAGAAAATACTCCGCCTCGGATATCCAAAAATGGAAAGACAATCCGAAGGCATTTGTTGCAGCAGCGGAAAAACACCTCGTAGAACTGGGTCTGGATCCTGTGGAATTTAGACCGCTCCTTGCGCAATCGCATTGGGTTCAGGGTGCAACACCAAGTCAAAAAGCCCCGCTTCAAAAATACAAATATTTTGCTCCGGCAGTGGAGGCATCTGTTCAATAAATTTCTGTTTTGCTCATTTCTTTTCTTGCCGAATTCAGATTCTGTCCTTAAAAAGAATCTAAAGAAAAAAAAGGAGCTCGATGGAAAGATTCACAACTTGGATTGGCGTTACTTTATTGTTTTCTTCCCTCTGTTGGGGTAACGGAACTGCCCCCGCATTAAAGCAACCGCCGCAGCAGAAGCTGGCCGCCGATCCGTTGATGAATAAAAGCTGGCACTTAAATGCTATCGAAGCCGCAAAAGCCTGGAGCATCAGCGAAGGCGATCCCAAAGTAACAGTTGCTGTCATAGACTCTGGCGTGGATTACAACTTCCCTGAACTTTCCGCAAATATCAGACGCAAATCTTCCGAGCCCATTAATGGTGTGGATGATGACGGCAATGGTTTCATTGACGACATCATCGGCTGGGATTTTGTAAAAAGTTTTTATCTCCCTATGGATAAAACAGGACATGGAACTTTCATGGCCTATTTGATTGCCGGTATTTTAAATAACGGAATCGGTGGCGCGGGAGTTTGTCCCCGTTGCAGCATCCTTCCAGTCCGCTTTATCAATTACGAAGGCATGGGCGATACCGAAGATGCGATTAAGGGAATTGAGTATGCTGTTAACGAAGGCGTGTCTGTAATCAATCTCTCTTTTGCGGGTGAAGGTTACGACAAAGATTTAAAAGACGCGATTACGTATGCCGGCAAAAAAGATGTCGTTGTGGTCGTCTCTGCTGGAAACGATGGTGAAAACATCGAAAAATCCTCGGTGTACCCTGCAAAATTTGAATTGGATAATCAGATGACTGTCACTGCCTCTACTCCAACGCATACCTTGATGGAAAATGGCAGCTGGAGCAAACGTCTCGTACACATCGCAGCCCCTGGAGATGAAATCGTTGGACCGTGGAATGGAAAATGGGACGAAGGCAGCGGTACTTCTCAGGCTGCAGCTGTCGCAGCAGGGGCCGTGGGACTTGTGCGCTCGATTGCGCCTGACTTAAACGCGAGCGAAGTGATTCGCTTGCTTGAAAAAACAGTGACTAAATCCCCGGCTCTGAAAGAAAAAGTTGCTAGTGGTGGCGTAATTAACGTCGCTAAAGCAGCTGAGTGTGCAAGAAACAAACAACATCCTTGCTTGCACCGCTAATCACTAATGCGATTAGTGAAATAACTCGCGGAAATAAAGCTGAAGAAAAGCTAGCCCAGTCTTAATGGATGGGGATCCTTGTTTTTCGTCTAACCTGCAAGCTTCGTATGTAGGAAATTCTGCGACTTTTAATTTATATTTAAACGATCGAATCGAGCATTGGTATTCAATAACGTAGTCATTTCCATCTGGATTCATCACGCCCCAGGCTTTTCGCGTAATCGCTCGAAACCCGTTGATTGTATCGTCCATATACCCTTGGCGGTTCCAGGTTAGATTCGCCATGAGACCGAACGCAAGATTTGCCCATTTGCGAAAGCGTAGAAGCTGTTCATCTTCTTCATTGTGGCCACCATTGGTCATCCGGTTTGCTACCACCATGTCATTTCCCGCGTCTAGAAGCGGACTAAATTTTGGAATGTCTTGTGGGTTTTCATTTCCGTCAGGGCTAAAAAAGATCAATGCGTCCCCTTTAGCCTTTTGAAAAGCGATGCGAAAAGCTTCGCCACGCCCCCGAACTGTTTGCGTGTAAACTGGAATTCCCGCTGCTTCTAAAAACTCAACACTTCCATCTTTGCTGCCACCGTCCACAGCAAATATTTCATAGACCGAGTCTTTGGGAATTTGAGACAGAACCTGTCTTAATCCGACAATTTCGTTATAAACAAGAATGACAAGACTAATCTTCATGCGGCTCTTTTGACCTCGCGTTGCTGTAAAAAATCGGCGTAAGCAATTTTAATCCCTTCCTGCAGGGAATACTT
>CAYNEF010000107.1:0-6290 GCA_964396165.1 uncultured Pseudobdellovibrionaceae bacterium
CCACTAACCACGAGGCCAAAATGCCACAAGACTTCAATGACAATGAAGATATAGTCATCCCAGACGAGTTACCTACGTTACCAATCCGGGATGTTGTTGTTTATCCATACATGATTCTACCGTTGTTTGTAGGAAGAGAACCTTCCATACGCGCAGTAGAAAAAGCGTTGGCTAAAGACAGACTGATTTTTCTAGCTGCCCAAAAAGAAATCACAGATGAAAATCCGACTGCGGACTCCATCTATCCTGTAGGCACGATCGCGATGATCATGCGCATGAGAAAACTTCCTGATGGAAGAGTAAAAATTCTCGTACAGGGTCTCTTAAAGGGAACGGCTACTAATTTCACACAAGAAAAACCGTTTTTTATCGCGAAAGTAAAGCAGATCAAGGAAAAGCAGGCTCTTAGAGAAGATGCAAATGTTGAAGCTGTCATGCGTACAGTGAAGGAACAACTCGAAAAAGTCATTTCCTTAGGCCGCATGCTTTCCCCTGATATCTTGATGGTCGTCGATGACATCAACGAAGCAGGCCGACTGGCAGATCTCGTCGCCAGCAACTTAGGTCTTAAAGTAAACGAAGCGCAAGAAATTTTGGAACTTTTCGATCCCATTGACCGTTTGAAAAAGGTCAACGAGATCCTTGTAAAAGAACTCGAAATTTTGGCAATGCAGGCTCGTATTCGTTCTTCTGCCAGAGAAGAAATGAATAAATCTCAAAAAGAATACTTCTTAAGAGAGCAAATCCGCGCGATTAAAAACGAATTGGGTGATACCGAAACCAAGTCGGAAGAAATCGGCGAATTAAGAGCTAAAATCGAAGCAGCAAAAATGCCGCCCGAAGTGCACGAAGAAGCGATCAAACAGGTTAGCCGTTTGGAACGCATGCACCAGGACGCAAGTGAAGCTACGATTGTAAGAACCTACTTGGACCTTCTTGTGGAATTGCCATGGAGCAAACACACGGAAGATTCATTGGATCTTAATGCAGCCCTAAAAATTCTTGATGAAGATCATTTCGATTTGAAAAAGATCAAAGAAAGAATCCTCGAGTTCTTGGCAGTCAGAAAGCTGAAATCCAAGATGAAAGGCCCTATTCTTTGTTTCATCGGCCCTCCTGGGGTTGGTAAAACGAGTCTTGGAAAATCGATTGCGCGCGCCATGGGCAGAAAATTCGTCAGAATTTCTCTCGGCGGCGTGAGAGATGAAGCTGATATCCGCGGTCACAGACGTACTTACGTCGGTGCAATGCCTGGACGCGTTGTCCAAGGTTTAAAACAAGCGGGCAGCAACAATCCAATTTTCATGCTCGATGAAATTGACAAATTGGGTGCGGATTTCAGAGGAGATCCAGCAGCAGCGCTTCTCGAAGTGCTCGACCCTGAGCAAAACTTCAGTTTCCGCGATCACTACTTGAATCTCCCATTCGATCTTTCGAATGTGATGTTCGTAGCGACTGCGAATATGTCGGATACCATTCCATCCGCTCTTAAAGATCGTATGGAAGTCATCCAACTCTCTGGCTACAGTCAGGAAGAAAAACTGAAAATTGCCCAGAAGTTCCTGGTCCACAAACAGATTTCGGACAACGGTCTAACCGAAGACGATATCGAATTGACGGAACAAGGACTTGCAAGAGTAGTTGCGGAGTACACACAAGAAGCAGGTTTGAGAAATTTGGAAAGATGCATTGCAACGATTTGCAGAAAAGTCGCAAAGAAAGTTGCTTCTGCAGAAACCAGACCTGAAAAATCTGTGATTACTTCCAACTCGATTCCGAAATTCTTAGGCCCTCCAAGATTTGTGCCCGAAGAAGAACGCGAACGCGACGAAGTAGGTGTCGTAACCGGTCTTGCTTGGACACAGTTCGGCGGAGAAATTCTGAACATCGAAGTATCCATGATGAAGAAAATGGGCGGTGGCCTGATTCTGACAGGATCCTTAGGTGACGTGATGAAAGAATCTGCTCACGCAGCTCTTTCTTACATCAGAAGCCGTGCAGCCTTCTACGGTATCGATGAAAAAGTCTTCAGTCGTTATGAAATCCATGTGCATGTACCGCAAGGTGCAACACCTAAGGATGGACCTTCGGCTGGTGTGACTTTAACGACAGCGCTCGTATCCCTTCTGACCAATAATCCGGTCAGAAAAGATGTGGCGATGACGGGTGAAGTGACCTTAAGAGGCAAAGTGCTTCCGATTGGCGGATTAAAAGAAAAAGCGCTTGCTGCATTAAGACACGGCATCAAAGAAATCATCATCCCGTACAGAAACCACAAAGACCTGGAAGAAGTGCCGAAAGAGCTGCGTAAAAAATGCAAGTTCCAGTTAGCTAAAGACGTCAACGAAGTGCTTGAAGCAGCGTTGGTAAATGATCCGCACGAGTGGGCAAAACAACTGAAGCACAAGCAAGAGAAGGCTGAGGCCGCACACAAGCCCAAGCCTGTCGACAGATCCGCTCTTAAAAGCGCTTAATAATTTAGTTTATTGCAAAATCCCCTGACTTTCTTTATCTCTTAATAGAGATAAAATAAAAAGTCGGGGGTTTTCATGTTTGCAACAAAAGTAGCGCTCGTTTTATCCCTTTTTACACTATTTAGTTTCTTTTCTACCGGACTCATCGCTAGTGAAAAAGTCACTGCAATCGTAGAATTAAAATCTCCCTATGATCTGACAAAAATAAAAGCCACTGGTACACCATTGGAAAAACAGAAACAGGTAGTCGCTCTTCTCGAAGCCCATACAAACGAAGCAATCGCAAAAACATTTCCGTATCTAAAAACTGAAAAAGGAGTGGACGAAGTCACTCCACTTTGGATTATCCATGCGGTTAAAGTGCACGCAGATGCTGAAATAGTAAAAAAAATGCAGGCGCAAGATAATCCGGCAGTTAAATCCATTGAGATTGAAACACCAAAAGAGGTGAGCGAACTTTTAGATGATGCGAGAAACACTTCTGCAAGATTAAAAGCAGACGCCCCTACTGAGATTGCCTGGGGAGTGCAAAAGCTCTCTGCACCAGAACTTTGGAAAATGGGTTACACGGGCAAGGGCATTATCACTGCAGTGATAGACAGCGGAGCGAATATCAAGCACCCTGATCTTGCGCCAAACATTTGGAAAAACCCTGGAGAAACAGGTTTAGATGCCAACGGCCATGATAAGGCGACAAACTACATTGATGACGACGGCAACGGATATGTCGACGATATCAATGGGTTTAATTTTGAACAGCATGTGCCCGATGTCACCGATGAGCATGGCCACGGTTCACAGACTGCAGGGATAGTAGGTGGAATGGGAGCCGGAGGAAAACAGACTGGTGTTGCCCCTGAGACGACACTCATGATTTTAAAAGCCTGCTGTTCACTCGGTGGTGCCACAGGTGAATCTGCCATTTGGGAGGCCATGCAATATGCTGCAAAGAATGGCGCGCGTGTGATCAGCATGTCTCTCAGTATCAAGGATAGTTCGACGCCTGCATACGCAAAATGGCGTATGGCAAGTGAATCGATGCTTGCAATGGGTGTGATTCATATCAATTCTGCAGGAAACAGAGGCGGTAATAATGTGCCTGTGAATGTCGGAGCACCCCCGTGCAATCCTCCTGCCTGGTTTCACAAAAAGCAGTCTCCACGTTCAACTTCCAAAGTTTCTTCCATGATCAGTATCGGAGCCACCGATGAAGAAGATCAAATCAGGGAATATTCCAGCCGAGGTCCTGTAACTTGGGAAAAAATCGATGGGTACAAAGATTTTCCTTGGGAAGAGGGGAAAAAACCGGGATTGATTCGTCCTGATGTGTGTGGGCCCAGTGAGGTTCCGTCTACCGAAATGACCGGCAGTGGTTATACTTCAAGCTTTGGGGGAACTTCGTCTGCAACGCCTCATATCGGTGGAGTAGCAGCGGTACTTTTATCGGCATATCCAAAAACAACGGTGGAACAAATGACAGAAGCTCTTCAAATGAGCGCCCGTGCAGTTAACTCTGAATTTAACAATGATTGTGGCGCCGGAAGAGTGGACATGCTTGCAGCACTCAAATACTTGAAAGAGAAATTCAACAAATAATATTACGCGTATGTTTTTTTAGGCGTTCTAAAAAAAGTCCACGCAGTTATAGTTGCGACTTTATTTTTCTTTAAAACCTTAGCACATTCTCTCAGTGTACTTCCCGTTGTGTAGACGTCATCTATTAACAATACCGATTTTGGCGGCGTATATTTAGTATTCCAAATAAAAGCGTTTTTTAAATTAAATTGTCTTTCTCTTTCGCTTAGCCAACTTTGTCTGTCTGTCTTTCGAATTTTTATAAGTGCATCTGGAATAAAATTGAGTCCATGTTTTTCTGCGATATTTTCCGCAAGAATTTCCGACTGGTTAAATCCCCGATCAAAAAAACTTTGATTGAGAAGAGGTATGGGAACGATCCAGGTGTCTTTTGATAAATGAGTAAGCGTGATTGCGTCCAAATGCGATTTAATTAAAAATGATAGAACGGGACGGTCCGATCGAAACTTAATTTCGTGCAGTATTTTTTGTGCCGATTCGCAAAGCCAGTACGTACTTCTTACTTGCTTGAGAATATTTCTTCTTTTTTCACACTTGCCACATTTTTCTCTTCCAAAACTAATCGTATCTCCGCAGCTGAAGCAGTAGGGCGGAAGAACGCAGTGAAATTGATTGCAGGTCTCACATAGCACACCGTTAGTCGTAGATTTTTTGCATAAAAAGCAAGAGGGTTGTAACCATAAGGATAAACCCAAATCAAAAGTGTTTTTAACAGTCAGGTAAGTTCTTGAATGCGAAAGCCCCAAGCTTCCCAAATGTGTTTTTCTTGAATCCATTTTTCTTCCTCCATATCGGCAAGTGTTCTTGCGACTTTTTTTACTTGAGTCATTCTGCGGTAACTGGCCTCATTTTTATCGACAATTTCATTGAAAGCGATGGCTGCAGCCCCCTGAAGCTGAAAATCCGGATACTCATCCAGCCTTGATACATTTCCATTTTTCATTGTGGATGCACCATAACGTTTCTTTTGCATCGAAAGGGCTATTGAAATCTGTTTTTTAAGCTCATTTCCAGTAAAGGAGTTTGAATTAGTCTTACCTTCTTTGGGTGTAGAAAGATGGACATACAAAGCCATTCTATCCATGATGGCGCCCGATACACGCCGTCTGTAGGCTGCTGCTTTGTCAGGACGGCATACACAGCGGTTTAATCTTCCAATCGCATTGCCACAAGGGCAGGGATTCATCGCAGCGATGAGCGTAAAGTTAGAAGGCAGAGTTTTCGAAGCTCCTACCCGATGAATATGAATGACTCCAGATTCCATTGGTTCTCTTAAACCCTCAATTGCGTCACGCTTGTATTCCGGAAATTCATCGAGAAACAAAACACCGTGGTGAGAAAGTGAGACTTCACCGGGGTTTACAAAAGCCGATCCGCCGCCCAGTAGCGCATTAGCGGAAATACCATGGTGAGGAGAACGAAAAGGACGCTTAGCTAGATCAAATAGAAGATCTGCGCTTCCATAAATTTTTTTAAGCTCTAAAATTTCGTTTTCACCTAACAAAGGGAGTAATTCAGGCGTTGAACTAGCAAGCAGGCTTTTTCCGACACCTGCAGGTCCAATGAAAAGCAAGTGGTGTCTTCCAGCGAGTGCAATAGCCAAGGCTTTTTTTGCCATTGCTTGTCCTATGATGGAATCAAACTGCTTTGTTTCCTCTGTGGCTTTTTGTATCGAGTTTGAAAACTGTACATTTTCTAAATCAGATTTCTGTCTTACGAAATCGATTACTTCACTAATATGAGTCGCTTTTTTTATTTTATTGGATCTGATCCAGGAAACATCGCGCTCATTTTCATGGGGAATCACGATAAACTCGATGTGAGGATTCAAATTGCAGATTTCTACCATCGGTAAAATTCCGCGAATGGGTTTCAGTCTTCCATCCAGACTTAACTCTCCAAAAAAAGCATACTTAGAAAGATCGTCTGCATTTAAAACATTTTCAGCTTGAAGTGTGCACAGGGCTATCGAGAGATCAAATTGGCTGCCATGTTTTTTGGCAGTGGCGGGTGAAAGATGAATGAGCACACGGCCGCTGGGGATTTGGTAACCGAGACTTGCGAGTGAGGCGCGCACGCGTTCTCTGCTTTCTTTTACTACTTCACCGGGAAGTCCTGTAATGATGATTTGCGGGATTGCGGTTTGTAGGGCGGCTTCTACTTCTACCAGTGTTCCATCAATTCCATCTGTTGTTGCACTATATGTTCGCATTTGCATGC
>CAYNEF010000108.1:0-6163 GCA_964396165.1 uncultured Pseudobdellovibrionaceae bacterium
CGAGTGGCTTCTGTCCCATAACCCGTTCTTTGCAATTCATGTTTTGTCATGTTGTCGTAGCTAACGACTTGCCAGCCGCGGTTTAAAAAGTATTCACAAACATGAGAGCCCAAAAAACCGCATCCTCCGGTAACAAGTACTTTCATTTTTCCTCCTGGAATTGAAATTTTTTACTTAAAATAAGTTTAAAGACTGTCCAACCTTCCTGAAAACATTCTAGAAGGGAATACTGTTTGGAAGAATCGGATTTATAATACGAAACAGGAATCTCAATGCAACGCATGTGTGCGCGCAAAATTTCCATGTGCATTTCCGCAATATAACCTTTTCCTTCCACTTTTAATTGGGGTTGGATTTTTAAATAGGCATCTTTCCAGATGGCGAGAAATTGGCAGTCTGTATCTGTGATGCGCGGTTCTTCACTCCACCAGAATAACTCAATAAGTTTTCCTAAAAAAAGATGAATCATTCTTAAAATAGGGCGCATATTTGATGCTTGTTCGATCATTTGCCGTGTAGTGCGAGTGCCAATTACCATGTCACTGTCTTTGATATATTCCAAAAGTTTCGGAATATCTTTTGCCCGAAATTCCCCTTTTGCAGAGGTAAGAACGAGAATGTCTCCTTTGCTTGTCGCAAAGCCATGGCGGACTGCTAGACCTTCTGCATCTTTTGCTTCAGCAGAAATAAAGTGTTCCAGTTTAACGTCGTGCGCATGAGTAACTTTTCTCGTGTTGTCTTTAGAGCCTGAGTCCACGACTACAATTTCATTTGTTTTACTTTTAAAATCCGTAAGCACATCGGAAAGAGTACGTTCATTGTTGTGAGAAGCCATAACTAAAGATACTCGGTACTTCTCAAATTGCAGATTGCGAAATTCGTACATCCCGTGGTGGTAGTCTTGAAGTGAATTGACTTGAAAGTATTTTCCGTCGAGCAATGTGGCGTATACTTTTTTTGAATCTTTGGCCATCAAATCCAGTACATCGGTAAATTCTACAATCCCAGTTCGTTTAGAAGGGGGAGTTTTTTTAAAATATTCAAAGTAGGCATTCGTGCAAAGGTAAGATCCGACTCCAAGCAAGTGGTTTTTGGGAGTGCTAGGTTTTTCGACAAGTTCTGTAACGAGATTGTCTGGACCGAGTTCTACGGAATAATTCTTTTTAATCTGGTTAAGGGGAGCATTTTGAATGACACCAATGGATGCGATCATTTCTGGGTGTGCAGTATATACTTCGAGAAATTTTTCGTGGTTTGTACCTTGGTAAAATTCATCCCCTAGTGTAATCACGAAAGGTTCATTTATGTTGGCTTGAAGACTTGCGATGTCAGAAGCAAGTCCATTAGTTGTCCAGGGCACAGCAATGATTTCATAGCCGGGGTTGGTGGCTTTTAATTTTTCCAGTTCTTCAATGATTTGTTCTTTGAGATGGCCGACGATTACATACACTTTTTGTACTTCAAATTTTTTATGCAGAAGTTGAATGTTGTGTACAAGTAACGAGGCTTCTTCGACTTGCAAAAGGGGTTTAGGAATAAAAGTCGTGCGCGGATACGCACGAGTGCCTTTGCCTGCTGCCGGTATTACGGCAACTTTTATCCGCGGCTCCGCATTCAGTTTTAGCTGGTTTTCTAAACTTGGCTTCACTGCAAACTTATCGGATTTTTTACCTTAAAATGTGATGGAATTGTGTCGGAATTGGGGAGAAAGCAGAGTTAGTTTGACTCTCTGTGATAGACACTGAAAACAGCATCTAAATCAGCCGCTCCCCGTCCGGGAAAGGGAGATAACGCGTCTAATCTTTGCGTTGCATCAAAAGTCGCTTTTAATTGATAGTGCGAGTTAAAATATTCCGGGTAATGCACGCTATTCTGTTTGCCGCCCCGTAACACAACCCAGTCAGGGTTTACAGTAGGGACCAAGTCTAACATTCCAAGAGGATTATTTTTTCTTATTTTTGAAATTTGGGGAGTGGCGAGTCCCGGGAAATCCAATATTTTTCGATCCGCAAAATAGCCGATGTAACCAATGCATTCGGCATACACTGTTTCCGTTTCTTTTACATTATCGTGTAACCACAGGCCTACGACTCTTCGATTTCCCATTTCAATTTCTGATTGAATGATTTTTGTCGAGCGAGCTCCCTGCGAGCTAATAAAAATGCTATTGAAAAAGATCAATCCGAGAAAACAAACCACGGGTACATAAGCTACTTTTCCCACTTTTGAATAAGCTATCTTTAAGCAGGAATCTATCCCTAATGCCAACGTACACCATGCAAGTAATGCAGGTGCCGGCAGATACCACGGGTAAGGATAAATTCCCGTCAAATAAAAACACATTGCAAAAAAACAAAACGATAATTGTCTGCCAAGGCGATTTCCCATAGGGAACATCCAATAGAGTAAACAGAACAAAGCTTGAGGGCGAACCACATACTCAAGCCACCAAGGCCAACCACCGAATTGAGTGTAAATAGGGTAGAAAACCATTTCGGCTCTAGCTAGAAGAAGTGAAAAAATACGTCCCGATGTAATTAATTGTAGGCCAAACTCAGCGCCTTTCGCATAAACTGGTTGAGGGATGGGAGAGCCAAAATACCAAAATGCCCAAAGAAACCAAGGTAAATAAACCAATGCGCATACAAGGCAAGCTTTTACTAATGTTTCAAATTTTTTCTTGCGCTCAGAAAAGAAAATCAAACTCGAAATGCCTAATGCTGCAATATAAAGGCACCCGTCCGGGCGTGTCCACATCAGACCTGCAAAGGATAATCCGATAGCTAAAAATCGATTAGTTGATTCAAGATAACTCAAATTGTAGATACTCAAAGAAATAAAAAGCAATAGGAAAGCGGTCTCCATGCCGCTAGTACTAAAAGCAAGTGCTTTTACATCGAGAGTAAAAAATAAAAAAAGAATTAAACAAGTTAGGAAGTGAAAAGCAGTTTTTTTTGCGGACTTGTAAAGTGTTACCGCTGCGATAGAAAATGCAGCTGCCGAAACAATGCGAAAACACCAAAGGGCTGCAAGGTAAGAAGTCTTACCAGTCACAAAGTAAAAAAACGCGAGTAATAAAGTGGCTAAGGGAGAAGTGAATCCGTGAACGCGCTCCACACCGGGGTTAAACGTCAGGCCGTTTCCTTCAGCCAGGTTTTTACTGTGTCGGAACATGATGAAGAAATCTTCCCACATTTGTCCTGTATAAAATGCATACAGAATGGGAAGGAGAAAGGCCACAAGGTACAACACTTTTGTACGGCTCATTTTAGAGGGCATACCCTCTATTTTAAAGCTGTTGCTTCAGAGTAGCAAGCTAAACTACGGATGTGCTAATGCCGGAATTGCAGGAGTATGTTCCAGCGGTTTCGGCGATAAAAATTTACCACGACAGTTGTCGCATTTTTTACAAGGTTCGCCTGTTTCTTCACCGAAATATCCACGCATAAAAGCCATGCGGCACTCTGTTGTCTGTCCGTACTTCATGATCATCTCGATGCGCTCTTTATCTTGTGATGTTTTTTCGTCGTAATGGTGGAGGAACTTATCGAACTGTTCTGAGGTTTCAAACGTATGCAGTAAGCGAATTGTTCTTTTCTTCTGGATAATTTTTTCATTTTCCAGGTAAGACAAAAGGACAGTCGCTTTCTTTTTGCAAATACCTGCAATTTGAATCAAATCTTTTACGCTAATGTCTTTTTTACTCGTACTCATGGCAAGTATGGTCTGGTACAAGTGTGCGGCATCATGGCTTGTGGGATATTTTCCACCGAGAAAAAAAGAATGCACCCTTTTATCTTCAAGACGGTAAAGAAGAGCTGTAATGGCTTTTTTTCCATCACGTCCGGCGCGTCCTGCTTCCTGGTAATAACTTTCTACTGAGTCTGGGAAAGTGTAGTGGATGACAAAACGCACATCTGGTTTATCAATTCCCAGACCAAAGGCTTTTGTCGCAACGATTACATCAAAGCGATTGTTCATGAAGTCTTCTTGCGTTTGCTTACGCAACTTCATATTCATTTTTCCGTGGTATTTACCGGCTACGAGTCCTGCTTTTAACAGACGAGAATGTAAATCGTTGGCAAGCTTCACCGTCGAGACATAGATGATCCCCATGCCTTTACTTTCTTCAATGACTTGAAGACAACGTTTGAATTTAACGTCTTCGTTGACGGTTCGGTAAACTTCGAAAGTAAGATTGGGTCTGTCGATACCCGTACTTAAGACGGCGGCTTTTTTAATTCCCAGTTGTTCCAAAATATCTTTTTGCACTTCTTCTGTAGCAGTAGCCGTGACTGCAAGCACAGGCGGGTTGCCTAATTCCTTGATAGCTTTTCGGATGTTTAAGAATGCGGGTCTGAAATCATGGCCCCATTGCGAAATACAATGCGCTTCATCGATTACGACTAAAGAAACACCGCCTTTTTTAATGGCGCTTAAACGTTCCGGGTTTTCCAACTGCTCAGGTGTGACGTAAACGAGCTCTGATCGGCCTTTTTTGACATCTCTTTCCGCATCTCGGCCTTCAGAAAGGGTAAGGGTGGAATCAAATTTTGTTGCATCGACACCTGCTTCTTCGAGCTTTGTCGTTTGATCTTGCATGAGAGAAATCAGGGGCGAAACAACGATAGTAGTTTTTTCTAAAAACAGGGCAGGTAATTGATAACACAAAGACTTGCCAGCGCCCGTAGGCATCAGCCCGAGCACGTTTTTGCCTGCCATTACGGATTCGATAATCTCTCTTTGGCATGGGCGGATACGCTTGATTCCAAAATACTTCAAAGCTTTTTTATTCAGTTTCGACCAGTCTAATGCGGATGATTTCATTCGTGTGTCTCCCACCAACTAAGCCTCCTGTGCAACCTGTATACCGAGTTATTTTTTATACAGTTTGCCAAAAAGCGTCCCGTTTCCGTTGGAATACACTTTGCTTGTAGGTTACCGAGGCTATACGCCTTCTTGAGGGATAGGTACGATGAAAAAGTTATTCTCAGTAATAGTAGTTTTGTTTCTTTCTGTGTTTCTAGTAAGTGGTTGTGGAAAAAAATCCACTTCTTCTCAAGATACAGACAATGTGGAACATAATAAAAAACCGACTTCCTCAACTCCGGTCAGTACGTCAACATTCAGCCCGTACTTTTACAAGTCTGATGATAAAGGTTTTGCTGTAGTGCTGACTAACTCTGCCTATGCTTCGTGGATCCAACTTTCTCCAACAGAAAACAATCGGGTGTATGTAGAATTATTTTTGGAAGAAAAAGGAACGTTCAAACTTGTTTACTATGAACTACAGGCAGGAGTTTCTGATTCCACTATTTTAAATGAACAAACTCTTAAGGGAGATTGGAAGTTAGCAGGCGATAAAATTTCTCTCTCGGATATTGCCACACTTTCCAAGAAAACCACAAATGGAACGACAGTGCTGACTATCGGTTTCACTAAAGATATCAACACTGCAGGATTAAAGAATAAACAAACGACTCTTGCTCCCGAAACTCGCGTTTTTTCAGCCCTTGAATAGTGTTTGAAATTATGAAAAAGATGTTGTGGATAATTCCATAATTCTTTATTTCGACCTGATTTCACTCTGTTAGTGTGCATGCCTTGGCTTAAGATCTGACTACCCTCTTTACACCTAGTATCAAAAAATTCTACACTGCAAATAGAGGAAAGATTTTTGTAGACGGTTCAGCGAAGCGGGATGTTCTAAAAGTTAAATCCTAAAATATTTTTTATAATTGGCTTTTTTAATTCATTTAAAAAGGCAGGGGGCTCTTATGCTTAAACGGATCAGTGTTTTTACTTTTTTTATGCTTTTGGCATCTTGCTCGGATATTCGTTCCTTCCGGGTTGCACAACAAGTGGATTTTGAATCGAGTCAAGATACATCGGGGCAGCAACTGGACACACAGAGTCTGCATCCAGATACAATTAATGCGGGCCCACTTCTTCCTATTCCACCTGCGAATGGCGACGACAATGGTACGTTACCAGGTCCAAAACCACCGGGGGGAGATAATGGGGATTTACCTGTTCCTACTCCTTCACCTGTGCCAACTGTGGTACCGACACCAGAACCTACTCCGATTCCGACTGTAGAACCGACACCTGAGCCGACACCAAGTCCGACTCCAGAGCCGACGCCTGAACCTACTCCGAGTCC
>CAYNEF010000109.1:0-5706 GCA_964396165.1 uncultured Pseudobdellovibrionaceae bacterium
ATGTATAACGATTAAACGGCTTTAAATTTCTGGTGGGTTAAAACGCTTATCCTTTTAATTTCTATTCCAGGTAAACTTTCTATTTTGTATTAGGCGTACCAGTTCCAACAGTCGAGCTTGTAATTTAGAGTAGGCGGGCTACTTTAAATAGAGCGGAAAAATCCTTTTTGTCTGCGGCTTTTAACGCTTCGAGGTACTCCTTTCGGTTTTTTCCATCTGCCAGCAAATTACCTCCCCAGGTAAAGGGTTTACAGTTCTGTTTTCTCAAGTAGATATCCGCTACTAATCTCGAGAATCGGCCATTTCCATTGGGGAATGGATGGATTGAAACCAAACGGTGGTGAATGCGGACTGCTATCTCTTCATGAGGATAAGTTCCATTTTTGTGCCAAAACTCCAAATCGCCACATGCTTTTTTAAATTCAGAGGAAATGTTTACTGGTGCTACTCCAATATTTTTCTCTGTTTTGCGAAATTTTCCTGCCCAGTTCCAAACATCAGAAAACATGTCCAAGTGGATTTTTCGGAGCACTAACGGATCAGTAATGTCCCAGTTCTTTTTTCGCCCATTTAAGTATTTCCGAATTGCTTTTGTAATGTTGGCTTGCTCAAGCTCATTCAGTTCACTTAGACGCGCGATGTGCTCTGGAATTAGCCCTTCGATTTCGTTCGGGTCGAGAGGAGTCTGGCCAGAAATATATTCTGTAAACTTCTTTGGCATTTTATTCTTCCCAAAGCTCTTTGCTCATATCTCTTGCGATCTCCTCCGCCAACTCTTTGATCTGCTTTTGTTTAAAGTCTTTGGCAGTTCCTTGAGCTTCTAAGTTCATTTGGATATCCGCATGACCAACAATTTTTTTCGCGGCTTTTAACGCTTGGTTTTTCACTATCGTTTCAAGAGAATCACGAGGCACCAAAAGAATTTTTGGATCGCATTCCATTGCATTTGCCACTTTTTTTAGAGTGGCAACGGAAATGGTTCCTGCTTCTTCTGCGTTTTCATAATCCTTCACAGTTTGTGGAGTGACGTTAAGGCGTTTCGCTAATTGCGTGGCGCTCATCCCTAAAGAAGTTCGAATGGCTCTAATCCATCCCGAAGAGGGCTGGGTGAGATTCAGCTTTCTTAGCTGCTTTAAGCGCTTATCTATCTGGGTTCTTTGAAGAGCTGTATTTGAACTTTTCTTACTCATATAGTTTTATTTTAAGGGTATATCCGTAAAATACAATACGGAATATTAGGCTATTTCCTTAATATTAATATATAAAATAAGGATATAACCTTAATAATTGACATATTTTAAGCCTGTATATAGAAAATAGCTAATAGGAGGTTGGTATGACTCGCATAGTTGATTGGTTAGGTGGTCTTATGTTTCTAGCAGCCCTAATAGAGTTTGGGGCTAATCCTAAAGCTGCCATGAAAAGCATACCAGACACATTAGGTACGAGCGTGGGAATCGCAAGTAATGGTCATCTCGTTCTTTCTGGAGCAGCTAAAAATTCGAAGACAATCCAAAAGAGAATTTCGAAATAATCAAAGCGGACATCTGTGCAATTTGCACAAAAGTCATTTCGATTTCTTGCGGAATTTCTCAATTATGAAAAAAATTGATTTGTCCTATCTCTCGGACATTCTTGTCCTATATCCTAAACATAGGACAAAAAAGAGCACACAAAAAAACACCGCTGATTTCTAAAACTCACCTTTACTTAGAGGAACTTACCGCGGCCATTTTGATTAAGTTCGCTTTTTGGCACTGCCTTGCAGTAGTAACTGTGAGCGGGTCAGCAAAAAGTTTTGCAATGGCCAAAGGTAAGTTGGTTCAGTTTTCTAAGAATTGATTTTCAGATATGCGAAATCTAAAACTTTGAAAACTAAAAAAGCGAAAGAACTTCCATATGCTTTCACAAACGCTTACTGGCACTTGCGTTACTAAACTGACCTAAAATAATAATTGGCTGCACCCTTGCAATTTATATGGTTGAGGAGGATCTATGACGACAAATAATCGCTACCTAAACGATCTAGAGAAAATGGACCTTTGGACGCCCACTTCACGGTTCTTTTTGTTCTGTTTCAAAGTGTGCCAACAAATCTATCGCGGGGTTAGATACCAATACTTACCAATCGTCCCCTGTACTCTCGCAGTAGTAGTTATTTTTATTACGACCTATTTTCGATGGGATTTTTATCTTTTTGCGAGATTTGGTATTTCATTTCTATATCCACGCAACCTTCTTTTATACAAAATCTATAAACTGGCACTTATCTTTATGCCCATCTGGTTATGGGGAATCATGGAAGTCGGCAGGCGGCGTCGTTTGCAAGCTAGTTTAGATCCTGTATTCGATAGCTGTGGCTTGAAAAATTCCAGAGGCATATACCCCCAGCTCATTTTCGATATTCCTTTAGAAGGGAATGTCAGGAAGATGAAAGTGACCCGCGAATACTTGCCACATGAAACCTTTGTAAAAGCCAAAAGAGCGCTAGAAGGTGCATTAGGTTCTTATATTCGGGAAATTAAAGAATTACGGCAGGAAGGTACTGAAGAGATACTCTATTCTTCTGAACCGGAGACGAATTCTTTTACCCTGAATGAGCTTCAGCCTTTGAGCCCACCGCGCTTCGTTGTGGGGAGAAAGAACGGAACAACCATCTTTGGCAGCTTAAAAGAAACACCACATCTTTTAGTGGCTGGTGAAACGGGAGGCGGAAAATCTACATTCTTAAGACAATTCATAGTAAGTCTTTATGAAAACGACAAGCGAGCGAAATTCACGCTGATTGATCTTAAGGCTGGATTGGAGTTTTATCTCTTTAAAGATCTCCCTCGAATTCAAATTGCCACCGATCTCGATAAGGCAGTCGTTGCCATCTCGAACTTGGAAAGCGAAATCAATCGACGTTTTCGAATTTTGGAAGAGAACCAATGCCGAGATTTAGATGACTACCAAGACTCAGAAGGGAAAAAACTTTCCAGGCAAATTATCGTTGTAGATGAAGTCGCGGAACTTTTCCTTTCAGGAAGAGCAGGGTGGGACGTTGATCTCGATAAGGCACGCATCACATTGAATCGAATTGCACGTCAGGGCCGTGCTATCGGGATTCATCTAGTAGTTGCTACCCAAAGACCTGATAGCCGTGCCTTGGATCCACAGATTAAAGCGAACCTGAGCGGAGTCTTGTGTTTTCCCATGGTAAACGATGCTTCAAGCATTAGCGTGTTAGGGAATGGTCAGGCAACAGAGCTTCCTCCAGTTAAGGGACGAGCTATATGGAAGAATGGCAATGCTCTTACGGAAGTTCAGACGCCTCTTTTTGAAGAGTCATGCGCAAAGTATCTGCTCGCTCGGTATAAAACTACACCAGCAGTCCAAAATAAGGAGGAGACAACTTCTAAACGTCACGAACCAATTTAAAAAAGGAGGTTTATGAATAAAGTAATACTGACTCCACGAGACATAGATCTAATCCAATTTCTTTGGCGGTGGAAAGTTCTTTCTACCGCGGCACTAACCGAAAGATTCTTTGAGGGGCGTTCACCGATTACCGCCTACACTCGCCTTTGGCATTTAAAGAAATCAGGTTTTATCCAAATCATTGGTGATAGAGAAGGAAGACGCTGTGTTTGGATGACAGCACTCAAAGGTTTTCAAATAATCCAAAACACATTGCCCGAGCTCTCCGAGAGTGGGTTTAAGACAGAAAATCCAGAGCACGACACTTTAGTTACGGCATTTCACTTAGGAGAATGGCTAAGATCAAATCCTGAAGGTGCTGACTATTTTACGGAACAAGAACTTCGGCGTTTTCATTTGGATCATTTTCCTTCGTGGGTGCCAAAAACTAACGATCATAGACCGGACGGCTATTCCCGGATCCAACGGCAAGACAAGAAGTTCACTTTTGCAATTGAAGTGGAAATTAATCAAAAGAGGGATAGATTTTATCAGGAGCTTGCCCACTTCTATGATCGCAACGAATCTATAGATCGGGTTTTGTGGTGTGTTTCTACAGAAGCTTTTGCCAGAAAAATTTCCAATTTAATCCAATCAGAAGTTTCTGGCCGCCATCTGATTCATAATTTCATTACCCGAAAAGATTTTGAAACTCTTGGCTGGTCAGCACCTATTCTCATCGGTGCTGAAGGCGGTAAGAGTCTGAATTATCTTTTTGATCCATCGGCCCAAACAAGTCCCAAACCTGTTTGGACCAGGTTTCTTCTCGATACAAGAAAATGTCCACACAGATCAAAAACTTACCCAAAAACCCACCTACCCATACTTTCCGATAGAGGTGTAGGTACGGCAATTTCCAAGGAGGTACTGATTGAACGCTAAAAAGACGCCCAACTCGCCAACTAATCCATCCAGTGGTACATATTTCCCACTGGTCTTTGAAAACCTCATTACCATGAAAGAGCTGCTTGAAATGCTGCGGCATCAGTACAGCAAGTTCACTATTTACCGGTGGGCCGAGCAGTACGGGATGCCTCACAAACGCATTAGGGGAAAACTCTGGTTTCCAAAAACTGAAGTGATTCAGTGGTTGGAAAGGAGTTCCTGATGAGTATCTATAAATCTAAAAATAACTGGAAGGCAGAAGTCTGGATCGATAACAAGCGAATGACTGGCAGAGCCGGCTTTGTCTCCAAAATGGAGGCGAAATCCTGGCACGATCAAACGCTAAGAGAGTACCAGACAAACCCCGACCAGTTTGTCAAAACAAAGAAAGTCCTCTTCGATGAACTTTTGGAAAAATTCCAAGAGATTCATCTTCCCAGCGTATCCATTATGACAAGGCTACGCTACCAAGTGGATATCGATCAAAGGATAAGACCTTTTTTTCAATACCGTCCAGTCGAATCGATTACACCTATGTTGGTTGAATCGTTTCGAGCGGGCACGATGAAAACGGATCTTTCCTACAAGTCGATCAATCATTGCGTAAATCTTCTCTACTGTATGTTCCGAAAAGGCGAAGAGTGGGGAATGGTGGATCGCAATCCGGTAAAGATCCGGGCCCTAAAAATCCCGGAACAAAAATACGCTTGGTGGGAAAAGAAAGAAGATATTATCCAATTCCTCGAAGCGGCGGAAAAAACTCCTTACTATCTGGCCTTTCGCATTGCCCTTGAATGCGGACTGCGTTTGGGTGAAGTAGTCGGCCTCTCAAAAGGAGACATTAGTCTTGAGAGATGCCAGCTTCATATTCACCGGCAATGGATAGAAAAGGAAATGGCTTATGGTCCGACAAAGGGCAGAAGAGAACGATTCGTTCCTTTTCATCCTGAGTCTGGATTGAAAGAGCTACTAAAAGCCGCAATCGAGAAAAGTCCTCATCCAGAAGCGATCATAGTGACGCCAGCGGGAACGAGAGTCTTAAACCGAAAGTTATCCGGCTACCACTTCAACAAGTTGGTCCGGTTATCTCAGGTCCCTAAGATCCGGTTCCATGATTTAAGGCACACATTCGCTTCTTGGTACATGATCGAAGTCGGAGACATCTGGAGCCTGAAAGGCATCCTTGGCCACGTCGATGTGCAAACGACCCAACGGTATGCGCACCTCTCGCAACGGCACCAAAAGATGCCGGCGTTAAGTTGGAGTTTGGAAAAAAATAAAATTTCCCACGCTCCTGCCACGCTCCAAGCAAACTAAATGTCTATTAAGTAGTTAAGGTCAAAAAAAAATGTAAAATCGGGG
>CAYNEF010000110.1:0-5703 GCA_964396165.1 uncultured Pseudobdellovibrionaceae bacterium
GTGGATGACATGTATTAGGCTTCCTTTTGCTTCGTTTTCGAAGCCTTGGCCGCCGACGCTTTCTTTGCAACTACTGGTGCAGCTGCAGTTTGTTCCGCCGGAGTTCCGAGACTCCATTGTTTACGCAAAACTTTTACTCTGGAAGCTACACTGTCAGACATTTGAGCGCCTGTACCAACCCAATATTCCAAGCGTGCACGTTCTACTTTGAGTGTGCTATCGCCTTTGCGAGGATCATATACCCCGATGTTTTCAATAAATTTTCCGTCTCTAGGAGAACGTTGGTCTTGAACAACAATTCTGTAGAAAGGTCTTTTCTTTGTTCCAAATCGTGCGAAACGAATAACAGTAGCCATCTTTTTTAGAGCCTCCAGCTTTAACTTGCAGGTGATACACTTTTATCACCCTAATAACTTAAAATCTCTACCACATCCTTGGGCGTTTGCCCATAGGGGTTTTTGTAAGTCGAGTCATCATCTTACGTGCTTCTAAGAACTGCTTGAGAAGTCGGTTCACATCCTCTACCCGGGTGCCCGAACCCTTCGCAATGCGCTTACGCCTGCTACCATCAATGACCGAGTAATCCACACGCTCGGTGGGGGTCATCGACTGGATCATCGCTTCGATTTTTTTAAGCTCCGTATCGGGGGGAGCCATCTGTGCGAATTGCTTGGACATTTGCCCCATTCCGGGCAGAAATTTCAACAGGTTTTCAAACGAGCCCATTTTCTTAATCTGCTGCAAATGCGTGTAGAAATCGGCCAGTGTGAAGTCGTTTTTCTTCACTTTTTTGGCAAGTTTCAGCGTCTGCTCAGGGTCCATTGTGTCGGAGGCCTTCTCAGCCAAGGACAATAAATCCCCCATATCCAAAATCCGAGACGCCATACGATCGGGGTGGAAAACTTCGAAATCGGTTGGTTTTTCCCCCACACCGATAAATTTAATGGGGCATCCGGTGACGGCGCGAACTGAAAGGGCAGCGCCCCCTCTGGCATCCCCGTCCATTTTCGTTAAAATCACACCCGTTAATTGCAAGCGCTCTTGAAACGAAGAAGCGATACGGACAGCGTCTTGCCCTGTCATCGAGTCAATCACAAGCAATGTTTCTACAGGTTCAAAGACGTTGGAGAGTTCAGAAATCTCGTCCATCATTTCGCCATCGACATGCAAGCGTCCTGCAGTGTCGATAAGAAGAACTTCGGCATTTCTACGAATGGCATCTTCTTTGGCAACAAGCGCGCGCTCTTTTGCAGTCATCAAATCCGATTCAAAATGATCAATATTGCGTGCTTCCAGCTGTGTGCGCAATTGTTCGATAGCAGCGGGGCGGTATACGTCGACAGAAGCGACAAGAATACTCTTTTTCAAAGATTCTTTGATGTAACGTGCAAGCTTCACTGTCGTCGTAGTTTTTCCACTTCCTTGTAGACCAACAACCATAATGACTGCAGGCGGTCTGACTCTGAAATTCAGTGCAGACTGTTTGCCTCCCATCATGTTTGCGAGTTCTTCGTACACGATGCGGATGAAGTGTTGCTCGGGCGTAATACTTTTTTGCACTTGAGAGCCGAGCGCTTTTTGGCGAACCGTATCCACAAAATCTTTTACGACTTTCACATTTACGTCGGCTTCTAAAAGATTCGTTCTGAGCTGGCGGCAGACTTCGTCGAGGACTTCTTCCGTCAGGCGGGATTTTCCGCTAATGGTTCTTAATGTTTCTAGGAGTTTATCTGTGAGTGATTCGAACATAGGGGTAGAAAAATAATCTTGTTTAGGGGAAACGGCAAAAAAAAAAGCGGGGTAGCTCAAAAAGTGCCAGTTACCTTTTCTTTCCGTCGATTGGGACCGAAAAGGTAACAGGCACTTTTTGAACTACCCCGCCTTACATGGGTTGGGGGTTTTACGTTTTTTGAGGACGTAAACTTTATAAATTTTGTTGCCTCATTGCGTTAGGCGCGGAGTATGTACTTCAATTGCCCTACAGATTACAAGGGGAATTAAGTAGGCGCGTTAACCGCTTGAAACCATGCAGCTTTACGAATGGGTTGCCAGCCTCGGGTGTGTTGCCCTTTTTGTACTCCCAGCGGGTTTTCGTTGCATCATGGCAACAGAAAGGATCCCGCCTGCAATGCTCGTAAAAGCAAAGAGGCGGGAGAATTGGGTAAGGATCACGGGGTATACTTCCTGCGCCAGCGTTTGGGACTGTAAAGAGTAAGCTTCCATAGGTTTTGAAACGAGAAGTAAGGCGATCGCAGCCAATCGAAAACTTGTGGCTGCTACATGCGCGATATATTCCTCAGGAGAAATTCCACCGATGTTTGCACGGCTGTTTTTTTCTACAAGAATGTCGACTACCTCCACAGAAAAATCGACTACGACAAAAAAGACACCGATTAAAAGACTTAATCCCACATTGTTTCTCTCAAAAAGAAAGTACACGATGGGAGCAAGGAGAAAGGCGCGCAAGGTATGTATCGCGTGCTCCAGTCGAGACTGGGGATTTAAGTGGAGTTTAAATTTTATCAGGTGAAAATAAATTCCGTCGAATGCACCTACCAGCGCAAATAAAAATAAAAATACGGCGGAAAGTTCGACAAGTTTCATTTCGGAAACAACATGTTGGATCATACAAAAACCTCTTGGGCAGCGAGCACGTTCTGGCTCAGTCTTTTTTTATTCAAGTTCATCGCGGCTGGACTGAACGTGTGCCAGTAGAGGACTTTCTTTCCGATAAAGTGGCCTTCTGTAATCAACTCTTCTAATTTTGCGACGACTTTGGAAGTGTAAGTGGTGTCTAATTCGATATTTTCGTTTTGCAAAAATAGCTCTATTAACTCATCTGCTTTTTCAATCGGTGAGGCATAGCCTTTATCCAAAGGACTTGTAAAAAGAGTTATCTCGTGTGGATAAACGACAAGAGTGCTGCCCAGTTTTTTAAGTAAAGAATTGGCAAGACGGGCCACAGCCATTTTGTTGCATACGATTTTATCGACGCAACGGACTCCGATGATTTTGATGTCGAGTCCTGCAAGTTTAAACCCGGCTGTAAGTCCTGCAATGGTGCCGCAAGTCCCTGCACCTACCACAACGAAATCTGGTTTGGGAATTTCATTCGCATGGATTTGCTCGGCAAGTTCGAGTGCAGCACTGACGTGTCCTAGCGCGCCTGTCGTGTAGGAAGCACCGGGAGGACAATAGTACGTGTCGTTATCCGTCATTCGAGTGTACGCAATTTGCGAAGCCGCGAACAACATGCCTGAGTAGCCCGGGTGTACATTTAAAAGCGCTCCGTGCTCGCGGCTGAAATCAGCGTGGGCATTGACCTGGGCGTTTCTCACCATTACGAAGTGTTCTACTTCAGCAGCCAGACTGACTTTTTCTGCCTGCGCAGCAAGTGCCGCGATAAAGTTGGAACCCAGTGGTGCCATCGTCAGTACTTTTTTAGCGTTGCGGCTTTTTGCTTCTCCGAGAACAAATTCAAGGTTTCTGACTTTGTTGCCGCCGTAGATGGAATCTGTTTGATCTTCGCGCTTGATGTAAAGTTCGGTGTGCCCAAAGATTCTAGAAATATTTTTAAGCCGAGCCACTTCTGTGGGTTTTTCAATCAACGATAAGAAGGGAATCGAATTTTGGAACTGGGGGAACAACCTAAACAGAGCCGAAGCCATACAAACCACCTTTTCTGACTATTAACTTATCTTCTAAGGTGAGCAGATATCCAGTGAATTAAAGTTAACAAAACCATTCTTTTTTTTGAATGATTGCCCACTGTTTAATCATCGGTGAGAGAGAGAAAAGTGGGTACTAGATAAGAGCTATGGTGGTTATAGAAAAAAACTATAGGGCTTCTACTTTAGCCTGAGGTGACAGACAAATTATCCATCAGAAAACTAGGTGCTTGATCGTCTGAATCAATCACTTCCGTTTCGAGAGAAATTCCTCTTAAATCCTGATTAAGTGCTTCATAGACGTTGCCTGAAATCATCGTTTCTTTAGGTGAAAAAGCAAAGGCTCCGTTGATCCACCACTCAGCCCCTTTTGCGACTCCAGAAAAATCTCCTGTTACCGGATCTGTTTGTCCTGAATAACGGTGCACAATGAGTAATCCTTGTTTTTGATGGGCAGCCATTTTTCTTAATTCAGCAAGGGGAATAGTTCCTTTTTCCACACTCACGCAATGTGTGCTGACAGTGGGAAGACTGGAGGGTGCTCCAAACGCATGGCCTGTCGATTTTTGTTTTGTCGCGCGTGCAGAGTAATGATCGAAGAGAAAATGTTTTAAGACACCTTTTTCAATCGGGTTAATATTATTTGTAGGTGTGCCTTCGCGATCGAAAAGGGAAAAACCTCTGCGATCCAACTGCCAAGGCATGTCTTTAATAGTGATGGAATCGTGTACGACTTTCTTTCCCAAATCATTTAGCGTCCACTTGCTTGTTTGCTCAGCCAATGTTCTTCCGTTGAAATGGTAAGCGAGTGTGGAAATTAAAATGTCCATCACAGCACGAGGAGAGAAAAGAACTAATCCCTTGTAACTCTCCCCACTTTTTTGGGTGAGACATCTTAAGAGCTCGTGATTATACTTTTTAGTGGACGTGACAATTTTTTCTCCGATGAGTCTCGGATCACGCGTAAGTTCGCCGAAATAATCAAAGCTCGTGATTGTTTCGCCTTCTACGGCCATTCCCATCAAACTCCAACTGAATGCCGCATCGGCTTCAACCTGGTGTGTACCGTGAGAATTGGAAACAAGAAAAAGACTTGCCGTGTTGTCGACGGAACCTTCATTCAGCTTCAGTCTGGGATCACGAGTGGCTTCTTTGTGCAAAAGCTTGATGTAGTCTTTTTGTGTTTGTAAGGAAAGACCCAAGAGTTCTTCGTTCACTTGTAACTTGGGCGCTTCGCTTGGAATATTTTGACTAGGTAAAATTCCATAATGCGGATTCTCAGGGGAGAATCCTGCGATTTCCACTGCTCTTAAGGCGACTTCTTTTAACTCGGCCGGCTCTACCGTATTACACGAAGCAAAGCCTTGCTTTTGGCCATTCATCACTCTTACTCCGAACTGAAAACCGGAGTCGGAGCTTGCCATGTGGTACTCCTGCTTTTCCATCGTGATTTTTGTAGTCTGTCCGTACGAGGCACAAACTTCTGCTGCATTCGCTCCCGCTTTTTTTGCGTACTCAAGTAGTTTTGCCGAAGTTTCTTCGATAATTTTCTTTTCTTTTTTTAGAGTATCGCTCATTCTTGCACCCCTCCCATTTTTGCTTTGCAACGGATATAAGGTCCGCCTGCATCTACTTTTGCCGGTTGTCCCTTACCGCAGTACCCCGAACCGAGGTCGAGGTGAAATTCTTTGGAGACTGAGTCCACAGTGGAAAGGACTTCAAATGCCTGTCCTGAAATCGTGGCGCCCCGGTAAATTTCTTTCTTTTTTCCGTTTTCGATTCGCGTTACTTTTTGCGCGCCAAACATAAATTCTCCAGTAGCATCGGCTTGTCCGCCCAAGGCTCCTTCCACAAGATAACCATCATCGGTGGAAGTAATCATTTCCTCCAGCGTATCTTTACCAGGAGCTACGTAAGTATTTCGCATTCTGATCAATGGTTCGTCGGAATAAAGCCAGGCGCGTGCGTTGCCCGTTGGTGCGACACCAAATAGCGCTGCGGATTCCCTGTTATGCAAATAAGAATTTAAAATGCC
>CAYNEF010000111.1:0-5606 GCA_964396165.1 uncultured Pseudobdellovibrionaceae bacterium
GCGAATAAACAGAGTGGGATTAGAGTTTTTTCTCTTAAAAAATAGCAGGTTACGGTGTTGTTATATTGAGAAAATAGCGTTTAAAAAGAACCGGCAAATCTTTGATTAAATCTGAGTACAATTCTACTTTCGCATTTTGTAAGGCGCGTTCTTCCAAATCAACTGAATGCATTTGAATAAAGTTTTCTGCAAGTGGCAAATAGCTGATGTGCCAGCGCTCAGGACTCACTCCGCCCAGATCTTTTTGGTAAGGCCTAAAAAAACCAAACCGCCGCATATTTTGATCGAGCCAGTCGTGCATCTTGGAGAAGTATCCATTATTTTCAAACTCGGAAGGAACCAGTTGGATCTTGTATCCGTCTGGTAAAGAAAGTTTGTCATAGACATCAAAGTCAGTGCCCCAATGATGGCGTGAAAGACCGGGAAGTGCCGACCATCTCAAAATCGCATGGATGATTTCTGTCGGCGACAACTTTAAAAAATCCAGTGCGTTTGAGTTTGCATCCAGAAGTGTGCGTTGGCCTAGCGCCTTGGCATTCCAAATTTTCAGTTGTGATTCAAATCCACGAAAGCTACTGGCGATTCCCAGTTCAAAACCATTTTGCTTTAATTCTTTCGCTAAAAATCCGAGAGCTCTGACTGCACCCTTATGAACTTTGGCACCTTCGTACGCAGCAAGGTGCGACTCGGTAAGTCCGGTTAAAATCTGCTCATCCAATGTCATTTAATAATTATATCTGAGAACTAAAGAGTCTGCTCGAAGATACGGTAATTTTTGTAGCGTTTGGCTCCAAATAACCCAATGCTTTTTAACATGGGCTCGTTTGTTTCTTCTACCCACGATAGTTCGCCCCCTACCCACTTGTGGGCTCCACGGGCAAAACTTTCATAATAAAAGAGCGCTGCAATCCCTGTGTTTTGCAATTCAGGTTTTACTCCCAGTACGGCAAGTCGAATTTCTCTTGGCTTCGAGGTCTTCATGAGCCACGCAAATTTTAAAATACGCATCAAATTGCTTTTGTATTTTTTGGCCTTCCACATGAACTCATTGATATTGGGAATGAACATGCAAAAACCGACCGGCTCTCCCGCTTTTTCTGCAATCATCACCATCTCAGGATCCATGATTTGCTTCAAATCGTTTGCCGCATATTGCAAATCTTCGTAGGAGATAGGAACGAAACCCCAATTTCTTTTCAGCGTATCGTTATAAAGTTCTTGTATGACTTTCAACTCTTCATCAAGGCGTTTCAAATCCAGACTGCGAAGAGTAATACCGCTGTTACGTTTCACACGTTCCAAAACGCGTACCACTTTGTCTGGCATCGTAGCACTTGCAGGAATGTAGTAAGCGTACAAGTCGCGCGCCTTTTTCAGACCTAATTGCAGATAAATATTTTCATAATAAGGAGCATTATGCGCCATCACGACGAATGGGATGGAGCTAAACCCTTCTACCAGTAGGCCGCATTCATCATTCACTGTCGGACTGTAAGGCCCGCGCACATCCATCATGCCGTCCGCTTTCAAAGATGCTTTGGCAGTGTCGTACAACGACTTTGCGACTTCTAAATCATCGATGAAATCAAAAAAACCGAAAAAGCCTACTTTATCTTTGTAATATTCGTTGTGCGTATGATTGAGAATCGCGGCAATTCTTCCGACGGGTTTTCCGTCACGGTAAGCGATAAAGGCAGTTAACTTTCCATGCTTTTGCGCAGGCGATTTGGCATCAAAAAATTTTACGATACTTCCAGGAAAAGGAGGGACGTAAAAAGGATCGTTTTGATGGATGAACTCAGGCGTCCGCTCGAAAGCCTTGAGATCCTTCTTCGTTTTGCACGTTAAAATCGTAACCACCGGTTGCCTTCTTCTTTGTGTCGCCAGTATAGGCGGCGTCTTCAAAAATACCCAGTTCTTTTCCTATGCGACCGCATGTTTCAAGAACATAGTCCAATTCTTCATCGGTATGAGAAGCCATGTAACTCGTACGTACAATGGATTCCCCGTACTTAACTGCAGGAAATACTGCTGGTGTAGCAAAGATGCCAGCATCATATAGTTTTTGCGCAAACAAGAACGCCTTCATTTCACTTCCGATAAGAAGAGGAACAATTGGGGTCTGGGTTGTGCCGATGTTGAATCCGAGGGATTTAAATCCTTCGTGCATCTTGCGTGTGTTCTTCCACAATTTTTCAATACGTTCAGGTTCAGCCTGAATGAGTTGCAATGCTTTTAAAACACCGCCAGTAACTGCAGGTGCAAGACTTGCTGTGAAGATAAAACAACGCGCCTTGTGCTTGATGTAATCAATTACGTAGTTGGGACCAGCAACGAAACCGCCCATGGAACCCAAGGATTTTGAGAAGGTTCCCATGACAAGATCCACTTCCTTGTTCATGTTGAAGTGTTCTACGACACCTCCGCCAGTTTTGCCCATCACACCGAGTGAGTGCGCTTCATCGACATACACACGACAGCCAAATTCTTGCGCGACTTTAGTCAGCGCTGGCAAATCCACCACATCTCCCGACATGCTGAAAACACCGTCGACAATCAACAGTTTTCCAGAAGTTTTTGGCAAACGGGAAAGTCTGCGTCTTAAAGCGTCTGGATTATTGTGTTGAAAAGGGATGATATCTCCTGCGGAGATACGGATACCATCTAAAATACTTGCATGGTTTTCTCTGTCACACAAAACAGAATCGCCCTCTTCCATTAGCGCATCCAGTGCGCCCTGATTGGCAAAGAAACCCGTCGAAAAAAGTAATACGGATTCTCTGTTTAAAAATTTTGCGAGTTCTTCTTCAAGTTGTTCATGCAAACGGATGTTGCCGTTTAAAAAACGTGATCCTGTGCATCCCGATCCATATTTGCGAGTTGCTTCAACAGAAGCTTCAATCACTCGTTCATCTTGAGCAAGGCCGAGATAGTTGTTTGAACCAATCATGATTTTTCTGCGGCCTTCGCAGACGACCTGATTACCTAGGGTAGCTTCGATGGAACGAAAATAGGGATACAAACCCAAAGACCTCAGCTGACTCGGGTCATTGAAAGCAGCACACTTTGCGAAGAGATCTTTTTGCACTTCGGTCTGTTCTGCTACAGCCGCATCTGGCTTTTGTTGATTTGGGTCTTGGCTCATATCTACCTCTAATAGGAATTACAAGTGAATATAATAAAAAAAACCTTATAATTCAGCAAGTTATTTAACGCCATTCGTTTAATGAATGCCGTTCACTAGAAAGAATTCTGCTCTAATTTGTTGAAAACAACCTGCTTAATGTCTAAAGTAACGCGTACTGACATAACATATTTTAGAAAAGGGATCTACAGATCGATGGGCGTCAAAGAGAGAAAAGAACGGGAAAAAGCGCAACGCTCTAATAATATTCTAGAAGCCGCCCGATCTATTTTTGAAACTAAGGGTTTTTTGAACACCACCCTTCAGGATGTCGCTAAAGAAGCGGAAATCAGTGTAGGTCTTATCTATAGATACTTTCAGTCCAAAGAAGATATTTTCGCTTCACTTGCCCTAAAAGGGGCAGAAAAATTCGATAAAGACCTCGAAGCCACCTTAAAAAAATACAAAGCGAGCCGAAAAAAGGCACCTGTATCCGAAGTGCTTTACCAGATTGCAAAGATGTTTTTTGATTTCTACGGCCCGTACGGTGAGTATTTCGACATGCTCCACTACTCTTATAAAGGGATGAAAAATATCCAGATCCATTCCTCTACCCTTACCCGTCTGATGAGCACAACGCTTGCGAGCATTGAAAAACTCACACATTTTATAATGGAAAGTCCGCAGTTTCACGCCAAAGACGAAGACGATGCGTTGCGAGTCGTATTTATTTTATGGGCGACGTTACTGGGATGTCATAAACTCTTTGATAGTTCGGGAAGAGGACAACTTTTTGCGTTCAATCAAGATGAGTTTATCCGCCAGATGATCGATCAAGTGATGCATGGAATCTCAAACGGAAAAGAAACATTCGCTCCTACTCCCAAACTTTTTACAAGCCTATTGGACAAACACTAATGTTCGAAAATCTCCCGACTAAAGAAATAAAAGCAGTCTTCTCGGATTTCGATGACACGCTCACCGAAAACTCCTTATTATCGGCAAGTACACTGAATGCGATTGAACGGCTAAAAGCAAAAAACTATTTTGTTGTGATTGTCTCAGGAAGGCCTGCAGGTTGGGCGGATGCATTCATGCGCATTTTACCGATAGACGCGATGGTATTTGAAAATGGTGCAGGGGTGATGTGGAGAGAGAAAGACAGCATCATCACAAAGACTTTGGCGAAAAACCAGGATATCAAAGCCCAAAAAATCCGTCTCGAAGAAGTCTTTCAATCTATAAAGAAGAAAATTCCGCACTTAAAACTCGCGACTGATCAACCTTACAGGTTATTTGATTACGCAATCGACTTTACGGAAGAACCTCCACGTTTAACAGACAAAGAGCTCGAGCTTGTATTAAGTGAACTGGAAAAGTGCACTGATATCACCCACAAGCTGTCTTCTATTCATGTAAATTACTGGTGCGGTAAACAAACTAAAACTACAGCGTGTGAATTTTTACTCGAACAATTTAAACAACTGGGACTAAACAAAAATAACGTGATCTATTGTGGAGATTCCCCCAATGATGAGCCGCTTTTTGAGTATTTTACCCACACAGTTGGGGTCGCAAACATCCAAAAGTACCTAAAACTTCTTAAGACAAAACCCCGCTATGTCACGACTGAAGCGGGTGGACGAGGTTTTCAACAGGTTGTGGATAACTTATTAAATCCACTTTAAAAAAAAGTGAATAACCTACTTGTGTTCCGACCCGTAAGTTGCTAATTTAGCTACAACTTTTAAACATTCATTACTATTTATATATGCAACAGAGATCAAGCACCAAGGAGTCATCCAACATGAAGCTCATCGCTGGGGGTAATCAGCTCTCGCTTATTCGCGATACAGAAGAAGTAGTAAAATTTCTAGAATTTGTCGGTAAGAAATCTATTTTGGACGAGCACGCTGTCAATTGTAAGCTCACCGCGTGCAATAGTTTGTTTTCCGTTCTCAATGATGACGAAGACTCTATCGATTATATTTTAAGTAACCTCGATCTTTTGTTGAACCGTTATTTGAATAAAAATAAATCTGTTACACACAATACGCTTAAAGTTTATAAGTCACGTGTGAAGAGCTGTCTTGAAGATTACAAGGCATGGAGTGCCGATCCCTTCGCATGGGAACGAAATCTCACAGAGAAGAAATTAGCCGAAAAACGCGAAGAGAAAAAACTTAAACCGCAAAAAGCAAAAGTAAAAAAAGCGGCACAAACTGTAGAAGCGGAAGAAGAAGTTGCAGAAGAAACAACTCAAACTGCGGAAAAATCCCAGAATTTAAGAGTCGCCTTCCCTATTCGCGAAGGGTTGAGTATCGAAGTGACGCTTCCTAAAGACGGATTGACCTTGAAGGAATTAAAAAGATTGGGAATGTATCTATTTCCGTACTGCAAAGACGTCGATTTTACCGACTCGCCCTGGATGCAGTAATCAATTGAACTGAAATTTTGTAAAATATATTTGCTTAATTTTTCC
>CAYNEF010000112.1:0-5570 GCA_964396165.1 uncultured Pseudobdellovibrionaceae bacterium
TTCTCGAGGGAAGTTCCATACTTGATGTTCCGCGTCTAGAATTAAAGACGATGGAAGAAGCCACCGACTTTATCCAGGCGTATGGTTTTGACCCGTCGAGCCAAGATGATGTTGAGCTTTTATGGGGTTTTTTCGAAGATGCCATTAGCTTTATCGAACGTTCCCTTGCCGATCCTTTGCATCCCAAAATTCCGGAACATTTGCGCACACGAAAATCCGTCAGCGACTTACGGCGTCTGCTCTTAATGGCCTCTGAACGCACCGGAAATCCGGATCAGATGTATTCTTGCGCGATTTTGCGCGTGATGCATGTGATTATCCACATCAGTTTTGACCCGCGACTAAAGTTTTATCTTCAGATGCAAAGTCAGGTTCTCTCGCGTCTCGACAAGTTTTTGTATTCCGATCCCGCAACTGGTGCAACTTACCTGGGCAAAAGCGAGGGCGGCGGCGGCATCAAGCTTCTTTATTTTAAAAAGAAGGAACGAAAAGATCGCGACAGAGAAATCATCAAACTTTTGCATAAAGCAGAAAGTGTCGTCGAAGAAATCTACGATAGAGTAGGGATCAGGCTTGTTACGGAAACAAAATTTGAAGCTATCAAGGCAGTGAAGTTATTGCTTGAGAAAAATATCATCAGCCTTCCTAACGTGCGCCCGGGCCGCTCCAGAAACAGGCTTATCGATTTAAAGCGTCTCACATTTGAAATCGACAGAATCAACGTGCACATCTCTAAAAATGAGGATGCGCCTTATGTGGAAAAATTAATCAAGCGTCTGGAAAGCCGCATCGGTACACGCCGACTGGGGAGAAGTCTCATCAATCCACATTCGAGTGAGCATTATCGCGCGATCCAGTTTACCTGCCGCGAACTTGTAAAAGTTAACAATACCGAATACCAGTCTTATGCTGCGGTAAAAGAACATTTATCCAGTATTCCCGGTGGCACACAACTCATCAGCGAAGTTTTCCCCCATGTGCCGCCCAAATACCAATTTGGTTTTTTCCCGTACGAAATCCAGATTATGGACGTCAAAGCCTACGCAGACAGCATTTTTGGCAAGAGCAACCACGAAGAGTACCGTCGAAAACAGGTCGAATCCGCAAGAGCGCGTGTTTTTGGTCGCGAAGTTCCAGATTTGGATTAAAATTACAGAATGGGCAAATCCGTACAATATTTTTTGGGGATAGATGGAGAACAGGTTGGCCCCTTTTCCAAACAGGAAGTCCTGGACAAAGTTCTTCAAAAAGAAGTACGCGAAGCCGACATGATTTGGTGGGAAGGCCAGGACGAATGGCTTCCCCTTTCTGAAACAGAATTTTTTAAAGAAACTAAACCTGTAAAAGAACCAAAAAGACAACCCAAAGTAGACGTTCAAAACGACAAGGATGATGAAAATGTATTTGAGAGAAAACGTCCTCAAATAGGCGGCGATGTCGAAAGCGTTTTATCCGGTAAATCCAGTCTTGAAAGCCATCCTACATTTGCACAAGGGCCTAATGCCGAACCTGCTTTTAAAATGAGCCAGGCATCGAATCTACCGATCGTAAGCCATAAGTTACGTTTAATCCTAACTGTTGTTGCAGTGTTAGCCGTTGTGTCAGGACTTTATCTTTACTTCACTTCTTCCTCCGATGAAGTTCTCACAACCCAGACGACATTAAAGAAGAAAGTTCGTTCGCTAAAAGACAGACAAGCGGTTTTTTCTACCGCCGTCAGTACCCTCATGACAAATTCTCCGACTTCAATTGCAGAACTGCAAAATCTCATTAAGGAAAACCCCAATGATGAGATTTCAAAACAGGCAATCGAACAACTCACAAGCTTTTACCGTACGATGCAAAGGTACAACGACGCTGGTCAACTCATGATGCAAGTGAACCGTCCTGATGAGGCGACGCGTTTTTTTAGCCTTGACCCCAGTCTCACTCTCGAAACAGAAAAATCCACTTGGGAAGCTTACAAAGTGGCAAAGGGCGAAGAGCGAAAACAATTTCTACTCCAGAACATCCAACTTTTAGTAGGGCCTTTGCAAGACATCCCGAAAGCAATTGAGAGAATAAAATTATTTGAGTCCGAGTTTCCCAAAGTGCCGCACCCCTATGGTTATTATTTAAAAGGAACGGACGAAAAAATTTCTGATCTCTTTTCACGCACTTCATTTTATTTTGTACAAAATTTGATTTCGTACCTGGTTACTGAGCTTCCGCAGTTGAAACTCTCGGCCCGTCCGCTTGTCGAAATTAAAAAAAGCAAAACGGATCTGTACAAAATTGTGGGAAGTTACAAAGGGGATGTGATTTTAAACCAAGACAAACTGAATGAAGTCTTTTTTACTTTTTGGTTTGCGAATGAAACATGGCATATCGTGGATACAAACCTCACAAAAGAACGGCGTGCCTACGCCATTAAAGAAAGATCGAAAATCTCCTCTCTTTCTATGTCCGGTGAAGTCATGTTGAAGTATATGGAAGGGGTCTTTCGGGCTCAATTTCCCAAGGTCGCATTACACGAATACGTGGACGCTAAAAAATAGTATAAAATCAAATAGTTAAATAAGTGCTTTACAACGCAAAGTTCCTCAATATTATCCGTTTTCCTTAAAGCTTTTGATTTGTAGTGCTGAACGTATGTGGAGCGATATGGGAAAGGGCCTCTTGCCGTTGGTTTCACCACTATTAGGGCCCTTTCTCCCGATTTTAAGCCCTGACTTGGAAGTAAAAAGTCAGGGCTTTTTTCTTTTAAACAATGAAAAATAGTTATTTCGGTATTGAGAAGCACAAGAGATAATACGGCGCTTGGAAAAGATACTGGATAAATTAGCGGATTGGATAGACAAGTTCTGGGGAATGGTTTCGCACCCAATCTTTGTGCGCTTTGAGTTCGATATGCATGTCGAACGTCTTAAAGACTATCAAAAACGCGGCAAAATAATTTTCGCGCTAACTAATGGCGGGTTAGTGGAGTGGCTCATCTTATCCAGTTGGTGTCGAACTCAAGGGTTGGGCGCGATTTTAGTTTCGAATCGACTGAAGATTCTCTTATTGGCGAAACCTCTTTATTTTCTACAAAGATTATTTGGAACAAAAAAATATTCTGAACTTTTTTTAAACCAAGAGCCTGGTCCGCGTGTCATCTTTTGTCCCGCGCACGAAAGAAAAAAACTTTTCGTTCCTACTCCGCTTGAAAGTCTTCTCGCAGAATTCTATGTAGGCGCAAAAGCGCAAGGCACGCTCGATCAATATGTGGTCATCCCTGTTTTTATCCGCTGGAGAAAATACTTAAGAAGTGAAACCCGAAATCCCAGTGAATACCTCTTCGGGTGGAGTTCCAACCCCAATGTGCTCGGCAAATTCTGGTATCTGATAAGAAAACGCCGCGATTCCACCGTAAACACTTTAGATCCGGTGCTTTTTACACGTGAAGGTTCAACAGAACAAACAGACGTAATTGAAGAAAACGAATCTTTAAAAATCGCGCGCGCCGTAAGACGTAAAATTCTTGTTCTCGTGAACCAGGAAATGCGCGTTGTGCTCGGCTCTCGCTACTACTCGCCCCATTCTGTAAAAGAAACATTGATGCGCGATCCGGACATCCAAAAGCTCATCACTGAAATGGCTGAGAAAAACGGCGTCGATCGCAAAAAAGTCATGCTCGAAGCGTATCAGTACATGACCGAGATATTTGCGAACTATAAATACCGCTTTATCGAAATCATGGCCGCAATGCTGAGCTGGTTGTTCAATAAAGTTTTTGACGGGCTTGTCATTGACAAAGACCAGCTGCAAAAAGTGCGCGAAGTGATGAAGACAAAGCCCATTGTGTTTGTCCCTTGCCACAGAAGCCATTTGGATTATTTGGTCATTCCTTATGTTCTTTTTGAAGAAGACATGGTTACGCCCCATATTGTTGCCGGCGTGAATTTAGCTTTTTGGCCCGCTGGAATACTTTTAAGAATGGGGGGAGCATTTTTTATCAGACGTTCTTTTCGCGGCAATGCGCTGTACAGCATGTGCTTAAGAAAATACATCGAATATCTTTTGAAAAACCGCGTGAATTTGAAGTTTTTTATCGAGGGCACAAGAAGCCGTTCGGGCAAAATGCTTCCTCCTGCATACGGCATTTTAAAAATGATTCTAGAGGCCTATGACTTAGGCGCGGTCGATGATGTTGCGTTAATTCCTGTTTCTATTGTTTACGACGAAGTTCTTGAACAGGGTTCCTACACGAAAGAGTTAAAGGGCGGCAAAAAAGAATCAGAAAGTGCCGCAGCGCTGATTAAATCCAGTAAAGTCGTGAAGAAAAATATCGGCAAGGTCTATGTACGCTGTGCTGATCCCATTTACGCAAAACAAATTTATTCCACCGCCCGCGAAACGGGAATGGATCAAAAGTTGATGCTGCAAAAAACGGCCTTTGAAATTTCAAAAGCCATCAACGATGCAAGTCCTGTGACGGCAAAAGCAATTGTGTGCTCCGTATTACTTACGCATCGGGCGGGATCTTTACCGCTTGAAGACATCCTTCGCCATGCGCTTGATTTGGCAGAGTATGTCAGAAGCACAGAGATCCCCTTAAGTGTGCCGCTGGAAAATGGCGATTTTAGACGTGCCGCAGAGCAGATGTTGAGACGTCTGCAAAAAAGCAGTCTAGTGGGGTATTCTGATTCCGTCCCCCGTGGGTATTTCTGCGATCACCAAAAACGGATCGTACTGAATTTTTACAAGAACAACGGTCTACATTGTCTGGCTATTCCCTCGATTACGTTGCTTGCGCTATTTGATGTCGCGCGCACAATTGATTCAGAAACAAGCGGCGTAAAAATGTGGGAGCGCTTCCATGATTCTGTATTAAGAATCAGAAATCTTCTCAAATTCGAATTGTTTTTCAGTCCCACACCTGTGTTCTTAAAAGAAGTACTTTCGACGTTGAATTACTTTTCAGGCGATAAGAATGCGGATCAGGAAACTTGGTTAAACCGCACGGGTGGAGAATGGCTTGTTGCTATCGGCGAACATTTTCAGTCGTTGGACGATACCAGTATTTACACAGGACTTGTCGGTGAGCTTCTCGAGGCTTACTTAACAGCGGGCAATTTTTTAAAATCTCAGGAAGGGCATCGAGCAGAGAAGAAGAGCCTTGCCTCTCGTCTTGTGAAGCACGGGGAATCATTAATTACGACAGGCGGATTATTTTTCCCCGAGTCCAATTCCACACAAAATTATTCCAATGCGCTTTTGATGTATGAAAACCTGGGAGTCATCCAATCTGAAAAAGACGGAGATAAACAATTTGTCCGGGTTATCCAATGGAATTCAGACTTGGAAAAAACTCTGAAAGAATTTGAAGATATCTTACAGATAGTGGAAGAAAGCCCCGCACACTTCTTCAAAGTCCGCGAAGCCCGCCAAGTCTAAGTCCAAAAATAGCAGTTCTATCGACTAAATCAGGCGGCTTGGTTCTGTTTTTTGAGGAACATTTCTTTGGGGAAGGGAAGTCCGTTTACTTCGATTTCACGCATGAAAGACGGAATTTGCCCTGTAGGAAGAAGAGCGCCCAAAACTTTTCC
>CAYNEF010000113.1:0-5460 GCA_964396165.1 uncultured Pseudobdellovibrionaceae bacterium
AAGATACGGCAAAAGCTTTAAAACTCTCCCCGAAGGAACGAGAACTATTTATTTCGAGCGCGACAGGCCTCACCGTAATAAAAAACGATACTCCAAGTCGCCAGACTCTTTCAGAAGAAGCGCATTTTCGCATCATCGCAGAATGGGAGCATTACGCCTTTCTATCCTTGATGGATACTAAAGCATTTCGTCTGGACACAAAATGGATTGCAAAACGGATGGGAATCTCTGAAATCCGTGTACATACGGTTCTCTCCCAACTGGAAAACGCAGGTCTTATCCGTATAAGTAAAAAGAAGATCCAAAAAACTTTTTCAAGTATAGAGACATCTCAAGATGTAGCGTCTACAGCACTCAGAAAATCCCATATAGAGACTCTGCAACTTGCCCAGAAAAAACTCGAGGAGATTTCTGTTAAGCACAGGGACTTTTCCTCGATTACAATTGCTGTAAACCTAGAAAGGCTCGCCGAGGCGAAGCAAAAAATAAAACTTTTCAGAAGCGAAATGGAGGCATTGCTTGAGGGGGGTAGTCCCACTGAAGTGTACCAACTCGCCATTCAACTATACCCGCTCACTGTGAGCGAACAAACGGAGTAAAAAATGAAAGCACATAACAAACTAATGCTTATTCTATGGGTAATCACCATCTGTCTCGTACCTATTTCGACACAAGCAGGTAATGATAAAGGTAATGGCGGAGACGGCGTGATTCTTACTACAGGCGAAGTAGTGCTTTACGATTTATGGGAACGAGGGATATCGCCAAAAAGCGCACACTTTTACGATCCTAATAAAATCGCTCCTTATTACCGCTCGTTACCAGAGAACCTTTTTTTCTACAATAATGAAGTTCGTAACGAAGTCGCACAAAGGCTAATGTATATCTCCGACTCTAAAGCTTTTGTGTACGCGGTGATGGATGAGTTAGCACAACTCCAATGGATAAAAGCTCCAGTAGATCTTAAGCCGAATCCTGATACAAAACCCATTCTACCAGCTGACAACATCAAACATATCGGTTGTGCCATGCACTTGCATTCCCAAGTACTTGTTTCGCCCTCTTGCTATGGGGACAAAATGAGTATCGCACAAAAAGCTGCATTAGTTCTTCACGAAGGGATATACCGCGTTTACAAGAAAAAATTCCCTACCGTTGAGAACTCTTTCGATGTTCGCACTATCATCGCAAGCGTCTTTTCGCACGCCATCTTAGAGAAATCGCTTAAGTCTTCCGGATTAGATGAGTACTTTAATGAGAGTAAAGCGATGAAAACTTATTTTGGTGATACGAAAACGGGCGAAGATTGGATCGTCTGCAAAGGCGATAGCGAATCATACTTCTCGAGTTTCTCAATGATACAATCTTACAACAGTGCTACTTTTATGGGAAGATTGGTTGTAGCTTTGCCAGAGACTTCTGAAATAGCACATTTTTTCGCGGGGCAAGCAATACGATTGACCAAACCCGCTAATGAATACGTAAATTGGAATGCTCATCTACCCAGGTACAACGCCAAAGATAAAACCATTTCTCTCCAGTTAGAGGGAGGAGAAGAGGAAGAATTCGTTAAGGTTCGCTTAACTTTTTCTTATGAAACACTCCGCCTAGAAGGAAAGGTATGGCGAGCAGAAACCTTTGAAAGCGAAGAGCCGGAAAAGATCACGGCATCCTGCAAGCTAGTTAGCCATGCTAAACTGGATTACCGTAATCCGGAAACTTGGCCTGTCGCTGAGTAAGATACGGCTTATATTTTTTAAATCCCTGGCGGCATTAATAAAAATGCCGCCAGGTTATTTCTGAACACGACTGAGTAAGGCTGCTATTGATCCAGCTATCGAATTATGTTACGTACGCCTCTTCTTATGGGACAACACCCCGAAAACTTCAGTCAACATTTAAAAGAGCATTTTGGTACTACTCTCGATTTTGATTTTTCGGAAACAACTCTAACGGAATATAGTGCGACGACTTTGCCGTTTTCAAATATGCCCTTTGGCATCGTTTATCCGACAACGACTCAGCAAATTCAAATGTTGGTTCGTTTTGCAAATGAAAAACGTATTTCACTCTACCCCATTTCTTGCGGAAAAAACTGGGGCTATGGCGACAGAATTGCTCCTCGCTCAAGCAGTCTCATAGTCGACTTAAGTCGCATGAACCGAATCCTGGAAGTGAACGAGGAACTCGGCTACGCAGTGATTGAACCGGGTGTCATTCAACAGCAGCTCTATCGACATCTCAAAACCCTGGGAGACTCCTGGTGGATGGATGGCAATGGCGCTGGACCCGATGCTTCATTAGTTGGAAATATTTTGGAAAGAGGTTTTGGTCACACGCCTATTGGAGAAAGATCTAATCTTGTTACCAGTTTAGAAGTAGTGCTAGGCAATGGTGAAGTAATCGAAACCGGATTTGGCCGATTTACAGGCGCAAAAACACAGCACATATATAAGCCAGGAATAGGCCCGCAACTAGATGGACTATTTTTTCAATCAAATTTTGGCATCGTAACCCGCATGACCCTGTGGCTATTTCCTAAACCTGAGTCTTTTGTCGCTTTTGCGTGTCAACTATCAGACGCTGCCGATCTTGGGAACTTAATCAATTCTCTAAGGGAACTTAAGAGCGCGCAGATTATTCGTTCCTGTGTACATATAGGAAATGCGATGAGATCCTTAAGTGCCATTTCGAAATATCCGTGGGATCTTACAGAAGGAAAAACTCCTGTACCCGAATGCTGGCTACTAGAAGAAAGAAAAAAACATAGCCTAGGTGCCTGGAACGCTTCAGGTGGTCTCTATGGACCAAAGGCAATCGTAGATGCAAGTGTAAGCTACATAGAAAAAAAGCTGAAACAATTCGACATCCGTTTTTTAAAAGATGAAGAACTCTCTGAAGCAAGTCCTGTTGTAAAGCAAGCCGTAGGCTTACTCAAAGGAGAACCGACAAATGCGTATCTTCGAGGTGCAAGTTGGAGAACGCGACAAGATTCAGGCTCATTCGATCCCTTGCAAAACAATGCTGGTTTAATATGGGTTGTGCCGACGCTTCCCGCTACGGGAGATCATGCCATTAAAGTTGAAGCCCTTTTGAAAAATACCTTAAATAAGTATGGGTTCGATGTGCCTATCACTTTTACTTTTATCAATGAGAGATCCTTACTTGCGACTTCGAATATTTCCTACTGTCGTACTGATGTAAGAGACAGTACAGCCGCCTGGACATGCTACGAGGAGTTAGTGCAGGAGTTAATTCAATCTGGATATCCTCCTTATCGTAGCGGTGTGGGCGGGTATTCTCTTTTAAAAGGTTCTTCTGCTTATCGAACATCTGTAGAACAATTACGCCGTACTTGGGATCCACACTCGGTTATAAGTCCTGGGCGGTATGAATGATCGCACCCGCAAAAATGGTTACTCCGAATTGGTTTAACAATGTATCTGCCTTTCTTAAAAAAGGTGAGTCGCATCAGAGCATTAGTTTGAAGTCATTTTACGCGCAGGGAGCAACTTACACGCTTTCAATAGACTCTTGCAGAGAAAAACCAGAACTGGGAGAAAGAGTTGAAATTGGAATTGAAAACTCCACTACCGGAGCCACTGTAATACTGCTGGCATCGATTACTCAAGTTAAAACAAATGGCAAAGAATTTGAAATCAGCGTCGTCTTTCTTTCACTGAATGAGCATCTCCCCGGAAAGAATTCTATTATATTGCCCGGCCCTTTTTTGCCCTGCCCTCCAGACTACCCGCCCCTTGCGTGGGCCGATCATCCGTTTTTTGAAAAAAGTCGTTTGCAATTCTATGTAAAAGATTTTTTTAAAAATGGGATGACACTACTCTTTATGAAAGAGATAAAAACTCCTATTGAATCTCTTCCATTGAGCTTAACGCTTGTTCTTCCGGGGTTTAATTCTCTGGAAGTTTCCACACAAGTGCTCAACGTAAGTTTCGCAAAAGGCACAAATGCTTTCAGTGAATGCCAAGTAGAGTTTATATATCCCGATCCAAAATTGTTTTCCCTGATAGGCAGATACCTTTTTACCACCTCTTTGAATCTTGAGGTGGAAACACTTCAGAGTTTAGGTTACGAAGTTCCAAATTTTGAAGAAGCCTCTTATTTTAGTATTGCTCACACTCCTGATGAGATTGAGGAAGTGATGAGACTACGCTTTCTAGCGTATTCCACGCGTGAGGGAGCTAATCATTCAGCTCTTATTGATTCTGAACAAATGAGGGATCGTTTTGATTCGCATTCTTTACTTTTGAGTTTAAGAGCTGGAAAGAAAATGGTCGGTACAGGCCGACTGGTATTTAACAACGGAGAAAAGGAAAAGTCTGAGATCGCACAATACGTAGATTTACCGGACTGGTTGTGGAAGGACGGTTTTATAGAAACCTCACGTGTCGCTACCGTACCCGGAGTACGGGGCCGAGATGTCTTTTCAACTTTGTCTCGACAAGCCTTCCGCATCGCATACCAGTCGGGAGTCAGATATCTGCTCGCCGATTGTGAATCTCACCTGCTTGAAGCATACAAACGTCGTGGCTCCAAAGAGCTAGGTTTGATGTTTACTCACCCACTCGAAGAAAAAAAACTTCACGTAATCTATACGGACATAACGGAAATTATGTCATCCTTACTAAAGGAACAAGAACTTTGGGGAAGAGATTAGCGTCTTAGCTTTTCTCCCAAAACTTCTTTCGTAATGTTGATTCTAGTTTTGTTCGGCCTATCAAAAAAAATGGCCAGTCCTTAAATAAGGACCAGCCATTCAAATTCAAAATACAATAACGAAGAAAAGTCGGATTAGTTACCTTTTAAGTAACGTTCGCATTCCATCGTGAAGCGCTCTGTTTCACCTTCGCCTTGATCTGATGTGAGAACAAGTCTTCCAGAAACCATCTCGCCATTTTCAAGAGGAGCGGAAGCACCTTCGCGATAGTTTACCGTAAGAACCGCTTTATAAGATTCATCTTCTACGGTGTAACGTACAGCATTCGAAAGATTTTTCTTTTCGATTTCACTGTTTTTTCCGGTAAGAATGGTGCCGCCTCTTCTAGAGACAACCATCACTGCTGGAACTCTGGAGTTACTCGTGTGATTAATGACTTTAACACGCGGGTAACCGTTATTCACTTCACTGCAATTCCAGCCGCTAGCGAATGTGAGTTGACTTACGAATACGAACGTAACAAGTGCGAATTTCATAGAACATCCTTTCAAGAATTAAGTTGACGGATAATTAACATGCCGCGTTATTTAGAGCAATCCTTTTTTTAGACTGTTAATCATTCGTTATAGATCTATTACCAAAACTCTCTTTTAATGAGGGTCTTTCCAACCTATTAAGAGGATTAAGGAGTGGCTCATGAAGTATATGCTAATGACAATCGTAACATCGGTTCTATTACTCGCGTCAACGGCCGCAACGGCATCGACATTAAGATGCGAAAC
>CAYNEF010000114.1:0-2919 GCA_964396165.1 uncultured Pseudobdellovibrionaceae bacterium
CACGCATGAAAGACGGAATTTGCCCTGTAGGAAGAAGAGCGCCCAAAACTTTTCCGTCTTTGTCTCTTCCTGTTTGTTCAAATAAATAAATATCGCGAGTCATGTAATTTGCCTGCGCATCCATTCCCAAACTTTCTGAGATGTGAGTAATTTTTCTGGAGCCGTCTTGCATACGAGACAACTGCACAACAATATTAATCGCGGAAGCCACTTGTGCTCGCACAGCTTGCACCGGAACCTGGCTGTCTGTCATCAGCGCCAACGTTTCCAAACGAGTCATACATTCTTTCGGGTTGTTCGAGTGCACTGTACCCATAGAGCCCGAGTGACCTGTATTCATAGAACTGATGAGATCCATTGCTTCCCCACCGCGCACTTCACCCACGATGACTCGATCTGGACGCATACGCAAAGAGGATTTTACGAGATCTTTTAAAGTCACAAGCCCTTTGCCGTATTCATCGGCAGGACGTGCTTCCATGTACACAACATGCGTATTATAAATTTTTAACTCGGAAGAATCTTCGAGCACAAGGATACGCTGATTCGGTTGGCAGCGAGAGGCTAGAATATTTAAAAGAGTAGTTTTTCCTGAGCCCGTGCCCCCGGATACAATGATATTCTTTTTTAAATAAAGACACACATCGATAAAACGTGCTGCATCCGCATTCAGTGCGCCTTTTGCAATCAAATCTTTCATTTCGAGTTTTGTTTTGGAAAACTTACGAATTGCTACTGTTGTCCCACATTTTGAAATCGGTGGCACAACAGCGTGGATACGAGAACCGTCAGGTAAACGTGCATCTAAAAATGGGTGATCTTCACTGATGGGGCGTCCAACAAATTGCGAAATATTTCTGACTGCTGCCATCAACGCGCCTTCATCATCAAACTTCACATCAGCTTTTTCCACCATTCCTGCGCGTTCGATAAAGATTGTGTCAGGGCCGTTGATCATGATTTCTGTAACACTGTCATCTTTTAAAAAGTGCCAGATAGGTTTTAAAAACGCTTGTACGCTTGCTTCAAATACGGACATTTTTTAATCCTTTCAAAACTTATTCAACGACAATTTCGCCGCTAGCACCCGACATGGCGTCATAAAAGGAATAACTGCCTCTTACGGGGGATAAAACGATTTCGGTTACTTTGCTGGAAGAGATTTCACGCGTGATTTCCTGTTTATCTTCTCCTTTTGCGATCCATCTTTGTACTTGCAGTTTTTCGATGATGAGCGCCGCAGGTTTTTTATTCAAAGTTGCAAAGATAAGACGCGTCTGACTTCCTTCTTTCAAGCGGATGCGAGAAGGGAAAAACTGATTGTTGGAAAGAAGAACAGCGACATCAGATGTTCCAACCACGGGTTGCGCAGGCGTGGAAACAGGTACCGGATTTTTTTCTGAAGCAGCGCCAAAGTAATTCACGCCAGCCATCATCGGTCCGAAATTTTGTGCGGGCACTTGGTTTTGTGCTTGCGATTGCGCTTGTGACTGCGAGGAAGCTTGCGCTACCTGCATTGCTACTTGAGCCGCAGCCTGTTGTTCCTGATCGGGAGCCGCTGGGCCATAAACTGGGTTAGGAGATTGTCTTAACACGAGCGGAATGTTAGAGGGAATCGCAGCGGTTGCCGGCATGTTGTTTAAAAGCGATCCTGTTTGGGGAATTCCAAGCACTTCGGGTGAAACTTGTGTGGATACTTCCGGGTGTTCTTCTCTTTCTTTTGCTGCGACTGGATCTGTAAGGGGATCTTTAAACGAATAGTCGTCATCGACATCTAAAAGAAAAGAAGGATCGAAGCTCGAGTTTTGATTTTGAATTTGAAACGGAGCTTCTTTTGCATTTTTTGCGGCCTCGGCCACTTGCCGGGAATTTAGTTTCAATGCCTTTTGCAAAGAAGGTATTTTTTCCGGGGTTTCTGCAAACAAGAGGCTCACAAAACTAATTAGAATCAGAGTACTTTTCATAAGATTTCTCCACCTTCTTTATCGGAACTTTCCGCACTTTGGATGAAGAAACTTAGACAGCCCTATCTGACTGTTTTTCAGTGGGTATTAAGATGTTGATTTTAAAGAGTTTTATTGAATTGTGTGGTCGCTGCTATAAAAAAGATCTACGCAAAGTCGGCACGTATACAGGTGGCTGAAAGTTCGTCATTTCAGGATAACGCTTAAGTTTCCAAGGGATTAGAAGTTTTGGGTCACGCTGGCCTTCTCATTGCAATCTTAAGTAATCAGAATTTATCGCGAGAGTAAAAAGTAGGTCGTTTCCTGAAAATCAAAGCACTGTCGGGTTTTACGTGTGATGAAGAGGAAAGATTCAGAGTCTAGTTTAAAGCGCGGGACGGAAGGCAAACAGGGGTAAAAGCCATTGGGGCTTTTACCCCTGTTCTATTGAAAGCAATCCAAAAAACTGATAATTGCCTTCCATGAATTTCTTACTCGTATTTATCAGTCTTTTTTCCATAAACTTTTGTGGTGCTTCCCCTACAAGCCGCTTCAATTTAGACAAACTGAAAGATGGCGATTGTTCCTCAGCGTGGGAAGAATATTCTTCTAAGCCCAATAAAGAAATTGCACTACCAGATACCAATGTCACTTACTGGCGTTACCGATTTGAAATGAAAAAAAATCAACCGCTGGCGTTTACAATTTCGGGCCGGTTTCCGCATTCTCGCTACATGGCTTATACCATTTACCGACAGGATTCGATGGACATCGTCTCCAATCTTACTGATAAAGATATCATTACAGACCTGGAAAATTTAAATCCCTTTTTGCCAAAAATTCCAAGAGATATTCCTAATCGTAGTTATGCGGTAAACGTTTTACCTGTGGGCGTAAAGCAAGAGCAAAACCAGATTGCATTGCCGACAGTTGCAGAAGCAGAAGAATTTATCCCTGTGGATATCTGGTACCGCAT
>CAYNEF010000114.1:3019-4786 GCA_964396165.1 uncultured Pseudobdellovibrionaceae bacterium
CTCCTAAAACTCCTGACACCTATAAAGGCGGAGGAGAATTTACGGGAGAAGAAGACGTGCGGTACTGGTCTTTGTGTTTGAGCAGTATTTTAACGACCACCTCTGCGTGTTTTTCTGACGGGGGAATCAGAAACAAAGCAAGTGAGTTCATTACACTCGCAGTGGGGACGGATGATATACGAGAGGCCGCATACTCCAAAGGGTTTGAATTTCTCTCTAAGGGAATAAATATTTTCCCCATTTTTCTTTACAGAAATCTTTTGTCTAACCCGGCATTCGCTGGCCATCTTCCAAAAGTTCCGAATTTGCCTACCGAGGCATTCACAAAGACGGAAGAATATGCTGCAAAAAAATATATCGGTGATTACGCCCCAGAAGGCGTGATTTGCTCGAAAGCGGAATTTGTAGCAACGGGTTGCGCGAGATAAGTTTTTATTTCGTCGCTTCTACAAAGCGCAGTCTGACTTCAGCCAAAAGATTTTCCATCAATTGGTTTTCTTCTGGAGATAGATTGCCTTTGGTTTTTTTCTGCAGAATTTCCAAGATATCAATATTCTGTTTTGCTACAGGCAAGTTTTTAATTGTTTTCTTTGTCTGAGGATCTGGTGCTGCGCCCATATTGATAAGCGCAGAAGTGGCAAAAGAAAATACAAGCGTTCCAAAATCCAGTTGTTGTGTAGGGGCTGCTTCGTTTCCCATTTTCGTACTCCTTAGGGTTTTTCTACCTGCTTTTTGTTGTTTGCAGATACAACGTCACGTACCGATTTAACCGGTTGATCGGCTGGTGCTGCTGCAGGAGCAGGTGCTGGAGCTGCCGCTTGTGGCGCGGGAGCTGGTGCAGCTTGTGGAGCTGCTGCCGGTGTCGGTGCTGCTGCCGCTTGTGCTGCAGGAGCAGGTGTTGCTGCTGCTGGTTTAGGAGCAGCTGCCGGCGCGGCTGGTTTCGGCGGTGCTGCCGCTGCTTTTGCCGCTTTAGCTTTTGCTGCTGCTTCCAATTCTTTTAAGCGAGATCTGCGTGCTTCCACTTCTGAGTGATCGAGACTCAAGATGCTTGGATGATCTGCTTTTGCGAGTGGCAAAATATTTCCGATGTGCGGAAGTTTTACCGACATGCCATTTAAAATTTTACGGATGTAACCTACTCGGTATTCTTTCTGCATCGTGGTTTCATCAACCGTTTTAAAATCTACAGTAAATAAATTTCGTGCACTCGCGTCTTTTTCAAATAACCAACTGAACGAAGAAGGAATTTCTACAGGTTGTACGAAAGGCATTTTCTGAGGAGCATCAAAAGTAACTGTGAAAGTTCCTTCTTTTACCTGATCAAAAGGGCTGATGTGTTGAAAACGTAAACGGTAAACTTCGACTGCGAATTGCTTCGGATCCCATTTTACCCAAACATTTAAAACATTGTTTCCATTGCCCTTCGCAACACCAAAACGCGGGGCGGCTTTTGCGCGCCAGCCTTCCACGACGGTAGTAATGAGAAAATAGAGCCCGCCAAAAAAGGCGCAAACCCCAAAAAGTGAACCAAAAAAAGTTAGCCAAACGGGCATTTCTTTCTGCCTCCTGATCCGGTATCTTTATATAGGTAGATATCCGGAAATTATTGATTTATTGAACAATTTTTACCGCTTTGCGCGTACTTTGTCGAGCAGCTCGTACAAAGAAGTGGAAAAAGAAGTCATAAAAGTGATAAACATACCGTCTTTCATTCTAGGAGCCCAAATACATGAGTAGACAAATATTTATAATTATTGGCTTATGTCT
>CAYNEF010000115.1:0-4700 GCA_964396165.1 uncultured Pseudobdellovibrionaceae bacterium
TGCCCGGGTGGTGGAATTGGTAGACGCGCTGGACTCAAAATCCAGTACCTTCACGGGTGTGCGAGTTCGATTCTCGCCCCGGGCACCATATTTTTAGTCCTCGACACTAATCTCAACAATACGGCGGCTTATACCGAAAAGACTGTAACTTTCGGAGATAACTTTATGCACCACGTCGTTATTGTACTTAGTCTATTTACCACTCTCTTATTCGCAGAGAATAAAAAACTGGATGTGGCAAAACCACAGCAAGAAGCAGCAAAAGCAGAAGTAAAAAAGACGGAACCTGTAAAAACTCCAGACGCACAAGCAGATTCAGCAATCAAAACAGAAAATCCGCAAGGCGCATTACCAAAAACGGAAACTCCGCAAGCTGCTTCAGCGAAAGGCCCCAAAGCATCGGTATTAAAATGGGATAAAAAACGCGATCGTATCGCCATCACCGATGATCCTGTACGCCAGTGGGCTCGTAAAGACAGCGTATGTGTCTATAGAAATGGACGCGCCATTGCCTGTGGACGAGTCATCGCAGTGGGAATCCAAGGCGCCGTAGTTCAATTACTCAATCATGCTGCTGCCGTAAAACCCGGAGACGAAGCACATTATTTTGAGCCAGAGAAAAAAATCCCTCAAATCACAGACGACGAAGTTTCCTCTGAAAACCTGATGGAATCAAACCCACTCAAATATGGTTTTTCTATAGGATCGTTTTTGGGATTCGATTTAATCTATCCCGTACTCAATTTTTACATTGCAGTCAGTCCCAATGTCGCCATTGGAATTCAACCCACCTACATCAAAAAAACAGGCGAACTTGTTACTTCCACTCTCTCGGGATACGGCGGAACGCTTACTGTGAATTATTACGGCGATCAGTATTTCAGAGGAATGTGGCTTGAACTAGGAAGTGGTTTTTACCATTTAACAGCGGAACAAACAGGGCTTTCAGAAACCATTAATGCCCCATGTGTGTTTGGCTTAATTGGCTGGCACGAAGACTGGGCACACGGGCTAAACTTAGGAGCCGGCGTAGGAGCGAGATTTTTATCGGCACTGCAAACGACAACGGATCCGACATACCATTCATTGCATCCCATCGCACAAGTGGAAATTGGATTCAGTTTTTAACGTGATTACATGATGCGGACAAGACACCCTCATTTAACTAACTTAAAAGAAGAACCCATCCGCTTGCTCTCCATTGTCATCCCGGTCTTCAACGAAGCACATAACATCGAAAAAGTGTTTCAGGCGCTTGAAAAAGTAGCATGGCCTATAAAAACAGAATGGATCGTCGTGGATGATGGCAGTACCGATCAGTCCCTTAACGTGATTAAAAATAATTTGGCCAAATACCCCGAATGCAAACTTATCGCGCTCGAACAAAACCAGGGCAAGGCGGCAGCGATTGATAAAGGGGTTTTTGAAGCGAGCGGACAAATTATTGTCATTCAAGATGCGGATTTAGAATACAATCCGAATGACATACTCAAATTGATTCAACCCATCCTAAAAAACGAAGCAGATGTGGTCTATGGCTCCCGCTATCTGGATTATAAAGAACCCTATAGCTTTCATACTTTCGTAAATAACTTTCTTACTTTTTTATCCAATCTGTTTTCAGGTTTAAAATTAACGGATATGGAAACCTGCTACAAAGTATTTCGAGCGCCCATTCTAAAAGGCTTTCACATTAGGACAAAACGTTTTGGATTTGAGCCTGAGGTCACAAGTTACATTGCGAAATTCGACTTGCGCGTGAAAGAATTGCCCGTCAGTTATACTCCCAGAAACTATCAACAAGGCAAAAAAATAGGTTGGAAAGACGGGGTTGCAGCGTTGTGGTTCTTATTTAAATTTAACTTTCTTATCTCTCAAAAAGAATGTTTGAGACCCGTATCTGTAGTGGAACCAAAAAAACAATCTATTGCTTCATAAACTCGTCGATTTCACGTATTTCTGCTGGATTTTGAGACCACAGCCGGCTGCGCAATGCTTTGGCGGCACTGATCATTTCTGGATCTTTGGTAAACGCTGAATACTGCAATGCGACTCCCATCACTGAAGCCGGAATTTTGTCCTGGTTCGCAAGTTGCTTGATAGCAAGAAGCATCAGATCGTTTCTACCTGCATCAGCGAGGTTGATAAGCCAGGTCGTTGCAAAGTGGTGGTAAGGCGTAACAGTGAGATTTTCCCCTCTAAAAAAGCGTAAGTCCGTTGCAATCTGCTTATCACTTGAGAAATAAGCATTCTGTACATCTGCATAGGCCAGTACCCAGTCAGGATGACGCAATAGCGGAGTAACGAGGCCTTTACTCTGAACGGCGTCTAAAATCACTCCGCTAAAATGAAAGCGGTTATTTAACGCAAGAAAGTTATCCGGATTAGTCAGACTATTAAAATATTCAAAAACGAGTTCCGAGTTGCAGTATCTGGAGTCGGAATAAAGTTTTGTTTCGGGCAAGTGGTATTCTAAAAATCCGCCATAATTGGGATCATTAAAAACCGGCCCCTTCAAATTTTGTGTTTTTCCATACTCTACAAATTTATGCGGGTATAACTCTTTAGAAATTCCTATTCCAAAAGTATTAGCGTTCTTCGTCATCTCATAATACTCATTGGTTACTACCATCGCAGCGATAATCGCAATACTAGCGCCCGCAAAGATCCTAAGCGGCAGAACAAATTTCTTTTTTAATTTTACCTCTCTCAAGGATACGCGCCAGAGCGGAGCGGAGAATAGAACCAACAAAGGTAAATTTCTTAGTACATCCGCACTGAGAGCCACACCGACTAAACACAAGCTACTGCTAAACCAGTATCGACTGCCCTTTCGGATGCGCTCTATCGCTGCAAAAAGTGTCACAAGCCACGTTCCCCAAAAGACATAGTCTTGCGGATAGCGTAGTGGCAGTCTTCTAAATTCCGCGATAGTAGCGGCGGCTGGAGAATGTAAGATTTCTGCCAGAGCCATTACCCCTCTCCAGTTATCGACTCCCAGTGGAGTAACTATCGTGCAGGCGAAAAGCCCAACAATGACGAAAACAATATTAGACCAAAATTCAGAAGCTTTCGGTTTAGACTTATCCAAAAAGCTGCATACGGCTTTTAATCCAAAAATTGCAGGGCCAAAAAGAAAATAGCCATGCACACTACTCACCACTATTTCAGAGAGAAAAACCGGTATCAGTTTTTTACTATTTAGTTTCTTATTCGGGTTCCACATCAACGCCCAACGGATCTGCAGCCCTAAAATAAAATAGGCAAGAATCTCTGGCCGTTCTTCAAAACGGCGCTGCACAATAATAAGAGAAAGAAGAGAGAGAAAAACACCCACAATGCCAGCTCGTGTAGGCCTGACAACTCGAAACCAGTTGCGCGCAATCAGACACCACAGAAGCATGAAAAAAAGACTTAAAAGTACATTTCCCCCAAAATCATAGATGAGGTAAATCACAAGTTGAAAGAACCAGTAGAAATTCACAAATCCTGGCTGATTGAGAACGGTGAGATTGGGTGGCATCGCAGCTTTGTGCTGCCACACGCTTCTTCCTATCGACAAGTGGTACCAGATGTCGGGGCCTACCCAGGTATGTGTCAAAAGAAGAAGTAGGATGGTTCCTACACCTAGTAACAAAGAAAGATCTACGCTGAAGAGTTTTTTCATGGAGACATTATTTTACCCTAGTCAAAGGACAGGAACAAATTAATGCGAAGTACCAATGCCAGTCATATGCGGTAGAAAATTTTCTAAATTGTTTCTAGTTTGTTTTTGAATCAAACAAGCATCCTGCAAAGCAAGGCCTGCGAATACGTTTTCATAGTCGTTTGCGCCAGAATAAAGTGTCGTATTCTGTTCGGAAAGAAGCCCACCGTCCGTAAACTTACTGAGTAATTGAGCTGTAATACCTTTGGACAAATCCTCAAGCTCTTGTTTCTGATCTTTTGCTAGTTCTTTATCTTGCATCAATAAACGGATGGCATCAAAAGCGTATGAGACGGTGGCAGGGCCAAAGTACGGAGCCAAATAATCTTTATCATATTTTTCGTGTGTTCTATATTCTCCCCTGCCCGCCCAATTATCTTGGAAGTATGTCTGATAATTGTGTAAAGATTCAAGCAAATATTCCACATTCTGTTTTTTGTCTTCAGGTGTGGAATTCTTATAGAGAACTAAATTAAAGGGTACCATTCGCGCAGAGGAAGCGCGGATGGAAGGAGAAAGTGCTGTTTCTCCGACAGGATCATTATTTGATGCCTTCGGTGCTTTTTGAAAGCTCAAATAATAGCCTACGCGTTGTGCGCTTTTATATATCTTAAGAGAGAGATCTCTTTCTGCTTTCATCTTGGCAATTGCACTTTGCAATTCTTTTTCATTTAATTGAGAGTCATAACCAAGATTAAGTGCCGCATAATGATAAGAACCGAGTACGCTTCCCATTGTATTGCCGTCTGAAAGTACCTGCGCTTTTTGATTCACTTTCGATAGCCAGCTTTGTGTTTTTTCTCGTATAGAAAGAATTGAGGCGCGCTCTTCTGCGCTCATTTCGGGTTGAATGCGATTTAACAATTGCCCCAAATGTGAAATAGCAAAAATAAAAGGAGAATGAGGAGGCAATTCGTCTTTCACGGGATCAGTAATGTGATTTAAAAAGGCGAGAACATCTGGATTTGCTTCAGAGCGTAAATATTGCAGATCC
>CAYNEF010000116.1:0-4384 GCA_964396165.1 uncultured Pseudobdellovibrionaceae bacterium
AGGAAGAGCACTGACGAAGGCATCCGATTTAATGCGATTCATACTGATGCCCGCTAGGAAAAGTTTCTTTCGAATCGTACTCACAAGGCTTGCGTCTCCACATAGATAGACTTTGCAACGCTTTATTTTTTCGAAATCTTGCATCAGTATCTCGGTGACAGGACCGTTTCGCCAATCACCCGACGGTCCGTTTAGGACAACCTCGTCGTAGGAAAACTGATTGAAGGCTTTGGCAAGTGATCTCAGTTCATTGCGAAAATAAAGTCGTTCGAGATTTTGCGCGCCTTGGTAAAAATAAACTGGACTTTGCTTTCCACTTATTAATGCCTCTCTTGCTATTGCTTGAAGGGGCGCCACACCAGTGCCGATGCCCACGAGCAGCAAAGGGGAATCTTCTGCGTCGGGTAAATAGCAACAATCCCCTCGGGGAGAAGTCATCCGCAATCGGTTGCCCGGAACACACTCATTGAAGAACCAGCCGGTCATTTTGCCACCCGGAATCTCACGGACATGGATATCAAAAAAGTCTTTCTCACCGGGAAGGCTCGCGATCGAATAGCTGCGAACTAATTCGTTTTGACCAAAAAAGTTAATGTATTGACCCGCATGAAATTCAAAATCCGGAGGACGGCGAAAACGAATTTGCAGAATATTCGAGGAGAGAGAGATCCGTTCGGTTACCACGGCGTCAAAACTGGGGAGGGATTCAGCCGCGAGCCGAACTTTCATCGCTTCGGTAGGAAGGCACTGACATGCGAGAAAGTAACCCTGCTTCTTTTTTTCGTGACTTAAATCTTTTTGAGAATGAGGAGGCGGCGCAAGATCGATAGCTTGCATGAGACAACTTTGGCAAACACCCGCCCTGCAAGAAGCGGGAATTTTCGCACCGGCTTTTTGAAGCGAATCCAATAGGGAAACTCCACTCGGCACACAGTAAAGTTTTTCTTCAAAACTGATGTCGATGGTTTCCATTGCTGTTACCGGTTTAATACATCATTGCGTACGGATTCTGCGATCACTGCCGCCTGAGCGATATCGCCTTCTGACACCTCATGCTCACGCAAAGTTTTTGCAAGAAGCTCTATCACGGCATCCACATGAGAGTCGTTTAGACCGAGTTCCAAAAGATGCTTATGGCCAAGACGCATATCTTTACCCGTATATTCGTTGGGACCTCCAAAAGCCATTGTAAGAAAGGCCTTTTGCTTAACCATCTGGCGTTCCATGTCGGCATCATCGAAAAAACGAGAGATACGCTCGTCGGTGAGCACCTTGCGGTAAAAAGATTCCACTAAATTATCTACAGTTGCTTTGCTGGAAATACGTTCATAGAGGGTCGTCATTTGAGAACTCCTTTTATAGATCTTAAAGATGTATATATAATACATCTTTAAGATGTGGTATTGTCAATCGGAAATGAGGAGACAAAACAGTGCAACTTTCTTTACATGCCGATTATGCGTGTCGCGCGCTGATTTACTTGAGCATTGAACCGCGTGCTTCGATCCCTAAAATTTCAAAAGCATACGGTATTTCGAACAATCACCTTGTAAAGGTGGTTCACCGACTGGCAAAAGCGGGCTTCATAAAAACAACTCGTGGAAAAGGGGGCGGCATTGAACTTGCCCGTGCGGCAGAAAAAATCTGTATTGCAGATGTTATCCGTGAAATGGAGTCTTCTTTTGACGTTGTAGAATGTTTTAATCGAGCCACTAACACTTGCCGAATATTACCAGGTTGTGGCCTCAAGCACGCGTTGCAAGAAGCAACAAATGCTTTTTTGTCGACGCTTGAAAAATATACTCTTAAGGATGTTATCAAAGATGAGAAGTACATCCGCAGAGCATTGCTAGCTCACAATCCAAAGCCCTTGCCACCCTAAGTGAAATGGGAGATATATCCCGTTCTACTTATGCAAAGAGGTAATAATTGAAGCGGCTTTGGATTAGTTTTGCAGCGGTCTTGGTATTTTCTTTCGGGGTACTCGGATGGATTGGGTCTCGTGTTTATCAGGAAGCTCCCCCCCTACCAGAGAAAGTCGTTAGCGATACGGGTACTGTCATTGTGGCCTCTGGCGAAATTTCCTTTGGTCAAAATGTTTGGCAAGCTATGGGTGGAATGGAAGTAGGATCGATATGGGGACACGGAAGTTACCTTGCTCCAGATTGGACCGCGGACTGGCTGCACAGAGAAGCCACGTTCATTCTTGGCCGGTGGTCTGAAGAAAAGTACCACAGAGCATTTAGCGAACTGAACGGAGAAGAGCAGCTTGGTTTGGAGGGACGCCTCCAACAGTTAATCCGCACAAACCGTTTTAATCCCGAAACACAAACCCTCACGATTGAACAGATTCGAGTCGAGGCGTTTCAGGATAACTTAAAATATTTTTCTAGCGTTTTTGCAAACGGCAACACGGCATACGCGATTCCCAAAGGGGCCGTCTCTGATCCGAAAAAACTAAAAGCGCTTTGCTCCTTTTTCTTTTGGACATCCTGGGCCGCCTCCACGAATAGAATGGGAGATCATATTTCCTATACACACAACTGGCCACATGAACCTCTTGTGGGAAATCGTCCTTCCAGTGAATCAATCGTATGGACGGGTGTCAGCATTCTCATGCTTCTAGGAGGAATTTGTGCTCTCGTTTGGTGGTATGCTTCACGTCCGGAAAAAACCTCTCACGAGCCAGTTCCTGAAGTTGATCCTTTGGCAGGTTGGAAATCAACTCCCTCTCAGCGTGCGACGCTTAAGTATTTCTGGATAGTATCAGCCCTAATCCTCGTACAAATCGTAGTGGGTATGATCACGGCACATTATGGAGTAGAAGGCGGGGGCTTTTATGGCATCCCTCTCGCCGAGATACTTCCCTATAGTGTGACACGAACATGGCATGTTCAGTTGGGTCTTTTTTGGATTGCCACGTCGTGGCTTGCGGCGGGACTTTTTATCGGTCCGCTTGTAAGTGGTGTTGAACCAAAGGGACAACGTCTAGGCGTGAACGTTTTATTTTTGGCGCTTCTTATCGTAGTGGTTGGATCGCTCGCCGGTGAATGGATGAGCATTCACCACAAAATGTCAGAGACGACTTCTTTTTATTTCGGGCATCAGGGCTATGAATACGTCGACCTAGGGAGAGTCTGGCAAATTGGTCTCTTCGTTGGTTTGCTACTATGGTTATTTCTAGTAGTTCGAGCAGTTTGGCCAGCACTAAAAGCCCCAGGAGATCAAAAACATTTGCTTTGGTTGTTTCTCATTTCAGCGGCGGCGATAGGTTTATTCTATGGGGCTGGTTTGACTTGGGGGCAGCACACACATCTTACCATTGTTGAGTACTGGCGTTGGTGGGTGGTTCATCTATGGGTGGAAGGTTTTTTCGAAGTCTTTGCGACTACAGTCATCGCGTTTTTCTTCACGCGTCTTAATCTGATTAATGCCAAACTCGCAGCAGAGGCGGCACTTCTTTCCGCCACTATTTATTTATCGGGTGGAATCATTGGAACTTGCCACCATCTATATTTTTCAGGAACGCCGACCGTGGCTTTGGCTTGGGGATCGGTCTTTAGCGCCTTGGAAGTGGTGCCGCTTGTTTTGGTCGCGTACGCTGCAGTTCATGACTTTCGGCTCTCGAAAAGTGGCCCTTGGGTACAAAAATATAAATGGCCTATTTATTTTTTCGTCGCCGTCGCGTTTTGGAATATGGTGGGCGCAGGACTTTTCGGCTTCATGATAAATCCCCCCATCGCGTTGTATTACATGCAGGGACTTAATACCACTGCTGTGCACGGTCACGCAGCACTTTTTGGCGTTTACGGCATGTTGGGTATCGGCCTCATGCTTACCTGTCTTAGAGCGCTAATGCCCGATGCAATATGGAAAGAGTCCTGGCTCCGTTTTTCATTTTGGGCGATGAACTTAGGCTTATTTCTAATGTGTGTTGGGAGCCTTCTTCCCGTCGGACTTCTCCAGACATGGGCATCTGTCGAACATGGATACTGGTATGCTCGAAGCTCCGAGTTTTTGGATACTCCTCTGATGCAGACTCTTCGATGGGCAAGAGTTCCGGGAGATTCCATTTTCGCCGCCGGCGCCATCTCGTTAGTATTTTTCGTTCTTACGTTAGGAAGCGGGAGATCCGAAAGAGCCAGAATGATTGATTAGCGGTTTTTCCAAAACAAATCTCCTAAAATACCCGTGGAAGATCCGTGGAAAGTCCTAGTGCGTAATCGAGGGTAAATCAGGGTAACAGAGAGAAAAAGCAGCTGAATCTTAAACCGAATTAAGTGTTTATTATTATATCGAATTAGCCATTTATTCTTTGAAATTACTGTCTGACTAGCTTAGCTTCGGGAGCAAGAGGTCGTGGGTTCAAATCCCGCCGCCCCGA
>CAYNEF010000117.1:0-4170 GCA_964396165.1 uncultured Pseudobdellovibrionaceae bacterium
TTGGCGTCCCCAACGAGATTCGAACTCGTGTCCACACCGTGAAAGGGTGTTGTCCTAGGCCTCTAGACGATGGGGACCTTGGAAATAACTAAGGGGCCGATAATCAAAGGAAAACGCTAATTTGGCAAGGGAAAATTACCGGGGAAGCACCTTACAGCGCGAAATTCTGTAACTAGCGAAATCTTGGGCAGTTTTCTCTAAAATTTCGGCGGCAAAAGACAGCGGATCCACACCCATTTCCTTCAAACCACTGGCAGGGACGGGAACCCCTTCCGTTTCGATGTTAATCCCCACATGCAAAAGCACCGAAACCGGCGTTTTTGTCGCAATCGACACCGAAAGTTTGCGCCCTTTTAAGAAAATATCGTTTCCTTTTCGGGAAAGCCCCTGCGTGCCTCTTTCCAGAAGTCGGGAGTAGATCTGTAAAATAAAAGTGTTCTGTAAAAGTATTCCATACTCCAGCGAATCAATAAAAAATTCGCCCACAAAGTGCAGCATACTGGGACTGTAGATCGGCGCATTCGCTTTGACGTCGTGCAGATCCACCATGTGAGTCACCTTCACATCCGCCTTGCCCTGAAACGCGACAATCGCATCCCCCGTAATATCAAATGTATTTAAAATCCAATGCGGGTTTAGTTGTGTTCCGTCATACGTTAAAAACGCATCATTCAAGATTTTTGTCTGTAAAGAGATCATCAAAATTTACCTCGTTTTTCGCAAGTGCACGCTTTAACCGCATGCAAGACTCGCATTTACCACACATGAATTCCTGTTTTTCATAACAACTCCAAAGAAGTGCCAAGGGAATGGAAAGTCTCAACGCTTCATTCACAATTTCTGCCTTGTTTAAATTCAGCGTCGGCGAAAAAACTTCAATCTGGTTTCTTGTAGAAAGTGATAGCGCCTTATTGATTTCATCAATATACGTTTTCGAATTATCCGGAAACGTTTCAGCTTCTTCTTTATTAAATCCTACTAAAAGCGAATCGTATCCTTTGCCTTCTGCGATAGAGGCCGCGACTTCGATAAACACACCATTTCGGTTGGGCACCCAAACAGCTTCTGCACTTTTTTCCGAAAGGTCTTTGTCGTCCAGTGCTTTCATATTCGGGCTGGGAAGAGTCTTTGTATCAGAGGTCAACGCACTCTTGCCCAAGTTTCTAAACCAGTCGAGAGTTAAAACCTGAAATGGAATATCAAAGTAGTTTGCAATCTGGCTTGCGTGTTCGACTTCTCTTTCTCGCGCGCGTTGTCCGTAATCAAAGGTGAGCGCTAATTCCACTTTTACGTTTTTTTCTTTTGCGAGCGCCAAGGCGACTGTGGAATCCAGACCAGAGGAAAGTAAAGCGATGCATCGAGTCATGCGCTAAGAGTTATCACAATTTCTAAGATCTGCCTAGTATGGGGAGAAAAGGTTCTGGGAGGGGTTTTAAGCCTTCTGGTTCAAGCGGTCGATGCGGGAGTTGATGTCTGAGAGCTTTTTGATGATGTCCTTCACACGAGAGTTAAAATCTGCTTTTTCGGGGCGTGATTCTTGTTTTTCGGGGCCAAAATTGACGATCGCACTCAATTTACAGTATCGGGGATGATTTTTTTGTCCGCATTTTGCGCTCATGTTTGACTCCTATTCAGAATAGTCAAAATCTTCGTTACTACTAACTTACTTAGTAACGGAATAGAGTCTATTAACTTTAATAACTTGCCACACCGAGCGTTGAATTCCTTGCGGCATCACTATGTTTTTTTCTTCAAGATCCTGAATTCCCCAAAGACCACGTATGCTTTCACGGACGGCTGTCGATGAAAAGGGGAGTGGTTTGAAAGAAAAATATTCTACAAAAGTTTTTGCGTCATTCACGGTCCATTTTTTATCGGAAAGTTGACGGGGTGTGGCTCCGATTTTTGAAAGAATTTGTTCCACTTTTGGCTCGCTGTTCGAGCGGGAAATGATGATCAAATTCACATAATTGAGAATGTCGAGTGGGCGATTCCAATCGGTAAATTGCGTAAAAACTTCATCGCCAATCACAAGAGCAAATGCTTTATCGGGGTTTTGTTTTTTTAATTCTTCGACGGTATCCACCGTATAACTTTTGCCAGTGCGTCTTAATTCAATATCAGAAACTTCGATACGGGGATCGTTTAATTCTGTTAGCGACCCACGAATCATTTCGAGTCTGTGTTCGTTAGACGCAACAGGAGAATTGTTTTTTAAAGGATTTTGCGCTGCCGGAATAAGAATAATTTTTTCGAATGAATAATTTTTCAGCAGTGTTTGAGCAAGGTTCAAATGCCCCAGGTGAATGGGGTCAAACGTTCCGCCCAAAAGGGCAATCATGCAGTCATTCCAGATTCGACTTCGGGTGATACGACTGACTCTGCTAACTCAATTTCTGCGTCGGCTTGTTCGGCTGCGATTTCTTCTTTCACCCAGGTTTGCGCTTCGATGGATAAGGTATTCAAAAGCGCTTCGACGCCATAATGCGTGTGGCTAGAAATGAAATAACCCGTCAGCCCACGCTTTTTAAGCGCTTCTTTTTTTCTCTCTAAGGCGGCATCAGTGAGTAAATCGCATTTCGTAAAGACTAAAAATGTCGGTCTGTCGGAAAGCGTTTCGTCGTAGCTATTCATTTCGTTTTGAATCGTCTGAATATTTTTTTCGATTTTTGCAGGCGTTTCATTAACATCTACAAGATGTAAAAGCGCTCTGTTTCGAGAAACGTGTTTTAAGAATTTTGTTCCGAGCCCTGCACCATCAGAGGCGCCTTCAATCAGACCTGGAAGATCTGCGATTACATAACTTTGAAACTTATGATCCACCACACCCAAATGCGGTTCTAAAGTCGTAAAAGGATAATCAGCCACTTTAGGTGTTGCGCGCGAAACAGATCTTAAGAAAGAAGACTTTCCTGCATTAGGAAGACCGACAAGCCCGATATCGGCGATAAGTTTAAGCTCGAGCTTTAACGTTCTCGATTCCCCCGGATGGCCTTTTTCTGCCGTTTTGGGAGCGCGGTTGGTAGAAGTTTTAAACGCCAGGTTTCCTCTGCCGCCTCTTCCACCTTTTGCAATGAGGATAGAATCTCCATCATTAATTAAATCGATGAGTAACTCACCAGTTTCCGCATCAAATACTTGGGTGCCTGCGGGGACAGAGATGATCATGTCTTCTGCGCCTCGGCCGAAGCAATCGTTTCCTTGTCCGTGCTCGCCGCGTTCAGCTTCAAACTTGGGTTTGTATTTAAAATCGAGAAGACTTGTTTTGTTGTTAGTCGCTTTTAGGTAAACACTTCCGCCCTGGCCGCCGTTTCCGCCGTTAGGCCCGCCGAAGGGAATATATTTTTCGCGTCTAAAACTTTTGCAGCCATTGCCACCGGCTCCTGAGAGCACGCGTATGACTACTTCATCGATTAACATAAAGGTATCCTATGTGTTTGATGTAACTGATGTTGATCACAGTCTTTGCAAATGACTAACGGCTTCCGTCTTCGCTTTTGGCTACGCCGGACAAGTCGCTTTACGCTCGCAATGACTAGTGAGTAGTTACCGTCTTTAAAACTTATTTATTAAAAAATAAGACTTAGGATGCTACGGGAAGAATAGAAACTCGTTTGCTAGTTTTTCCGTGACGTTCAAAACTGACACGTCCTTCTACTAGAGCAAACAAAGTCCAGTCTCTTCCTACACCTACGTTGAGGCCTGGATGAATAACAGTACCACGCTGACGGACTAAGATGCTTCCTGCATGAACAAGTTGACCACCATATCTTTTAACGCCGAGTCTTTGTCCATGACTATCACGGCCGTTTCGAGAGCTACCACCTGCTTTTTTATGTGCCATTTTCTACTCTCCTTAATTCTTTGTAATATTTTCGATCACAAGACGTGTGTAACATTGACGGTGACCGTATGTTCTTTTGTAGTTGTGACGTCTTTTGTATTTGATCGTGTGTAGTTTTTCGCCAAGTTCCTGATCGACAACTGTGCATGTGACGGTTGCGGAGACAAGAGGCTTACCAATTTCTACGGTTGTACCGTCGGAATAAAGAAGGACATCCTTCAATTCAACTTTTTTACCTGGTTCGGTTTCCAGTTTTTCTACTAAAAGTTCGAAGCCCGGTTCTACTCGGTATTGCTTTCCACCTGTTCTAACAACTGCGTACATAA
>CAYNEF010000118.1:0-4000 GCA_964396165.1 uncultured Pseudobdellovibrionaceae bacterium
ATTTTCTTAAGCGAAACAAATGTATTTGAAAAACTGCACCAGGTCCCCGAAGACCACCCTATTTTATGCTACTGCCATTTTGGTGTAAGAAGCACGAACTTCGCTTCTCAAATTGCCGACATGGGATACAAAAACGTACACGTTATCCGAGGTGGTATTGATGAGTGGAGCGCTGACGTGGATCCTACGATTGAGCGCTACCAAGGCGACTACTGTTAATCCTGATAAAAAACAAAAGACTGCTAACCCTAAGGTTAACAGTCTTAAAAATAGAATTTATATAATTACCGTTTAGAGCTTAGTTCGCAAGAACGCTTAAACGGGAAATGTAACGAGAAGCTGTTTTCTTTTTAATAAGATTCTTAGAAGCAGCTTTCATCAAAACTCTTTGTACTTCGCTCAATAGCGGAGCCATCACTTTTTTAGCTTCTTCTTTGGAAGCGTATTTTTTAACAGCTTCTTCACGAACTTTTTTCATGAGGCTTCTGAATGTAGCGCGGCCAGCACGGTTACGTTCTTTTCTTTTTTCAGATTGTCTTGCAGCTTTTAAAGCTGATGCATGTCTTTCCATAAATTTAGTTCCTTACATTAATTTAACTCTACAACTAATCAGCCTTTATTTATTTAGAGAGGACAATGCGACTGGGGTTCGGAGCACTTGTTCTCTCTAAATAAATAGAGGCTGATTAGTCAAAAACGACTTAACCTATTCAAATTTCACGGAAATGTCTACCCTTTTTACAACTGCCCAAAGATTTACCAACTGGCTATGCTCTTAGCTCTTGTATTCCTTAAGGATATTGGTGGCACGTGAACTGCACTTACTAATACTGAAGGAATACACTTGAAAGCACGATTTTCACAATTGATTACGGCCCTAATAATATTAGCCGTATTTCTGCGTCCGACAGCAGTCTATGCAGAGACAACTTCAGGTGGCGATTCCAGTGGGGCAGCCGCAGGGGGTAGTGTTGAACTACCCGATGCACCTCCCCAACCTTCCCCAGTCGCAGTACCTAAACCACAATCTCGTTCCAGCGACTCAGGAGCCTCCAGTGCTCTCGCCATGGTAGGCGCAATGACCGCAATGGCGATGTGTGCAAAATTAATGAATGATGCCAGAAAAGCACAGGCAGAAGGCGACTCAAAATCCGCTCAAATGTATTCGATGATGGCGATGATGCAATGTCAGCAAGCTGCTCAAAGTGCCGCGAATTCAGACAAGAATAAAGATCAAAAAAACCAGTTACAGGAAAATCAAACACCACAAATCGCTCAACCGGCAGCACAAAAAGCTCCCAAAATTGCAGCCGCCCCTAGTGATAAAGTGGACCAAGCAGGTTTAAATGCAAGTCCCTCTTCTACATCGACAAGCGATGCTTCTCCCGATCCAGAAGTAGCTGCATTAAGAGCTCCCAGCCCCGATTTAAGCGGTGGAGACTCGGTCCAGATTCCGCCGAATTATGCTCGTCCAGGCGATGGTTTTGTCATCCCAGATTTAGTCGATAAAGCTAAGATCACAGGAGATGAATCCGCAAAAGGTGTAGACGGTGCTGGCAATCTCGTACCGACAACAATGAACAACTCCAATAGTTTTGCAGGCGCTTTAAAATCCGCTACCTCGGGAGATTTAAAAGGAACACTGCCAAACGATACGCCACAAACTGCAGTCAACACTCGCATTAGTGGAAGTAAAAACGGGGGAGAATCTTCCAGTGAAGGAGCTTCTTCTTCGAGCAAATCTTCTGAAAACGGAGATGGCGTGAATTTGAACGACATGATGGCAGGACTTTTTGGAAGCCCCGGCGGTGCTGCAGCAGCAGGTTTTGGTGGCGCACAAGGATTAACAGATTACGCGAACATACCAACGTCTGCCTCTACAGGAAAAAAGATGAATATCTTTGAAGCGGCTTCTTATCTCTACCAACAAGCGAATGGGAAGAAAGTACGTAAAACGAAAATCGCGAAAAATTTTAAGAACATTGCTCCCACTCAAATCGCTGCATCGTCTAATTAGTATACAGTCTGTGTCTAAGAATTAGACAGTCGGAACACATATTTTTACCCTATTATTTCAATAACTTATATTAATACACTGAGATAGCCCTTTTTGTGTCTAAAACCTAGTCACTGTGCCTTTTTACGCTTCGGCTCACTTAAAACCGCGCTAGCCTTGCACCGTTGGCCCTGTCCTTGCTCATAGACAGTCTTACCCGATAGAGAGAGCGGGCGTGACAAATAAGGGCTTTAAATGAAAAACCAGACATTCAAATTTTTGATGATCGGTCTTTTAGTTGTGGCACCGCTCTATGCGAAAACGACAAAGTCTCGCACACATAAAAAAACGCAGAAGCTTGCGTTAAGCCGCCCCGATGACTTTGGAGTCGAAGATAAATTTTATTTGAAATACTTCTCTAACGTTGATCAGGGGATTATGAACGCCTACGAACAGGGATGGCGCTTTCACGAACAACAGATCAAATACAATCCTGCTTTTCAAAAAGACGAGCGTTACACTATCGGAACTCAAGAATCTTACGGGAACGGAAAAAAAGATTCTACGTTAAGAAATGAATTTGCCGAGCAGGTCCTTCGCATGCGCATCGACTCTGCCGTAAAAACATACTTTGCAGACAAACCCGGCAGCATCGGTAAAAAAGCTATCGACACGGTAGAAAATTTAAAAGACGTGAGAGTAAAAACAGCTCCCACAAATAACGGCAAACAACCCGAATTAGCATTTGGCTATGATGTCATGACCGATGCTTCCAGAATTGAATACGTAAAAGGCAATATCGAAGCCGGCATCTACCACCCAAAGCTCACCGGCAGCTTCACCGGAAAAGCGCAACTTGCAGATGCAAACTTAAGCGTCTGGACAAATATGGATGGCACTGTTCCCAGAACCTCTGTCTCTATGCCCGTTACGGCAAATACGTTTACAACATCTGTCAGTCAGCCTTTAGCTCAAAACGTGATGGGAAGTCTTGCTACCTCTCAGCCTTTAAAAGATCAAGCAGCTAACCAATCCTACGATGTCACTGTAGCTTTCACGTTTTAATAAAATAAAACGGTCTCGAACTTTCGTCCGAGACCGTGCTTGAAGGGCGCGCGGGAGTAAAATCAAACAAATAGACTATTCACTAGAAAATCATCTGCCGTACACTTCGGCTCTTAATTCTTTTTCCACATTCTTCAGCTTCCATTCCATCGTAAAAATATTTTTGCCGTTTTTTAAATGCATTCCATCTGTGACAAAAGCGTCATTGCCAGAGAGAAAGAGCATGCTCTCTTGACCAGTCGTCAGGTTTTTAATTTTCATTGTTCCTAAAGCTTCTTTGCTTTCGAGTTTCGGCAAGTCACAGAATTTTCCTTTGAGACGGACGGCACCTTGAGTGACATCGTTGTTGCGAAGTCCGGCGCTACGTTCAAGACATCCCATTTCCATCGTCAGGATACCGCTTCTGGAACTACCTTGTGAGGAATTGTTTTCGGAGATTTCCACTTGAGAGGCCACGGCTCTTAAGTTTCCGGTGCGGGAAAGCTTGTTTACTGAGACACCAAACCCGACGGTTGTTATGGTGAGAAACACCACCATGTCCCAAGGCATTTTAGCTATTAAAGGCACTTTCACTTACCTCTCCAAAAAATAGGTGAGGTACGTACAAATTTTCCTGCTAATGATGAGGTAGGAATTCTTCTCTCAACTAACTTCTCGCTATACGTCCTACTACTCACTTACGTACCACTGTTATCTTCATAGTAGCAAACAAAAGTAACGCAGCGCAATACGCAACTTGAGTACACCCCATTTCGAAAGTACTGTTTAGTTAAATGATTGAATTTAAGACTGTCTCTTGATACAGAATTACTCACTGATGAATTTTTTTACAGTTACGGAGTTTTTAAAAGCTCCAATTGTGAAATAATTTTCATAATACATTGTGCCCGGGTGGTGGAATTGGTAGACGCGCTGGACTCAAAATCCAGTACCTTCACG
>CAYNEF010000119.1:0-3994 GCA_964396165.1 uncultured Pseudobdellovibrionaceae bacterium
CTTCAAAATAAAAAAATATTAATTTCCACACCACTCATAAGTAGTTTACGGCAGAGTGAGGACGCACAACTAGCTATGTAATCTTCACAATTGGGGCGAGAGGAATATTCCAATAATTGGCAGCACTTAGAAATAAGGAGATTTTTTAACAATTGAAAAAGAGCGGGTTTTTACAACGTTAATTAGGTAAGTCGCTGTAGTTTTCTAAGATTGAAGTCATCAGATCGCTTGCAAACTGAAGAAGAAAGTACGTGAAAGCAAGCACTGCTATGCTGCCCACCACTTTAATTTTTATCGAGTAGCGCGGGTTACGCCACAAAAGAGGCAACGCAAGTGGACCTAGAAATGCGGTTGCGACAAGAAATGCCCAAAAGCTATCTATGATTTTAGGCTTTTTTTCATTGGGTGAATTAATCATAGAAGTATATGTGCAACGCGCTAACCTATGAGTTAGTGGTGCCCGCCTTCTTCTGCGCCGCCACCACCAGAGGCTGCTTTTTCTTCCTGTTCCTTGTCCCATGTCGGCCACATAGCTCGGACGCGTTCTTTTTCTCGCTCTAGCCGGCTATATAACAGTTCACGTTCGTGTGTGAGCTCAATTTGCAAACCGTGATCGAGTGCCATTTTGAGTTTATTGTCTGTCTCTTTCAGCTTTTTATCCATTGCTTCAATTTTTGCAGTAAGCTCTGTAACGGCGTGAGGGACGTGTTTTTCTTCCTTACAGGAAAGAAGTAAAAGAAGAGGAAGAAGATAAATAAGACTTTTCATTTGGCAGAGCCTCCGAAAAATTTAAGAGCAAGAGAAAATAGTATACTAAGAAGAATCGACGTTCCTAAGGGAAAATAGAATTTGAAATTTTCTTTTTCTATTTTTATATCCAGAGGCAGGCTTCCAAGCTTCGAAAGAAGGGGGATTTTATTGCCGTATGTTAAAAACAATCCTGCGAGTAGTAAAACTACTCCCAGAATCATTAGAAGCTTGCCTGTGTTGTTTCCTATCTCAGCCATTTGAAATGAGTTTCGTCTCCGTGGGAAATGAAATATCATGTACATCGTGCTCAACCATTATAAACACGCTGCAGCAATATCTATCGCTTTGATTATATTATGCCAGTGTGCGGTAAAACATCAACCGAAGACATACTCTGCCTTTTTCCAAGAAGGCTATTCGACAAAAAAAGAAAGAGAACAATACAAAGAACGCGTACAACTGGAAGAAAACCTGGCCACTCTCACAACTCTGCAGAAAAAGCGGTTGTATGATCTTTATGATTTTGAGCTGTCTCGGGTGAAATTAGGTGATCCTATCCGTAAAGAACTCGAAGAAAAAAGCGCTAGCTTACAAGCAGAGATTTCTTCCTTTCTCGATTCTAACGCTTCCTCAGCGGTATTAAATTCAGAAGATAAAGTTTTAAAGTCCACCCCCAATTATCCCTGGAGTGGAAAACTCAAAAAATTAAAAGAGCTTTGGAATAAAGACGAAAATGAAAAAGCATTAGCAATTGTAGAAGAAATTACAGCACAGCCGGATTTTGACGCCAAAGCAGACTCAGAAGAAAAATACAGAATGCAGCTATTGCGTTTTCGGATCCTGCAAGACACGTTATCATCTCCCAAATTACTTGTGGCTTACCAAAGGCTAAAGGAAATAGGCCCCTGCCGTCCCGAAACCACTCAAGCCGGTTTTGTTCTCGCATTGCGATCGTATCTGAACGGAAAAAAAGACGAAGCCCTCTCTCTGTTTGAATCTCAGTGCGACGAGGATAAGAGTCTCACCAATCAATTAAGACGTGCGTACTGGCTCACTCAGTTTTATTCAGATGAGAGAAAGCGTGAGGAAGCTTATGCGAAACTGATGCAGTTTCCTGTCTATGGTTATTACCAATATCTCGCTAAAGTATCTCGTGGTGAAGACTACCAGATTCCCATCCCAGAGTGCGCTCCCCAAGTGGACGCCTTCTCTGTTTCGCGCTCCGTTTCAGACAATTTAAACGAAGCGGAACAGCGCTTGGATGGTAATTTAAAAAAAGATACGCAAGTATTTCTACAGAAGGCTTCAGAGAAATTAAAATCAGAGCCTGACGATAACGTGGATGCGCTTATCTATGTAATGAAGTTGTTTCAGGCAAGTGGCAATCACTTAGAGGCAGTAAAACTGTACGGCAATATTCAATCTACTTTTCAAAAAAGCGAATCCTTTCAAAAGTTAAATCAACAATGGACGTGTTTATACCCGCGTCCGTACAAAAATACGGTGGAATGGGTTTCAAAACAGTGGGGAGTCGATAGCAATTTTGTGTGGTCAATCATGCGACAGGAAAGTGCGTTTAACGCCTTTGCCACTTCCAGCGCTGATGCAAGGGGACTCATGCAATTGATGCCGTTTCTTGCAAAAGAAATGACGAAAGAGTGGAAATACAAGTCTTCCTTCCGGGATAAGGGTATGTATTCGACGGAAGAAAATATCAAAATGGGAGCTTTTCATCTGCACCAATTGTTCAAGTATCTAGAGCATCCGGCACTTGTTGCCGCGTCTTACAATGCCGGGATCCAACGCACAAGCCGGTGGACAAAAAGAATGGGTGATCTGCCTCTAGATGTATTTGTAGAACTGATTCCGATTAATGAAACCAGAAATTATGTGAAGTTGGTGCTACGTAATTATATTCACTACCATGCGATGGACAATAAGGGCCTTGTCGAAAAAACGTATATTTCTACCCGTCTTCCGGCCAGTGTGCTGCCTTAATCAAATAAGTAAGTCTTCATAAAAGGCGCCATAGTGGCCTTCTGGATGCTCGATTTGGATTTCTAAAACCCAAAGTCCTTCAATAGGAGATTTTTCTAAGTCTGAAAGTTTACCCTTGTGAAAAATCATGTGAGGAAAATCACAGAGCCTGTGCCCGGGGCCTTTGTGTGTGCTGAGAACCCAACCCATTTCTTGTGCTTGTTGTTCTCCGAACTTGTATAAGTCTTTACCTGTTAGTTTGTTCTCTCTCCAGTGATTTGCAACTTTATCGAACAGAATTTTTGCATCTTTGGCGCAGGCTTTTTTTCTTTCGTCATTACCGATTACCCAGGTATTTCCGCAGTCTCCTTCGTGATCAAAAAAAACAGGCCCAATATCCGCGAAGAAAATATCATCTTCTTGAAGAATCGGATCTCCATCAGAAAGATCAGAAAAACTTTTCAGCGTGTTTTTCCCAAAACGGACATGGCTTTTGTGCCAGCGCTTTGTAGTGCCCATCTCAGTCAGGATTTTTTCTATCAGCGCTTTGCCTTCGCTTTCTTTCATGCCAGGCTTTACTTGAACATGAAATTTCTCTAAAGCAAGCCAGGTGAGTTCGCGCGCTTTTTGAAAGAGTTCTAAATTAAATTTTTCGCCTGTATTTTCAATATTCATTATTTTGTTTTTTTAACCGCTCACGTGCGTTCGGAAAAAGTAAAAAACTCCTCATCGCTATTTATGTACTCTGCACAGTTCTTAGTCAAACGGCTTACCTAGTTTGGGCCCCTTTTTGCCACTCTATGTGTACTAAAGGAATACAATGCGCAAACTTAGACGACTTCAGTGGCATATTAGTTGCTCAATTCATCTTATGCCGAGCCCGTTTTAAGGGCGGCCTTGTTGTGTTTGGAGTGTATGTGAAAGCAACGCGGAAAAAAGCAGTTTTTTTTACAGCCTTAATCGCTTTAGTAGCAGTGACTATCGCCTTTGGTGTGTATTTTAAGCATACCGTAGCGGTTGGTTTTTTTCTTGCCTGGGTAGCAGCAGAATTACTGATAGCAAAAATTAAAACTATCGAAATATTAAACAAAGTGCGGCTAAAAAAATCTTCTCCCATTGTAGAAGAACTAACCAAAGCTTTTAAACGCAATGAAAGCTCCTCGGATTTATTGATTGAAGAAAGAATTTTGACTTTAAACAGGGAGCCGGAACTTACTCCCTCCGAACAGCGTTTTTTAAGACAGCTTCATAGTCTTGTCAGTTTTCG
>CAYNEF010000120.1:0-3986 GCA_964396165.1 uncultured Pseudobdellovibrionaceae bacterium
TGGTGGAGCGATACCCACCGCAAGTCTTAGGCGCTTCAGTCTGACAATTTCCAAACGCCTTCTCTTCCTTCGTCGCGCCCTTACCCATCGCAAAGGCAGAGGTAGATAAAACTCCCAGAATTACCAGCGCCATCAATGCCTTTTTCATAAATTCCTTTCGTTTGCCCGTGGGCGGTTAGTAACCCTTTATTGTGGTTGTCTGGGGGACTTGAAATGAAAGTGCTATGCCAACGGTACTCCCGCCACCGGACACTGGGGTCCCTGACGGAACAACCTCATTGTGGACAAGGTAATTTGTGGCCGGAAGCAAAACACGGATATTTTTGTTGCAGGAAGTCAAAGCCTCATAGATTCGACAGTTTGCCATCGTGTCCGTTGTGCTTGACTCATTTCTCAAAGAGTAGGTATACGACTGTACTCCCGCGCCATTGTCGGGAGCTGTCACCTGCCCCGCGTAATAAGCCATTGCATAAAGTCCGGTCGGGTAGGATTCGTTATAGGTACTCGTCGATGTTCCAGATCCCGCCGCACCGTTCACAGGGAAATAATGCGTTACGGAAGTCGAAGGGTTTCCTGAGGAAGTGAAACTAGAGTGGATGAAATATCCTGAAATAAGAGAAGAAAACTGAGCGCCAACAGAAATATATCTCGCTGTCGGTGTTCCAGAAGGGACAATGGAAACAGAGACAAAGTCACCTGCGGCAAATGTGGAGCTGTTAATCAAGTCTCCACAAGTGGTGTTTGTGTCGGCCACAGTGCAAGTAACCCCTGTGTCAGAACCGTTTTTCCTCAATGTTACAGCGTAAGATTTTCCAGCCCCTGGAGTTCCATCTAAAGCTACAACAAGTTTTGATATGTTCCCCCCAACAGGAACAATAAATTTCACCTCAGTGGTGCTAGGGGCTTTATAAAAAAGGCTAGTGTAGTTTGTCAAAGTTCCGCTTAAAATTGTCGTTGATGCTGGACCACCAATGTAATCATCACGGTTAGTTCCTGTGATTGTTTTTTTGATATACCCGGAAACTACACTGTATACTGGTGTCCCCGCCCCGGTTTCTGCTCTTAAAGCTACCGTATCGCCACGTACAAGGCTGACCGTGTGGGTTGAGTCAGAGCAAGAAGTTGAAGCATCGGAAATGCTACATGTTAAGGCACTAGCTGAACCATTCACGTAAAGTGTGTAATTGATAGTTTCAGTTCCAACCCCGTTGTTGGGCGCAGTTACAGCAAAAACATTAAGGTTTGAAACTGTCATAGAACCGGCAATTACAAGGTGTTTTTTACTTACCGTTGCGTCACCTATTGCCGGAGCGTTAACGGAAAAATATTGATTTGCCGAAAGCGCGTTCCCGGCTGTTCCAAAAGTCCAAAGGCTATCTAATGCAAAAGCCTGGGAACAAAGTCCGAGTACCAATGCCCCAAGAAATCCGAATATTTTCTTTTTCATAATTACCCCTTTTAGTATTGCCGCTTGGCAGTTATTTCAGCAGAAGTCACGTCAACGCTTCCGGCTCCTGGAGCCGCCGAAACAGAACACCAAAGTTGTAAATGGTCATCTTGGTTCGCTGTCGTGTATACGGTTTCTGGAATTTCAATAAGACCGGCATTGTCTGTGATTGTGGTAATTATTCTTAGGTCTGCCGTTCTTGTGGCGTTTGTAAGGTCGGAGGCTGTGTTATTCGTGCGGCGGATTTTGCATGTGGCTGTTTGATTTGCCGCAAACGTGGCCGCATTGTATTTAAGTTGAGCTTTTGCGCTAACCCAATATGTGCCGGGTTTATCGATGGTAAGAATCGGATCGGTTGTACCGAAGTCCACCAGAGCGGAAGTGTTTGTGAGACTGTAAACAGTTCCGGAAGCATACGCCGCTATAGGGTAATTTACCCGATGCCCATTACTGTCAATCTGCTGTCCGTCCGGAACATTAATCCCGCCCCCGAAAGTCGAAATTCCAGAAGCGTTTGGCCCAGATCCGCCAATGGTAAAAGGAGCTATTGAGGGAGATGAGTTGGAATTAATCGTCGCATTGCTGACAAAATAAAAGTCAATATCATCGGCTATTCCACGTATCCCGAAATTGTTTACCGTGATTTGTGGGCCAGAAGCGTATACACCATAGGCCAACCCGGTCGTTTTTGAAACACGGTATTTCCCGCCAATGATGTTGTATGTATCAGCGTAGGAAGATCCCCCGTCTGCCGCATAAAAAGCCGCCGCGGTTCCACTTGTTGCGCTGACTGTGATATCGGGGTTGTAGACGTTTATCGTGCTTGCCGCATCGACCGTACTTGCGTCTGTCTTCTCGATTCCGTAGCAGGTTCCTGTCGTGCAGACGATGTTTGTCCGCAGTCCGTCCACTGTTCCGGATGCGTCATTGTAAATAACGCCCGATGAGTTTCCCGTCGCTGAAGCTTTATTAATCGTGACATTTTTAACATTGGAATTTGTGAAAGATGTTCCACCAGTCCCATTGAAAAGAATACCGTCCCATCCGGAAGTTAGATTTAAACAGAAGTTTTCAACAGTAGCATTGTCTGAAGTAATATTGAATATTTGAGAAGCCGTGCTTGATGTCGTTATGTTACTGCATCCGTTTTTCCCTAGGCCAATAAGATGCACACCTTTAGTAACAGCTATGTCTGCATCAATGGTAATATCAGAAGGAAAATAAATCGTATCGCCAGCAGAAGCCACATAAGCAATAAATGATTCAATATCTTGGTCAGCATTGGCCGTTGAGTAAGCTGAATTATCAAGAACCCAAAAATTTCCGCTTTTTCCTGTTACACCCTCAAAATCATAAGTGCTTGTAGACTTTAGGCTGAAAATTCCATTTTTCATTTCAACATTTTCTACATGAGCAATTATGGGGCTTCCAAATGCTGAACCATCACGAAAATCATAAGCATTTCCATCGCATGTTCCATTTGTCCAATAAACTTCATTGGTATAAATAGATCCGGATGTATCGTTTGTCTGCTTACAAGCCTCACCAGCACCGTGAGCGTAAGCATAGAAATCTTTTACTGTTCCAAATGAATTTACCGGAGCTCCTCCAGCTGTGGCGTTTTGGTAAGATATATCAAGACCTCTACAAAATGACGGAGAGCTTCCTGTGCAGTCGGTTTTGTTGTACCAGTTGGTTATAGAAAAATCTATTGCGGCATCAGCGGTGCTGTTTGCATAGGATCGAATTGCAAAAACACTTGCGCTTGCTGTGTTGTTAGACTGGACTATATGTGCTCCATCTATGGTAAAACTAGCATCTTGAATCTTAAATCCATAAGAAGAAGAAATCCCTGTCCCCTGGGTAGAGATATAATCAATGTTTCTAAAAATTAGGTTATTTTTATCGCTAAATGTAGAACCTCCAGTTTGGTCAACATTAATGCAAATCGAGGCAAAAGCTCCTGAACAATTTAAATTCTGAACAAGAAATTTTTTAGTTGGGTCAACATTCGTAATCCCAATAATTGTTCCTTCGGTAGCTGTTCGATAAATAGTTGTTCCAGACCAATCAATTTGAGCACCAGTTGTCGGATATTCTATTGCTGATGACGTAGATAGTGTATAGGTGCACCCTGAAGGCATCTTTACATAAGCATTAGCTGGTATAGCAGAAACATAAGCTACAATGTCAGCGGGACAAGAAGTTAGCTGGATAATTGCTCCGGCAATTTCCCCTGAACCACCGCCCCCCGATCCACTAAACCCGCCCCCAGCAAACACAGGTGGTGAACTTGTAACAATACTTGTAACAAGTAGTACGCTAATGAACTTTAGATATTTATTCATGTAAATCCTCTTAGTTAAACTCTCTACATATAGGAAGGTGTGGGTAGCTTAATTGAACTCATACGTCCAGTAGTAGGAGACTTCTTCCCCGGAGACTGTCACATCAGCCTTAACAAGTGATATATCGAAGGCATTATTTGGATTAGTCGTGTAGATTGAAGCGCATCCACCAGCGGCAAGCACAATACCTT
>CAYNEF010000121.1:0-3654 GCA_964396165.1 uncultured Pseudobdellovibrionaceae bacterium
GATTTCTCTTTTGTCTCGGGGTGGTGTTGGAAATACCCATAAAGAGTATCTACGATGTAGTCTATCTCCGTTTCACTCATGCCCTGGTGGCAACCAACATAAAAACCCGACTCGTTGATCCACTTGGCAACCGGATAATTTTCTTCTCTTAAATTTAGCAGGTTTTTATAAACAGGTTGATTAGTTAGTGGCAACATATCGCGTGTTTCAATTCCAGCGCGTTCCAACTGATCCACTAGATTTCGTTTTTTTTCATTTTTAAGCACTATCGGAAACATCATAAAAGCATGTCCGGCATTGGGCCGTACCGTCGGAAGCTGCATGTGAGACTCTAGTCCACGCAGTTTTTTCAAAAGTTCCTGACCGTTGTTACGACGCTTGGTCATCATGTCTTCGCTGTCTTCCAGTTCGGCTAGCCCCACAGCGCCTTCCATCTCGGTTACGCGAAAGCTGTAACCAGGATGGATGAAAGAAAAGCGGCGCTGAGCGATTAGACTCAGTTCTTCAGCTGTCTTATCTTTATCGTCGTCAATACTGATATAAATGGAATCACGGCCGTGGTTTGCCAATGAGCGGAGTAAAATAGCAAGTTCTGGATCGTTTGTCGTACTCAGTCCACCTACTCCAGTGCAAAGAAGGTGTGCTACATAAGTAGAAAAACAACCAATGTCTCCAAAACTGCCGACGGATTTGCCTTCATATTGAGTAAACATCGTTTCACATGAGTCTTCGACAATGCGAAGAGAGTGTTTCTGGGCAAATGCGACTATTTTATTCATCTCACAAGGGTTACCAAATAAATGCACCGGAATAATGCAACGAGTGCGTGAGGTAAGTGCTTGTTCGAGTTTGTCCGGATCCAATTCATAATGAGTGGGATCTACGTCTACTAAAACGGGTTTTAAATTTAATTGAAGAACCACATTGACTGTCGCTACAAACGTCACCGCTGGGACAATCACTTCGTCCCCATCCGCCCAGTTGTAACGAATTTTTAATGCATGTAAGGCGATGAGAAGGCTCGAGGTCCCACTGTTGGTCATGATGGCGAAACGGCAGCCATGTTGTGCAGCGAATAGTCTTTCAAATTTTTGGGTGAAAGGTCCGTAAGATAACCGTTCGCTTCTTAAGACTTCATTTACATACTTGATTGCCTTTTCGCTCGTGCGAAAAGTACCTACTCCGATAGGTTTTTCTGTGAAGTGTGTTTCTCGTTGCAATAATTTCAAATTAGGTGGCATCCATTCCCCTAGAAAAATAGAATCTGTCGTAATGCTTATCGGAGATTGTGAAGGAATTATTGAGACTCACTGCGTTTAGGCTAATGTGATGTATCTCTTAGGCACAGATTAAATAGACTCATAGCAGCGAATGAATCATAAGAAAGTAATTTCTTCGAAGTAAGAAAATGCGTACTCAGGCGGAAAGCCGGGTTTAAGACCCGCTTTGATACAGACTTGCTTGATAAATTCATCGCGATCCCAATGCCATTCTGTCGCGACATGAGCAAGTAAAACGCCGTGTTTTTTTCCCTGATCAACTGTGAGCCCGTGCTTTCCAATAACAAGATCTTCTTTCCTACGTAAATGCCTCAAAGGACCAATCACGGAAATATTAAAAGAAATATCTTCCAACTCTTCGTATTTCACAGGAGAAAATCTTGAATCTGCAAACGCAGCGGTCTGGGTATATTCCCACACATTTTCATAAAGACGTTGCTCTGTGGAAAGCGCTCCCATACACCCGCGCAGTGTTTTATTTTTACCGCTGTACAAAGTGACAAAGCAGGAAAGTTTTAAAGAAAAATTCGGGTAGGATTTTACATACTCCGACTCAAAAGATTTTAAAGTGTGATCTTCTTTATTAACAAAACAGGCAGAGAGCGTATTTTTGGAAAACTGCAAAAGAATGCGCTTTTCATCAAGGCTGAGAAGCGGTTGTCGGTTGTCCCATTCCATGCACTAGCACCTTTTCTGTTTCACTGAAGAGGACTGTGATCTTGCCACCCAATTTCACTTCTTCCACGAAACCCATGCCGAACTGAACATGCTCGATGACATCGCCTTTTTTAAAAAGTTCTTTTACATTGTATTTCAATGGAACTTTCCCTCTAGAAGCTTGCATTTTTTGTTCCCAAACTTCCCTGACTCTGACTGTCACTTTTTTAGGGGCACCACTACTTGAAGAAGGAGAAGATTTACGCGTAATGGGTGCTGCTCCCTTGTGGTTATGTTGCGAACGACAAGTCTTGCACTCCACTCGCGCTGGCCTATTACTGACCATCGAAACTATCACATGGGATAGCTCGCGCTTGCATTTTCCACAATAAGACAAACAATCCCCACCGACTTTGGGCGGGCCATAAAGCTCATAAGTATTCATAAATCCATTCTTCTTGGAGAGTAATTAGGCTATTCTATCATTAAGAGGCAAGCAAATTCATGGCAGCCGAGTCATTTATCAAGAAGTACTATAAAGAACTGCTTTTTATGCTGGTGCTGACAGTTGGCACAACGCTTCTTTTCGTTTTTTTTAACTCTAAAATCCAAATCGAGGGGGAAGACGACAGCAAACTGGTAGGCATCGATGCCCCGGAAATCGAATTTGAGGCTGTTGACGGCTCCAAGGCATCTTTAAAAAAGAACAGGGGAAATGTCATTTTGGTCAACTTTTGGGCCAGCTGGTGCTTGCCCTGTATTGAAGAAATGCCCCAGCTAAAAATTTTAGAAAGCCATTTTGCTTCAAAAGGATTCATCCTCTTTGCGATCAATGTGGAAGAAAAATCGCAAGAAAAAGTAAAAAGCAAAATCACACGAAATCAGATGCCGACAAATTTGATTTACAATGTAGCGAGCAATTACATCAGTCCTTACAAAGTCAAAGCGCTGCCGGTTTCCATTCTGATTGATAAGAACAATAAAATTTATAAAGTATATACCGGCACTCAAAACTGGATGAGCCGTGAAGTCATCAGTGAAATAGACAAACTTTTAGAGTAGGATATTGCTTACAGATGCCTAACCAAGCCACCCTTACATACAAGCTGAAGCTTTTTATTCTCTTCATGGCGGCTTATCTGGTGTTGTATGTGTATCCCAACTTCCACCCGATTTCTCCTGCAGCCATTCTGCCATTTACCTGGATTGATTTAACCGTGCCCTTTATGCCGTGGACTTTCAGTATTTATACTTCCGACTACACGATTTTTCTTTTTGTGATCTTACTCATTCAAGATAAAGCCAAATTTAATTCTTTTGCGCGCCTTCTTTTTGCGACTCTTTTTATCTGCGGGATGTTTTTTATTTTCTTTCCGACAACTTATCCGCGTCCTCCTTATCCCGTTTCGGATAGCGCTGCCTTAAATTTTCTGATGCGTCTTGTGGGCACCGCGGACTCTCCGAATAATTGTTTTCCCAGCATGCACGTGGCACTGACTTGTTCTGCCACTATGGGGATTAAACACCGGGGGAAAAAGTACTTTTATATTTTTGGGTTTTGGTCTTTTCTCATTATTGTTTCAACGCTGACAACAAAGCAGCATTACTTTGTCGACATTCTAGGAGGCCTAGCTGTCACCTTCATTGTCTGCCTTCTCGAAAAGTACCTCTTCGCTACCGGGGCCGTTCAAAAGTGGGGCGGCAAAGTCGCCGCTTA
>CAYNEF010000122.1:0-3482 GCA_964396165.1 uncultured Pseudobdellovibrionaceae bacterium
GAGATTATCATCTTGGCTGGTGCAGTATCACCCACTCTAAATTTAAAGCGTGTAATTTGTCCAGAACCTATCGGACCCGTAGAAGAGCCTGGTAAAATTTCTGGCCCATATACCAACCTTGCCGACTCCACTGGTAATCCTGGCACCAATTCCCACTTGCCGCCGGTTCCACTTGCCGTTGAAATATTCACTTCAATTGTACCGTTTTTTGCGATTACGACATCCTCTTTGTTCTCGTGTCCGCTTACGTTGAGTACGACAGAAAATATATTAGTTTGTGGCGACGCTTCACCCGGATCTTGATCACCTGTTTGGCATATTTCAAATCCTTCTGGAATCATTTTGCGTGCTAAAGGTGTTAGTAACGCTGCATATGCAACTTTGCCTTCCGTTGCTTGAACACAAGTTTTCGTCCCGTCATAACTGACAGAAGCTTTGACAGGACTCCCACTGTCAGATCTCTCTATTGTTCTTAAGTGCAAAATACCATTACCTGTGGTTATACGCCCCAACTCAGATGTAGAAGTCGTGCTTACATTGAATTTTCCTTTTAGCAAATTGATAGAACTAACGTGATCGGCGATATTGGTACCAGAGGGACTCTCTCCGAGTTGAAACCAAGTTTTATCTTCAGTTTCAATCGCCGAATCAGGCAATGTAATATAGCTTTTGTACTGATTGGAATAACCGATATCTCCTTCATACAATCTATTCCACCTGCCCGAATAACTTGAAAGTCCGTTTTCATCCGCTCCTAGAATCTTCATAGTACCATAAGTGGGAACTTGAGGAAGTACCACTGGAGAACCAAAATAGCGGCCCTGGTAAGTCGTCAACTGAGGTTCACCTAGAGTTACATTAAGAATCCCGTGCAGAGGATAACCTTCATCGGTGTAGTAAAATTGTTGACCTTCAAAGTCCCATACATATTTTTCTTCTGTTGTAGGCCCCACAGTTTGAGGCTTGTACCCGAAGGAATTTAATGGATGAGGTTTTTGTAATTCACCGACGGCATTTTTTATCCCTTCTACATGCACACGATATTTTACATCCAACTCAAAGGGTAATTCGTGGCCTGCGTGTTTTCTAAATTCAAAAGATGAGGGAGTAACCGATACTTTAATTTCCTTCCATGCCTCTCGATATTTCGCTTCAATATTGTCTGCACGAACCACTATCTGCCTCCCCGCATTAACCGACCCGTTAATCACAAAGCGGAAGTAATCTACATTTTCCCAAATCAATCCGGGCGGGTTCTGATAGCCCGATGTTGTTTCAGCAATATCTTGCTTGTATCTGCCGCAATCTTCGATGATAGGTTTCCAAACTCGGCATACGGAGCCTGAGCAATCCGCTGCTATTGCCGGATCTTCACTGGTGCCTTTACACCGATTCACACAAAATTCAAAAAAACAGCTATTAGTTTCTACACACGCGAAAAATTCCCTATTGGGCAGGTTTTTGGGGATTGGCTCCACTCTTTCTTTAAAACACCGATCTTTTTCCATACTCGCGTTTATCGCTGCGATATACTTATCGGGTTCGACCTCATCCGCATTGAGATTCACATTGAATATAAATAACAAAGAAACAATTAAAAATCGCATCGTATACCTCTACTTTCTGATAGAGCAAAAGTGATGCCAAGTAGAAATGAAAGCTATGCCCGATTATTCGTGGGATCAAAACTCTCTCAGATACATATAAAATACTCGAACTCTTAAAAGCTAAAGTGAATTATTAAAATTCCGAGCTCAAGCACAATATAAGCTGGAAGAATCTCTAGGAAAGAGTTTCTACCTTAACTCCATCTGACCTTTTCTAGAGGCATCAATAGATTCCGCCAAGGTTTTTAGGGCCGCCTGAGGTGCATGAAAGCCGATACTGTTTTCCGCCTCCACAAAGTCGAGTAGAAATTGTGCACGTCTCTGCATGTTTTGCGCGTTTTTGATTTTTTGATCATTTATTTTTTTAGACTTTGCCGCTTTTAAATCGTCAATTAATTGCAGTAATGCATCCATGGCGGTACTTCGTACTGAATAGACATTGTCCTGAATGGCTTCCACACGAGCCTTCATTTCTTTCTCACCCCAAGGATGACAGGACATGCAGGCGCGTTGCACATTAAGCAAAGGACTTCGCACATGATGATCACTGATTTTGTGAGCTCCTTGGCGAGTGTATGGCATGTGGCAATCTGCACATGAAACTCCGGAACGCGCGTGGATGCCTTGCCTCCATGTCTCAAATTCCGGGTGCTGTGCTTTTAAAACGGGCGCTCCGGTTTCAGCATGCACCCAATCTTTATGCCCTTCTTTATCGTAATACTCTAAAATCTCGTTTACTTTAATTCCGTTGGACCAAGGGTAGACAAGGCGTTTTTCTTTTCCCTTGAAATAGTATTCGACATGGCATTGAGCGCAAACAAAAGTGCGCATCTCCTGATGGCTCGCGTCTCGGTTAACATTGTAATCTTTTATTCCTTCATGACTCTTTAATGCTTTTATCCCTTCAAGAAACGCGGGTCTTGTGATGCGCAATTGCATGGTTTGCGGTTCATGGCAATCGAGACATGTGATAGGGTGATTTACGAGCTTACGTGCATCTTGGTAATGCATCTGATTCATTTTCTCAAAGCCAAGCATCAGATCGCCGTCACCCAGTTTTTTGTACGGTAGGTAAATCGAGGCGTGGCAATGCAGACATGTCCCCGGTTGCTGAGTAACGTTTTGTCGCTCAGTGAAAGTCTGATCGTCAAGCATGTAAGCGTGTCCTCGTTCCTCACGAAAATCTTTTGAAAAAGCGTAACCTGCCCACATGCGGATAAGACGAGGATCTTCTGCAAGGCGTGACTGCGATACCACCTCTCTTGGGTCAGCTATGGTTGCCTTTCTGGGAAGCGCTTCGCTGCCTCCATACTTGGTTCTGATTTGGTCGACTGTGCGTTTATATCCATCATATTGGAAGGGGAAATTTTTACCCCAAATAGCAGGATCTTCCGTTTCGTCAGTGACTTCCACAACATTAAAAAAAGGTTGTTTCGCTTCTTGCTTGTGCTCGACGATTGTTACAAGCACCGCCATCACTGTGACAGCGAGTAATGCCGTCACACTTGCAGTGATAAGAATGATTTGGGATTTTTTTAGGTGTTTTTTCATTTTTTATCCTTCAATGCGCATGTCCTACTGAACGATGGCATTTTACACAAGAGACATCATTCACTTGGGTAATCGGATGCACAAAGTCTGCGTGACAGTGCAGACATGCATGCTCTGTGACCTTGCGATTCGACTTACTGATCTGAATGTTGTCGGGAAAACGTTGTGTAGTAAATGCCCAAGAATGCCAAAATCCATTTTTTGCTTTTACAAAATATTTTGGAATGAGGGAGTGAGGTGCATGGCAATCGTTGCAGGTGGCAAAAGAGTGATGAGCTGATTTCTGCCAACCTGAGTATTGATCGCGCATGACATGACAATTGA
>CAYNEF010000123.1:0-3416 GCA_964396165.1 uncultured Pseudobdellovibrionaceae bacterium
TACGAATCCCAATAATCCTGTCATGAAAAACCGCATGTTCTCTTCCGATCCGGAAGTCGTTTCCAAAATGGGATCTGCCGTTTGTCGTGGGATTCAAAAAATGCAGGTGATGGCTGTGGCAAAACATTTTCCCGGACATGGGGATACGAGTGTCGATAGCCATCTGGCTCTTCCCAAAACAGAAAAATCTTTTGAAGAATTAGATAAATGTGAACTCATTCCATTCCGCCGCCTTGCCCGTTCGCGGGTAGAAGGCATTATGACGGCTCATATTTTAAATACGGTGATAGACGCTGAATACCCGGCTACTTTGTCAGTGAAGACGGTAGAAGAAATTTTACGAAAGCAGGTTCGCTTCTCCAAAGTTATTTTCTCTGATGACATGGAGATGAAAGCCATTGTGGATAATTACGGCGCAGAAGAAGCGGCCGTTCTTGCAGTCAGTGCAGGTTGTGATGTGCTTATTTACCGCGGAGATCACGGAATGCCGGTAAAGCAAATGGAAGCCATCATTAAAGCAGTCGAAACTGGCAGAATTCCAAAGGCAAAAATCGAAGCAGCAGTGCAAAGAATTCTCGCATCGAAAAAGATTTATGCTGCTGTAACAAAACCCATCGAAGTAACAGAGGTCAGCCAGTACATAGGCTTACCAGATCACTTCCATCTTGCCGACTGCATTGAGAAGGGCGAAGTCCCAAAAAATCTCAACGAAGCCGACTCCGACGTTGCTTAAGCGCAGTCATTGCGAGGCCATAGGCCGAAGCAATCCCGTTTCATAAGGATGTACTTTGTAAAGTGAAGAGTATTAACAGACGTTGAAAAGTTCGGGCTGTTCTAAAGTGGATTCAATTTTGCCGCAAACGTAATTGAAATCGATAAGCTTGTTTTTGATGTCTAGATCATCTGCCTGGACTGTTAAGACTTTACCGATGCTGTAGCTGGCAATCCACTCATCATAACAACGATTGAGTAAGTGCAAATAATCGTCAGGAATATTTTTTTCGTAGTCTCTTCCGCGTTCTCCAATTCTTTCTTTCAAACAGGGAACGGACCTTTTTACGTAAACGACCAAATCAGGTGGCGTTAAAAAAGGCGTCATCGTGCGGTATAAATCGAGATAGTTTTCGTAATCGCGGCTTTGCATTTGGCCGCCTTCAAATAGGGCACGCGCAAAAATATGGGCATCTTCGTAAATCGAACGATCTTGTATGGCCGAGCAGTCTGATGTCACGATTGCCTGGTGCGCTTGAAATCTTTTGGACAAGAAGAACACTTGCAGTTGTAAGGACCAGCGCTGCATGTCTCCGTAAAAGTCAGCTAGGTAGGGGTTTTCCGCAACAACTTCGTAATGAGGGGTCCATTGATAGCGCTCAGCCAGTAATTGGGTAAGTGTTGTCTTACCTGAACCAATGTTGCCCGCAATCGCGATGAAACGCTTTGCACTCATGTGATGAATAACCCCCGGATGAATTTTTTTAGCGTGAATGGGTGGGTTTGGTCAAAGAAAATAAAGCTGGAATCCAAGAGTTTTTTCCGGTACCAATAACATCAATTCTATGCAGTTTAAGACACGCGAAATCAAAGTCGAAGGGTACGAAAGAGTAATTGCCTGCGAAGAGTCTACGACCGGCTTAAACACGATAATTGCTATTCATAATACGAACTTGGGACCAGCTTGTGGCGGAGTTCGAATTTTACCCTATGCGACATTTGATGAAGCATTAAATGATGTGCTGCGCCTAAGTAAAGGCATGTCGTATAAATCTTCGTTAGCAGGAATTGGTTTTGGTGGCGGCAAAAGCGTAATCATTTTAGATCCGAAGAAAAAAACAAAAGAACTCTTTCATGCCTTTGGCGAATTAGTGGAAACGCTCAAAGGAAATTATATTGCCGCAAAAGACATGAACATCGATTCGCAAGATTTGATGGAAGTGAAATCGCGCACAAAGCATGTCCTGGGAATAGAGGGAGATAAAAATTCGGGTGGAGATCCCAGTCCAGTTACGGCGCGCGGAGCATTTCAAGCGTTGCGGGCAACTGCTGAAGAATCGTTTGGTGTTACGGGCCTTAAAGGTTTGAAGTTGGCTATCCAAGGCATTGGACATGTCGGCTACCGTTTTGCCGAACTTGCAAAGGATGCCGGATGCGAATTGATCGTGACGGACATTTCCGACTCTCAACTAAAAAAAGCGCATAGTGAGTTGAATGCAAAAATTGTCGGCCCCAATGAAATTTATGACGTGGCCTGCGATATTTTTTCTCCTAATGCCCGAGGCGGTACATTAAATACCGAAACTATTTCAAGACTTAAATGCAAGGCAATTTGCGGATCTGCGAATAACCAACTTTTGACTTCTCAAGATGGCATGCGATTACACGAGTTGGGAATGTTGTACGCTCCTGATTTTGCAGTAAATGCTGGCGGCATTATCAATGTATTTTGCGAAGTGGATGGATATGAGCAGGCTCGTGCTTTCTCCATGGCAGATAAAATTTACGATACGATGAAAGAAATTTTCTCACGCGCAAAAGCTAAAAAAATTGCGCCGTTTATCATGGCGGATACGTTAGCTGAGGAACGGCTCTATGGCCGCAAATGAACGTAAAGAAGTCGGCCACCCATTTGGCATTCACCGCGTACTTGATAAAAACAAGCAACTTCCGCAAGCTGCCGAGAAGTTAGATAATGCGCTTCCCATATTCTCTAATGAAATTTTAATTGATGTAGAGCACTTAAATATCGATGCCGCAAGCTTTGTACAGATGGAAAGCGAAACAGACAGGGATACTGATCGGATTGCAGCGATTGTCGTTGAGAATACATTAGAGAGAGGCAAGCAACAAAACCAAGTTACTGGTTCTGGCGGTATGCTTGTCGGACGAGTCGCGCAAATTGGTTCGAAGTACAAAGGGCCACTCAAAGTAAAAGTAGGGGACAAGGTCGCAACACTTGTTTCTTTAACCCTCACTCCTCTTCACATCAAAAAAATTAAAAAAGTGGATTTAAAAACACACCAGATTGAAGTTCAAGGACATGCCATTCTTTTTGAAACTTCAATTGCCGCAGTTTTGCCTAAAGATCTCGAAGAAAAAGTTGCGATGGCTGTATTTGATGTTGCAGGGGCTCCTGCCACGGTGCATGGAGTTTGCAAAGCGGGACAAACAGTCGTTGTGATTGGCGCCGGTGGCAAGGCCGGTATCTTGTCTTGTGTAGCCGCCCGTCAAAAAATTGGCGCTAAAGGAAAAGTCATTGCAATTGAACCCTTTGAAAGGGCTGCAAAAGACTTGGAAAAACTGGGTGTATGCGATGCGATACTGCGTGTTGACGCAACTGATCCCATCGCTGTGTTTTCTTCCGTCAAAGAGTGTACGCGTGGTAAAATGGGAGATGTAGTGATTAACGTCGCTTCTGTTCC
>CAYNEF010000124.1:0-1448 GCA_964396165.1 uncultured Pseudobdellovibrionaceae bacterium
TGTGAAGTCGGTACGAATATGGCACGTTACAGCTACTGCGACAGATTCGATTCTTTTTCAAGACGGTGTGTTTCGGAATATACGCAAGTAACCCCATACCATCTTGACCCTTATGGAATCGCCATCTCTTGCACCGAAAAATGCCAGTACTTCGATAATTTTGCTTCAAAGTGTTTGTACCGCACTAGATGCGAATACCAATCAACGATTTTAAAATATACCGAGTGTGAAAAGTGGGACAGTTTTGCTGAAAAATGTAATTTCGAAAGAAATACTTTTTACTGGAACGTTTACTAAAGGGACTGCATGGAAAATCTACTCGTACAATTTTTGGGTTGGAAAGCAACTGTGCTGCATGGTGATCCCACTGTGTATGATCGCTGGGTATGGTTGAAAGACAATTTGAAATCAAATGCCGGCAGTACTTTAGACGCAGGTTGTGGAACAGGGGCGTTCACTCTTTACGCCGCTAAAATGGGAAACAAAGCTGTAGGAATTTCCTTTAATGAACGCAATATGGGAATTGCCGAAGAGCGTGCCAAACTTTTAGGACTTACCAATGCGCGTTTTATTGTGGGTGATTTAAAAAAACTGGATAGTCTTGCAAAAGAGTTGGGCACCTTTGAACAGGTCCTTTGCTTTGAGACAATTGAGCATCTTTTAGATGATAAAAAACTGATGCGAGACCTTGCTCAATGCCTAAAACCTGGCGGTAGATTGCTTCTGACTACTCCTTTTAAGGGCCACAATCCTGTGATGGGAGAATCCAGTGACAGAAATTACCAGTCGACAGTAGAAGATGGCGGCCATGTGCGTTTTGGCTATGAGCAAGAAGAGTTAATAAAACTTGTAGAAATGCCTGGTTTAAAAGTGAAGCAAGTAGATTATATCAGCGGCTATTTTTCACAGATGTTTTATAACCTCTGGTGCAAAATGGACGAAGTGATTCCCCATAAGTTTACCTGGGGACTTACGTTTCCACTGCGTGCTTTTCAGTTTCTGGATCGTCCGATTTCTCGCATGCTGAACTACCCGCTACTTTCCATCGCAATTGTTGCGGAAAAGCCTTAATACTTTCCGTTTTTGATTAGATTTATCAATTTATCAAATTCAGATAGGAAGTTGGAGCGGTGGTTTTTCCCCATTTTCTTTGGGCCCAATTCCAGCATCCCGCTCTGGCGTAAATCGTACATGAGCTCGCGCGTGGCAAGGGCATCTCCGATTTTTTCTTCATCGAGAATCTTGCCTCTCGGATCTATTACGAGTGCTTTTCTTTTGATGCAAAGATCAGCCAAAAGCAAATCGTTTGTAATGCAAATATCTTTGGGCTGAATATGCGAATCGATCCATTTATCAACGGCATCAAATTCCTTTTCCACAACGACAGGAATAATCCAGTCTTCGGTGGGGAGATTTTTGGGATGATTGGAGACGACAAAAACTTTTAA
>CAYNEF010000124.1:1548-3382 GCA_964396165.1 uncultured Pseudobdellovibrionaceae bacterium
TCGTACATTTTTTTGTACGGTTTATCGGGAGAAAAAGCACAGAGAATCTTGGGGTTTTTAATCTGAAGCTTCTCTATTGAGGCAAGAAGGGAAGCGATTCCTTCTTCGTTGTGATCTCCAGATAAATATACGCGTGGACTAGACTGAATTAATTCCATGCGGCCCGGGTTTTTAATCTTTTTAAAAGCTTTTTGAAGAGTAGAAATCGGAATTTTGGGAAATACAATGCGCATGAGTAAAAACGCGAGTTTCACATTTTCCCAATTCGAAGGCGTTGGGTTAGTCACTTCGAACGGGTAGCCATTAATATCTTTGCCCGCTTCGCCCCTTAAATCTTCGCTGAAATAATAGATCGCATCTACATTATTGCACGCATCGATAAGTTGATTGCGCAGCGATGCTTCTTTCAGCCCTGAAAAGACAAGGCCTTCAGGACGGATAATTCCCATTTTTTCTCTTAAGATGGCTTCTTTTGTACTGCCTAGAAATTTTTCGTGATCGAGTGAGATGTTGGTAATGGCGCTTGCGATGGGATTGCCAACGTTAGTAGCATCCAGGCGTCCACCTAAGCCCACTTCAGTAACGGAAAACTCCACCTTTTCCTCTTTCGCCCAAACAAAATAAAGAAGAGTGAGAAATTCAAAATACGTCAGTTCATACTTGTGTGCAGTAGGCTCTAACGCCACCGCCAATTTCTCAAGCCGTGCGTAATCAATGGGAATGAGATTCATCAAAAAACGTTCTGTGGGGCACTGAAGATGAGGAGAAAGAAACGTCGCGACTTTGTGGCCAGCCTCGATAAGAGCGCTAGTTACATATAATGTTGTACTGCCTTTACCATTCGTACCGCCGACGACAATCGTATGGGCCGCGCGCTCGGGATTGCCTAAAGAATCAAGAGCGCCTTGAAAACGCTCCAAACCAAGGTGGATGCGCTTTTCGCCCCCTAGTCTTTCCAATATGCTTTCAAGGCTGTTCATCAGTGCTTCAATACCCTCATGTGAGTTTCGTTTCAAGCTTGAAACAAACTGGCTAGCCCTTAGAATAATACATAAACCGAAGGGAAATCCATGCGTAACCGAATTGTACTGTTCTCTCTATTAGCCTCCATTTTCACTTGTACAGCCTCTGCGGACGCTAAGAAAGAAATAGACCTTACGAAAAGAGAGGTCTCATTTGAATATACCGATATGGAAGGCACGACTGGGCTTCTTCCCTGCAAAAAAAGCCATACGGAAAGCCCTTATGATTTGGATGTGGAGTGCGTGGTGGGAAAAGAAGTGCATCGCTATACGGTGCATCTTCTCTTAAATTTTTATACTCATGAGAGTGAGCAGAAGAGTTCTTATGAGCTTCTGTACTGGGTCGTGGATCACACTATAAGTGGTAAACCGGGGTTTAGTTCTTCGTCGACTTGGATACACAATAAGACAATGGTTCCCGCAGTAGATAAGCTGGAAGTCTCCCAAGGCATCGAACAAGATCAAGCATATTTGAAACTTACAGTGGCACTCGATTAAAAAACAGCGATGTCGGAAATGGCAACAAGGCCTACAAACAAGCTGTACACAGTTTGGGCAGATTTACTCATCTAAATTCAACTACTTAATTTTTACTGTACAACGATCACAATCTGTCTTCGACGGGTGTCTAGGAAGAATACACTTCGAGCGTTTTACTAAATAGCAATAATCAAAGGGTTTTTTCTCTACACGCTTTGTCTACTAACTGGCAGACCCCTTGCAATCTCTAAACTGCATAGAGGAATTTTTAATTAATAGGGGGTTACCTTGAACATCATCTCTAATATTTATAATTTCACGGACTATCGTGA
>CAYNEF010000125.1:0-3143 GCA_964396165.1 uncultured Pseudobdellovibrionaceae bacterium
ATTCATGCAAATGCAGATTCATAAAAACACCTCATTTATCGTCGATAAATGTAGGGTTGTGGGTGGTGTTTGTCAATGGTGAATAGAGTGGAATTACATATTATAAAATTAAAAAATACTGTAAGTCAGTTAGAATTTAGTAAGTCGAATTATTATTTTCTTGTAATTGTCGTCTACTGCAGTTTAACGCCGTCGATGTAAGTTTTTCTGATAGGTGTGCCATCTGGTGCATACTTATCAAAAATGGACCAAATTACATTTACCTGTTTATCAGTCGGCACCCACGCATCTAGATTCTTTTTACCAGCAACAAATTCAAAGTTGACTCCTGGGACGCCTAACCATTCACCAGGCACTACACTTCCTGGTAATATAAAACGATCAGGAGATAGGAATTTTCCATTGCCGTTTACAAAGTCAACAACTCTTCTGCCTTCTTCTGGATGCATGCGCGTATAGATTCTATTTTTGAAGTTAAAAGGGGCTAGTATCTCAGGCGGACCGAATTTAGCCGGGACCACTTCTTTTAAATAGGGGTAGCTACAGACATCTTTTTTTACCCATATTTCAGTTCCATTCTTTAATTGAACTTTTGTACCATTTGGATCTTGTTCATTTGTTCTGAAATTAGAGATAATTTCTGAGGCGTTTCCATGCTCCACTCTATTTCTCGGCTCTAAAAGCTCATCAGCCTGTATGAACGTTGCATAGACTAATAACGTTGTCAGCAGATTAACGTACTTTGGTTTCATGGGTCGATATCTCCCATGCCTGATTTTTCAGCTTCGTTAGAATGAGGGAGCTTTGTGTCGCTGTTAGGGTCGATGCTGCCCATATTTGTTTCTTCACTTATTTTGGAGCTTTTTTTACTGTTTGTTTTCTTATCAGAAGAGGGGAGAGGTGAAATAACATCTTTGTCAGAAACCTCTATCTCTTCTTGAAACTGAGAGTGTGCAGCAGATGCTATTTCAGTGTTTTCAGTTTGTGTCCCATACGGGACACTGGTACAAAGACCGGTTGTTATTTTTTCATAAGCTACTTGTTCAGGCAATGCATCTTCATGACTATTAGTACTGCTGTTTTTAGATTTTTGCGAACGGCACGATGCTTCTATAAATTTGTTTTTACCTAAATAGGTATACAGTTTATCAGTTTTTAAATTAGGCAAATTTAAGGTCTGTCCACTTAATAAAGTACTTCCTTGGTTTACATGTTTTTTTCCGTCTGTACCTACTGTTAGTGAACATGCACTTAATTGTCCTAATACCTGATTTTGATTATCTGTAATAAGAATAGAACATTCTGCTTTTTCTTCCGTTTGTTTTGCAGGCTGTATCTTAAAATTTGAATTAAAACTTGGTCGTATCAACATTCTTTTTAGTTGCACAACGCTATTAGGCTTATTGTTTATCGGACTTCCACATTCAGTAAAATTTGACGCTGATAAACCGACCGGCTCTGAGTTAAAGAGGGCAGTTTGTTTTGTAAACGGGTCAGTCGCCTTCTTTTTTACTTCCGTTCTACCTTTTTTCTCATCAAGAACCGGAGAGAGATTATGCTGAACTGTTTTTGAATGTAGCGTGCTTGAAAATACGAAAAGCAATGCTACAACTATTATTGCTTGATTGTGCATTTTTTCCTCGATTCTTCGATTTCAATGGTGTCACAACATCTTTTTCCACAATACAAGCAGTAACATTCGCTGCGTGTTTTTTCTAAGTCTGCTGCAATTTTAGGATTGGTGTCTTCTAGGTGTTTCATAAATTTAGTTGTATCGCCAATATCCGGATTTTCGATTGTCATTTCGGTTAATGCTTTTTTTGCTTCATTGTACAGTGGATGATTTTTATCGCTTAGTATTTCAGTAAATTGTTTGATTCTCTCGCCAGTAAAAGTAGGTTTGTCAGGATCAATATCTTCGTATTTTTTACTTTTTTTATCTTCAATTTCTTTTTCAGCTGTATCGATAACTTTTCTAATCTCTTCGCCAACAGAACTGGATTTCTCCTGATTTCCCGGTTTCGGATTTATCGGATTGCCTTGGCTGTCCAACCCCCCCGACTCTGCACGTGCAGAGTTGCCAGATCCGCCGTTAACGCCTTTGTCGTCGCCGGCGCCTTGTGGTGAGTTTTTGGCTCCCGATGGATTTTCGCCGCCGAATGCGCCGCCGCCGGCTCCACTTGGACTTGCTCCATTGCCGCTTCCAAACGTTCCGCCGCCCGCTCCACCAGCAGGTGATCCTGCGCCGCCGCCCTTGCCAGCTCCCATTCCTGCGCCTGCTCCACGTGCCCCTGCGAAGTTTCCGCCGCCTGGTCCAACTGGAAAGCTGCCACTCGATGCTACCGAGGGATTTCCACCGGGATTAAAACCATTTAAGTAACTTGGGCCTGTGCCCTTGCCAGAATTAATCCCTAATGCATTTGCCGCACCTCTTGCCGGACTAGTTGGCGATAAACTCGCTGGCGAACGACCACCCGCAGACCCCCCCGGTATAATCGGATACACGGGATCTCCACCCGAATTTTTATTCGCGTAATCTAGTAAGTCTTTTGCCTTTTCTCGTGTCGCCGAATCAGGCGCTCCACCAGCCAACTCTGCTAATTGGTTTTTTAATTTTGTAGGATCAGATTTTAATAAATCTTTCATCCCCTTTGATGCTTCGCCTGTTTTGTTGTTAATCGTTAAGTTCGCAAGAAATGTATTCGCATTGGAGTTCGTACTTGCAGGCGCTCCACCCGCAGTTACAGCAGGCGCAGTCGGTGCTCCAGACAAAAGCGGATCCCCCGATTTTTCATTCTCGGCAACCCCTTGCCCACTTCCGCATCGACGACCCACCGCCAAGAAAATTTGCTCAGCCCTTGGATCCTCTAACTTCACTTCCGAAAGTGGGAAGTACGGCTCCCCATCAAACGAATAATACGTTTCTGTTCTATTCTTATTTACCTTAACCGCTAAAACCGTGCGCTTTGAAACGCGTTTGTACTTGTCTAAAAATTTATTTAACACTGCAGGACTCAGCGATTTTGTAGAATCATTGTCCACTACCAAATCAAATCTTTCATTGCCCCGTTTTACTGGTATGACTTCAATGCTACTGCCCGTAAACTTGCCGCCTTTTTCCACCACAAAAAACTTTGTACCAT
>CAYNEF010000126.1:0-3125 GCA_964396165.1 uncultured Pseudobdellovibrionaceae bacterium
TGGCCCCGAGGTGGTAGCCCGCGTCGAGGTGGCGGCAGGAGAGGCAGGAGGTCGTGCTCATACGTGGAGCCGAACCATCTTGGGGTATTCGAGGCGCTCGATCATCACAGTACCCCTTCGCGCGATCACCTTACTCCACGTGCCCTCTGGGATGCAGGAGTATTGAACTGTAACGCCAAGAGATCTGGCGTGATCCACGGCACGGCATAGCTCGACGAACGCAGCCCTAACGTCCTCCGCAGCCGCCGCCCCGCTCCCGCCCCTCATGTCATCACACATCCGGTTCCCCTTTCGTCGGCTAGATGTCGAGCCCGAGCGTGATCGACTCGATCTGCTCCGCGTACCCGTCGAGAGTCGCGATGGCATCGCGCAGCCTAACGAATGCCGGTGCGAGCGATCGGCCCACCGTATTCGGCTTATCACTGCCCTGTGGGAGCTGGAGGCTGACCTGCGACGATTTGGCGCGCAGCTTGTCGATGGCAATCGACATCCTCTGGCTTACGTCCTGTAGCCTGTTCTCGATGTGATCGAGCCCGGACTCGGCTTTCGGCTCCCCAGTGTTGTACGCACCCCGTGAAGTCACATCCATGTCGATGCTTCCTTTCGTCGGCTATTCTACTCCTTTTCGGCTAGGGCCGCAAGCGGTGATAGTCGGCGCGCCGACATGGGGTGTTGGCATGGAAACGCGAAATTTAACATAATATTACGTCAAGACCCCCCGCGCAGATTGCGGTACGATAGGTATGCTACCGGGGCTTGACAGCGGAGGCGTAGGTGTCGTAAACTCTCCAGGCCATAGCCTCGCGCGCGGCTAGATCTAGCGGTTCTCCTAGAACAGCCTAGTTGATCGTGACCGACAAGGGAGGTCACGACTCAGGGCCGCGCGAAGCCAAGGCCCTGAGAGAACATAGCGCAGTGGGTCATAGCTGATGTCGCGGTGAGTCATGGCTGTGGGTGGTGGCCTCTAAGGATAAGTGTGCTCTCGCATATCAGGCTTGCACTCCTAGCCGCGATGGCCTAAACTAGCCTCCATGCAGAAGCGCCTCATCGGACGACTCGCAGAAGCGATGTTCGGAATCTGGGCCGATTCTAGTCCTGCTTCTCAGAAGAAGATTCGGACTCAACTGTCCCGCGCCTTCTCGGAGAAGAACGAGTCGAACCGGCTAGCGCTGCTTGAGAAGCTATGGCCGAACCTGCCGCCCGAGGCGCTGATGGCCCACTTCGCTGGGCTTCGCGCCGTCGCCGACAAGCTCTCCGAGGCGGATCGCGTTGCCCGCGAGGTCGGTCGTCCGGCAGCAGAGACGGCATCGCTCCGCCGCTCGCTGGCGGACCTGAAGATGCGCTCGCTCTACGAATACTCGGTATCGTGGTACTGGGCCGGGCTAAGGATTCGCCTCCTCGCTGGCTCACCGGACTGCGACTTCTGCGGGATGCTGGCGACTAGGCTGTTCCTGTCGTCGTACTCCCCCCGCGTGATGCGCGGCGATACTGTGATCGGCGTCCACGTCTGCTGCCAGAAGTGCCATCGGGAGCTTGAGGCTAGGGCCGAGGAGACGGCTCATGGGTAAGCGAAAGAAGACTCGCGACGGCCGGATCATGTCGAAGGCCGGCAAGCGCTCGCTGAACGCCTGGTTGTCGAATGGCGACCCGTACGACATGCGCGGCTACTACGTCCACGAGCTTGGCTTCGCGTCATACGCAGATTACCTCTCATCGCCGCTGTGGTGGAAGATCCGCCGCCGCGTGATGGAGCAGCATGATGGCAAGTGCGCCTTCTGTCTTGCGCCTGCCACGGCAGTTCACCATACTTCCTATAAGAAGGCCGTACTCAAGGGTGCCGACATCTCGCAGCTCTATCCAGTCTGTAATGACTGCCACCAGTTCGGCGAGTTCGACGAGCTTGACCGCAAGACCACTCCGACAGAGGCGACGGCCAGGATGCTGGCGCGTGCCGCCAAGAACGGCGTGGTGGTGAAGCCGACCCTAAACCCGCCGTCGAAGGCGGCGATCAGGCACAGGGAATCGAGGCGAGCGAAGAATGGCAAGACACAGCACAAGGACTTCATCGCGCTGCCGTCCGACGCCCAACTGGCGTACGCCGGTATGACCGACCTCGACCGCGCCTTCCGCCTGGCCCTCGCCTCCGATTGGTTTTCCCTTGCCCGCCTAGCCGTTCTAGGCTAGAATGACGGGGAGGGAGGCAAGACGTGAACACTCTCCGCATCAACTACCGCGAACTCGCGCTTGTCGTAGCCGTGGTCGGCGCCGTGCTGCTCGTTGGGCTGTGGGGTGTGGGGCGATGAGCGACATCGTCTGCTCCGATTGCGGTGTGCCGAAGCCGCCCATCTGCTACGAGCACACCTACTCGCGTAGGGGCAGGCTGAAGACGGTATGCCTTCAGTGCGTGACGGCCCGCTATCGCGGCTCGCGCAGGGCGTACAAGGCCAGCCATCGCGACGAGATCAAGCGCAAGCTCATTGAGCGCCTTGGCCCGGATGGCATGGCCGAATCCGTCGCGACATCGTGGGAGAAGAGGGGGCTCGTGTGAGCGTTGGGGTGTCTACGCACGACGGCTTCTGCCAGATGCTCCTGTCACTCGGCAAGCTGGAGGCGGTAGAGCGGGGCCGCGTCTACAACGAGCACGGGCTGGTAGTTACATTCCACCCGCAGTACCCGGATGGCTATGAGAAGCTTCCGGACAACGAAGCAGCGTGGCGGATCGGAGACGACTGCGACGACGAAGCGCAGCGCAGGGCGGAGGCGTTCGTGGCCTACGCAAACCACTGGGCTGGTGCCAGGTGATTCCATCCGATCTCGGCCTCGCGGCGTTCCTGTTCGGCCTGTGCCTAGGCGCGGTCGGCGTGCTGTCACTAGTGGTTGACGAACGCGGAAGGGGTGGGGGTAGCCGCTAGTGCCCACCGACATCCACCTCTTCGTCGAGTCCTCCCCCGCCCGCACTAGTGGCCCTCCGCTGGTAACGGCGACCGACATCACGCTCCCGCGGAACTACGCCTTCTTCGCGATCCTGGCTGGCGTCAAGGGCGAGTACACGGAGCCTGTAGCCGCCGCGCGCGGCATCCCCGAAGACTTCTATCTGCCCCGCTACACCGTCGAGGAGTTCTGGG
>CAYNEF010000127.1:0-2914 GCA_964396165.1 uncultured Pseudobdellovibrionaceae bacterium
GTTGCGTAATCCTTGTTGCTATACCAACGAGAATTCCAGGTTTTGTTTACGCCGAGTCTAAATCCGATAGGATGTGTTTTTTGTCCCATTATCTCTTCTCATCTAAAATGATTGTTACATGACACATTTTCTTTAAAATTGGTGTCGCTCTTCCCATTGCTCTTGGAAGAAAACGCTTCATGATTGGACCCGTGTTAACGAACACGTTTTTTACATAAAGGTTATCGACATCAATTCCACCTTTTTCTTTGGCATTTGCTACCGCAGAGTGAAGGAGAGTTGAGAGAAGTTTTGCTCCTCTTTTAGGACTGTAATTCAGCTGATAAGAAGCGCTTTCAACCGGCAGTCCTTTTGCTAAGTCCCCTACTAATCGCATTTTGCGAGGAGTAATGTGTGCATATCTAAGTGTGGCACTTACTTCCATAAACTTTTATTCTCCCTCTTTCGTCTTTTTATCGCCTGAGTGGGCGTGGAAAGTACGAGTGGGCGCAAATTCACCCAATTTGTGACCAACCATATTTTCTGAAACAAACACTGAATGAAACTTGTGTCCGTTGTGTACAGCCAATGTTAACCCGATAAATTCAGGCAATACTGTGGAACGTCTGGACCAGGTCTTAATCACTTTTTTGTCACCGCTTTGAACAGCTTTTTCAGCTTTCTTAAGCAAATGAGCATCAATGAAAGGCCCTTTTGAAATGGAACGAGACATAGTCTATTTTCTCCTACGTACGATGAAACGATTCGTCCGTTTGTTTTTACGTGTCTTAAACCCTTTAGCTTTTTGTCCCCATGGAGAGACAGGGTGACGACCCCCTGAGCTTTTTCCTTCACCACCACCTAATGGATGATCGACAGGGTTCATCGAGACGCCGCGGTTATGCGGTCTAAAACCTAACCAACGCATACGACCGGCTTTACCAATCACTACGTTTTCGTGTTCGAGGTTTCCTACTTGGCCAATGGTTGCCCAGCATCTTTCGGAAACAATGCGAAGTTCACCGGAAGGCATCTTGATTTGAGCATATCCGCCTTCGAAACCTACTAATTGCGCCATCGAACCAGCACTGCGTACTAATTTTCCACCAGCATCAGGTTTAACTTCGATGTTGTGAACGTTAGTACCAGGAGGAATATTTTTTAGAGGGAGAGCATTCCCAATTTGAATATCCGCTTTTTCAGAGGCGATGATGGAATCACCAGCTTTGAGACTGTTTGGGGCAATAATATATCTTTTTTCACCATCAACATAATTGATGAGTGCAATGTAGCATGTGCGGTTTGGATCGTATTCAATGCCTGCGATCTTACCAACGATGTCACGCTTATCACGGCGGAAATCAATAGTACGGTACAATCTTTTGTGACCGCCCCCACGAAAACGGGAGGTGATGCGACCATTGTTATTTCTTCCAGCAACGCTATTCTTGGATTTCGTCAGTTTTTTAACTGGACGTTCCTTGGAAAGCTCAGAGAAATCCATCTGAGTTGCATATCTTCTGGAAGGAGTTGTAGGGTTGAAAGACTTAATCGGCATAATCAGCTAGCGACAAAATCAAACTTGTCGCCCTCCTTAAGTTTGACAATAGCTTTTTTCCAAAGTTTGCGAGTTCCTGGAACACGTCCAAGTTTTTTAGCATCTTTACGGCCAATCATTGTGTTGACGCGTAGTACTTTTACTCCGAACAGTTTTTCAACTGCGTTTTTCACTTCGGTTCTATTTGCAGAAAGTTCCACTTCAAATGCATACTCATTATGAGTTTGCGCGCGGAGTGTGTTTTTCTCGGTAATAATGGGTTTTTTAATAATATTATGCATTGGTCAAACGCTCCGTTAACTTCTGAGCAGCTTTTTGACTGACTAGAATGTTTTTGAATTTCAAAATATCAAAAACGTTAACGCCTTCTGGACGCAAATGCTTAACTTTATCCACGTTACGTGTGCTGGAGTTAAACAGTTTTTCTGCGTCTGTATCGCCAGAGTTAATGACGAGTGCAGATTTTAATCCGAAAGCCTTCAAGCATTCAGCAATGTTTTTAGCACTGGCTTTTTGCATTTCCATTTTATCAATGATGAAAAGCTTGTCAGATTTTTGGTTAAGAGAAAGCGCGCTGATAAGAGCAGCTTTTCTTACTTTTTTATTTAATTTAAATGTTCTGCGGTGTGGTCTTGGGCCGTGAGCTTTACCACCACCAACAAAGATAGGAGCTGTGATTGCGCCGTGACGGGCTTGTCCAGTTCCTTTTTGTTTGTAAGCTTTTTTCTTCGTTCCGTGAACTTCGGTACGAGTTAAAGCATTTGCAGTTTTGAATTCGTGCTTGCGAGCAATTTTTGCTCTGACAGCATCGTTAAGAAGATGCGGACGAATATCGCCTGCGAAAACAGTATCGTTTAGTTCGACACTGCCGACTTTCTTCTTAGCTAAATCATATATTGGCAACGAAGGCATGATGAGTACTTCCTTACAACGTAATCGTTACATCTATCCCGGCAGACAGATCGAGTTTCATTAGAGAATCGATCGTATGCTGAGTGGGTTCTAAAATATCGATCAAACGTTTGTGCGTTCTGATTTCAAACTGCTCACGGGATTTTTTATCCACATGAGGAGATCTCAAAACCGTATAACGGTTGATACGAGTAGGCAACGGAATGGGGCCCGCTACTCTCGCGCCTGTACGCTTGGCTGTTTCAACAATCTCGCCCACAGACTGATCTAAAAGCTTAAAATCAAAAGCTTTTAGACGAATTCTAATCTTCTGGCTTTGCACACCTTACTCCACAATTTCTGTTACTACGCCGGCACCTACGGTACGACCACCTTCGCGAATTGCGAAGCGGACTTCTTTTTCCATAGCTACAGGAGTGATGAGTTCTACCTCAACTGAGACATTATCGCCAGGCATAACCATTT
>CAYNEF010000128.1:0-2897 GCA_964396165.1 uncultured Pseudobdellovibrionaceae bacterium
TCTAGGAGCCCAAATACATGAGTAGACAAATATTTATAATTATTGGCTTATGTCTAGTTTCTTTCTCTGCTTTTGCAGCCAAAGAATCCACAACGGAAACAGAAAAAAAGAAGTTCAATGCGTCGCCACTAGAATTTGGATTGGATCTCCAATATTACGCACCGGTCTATAAAAACTATGTTTACGCGGTCGATCAGACGACAGGAAGCCAAGGGCTTACCAACGCAACAGGCAAAGCGGCTCAACTATCCTTAGAGTGGCTGCCCTTTGGAAATAAAATTGGAAAATTAGGAATTGGAGTCGGAACAGGTTTTGCGGCTATCACCGAGACTTCTATTCAGCAGAATTCACCTGTCACTACGACCGATCCTGATACGAACGTCACTACAACAACGATTAGCAAAGTAGAGCGTCCAGTGAATTTGTATGTCGTGCCGACTCAAGCATTTTTAAGTTACCGGTTAGATTATTTCGAAAACCAGGTTCTGGTTCCTTTCGCAAAAGTGGGGGCAAGCGCCAATTGGATTCGCCAAACTGTAGACGGTGGTGAGTCTTACAATATGGCTTATGGATTTGATTATGCTTTTGGTGGCGAGTTTTGTCTCAATGCAATCGAAGCAAAAGCAGGCAGAGAGTTTGACTCCCGTTTCGGGGTAAACGGTACTTATCTTCTTTTTGAATATTTGGTTTCTGACCAGTTGAACAAAACAAGCCCGGTGAATCTTGCCTACAATGCGTTTCGTTTTGGTTTGAGATTTGAATTCTAACGATCAGTACTGTCGTTGACGCTATCTTCGATAGCCTTCTGAGTGGATTTGCTTAAATCCTTATCTTTGTATTTTACCTGTCGTGCGGCGGCAAGAAGAGAAATTTCTGCTTCTAATTTTGGGTCCGTAACATGCCCATCAGAGTTGAATAGCTTTTTTAAGTTCAGGCGTGCAAGTTCAAAGTCTTTCGGGAATTTCTTTCTCAAGTAATCTTCACAGCACTGTAAGAATTCTTTTTCATCGTCGATTTGCGCGCATTTTGTTCTTTCGTCTCGCGATTCAAAAATGAATTTGATGATGGTTTTTGAAAACACCGTGCCCGAGAGTCCGACCGAAGAACCTGCAATAGACCAAAACAAGCGTGCAATTCTCATTCGTCCTTCGTTAGTAGCCAGGTTTTCTACCCCCAAGGCTTTTCTTTCTTCCTCTGGCAATGATTTTACGTAGTCGATAGCTTTTTTCACCTTATCATCTTTGTCTTTAATCTTTTTTGCGAGATGTACTATGTCATTTTGCATGACGGATTTTAACTCTTCTACTAGCTGCAAGTTTTTTAATCTTTCCCACGCCCAGGTAGGAGGGCGAACGCTATTTTTAATCATTGTGGGATCTTCTTTACTGTAAAGAAGATTAATACGATTCAAAATTGCTTCATAATCTTTCGGAAGTGGCATGCCTTTGTTCTTCGCCATGTAGTATTTTAACTCTGCACGGTAGGTTTCGAGCTTTTTGATTTGCACGGCCTGATCGAAAGTACGCTCCGCCAGCCTATCTTCCAGTGCGAGACGTTTCTCCCGCAAACTTTTTAAATCAAGCATCAATCCAACTTTGGTTCTTCCATCAATTGAGACTGTTTTTGGTACTAATTTTCCATCGACACGCTCGTATTCGGTGTAGTCTATTGCTAAGTCAAAATTACGTTTTGCATCGTTTAAAGCCTTTAAAATAGCCGCAATTCTTAATTCGTTGTTAGCGGCATCATCGAGCAATTTTTCCAAATCGCGCGTGAAATTTTCCACACTATTTAAATGTCCGTTTATCGTTGCAGTAATTTCTTCTGCATCTTTCGCATCGAGTTTTTTGACAGGTTTATCCTCTTTAACTTTATTGTCTTTTTCTACTTTTACAGCTGTAGAAAAGGTGTCTTCCGCATCTTTATTGTCTTTATTATCTTTTTCTTTTGGTTTCTCAGGTTCATTTTCCTTTTCTTTGAGAGTCGATACTTCCACGACAGGAGGTTTCGTTTCAGTAACTGGTTTTTCAAACGGTCTGCTTGCCCAAAAGGAAGCAGTCGGCGCGATATCTATTCCATAAGCTGTGTAGGGGTGGTTGTGCAAATACTGCAATTTTTCGCGAAGCGCTTCTCTTACTTTTCTAAACGGAAGCTTCCAGTGAGCCGGCGCATCCATATTAAAATATTTTGGCGAAGGATTAACGTTTTTAATGGCGGTATAACTTACAGCATCCCACTCTTCCAATACACGGACAAGAGTAGTTTGGCAGTCGGGACGTGCCGATTGAGTCAAAAACAAAGTTAAGAATAATGCAAAATTTAAGCGAAGCTTCATCTTTTCCTTTTCGGTATTAAGCGTCGGAAAATAGAGGCAATTTTAAAGATGAAAAAAGGTCGTTGGTATTACGCGTTAGTCAGCGGATTGCCCTTGAGATTGTTAATCACAAAGAGAAAGCCTGCGATAAAAAACATCAGCGCAATGACAAAGTTAAGTCCATTGCTAATCGGATGGATGCTAGCTTTGGGATCTTCTTGTCGAATCTTCTTTATCCCTTGAATTGTTTTATAGGTAATCACCGGGCCTGAAATAATCAGGCCGATTCCCACCAAGATAAGAACGTAATTTGCAGTTTCCATAGGATGCATAGCGTCCACTTTACAAAGAAGATTCTCATTTGTCTAAGGGAAAGATACAATAGGGGCATCCCCATGCGATTACCCTTTAAAAAAACAAAGAATCAACAAGGTCCGTTATTGGTTTTTGATACACACCCCATCCAGTATCGCACCCCTGTGTTTAAGCACCTCTATGGGCTGGACCAAACATTAAAAGTATATTTTTTTAACGATAGCTTTGATTCGAAAAAATTCTGGTTTCATGAAAAAGGAAAGTCTCC
>CAYNEF010000129.1:0-2882 GCA_964396165.1 uncultured Pseudobdellovibrionaceae bacterium
AATTTGGTAGCTTTAAACGCACGTGACGGTTCTGAAAACTGGAGATTTAAAATTGCAGGGGAGTGGCTTGCACCAGCCAATATTTACCGCGACAAAGTAATCGCTGCTACATCAAATGACGAAATGTATGCGCTTTCTGAAAACAAAGGCACAGAGATTTGGCACTACGCTCACCGCGGAGACGAAAAAATGACGGTGCGTGGGACAAGTGGCCCAGTGGTGTTTGGTTCTGATGTTTTTCAGGGCTTCTCTGACGGGCACTTGGTCGCCTTGAATGTGAATGACGGAAAGGTCATTTGGGACAAGCGGTTAAAAACGAAGACTCGTTTTACCGATGTCGACATGAATGTGTATGTCGATGAAAAAAGTGTGATTGCAGGAACCTTCGACGGAAAAGTGTACTCGATTGAAAGATCTTCTGGCAGTACGTTGTGGATGTTCCCTGTGGGAAGTTACGGCGGCTTTCTCGTAGACGGAAATAAAGTATTTTTCTCAGGGCTCGATGGCAATTTCTATGCGCTAGACAGAAACACAGGTGCAGTATTGTGGAAGACACCGTATGTGGGTGGTGTAGGTACGACTCCCGCTTTGGTAGATGATTTTGTTGTGATCTCTACTTCAGACGATCCAGTTTATGTTCTCGAAGCAGCAACGGGAAAAGTGCATGACACTGTTTCGCTGGGTAAAGGCACATTGGCTTCTGTTGCCGCTGGAGCAGATGGTTGGTTTTACGTCATGAGCAATTACAGCAATTTATTTTCCTATCAGATCAATAAAAACCTAAAGTCCAAGAAAGGGCCCGAAGTGGTTCCCAGTACTTCGGCAGTAGAACGGGACATTGTCTTGCCCAAAGCAAATAAACCAGTATCTGGATGAGTGCCTAAGAACGTTTTGTTTCTCAGGTTACTTACTCGAAGTGTATTCGCCTGCGCTTTCTTATTCGCATGCGGGCGGTATGACAAGCTACTGGCCGTCGCACGTTCCAGTAAAAGAAGACACACTTTTTGATATCGGCAGCATGACCAAAGCCGTTGCTACGGTGAGCATACTCGCCAGGCTTTTTGAGAAGAAAAAAATTACCTTACAAGAAAAAGTAGAAGGTTTTACTCTTTACGAACTTCTCACCCATTCTTCAGGGTTAAAAGCGTGGTTGCCTTTGTATCAAATGCCTAACCGCGCTTATTCAAAAGAGTGGGTGGGGACTCAAAGTAAAGGGACTTCTATTTACAGTGATTTGGGTTTTTTACTGATCCATGAATACTTGAAGGAACATTTTGGAAACGTGGATCTTCTCTTTCACGAAGAAGTAAAAACGCCGCTCAAATTACAAAGTACCGATTACAACCCGAAGGCTTCTTCCAATATTGTTGCGACAGAATACTGCCATTACAGAAAGAAAATGGTGCAGGGAGAAGTATTTGATGAAAATACAGCGGCATTGGGAGGTGTTTCCACTCATGCCGGTTTGTTTTCTACAGCGAGTGATGTGAGTCTTTGGGGGAGAGAGTGGCTAAAGGCTAGAGCTGGAAAATCTGACTGGCTCTCCAAAGAGACAGCGACCTTATTTTCTTCCAAACAAAAAGGAAACTGGGCATTGGGTTTTGATACAAAATCAGAATCGGGTTCGACGTTGGGTAGTGCATTTTCGCTAAATACCTTTGGCCATCTGGGATACCCTGGAACTTCTGTGTGGATGGATCCGGAAAATAGCGCGGTCGTTGTATTTTTAACCAATCGCATTCATCCCTCACGGCTGGATGAAAGAATCAAAACAATCAGACCAAAAGTTCATGAGTTAGTATTTCAAAGTTTAAAAGAGAAGGCGGGAGCTTAAATGGAAAATATCTCTAAAATTCATTTTACTGGTTGCGGGGGAGTGGGGATGGGAACTTTCGCCGTCGCTTTAGCAAAAGCGGGTTTTCAAGTCACAGGCTCTGACATGAAACTTTATGAGCCGATGAAGTCTGTTTTAAAAGACGCCAATATTGAAATGGTGGAAGGTTTTTTACCAGAGACAGCAAACAAATTTTCGCCCGATGCCGTAGTCATCGGAAATGTTGTTCGAAAAGAAAATCCAGAAGCAATGGCATGGATCCAGTCGGGAAGAAAGTTTCTTTCTTTCCCAGAAGCCGTCAGACAATTTCTCATCAAAGATAAAAAAAGCATTGTCTGTGCCGGAACGCACGGAAAAACTACAACCACTACGTGGATTAGTTATCTTTTGCAACAAACAGAAACAAATCCGAGCTACTTAATCGGAGGTGTGCCGCAAGATTTACCAAGCGGATGTGTAGCCACAGAGGGCGAATGGTTTGTCTGTGAAGGCGATGAATACGATTCCTCTTTTTTTGACAAGGGCCCAAAGTTTTTGCATTACCACCCGCACTTTGTTGTTTTATCGAGTGTGGAATTTGATCACGCAGACATTTATCGTGACTTAAACCATGTAAAAGCCTCGTTTGAAAAATTGATAAGCCTTTTACCTGGCGATGGCCTTCTTATCGCGCGCTTTGATGATCCGGTTATTCAAGAAATTATGAGTCTTGCTTATTGCCCTGTGCAAACATTCGGCATGCAACTCGGCGCAATGTGGCGCATCGGAAAAGTGGAAGAATCTCCCACTGGGATGGAGTTTGAAGTTATTTATAAAGGTAGAAATGCCGGCAAGTTTAAAACTCCACTTTTTGGGGAACACAATTTGATGAATATTCTTTCTGGTATTGTGGTCGCCGTGAATATGGGAATTCCCATGGAAAAAATTCGTCCTGTTGTCGAAACTTTTCATGGAGTAAAAAGACGTCAGCAAGTTCTTTTGGAAAAACCGATTATGTTAGTGGATGATTTTGCCCACCATCCGACTGAAGTAAACGCCACTTTAAGTG
>CAYNEF010000130.1:0-2777 GCA_964396165.1 uncultured Pseudobdellovibrionaceae bacterium
TGAACCAGGTCTTGATGTTTTCAAGGGCTTCTTTTTTGGAAAGTCCTTTCAGCTTGCCGATTGTGCTTTGTGAGATCACAAGAGAGCTGTAATCGTTGTCAAAAAAGTCGCCTTTCATTTTTACGATTGTTCCACCGTGAGAGGAAGAAAAAACATTGGTCTCGTTAGAGTAGTTCTTATCCTCGTTAGCGGATTTTTTGAAAAAACTAACAGTAGTTTTTCCATCGACGAGTTTCATATTCGAGAAATAGGGTTCTCGCGTATAAACTCTGCCTTGTTTATCAATTAATTTTGCCATTTTTTCTTCTTCCTTATATTTTTAAAAAATGCGTTTTACTTCGTAAGTGCGTGACGGCACTTACGCAAACTCTTCTTCCGGTAGTCCTGCAGACATGTCTTCGCCAAGTCCAGCAGGTCTATCGTATTCTTCGTAAGTCGGATCATAGCCATTCATTGCAGAATTATCTAACAATGCCATTCTCTCTTCCGGTGTAATAGCGATTACGTCTTCGCCTAAATCCCCGCCGAATCCATCTAAGTATCCATTGACCTTTGCTGCGTTGACAATGCTCTTCACATCGTCTTCACTGAAATTGTAGCGAGCGTCATTGACACGTCGCATATAATCGTCAGAAGATATGTCGTAGTCATTTGGTCCTGAGAAAAGAGGAGCCATTTTTTCAGGAATATTTTTTTTGATTGCAGGGAGTAACATCAATTTGTCTACTGCGTTCACGCCGGAACCAAGAACCAGACCAAAACCAATATGATTTGATTTTGGTATAGGCAAACATAGAACCTAGAACCGCTCCGGCAGAGCCAATGAATTCCCACATTTCCTTTTTGGTTGCATCGGTCTTGGACATACTTTCACCGATCATGTTGGAGATGTATTTAGAGCCCTTGTAGGCAACTACGGTTGCTAATGTGCCTTTGAGTGCTTGTTTTTCAGGGAATCCTTTGAAATATTTTGCGAGTAGTGACATATCGTTGTTATCCTTAATTCTTTTTTGTATTATTGCTTATTTTAAAAAGCTTGGAATGAAAGTTTTGTAAGAAACCTTCCGTCTTCTATTGCTTTTTTTCTTGCTACCTGGCGCACATTTTCTAACACTTGCCTTTTTTGTCTTATGCTGAGTATGCGCTACACTTGCCGATTTTTTCTTACAGGAACATTTACGTCTTTTAGGCTTTGCGGATCTAAGTCTTGCATTCTCTGCCTTCAAACGATTGATTGCAGCACGTAAAGATGTTACGTTCGCAATTGCCTTTCTTTTTTTTGCGTGACCTGGTTTTTTACGTCTTCGCTTTTTGGTTGCTACTTCTGATGTTCTTGTTTTTCTTCGTCTTCTAGAAGCCATTTTTATTTTTCCTTTCCTGACATTGCTAATACTGCGATTGCTGCTGCTGCGGCTAATCCTATCATCATCGAATTGTCTTTTTTTTGTGTAGGTTGGTAATCAGTTTCTTGAGCTGCTCTTAATCGTGGAGTTGTTGAACTAAAATTATTTTGCTTAATTTGTGGTGGTTGTTTTATTAATTGCGGAGATTGTTTGATTAAACGTTGTTGCGGATTGCCGTTATTATTCTTGACGACCACAACTTTTTTCTTTGGATTGTTTTTAATTAGATTCTGAATTAGGGATAATCTTTGTTGTTCAGACTGTCTCTTCTTCGCTTCACGTTGCCCTTTATTCCCATCGTATAACCCTTTTCCGATTGACATTACTCCTGCTGCGGCTGTGCCCCAACCTGGAATCATCGCAACGGCTGTAGTAGTTGCGGCAAAGGCTTTATTCTCGTTATCCGCTTTAGTCGATGAAGCGCCTAGATTAGCTGGTTCCTCTTCTTCTTGTGGAGTATCGTTAGAATAATCTTCGCTTTGAGTGTCGTCGGACGGATAATCAGTAGTTTGCTCTTCTTCTTGCGGAGTATCGCTAGAATAATCTTCGCTTTGAGTGTCGTCGGACGGATAATCAGTAGTTTGCTCTTCTTCTTGTGGAGTATCGCTAGAATAATCTTCGCTTTGAGTTTCTTCTACAATTTCTTCTACTTGCTGAGACTCGTTTTGTTGGGCTTGCATTTCTTGCATTTGCGAAAAAGCATCCATCAAACCTGCACCTTTTCCCCCTTTCTTTCCGCCAAATTTAAGCTTTTTAAAAGGATTTCCAAGTTTTATTTTTCCGAGTCCTTTGAATGGATTTTTTAATCCTTTAAGGTTTCTTCCTATAATGCCTTGCTTTCCAAGTGCGCCGATTGGATTAAAAGTTCTAAAACCTTTCGTAGCAAGATTACCGACAGATTTCAACATTGGATTTTTAGTTTTGATTAATTGCCCTTTACCACCGGATTTTTTCTTTCCAGGCATTTTGAATTTAGGCATCTTGAATTTAAAACCAGAAAGTTCTAATTCTTCGCCGTGTAATAATCCAATAGGCTCGTAGTCATCGCCAGAAAGTGTTGTGTCTTCTGGATCGATACTTGCGTAAACAAATCCATCATCACCAATCATCAATCCTTCGTTTTCGAAGTGTTCCGCAATTCCGTTTAGAAGATTTTGATTATCATGATCTAATACATCCTTAACGTTATATAAATTCGTATCAAAATAATGTTTAGGCACATCTACAACTATTCCGTTCAATCGAACAGGAATGCAATTGTCATTGCCTTCTAAGATTGCAAGTTCTGAATAATTTTGTGCCATAATTTAATTGCTATCTATATATTACTAAAATAGATTTGCAATTAAAAAAAATTCAAAAGGCTAACAGAAT
>CAYNEF010000131.1:0-2534 GCA_964396165.1 uncultured Pseudobdellovibrionaceae bacterium
TGGCTGTCGGACTGCAAAGAGAGTTTCGACACCAGATGACAGCGATTGAAGAGAGTTTACGCGCTAATATTGCCGATCGCACAGGCCCTACCAAGCAAGCACTTATTGACCGAATGCGTGAGAACGAACAAACCATCTTCGAACCCTACTTCGTAGCACAGCGCGACATTCAGGCAATGCAAGCGATTGCCGATAAGTTAAAGTAAGAAATCTGCCTCATGCCAAGCACAATCGTACATGCCCTCTTGCCTGCTAGTTGTGTCTATACGTCCAAATCCCTATTTCCCCCTTTAACGAAAAAAGAGACCTTCAAACTTTTATTCCTCAGCTGTTTTTTAGGAAATTTTCCGGACTTAGATGTAATTCCTGCAACACTTGCCGGTGAAAACTGGTCCAATATTCACAGAAACTGGGGCCACAATGTTTTTTCGATCACAGTTGGAATTTTTTTAGGAAGTTTTTTAATTAAAAAATTTATTCACAAAAACTTTACAAAAAAAAGTGCATTTCTACTCTCATTTTGCCTTATTGCGAGTCATATTTTTTTTGATAGCATGCAGGGAGAAAATGCGAACGGAATTCAAATAGGAGTTCCGCTGCTTTACCCTTTTTCTTCTTGGGAACTCACACTTCCCTTCAAGGTTTTTAAGGCCGTGACGATAAGTCATCAAGACAATTTTCTAACAGGATATTTAAGTTCAATGACATTTTGGAAAGAAATCATTTACTGGGAATTCATCTACATCGCAAGTTTCTGGCTAGCTTGGAATGCAGTGTTTACTGTCACCAACTATGTCGTAAAACAACATAAGAGAAAAAAACAGATTCGAGCGCAGATACTTGCTTTCCAACACGAACAGCAAGCAAGCAAACAAAGAGCTGCCTAATTTAGCCCCAGCCAATGTTTGGGTGAACGGAAGTCTTTTTTCACAATTTTAGCGGCGATATACCCCGGAGCTCCCATCACTCCCCCACCAGGATGGCAACCTGCCCCACAAAGATACAGGTTTCGAATCGGCGTTCTAAAGTCAGCATGCTTTGGCAACGGACGCATAAAGAACATCTGATCGATACTCATCTCACCATGACAAATATTTCCGCCCGTTAAGCCGTACTCCACGTCCAAATCCACAGGACTAATTACCTGGTAATCGTCAATAATGGATTTAAAATTCGGCGCGTAATCAGACACGATGTTAAACACTCTATCCGCCAATTCCTTTTTGCCGGCTGCATCCCAGGACTTTCCATCTTTGCGGTGGTAAGGGCCGTACTGCACAAACATCGACATGAGGTGTTTGCCAGCTGGAGCAAGTGTCGAGTCGCACGAGGAAGGAATAGTCATTTCAATAATCGGATTCTCAGAGACCTTTCCTTGTTTTGCGTCGTCAAAGGCGCGCTCCATATAATCCATATTAGGCGCAATGTGGACTGTGCCACGGTGTTGCGGTCCTATTTCCTTATTCCCCGGATACGCCTTAAAATCTGGCAACGCATTCAGTGCGGCATTAATTTTAATCACGCCACTTCTCATACGAATGCCTTTAATGGCCGAGGTAAAATCCGAACTCAAATGTGATTCATCTATCATTCCCAAAAATGTTTTGTGCGGATCAGCATTAGAAATAACAGTATTCGCTTTAAATTCTCTGCCGTCTTTTAGCGCGACACCACGGACAGCACCATTGGAAATAATAATCTCATCTACATCTGCGCGAGTAAGAATTTTACCACCTACGGATTCAAAAGACTTGGCAAGCGCTTGAGTAATAGTACCCATTCCCCCTTTGGAGTAGCCCCAAACACCAGGTTTACCGTCTGTTTCTCCCATCACATGGTGAAAAAGCACGTACGCAGTCCCAGGACTGCAAGGCCCTGCCCAAGCGCCAATCACACCATCGGTAGCCATACGGGCTTTGATCTCATCCGACTCAAACCACATATCGAGATAATCTGCGACGCTCATCGAGAAAACTCTTAAGTGTTCGTAAATATCTTTTCCCAGCCCTTTTACCCGCATGAGTAGCTTTAAAGAACCCAAGATATCACTTGGGGAGATGCTTGTAGGATCGGGCGGCACCATCGTTAAAAGTGGCTGCACAAATTGCGAGAGCTCTTCCAACTTTTTCTCAAATAACGGGTAAGCTTCAGCGTCTTTTTTAGAAAACTTTGCTATTTCTTCGCATGTCTTTTTCTGATCCCGCCAGAAGAATAAATGCCGTCCATCTGGAAAAGGAGAAAAGGAAGAAGGGTTACGTTCGATAATCTCATACCCGAATTTTTTTAATTCCAAATCCCGGATAATTTCTGGGCGAAAAAGACTGCAAACATAACTTGTAGTAGAGACTTTATAGCCTGGAAAAATTTCTTCGGTAACGCAGGCGCCTCCTACTATGTGGCGTCTTTCTAAGACGAGAACCTTTTTTCCGGCTCTCTGAAGATAATTTGCTGCGACGAGTCCATTATGCCCGCCACCTACTACGATTACATCAAAATTTGCGTGTGCCATATGTACAATTTCATATCTGGAAACT
>CAYNEF010000132.1:0-2305 GCA_964396165.1 uncultured Pseudobdellovibrionaceae bacterium
GAATATTTTTTATTTTTGTGATTTAAGTCGGTTAAAAAGTCCGCGACTTTCTGGTACTCGAATGGAATTTCGGGAATCAAAATCACATCCGCATCGCCGCCAAGACCAGCAAATAGGGCAATCCATCCGGCGTTTCTTCCCATTACTTCCACAACCATCACACGGTGGTGTGATTCAGCAGTCGTGTGCAATTTATCGAGAGCTTCAACAGCGGTAGCAACTGCTGTGAAAAAACCAATCGTAAATTCAGTACCGTTCAAATCATTATCAATCGTCTTGGGAATCCCAACGACATTAATTCCTTTTTGGGACATGCCGTGCGCGATACTTTGTGTGCCGTCACCGCCGACTACAATCAAGGCGTCGATATTTGCACCATGAAGATGTTTAACCACTTGGTCGCTGTGATCTTCATAAACTTTTTTTCCGTCTTTCATTGCAGGAACATGAAAGGGTGTTGCGACATTGGAGGAACCCAGGATAGTGCCACCTTTGGAGAAAATCCCTGTAGTGTTGTCTAATGTCAGCGGGACAAAATTATTTTCGAGAAGGCCTTTAAAACCATCCGGAACTCCGACGACTTCTACTCCGTATTCGACAATTGCCGTCTGAACGACAGAACGGATTGCAGGGTTAAGGCCAGGACAATCGCCCCCGCCAGTTAATAAGGCTATTTTTTTTACTTTGTTATTTTTATTCATTGTTTAAATTTAATCGCGAAAGCTTGCATTTGAGTCATAAAGCCGACTGCCTGATAGTGCACATCGATGAGCGCATCCGCGCGTAATTCTTTTCCGGCGTCTTTGAGTCTTCCCAGTGCACCGTCATAGGTCCACGATTTTACTTTTACTTGTCCTAAGTAATCATACGATCTGCCAAGCGTTCGACTTGTCCAGATGATTGCAGGTTGTTCTGGCCCAGAGTTCTCCGGGACGAAAGCTGTTTTTGGGGTCTCTTGAATTTCAGTAGAGGCGCAGCTTGCAAAGAGTAGGGCGATGACTAGTAGCGTTAGTATTCTTGAAATCACATAAGATTAATAACTTATTGATCGAGGAAACGAAACAAAAAAACGCGCCCTGGGAGTTATCCACAAGGCGCGTTTTCAAAAAATAATCGAATTTATTCGTCGCTTATCGATTAAATCCAATGCTGCGATCGAGTTCTTTAATTTTTAACATAATCTCGTCATCACTAAGACCTTCCGAACCATTTTCTAAACTATCCAACCAGGCTTTTGGCGGAACTTTGTTCATGATCAATTTGGGATGGTACGCGCCTGTGACTTGAGGCGTATGGCCGCCCACTTTTTTTGTTTTCCAGGTGGCGTACTTGTCGATTTCTTCGAGACTGATGTAACCGTCTTTGATCCCATCAACATACCCATCGGCGTATCCGATGAGCGCTTTCCAAAGAGCATGGCCGAATGCGCTTCCAGCACTGCCCGCGGGGCCATTCGGTTCATCCGGATCGTGTTCGGGACCTGTTGAGGAAGTTTCTGCTTTGGTGCTCGAAGACATGACAAACAAAGTTCTTCCTTCATCCAGCCAGTTTTTCCAAACCTCTTTTTTCTTATCGAACGATTCAACAAGTCCGCCTGCGTGGCAAGCCATTAAAAAAACAACCATCTCTTTTGCAGGATACGATAAGGCATTGTCGCGGATCTCATCGTAAGACAAACCAAACTGCAGTCCCGTCGTGCTTCCGTGACCAGAGGAATACTGCACGTACATGTCATCGCTTGTGATGAGGCCTTTTAGTCTGCTCCATTCCTTTTTAACATCGTATCCATTTTGATACTGACCGTTGAAGGTAGTGCCGATGTAATTTCCCCCGATTTCTTTTGTGAAAATATCGTGCGTGTGTTTGATGTCGTATTTAACCTCGTTGCCCATTTCGCCTGACAGTGTGTCACCAAAGCCGAGGTAATATTTTTTGCCTTTATAATCTGGCCCTGTGAGTGAACGGGTGTTGTTCATCACGACAAATTCAAAAAATTCGGTGATGACTTTAAGAGAAGTATTTTTGTCTGGGGAGGTAGATGTCAGCACATACTGGTAAGGCGGAATCGCTGTACTTAGCACTGCGGTGTACATCGGCACAGTAGTTTTTCCGACCACCATGTTATTTTGCAAAATCTTTTCTTCCCATTTTACATCCGACTTCACTCGGGTGCTGACTGAGAGCACTTTGGCATTAGAAAAGTTCAGTTTGTCGTTGGAAGTTGCGTAGAGAGAAACATAGGCATTTTGGTTTTGATAAAGCAAAAACTCTGTGTTGCCGTCTTTGAATTCTTGCGCATTTTTCC
>CAYNEF010000133.1:0-2243 GCA_964396165.1 uncultured Pseudobdellovibrionaceae bacterium
GCGGAGGGGAGACGATTCCACCCTCCGATACAGTTTCACCCGTATAACGATTTAGCAAACCGCCGCCTTCGGCCACTCGGCCACCCCTCCAGTTGAGACTTCAGCAATCAAACTTATTAGCATCTATGCATCAGTCCTTCAAATGGGAAGAATAATGCATTGCATAAACAAAAAGAGGGGGCGTTTGCCCCCTCTTTCAAAAAAAACAGACCAGCCATCGTTGCGTCTGGTTGAAGATCTAAATGAAACACAAGTTGCTTAATCCAGCTGCCGTACAAGTTGCTTATCTAAAGACGACTTAGAACTGTTTTTTAATACGTAAAATTTAACTACAAAACTGCTCATCTACAAATCATTTTATTGAAAAGATTGAGCAAGTTTTTGTTTACAATTGCCCATTTTCAATTCTTCGAAAAGGGTCTCGAAGTATCCAATTTCTTGGGGCGCTTTTCTGGACTTGTCCCGTCATTTTCTTCCGTTTTTTCACCGTAGAAAAGTTTGGAATTTTGTAAGGAAACTAGATCGTAAGTGGCATCCCCAATCTTGGGCATTTGTTGTCCGTCACATTCGCGGCCAGAAACATCTTTTGCGACATTCACTTTCCAGTCTTTATAACCGCACATGGTTTTGGAATTGAGCATCATCGTCACAAATCCGCTTCTGGGTGTGAGATTAATTTTAGAGAAAATAATTTGAGTATCGTGCGCCATCGCGATGCTTTGGGACATAGGGCCGATATCCAACGTTCCTACCGTTACTAAATCCACATATTTGTTTGTGCATCCAGCATCGCCGAATACTGCAACGGTATAGTCGATTTTGTTTTCTCCAATTTTGATATTTTCTGTGGAATAACCGCCCTGTTGTCCAGCGCAGCTTGATTTCCAGTTGCCGTCAAATTCCGTTGCTGCAAAAACAAAACTGCTAACAAAGAGCAAGGTGATGCTGAGTAGTCTCATAGTATTTTCCCCTGTAAATGAATGAGTTGTTTAAGAACTGGATACTATGATCGGCGATGGGCAGGCGTGAAGTCAACTAATGCGGCGCATCTTTTACTTTTTGGAACAAAACGTAGGGCCTCGTTTTTGGGGAGGTTTTGTAGAATCTACAAGACCATGCTCAAAAACGAAGCCTGCAACCCTTACTAGACTTTGGTGCCATGAAAAGGCTAGCCTCCCGTGGTCGTCGATGAAATTTGAAAATCTACAAGATTACGCTTCCGACCAGAGCCCTACGTTTTGTTCCAAAAAGTAAAAGATGTGTTATTGAAAATTACTGCGCAAGACTCAGCATGCGATCAAGCGCCACTTTAGAATAGTGCTTTACGTGGTCAGGCACTTTTACCTGCTCGAAAGTCTCAAGATTTTCCAAAGTATAAAGCAAGCGGCCCATCGTGATCTGGTACATCGTCAGACAAAGTGATCTGTGCAATTTGGAGATAATGCGATCAGGATGTTCAGACGCCAGATTTTGAATCAAATTAATCTCAGTACCAATAAAAATATGGGATGCAGGTTTTTGAGCGGCCACATATTTTCGGATGAAGTCAGTACTACCCACAGCATCCGCTTTTTCCACCACATCAGTAGGGCATTCGGGATGCACGACAACAAGAGCCGAGGGATAAAACTTTCGGACATGATCAATATCTCGTGCCGTGAATTTTTGGTGCACAGGACAGTACCCGCGCCACAAAATCACTTTTGCATCAGCATATGCAGAGGGATCGCCACCATCTGCTTTTTCAGGATCCCAGATTGCGATATCTTCCGGATCAATTCCAAATTTTAATGCCGTATTTCTGCCCAAGTGTTCATCGGGTAAAAAGAAAATGCGTTCGCCTTGTTTAAATGCCCACTCAAAAGTTTTATCGGCGTTACTGGAGGTGCAAATAGTGCCCTGATTTTCACCGCAAAATGCTTTTATTTCGGCAGTGCTGTTCATATACGTCACAGGAATCAGCTTTTTTCCTTGAGAGAGAATTTTCCACGCGCGGTTTACTTCTGCATTCGATGCCATGTCGGCCATAGGGCAACCTGCTTCGGGATCAGGGTGCAATACTATCTGATCGGGACGGCAGAGAATGGCTGCACTTTCCGCCATGAAGCGCACCCCTGCAAATACGATATATTTTCCACCCTGGAAATTAGCGGCTGATTTGGAAAGCCCGTACGAATCCCCCACAAAATCCGCAAGCTCCGTGATTTTTTTTCTCTGGTAAAGATGCGCAAGCACACACAGGT
>CAYNEF010000134.1:0-1942 GCA_964396165.1 uncultured Pseudobdellovibrionaceae bacterium
TTACTTGATCTCCGTCGTGTACGACTGAGCAATCCACGTATAATTTATTTGAGATAATGGAATAGCCGCTTGACGTTGATAAGGTGAGGTTAAGATAAGCAGCTGAGTCTACTGAAGCGATTATATCTTCTACGTTCCCGCTACCATAATCCAAGTTAAATTGAAATTTATTGGCAAGATGAATCGTGCTTTCCGCATCTGTGCAAGTAATAGTGGTTCCGCTAGGAGAGGAAAAACTTGTGCCGATCACAGTAGGAATTTTTGTGGCCGTCGTCGTAGCATTTACAGTTGAACCAGTGACTTCCTCATAGGCGATTCTGACAGTCGTTGTCTCCGCCGCCGCTGTTGCGTCTGAATTGCAAACTTTAATATTGCAGCTTGTCCAAGGCGCCAATGTCGTTGAACAGTAGCCACCCGTACCCGAGAATGAATCCGCATGTAAACTCCAGTTACCTGAAAGTTGATCTCCGCCGTTACTAGGGATTCCAATATTAGGAATATATCGGTTTGAAAGATTTTCTACGGCAAAATTTTTACAACCTACGCCTTCGCTATAAGACGGGGTAACGGTTATATTCGCCTTTTTTGAATAAGTAGAAAGCAATGTGATCGCATAAGAAGGATCGGCCGGGTTTTGTGCAATGCAGGAAATCGCAGTTTGATTACCGACATTTGCAATCATGCAAACGCTGTTACCTGTCGCAGCAGATCCAGTAAGTGTTAACGTTCCCGTACAAAAACCGTCAGAGGGGCTGTTCCAATTGGTACAAGTAATCGTACCCAGGGAAGTGGAAGAACTATTTGGTGTATCCAGATTCGTAATTTCAGTTATCGCAAAACTTGTACCTGCATTATTGGGCGTTATGAGTGCTGTTTTGGTGCTTATCGCTGTTCTAGAATTCCAGGAAGAATAGAGTGCCGCGAAACGGTAATTTTTTAATCCCTGCATGATGGTGTTATCTAAAACTTGTGTGGGCGCAATCAATGCGACAAGCGGACTGGATTTTGTACTGACGTAAGCGGCAATTTGGGGGTTCCCAGAGCCATCTAATTTTCCAAACCACATATTTCCATACGGATCTAAATAATCGGCACCCGTATTTGTGGTTTGCTGACTTGCTGAACTACTTGTGGAACACGTCGCTAGAGGGCCAATTGCGTACGCGGTAGAAGCCTCAGTTAAATTTACGATGTCAAAAGAACCTTCACCCGTGAAAGTTACCGAGCCACCGCTTTGGGTGTAATGCATTCTTCCGCCCACTCGATTTTGAGCCGCGTTTGCATAATTCTTTTTAATCGTGAAGACATCTTCGGGAGTACGTGGTCTGAGCAAAATCCAGTTATAATCTGCACTCGAACCTCCAGCACCCGAGGGACAGACATACGCATCTTCTGCAGTGTTGTTTTTTCCGTTTAAGATAGAATTTTGGACTTTGCTATTAAAACTCTGAAGTACTTGTAGGGTGTTTAGCTGAAGCCCGTAGCGTGTGAAACTGCCTGCAGCAGAAACTTCGCTAGCGCGTTTTGTTGTCCACCACGAGGTATCTCCAGCACAAGTTTCTCCATTTGTGCTGCCAGAGTTGACCACATATTTATAATGCCCGGTTTTTGTATCAGAAAAAGTACCGCTTCCTTTTCCACACAGTCCGCTTAATACAAGATCAAAATTGCCGGCTGCATCACCAGGTTTTGAAGAAGGCAAAGTAGCGGTGAATGTTCTGCCGAGTTCTGCGAAAAGAGGAAGAGAACAAAATAAGGATAGAGCTATCGCGGAGAAATAAATGCGCAAACTCTTTTTTTGTTTTACGTTTTTCACGTACGTCCCACTATTGTTCAAAATAAAGCACTAAAATGTTTATTAAAAAGCAGACTTTAGATTTCTTTCTGCTTCAAAATAAAAAAATATTAATTTCCACACCACTCATAAGTAGTTTACGGCAGA
>CAYNEF010000135.1:0-1748 GCA_964396165.1 uncultured Pseudobdellovibrionaceae bacterium
AACTCACAGTATCGTCCACGATAGAGCAATGAGCATGGGAATCGCTTTCGCTTTCTACGGTGTAGGTGGGGGTGCTGGAATACTCGTCACTACAGTCCAATGTTTGCGTTACCGCTGCGCCTACTGTAGTAGAAAGATCTTCTAAAGGAGAAAATGTCCCTTCTTTTTTTGTAGTTGCTGTAAGAGTGGCTGTGTTGATATCCGGTTGCGCCTGACTATCTGTCGCACGCACTTTAAAAGTATAGGAAGTATTGGGACTTAAATTATCAATTTCTACCTGCGAGGCAGGGGCTGCGACAGTGGCGGCAATGCTTTCCGCTTCCGTGGGGGTAGATTTAAAAACATAGTAAGCAGAAGCTTCAATTACATCAGACCAGTTTATTTTTACAGTTGTTGTCGTGACGGAAGTGATACTTTCGATTCCTGCAAACTCCAATGCAGAATTTCTTAAGGGAGTTGCTTTGAATTCGCGTCCCACTTGATCTTGATTTTTATTAGAACAGGAAAAACATACGATTACAGTGAAGAGTAAAAATAAGGTGCGTTTTATAGTTACAACCATACACCCACTCCTATGAAGGCTTGCATGGGATAGGTTGTTTGTCTGTCGTTAGAGGCTCTGTCGACGCGCACCCCGATATAGTAATTGTAAAAATCTGTCGAAGGAAAATCATAACTGATTCCGGCGCCAAGACCTGGAAACGGCAGAACGGCAACGGCTGCATTGATAAAATATTGGTGGGCAAAAGCGTGTAGTCTTAACCCGCCCCGGTTCACGGTTTCTGATTCGATTACTTTTGTATTATTTAAAGACACGGCTGCGTTTTTAATCATTACCGATCCGGTAAGTGCGTATTTCAGTTGCAAATCCATCTGGGTGTAGAACGCTGTTAGGCTAGAAGAAATAAAAGCTTGAGAGAGTGAAAAACCCATCGCGTATTTTTGCGAGAGTGAATAAAGCGCTGTGGCCGTGAAACCCAGACCTGCCAGTGTTTCATACGTACCTTGCATCCGTACGTATTCCGTTCCAAAGAGAATTCTCATTTTCTTCGACTCAAACTGGCTGCGAGTCGTATAAAATTCTTCTGGTTGGTAAGGAAGGGCAGTCGGTATCGAGGGTGTGCCGGGCTTACAAGGCCCTGCTGGCGCAACCGGATTCATAAAGGGTTGGGGAGTTGCAGGTCTGTCGCCTTGCTCTGGCATGATACAAATTTTTAGTTGCATGTCCTGCTGTGCTTTTTTGTCTTCCGTTCTTGTTGGTGAAGGGGCATCGGCATCTAAAGGCTTTGTTGGTTTGGGAGGATCTAGCTCCACTTTTTTCTCGACTTTTTTGTCAAAGGCAATGGAGTAACGTAGAGGGAGTAATGCGAGAAACAAAAACAATGTGCTTTTAAGCAGGTGCATTTTTTATTTCTTGGAGTCCTCTTTAGCTGCCGGAAGACGTTTGTTTGAAGACGCTTTCAGTGCTTCTTCGTACATTTCTCTTCCTTCCATATTCTCCGGGAATTGAGCGACAGCAGTTTCTAGTAATTTGCGTGCTTGATCGTACTCACCCGTGAGCATCAGGCAGCGGGCCTTTAAGAATTTGAGGTAACCCACGCGAGGGTACTTCGTTTGCATTTCTGTTGATTTTGCCAGTGCATTTTCAAATTTTTTATCCGCGAAGCTTTTTGTGATTTCTCCGAGCCCCAAAAACAATTCATTCAGCATGATTTCCGTTTTGTATTGTAAAAGATCGTCTCCCCAGT
>CAYNEF010000136.1:0-323 GCA_964396165.1 uncultured Pseudobdellovibrionaceae bacterium
AACTCACAGTATCGTCCACGATAGAGCAATGAGCATGGGAATCGCTTTCGCTTTCCACGGTGTAGGTGGGGGTGCTGGAATACTCGTCACTACAGTCCAATGTTTGCGTCACCGCAGCTCCTACTGTAGTGGACAAATCCTCTAGGGGGGAAAAAGTCCCTTCTTTTTTTGTTGTAGCTGTGAGAGTGGCTGTATTGATATCGGGCTGTGCCTGGCTATCTGTCGCTCGCACTTTAAAAGTATAGGAAGTATTGGGGCTTAAATTATCAATTTCTACCTGAGAGGCGGGGGCTGCGACAGTGGCGGCAATGCTTTCCGCTTCC
>CAYNEF010000136.1:333-1748 GCA_964396165.1 uncultured Pseudobdellovibrionaceae bacterium
ATTTAAAAACATAATAAGCAGAAGCTTCGATCACATCAGACCAATTTATTTTTACTGTGGTTGTCGTCACTGAAGTGATGCTTTCGATACCTGCAAATTCCAATGCAGAATTTCTTAAAGGAGTCGCTTTAAATTCGCGTCCCACTTGATCTTGGTTTTTGTTAGAGCAGGAAAAACATACAAGTACAGTACAGAGTAGCAATAAAGTACGTTTAAACGTTACAACCATACACCCACTCCTATGAAAGCTTGCAGGGGGTAGGTCGTTTGTCTGTCGTTGGAGGCTCTGTCTACGCGTACTCCGATATAGTAATTGTAAAAATCTGTTGAGGGAAAATCATAGCTGATGCCGGCTCCTAGTCCTGGAAACGGCAGAACGGCAACGGCTGCATTGATAAAATACTGGTGAGCAAAAGCGTGTAGTCTTAACCCGCCCCGGTTCACTGTTTCCGATTCAATTACTTTTGTATTATTCAAAGACACGGCTGCATTTTTTATCATTACCGATCCGGTAAGAGCGTATTTCAGTTGCAAATCCATCTGTGTGTAGAACGCAGTAAGACTAGAGGAAATAAAAGCTTGCGAGAGGGAAAAGCCCATTGCGTATTTTTGCGAGAGTGAATAAAGCGCTGTTGCTGTGAAACCGAGACCTGCAAGTGTTTCGTACGTTCCCTGCATCCGCACGTATTCGGTTCCAAAGAGAATTCTCATTTTCTTCGTCTCAAATTGGCTGCGAGTTGTAAAAAATTCTTCTGGTTGGTAAGGAAGGGCAGTCGGTATCGATGGTGTGCCGGGCTTGCACGGGCCTGCTGGAGCAACCGGGTTCATAAAGGGTTGGGGATTTACAGGCCTGTCACCTTGTTCCGGCATAATACAAATTTTTAATTGCATGTCCTGCTGTGCTTTCTTATCTTCCGTTTTCATTGGTGCAGGGGCATCGGCTTCTAAAGACTTTGTTGCAGCAGGCGGATTGATCTCCACTTTTTTCTCAACTTTTTTATCAAAGGCAATGGAGTAACGTAGAGGGAGTACTACGAGAAACAAAAACAATATGCCTTTAAACGAGTACATTTTCTATTTCTTGGAATCCTCTTTAGCTGCGGGAAGACGTTTATTTGACGTCGCTTTCAAGGCTTCTTCGTACATTTCTCTTCCTTCCCTGTTTTCCGGGAATTGAGCGACTGCAGTTTCTAAAAGTTTACGAGCCTGATCGTATTCACCTGTGAGCATCAGGCAGCGGGCCTTTAAGAACTTGAGGTACCCCACGCGAGGGTACTTCGTTTGCATTTCTGTCGATTTTGCTAGAGCATTTTCATACTTGTTTTCAGCAAAGCTTTTTGTGATTTCTCCAAGACCCAAGAACAATTCATTCAGCATGATTTCCGTTTTGTATTGTAAAAGATCGTCTCCCCAGT
>CAYNEF010000137.1:0-1642 GCA_964396165.1 uncultured Pseudobdellovibrionaceae bacterium
GCATCGGTATAATTCCTGTGTTTCGCAGAAGTACCGTCTTTTCCTGCCTGCCCCTGACCCATGTTGTGTGCTGTATCTATTGCTTTTTGACTATCAGGATTCGAATTGCGCTCTCCCATGATTTGCTTTTGAAGGGTGGATCGCTCCTCAGCTGTTTCTGGGAGTTTTTGTGTCGTGGGTACTTCGGTCGATATGTGTTCATTCTTAGTTGCCATATTAACGACTGTGACTTCTTGACCATTCACTGTTCTTTTTTCAGTTCCGGTGATGACAAGGCGTTCATTTACTACCTGCACTTCATTAGAAGCAAAATTCTGGTTGTTGTTTCTAAATGCTTTACCTGTTTCAAATACGGCTGGGCCTTTGCCTGTGATTGCTGCACCTTTTGCCCCAGGAGCTATTTCATACAAAACAACATCGCTGCCGGGTTTTAAAAAACCCACGGCCACTTTATCGGAAAGTGCGGCGCTAAATGTTCCGCCGCGGCTTAAATTGTTTTGCAGGTTTTCGTTGGTTTTGGGGAGGTTTGAGTCAAATGCAACAGCTCTGTAAGTCGGAAAATCCAACTTGCTTGTGGCACCTGCCAGGTTTGAAATATGAACGGCCAAATCAGATACCACTTGTTTTGGATCCGTATTTAATTTTTCTGCCAACTTTAGATCAGTATTTTTAGGGTCTATCTTGATAGCATCAGTACGATAGAGTTCTGATATCTTATTTTGTATTGCGATTTCTCTTTCCTTTTGGGGCATTTCAGAAAGTTTGCTTACTCCGCCCAGTGCATCTTCCACTTTTGCTTTTACGACATGCAGGCTTTGGGGAGCGCTTCCGTCATTGGGAATGAGTTTTTTGTAACTGTTGTAAGCCGACAATTCTAGACGAGAACCTTCCAGTGTGGAGCGAATGTCATTATATGTTTTGCTTGTAGTATCAGTAGGGTCCAATTTAATTCCGTTTGCTCTTGCATAGTCTCTGATTTCTGTTTCGATTTTTGCGACAATTTTTACTTCGTCTGGAGTTACCTTATTGTGAATATCGCGAGTGGTATTTAATCTCTCTGCTACCGCTTGCGTATTAGCTTCGAGCTGTTCGCGCGAGAGTTGTGCGTCTGGCTTTGCATTCTCTAGTGCCTTCGCTCTGGCTATTTTTTCCTTAACTGGAGTCAGAGCGGCGTAGTTAACCTGCATGCCATCGACTGGTGAAAGCTTTTCGACTCCCGTGTGCGCTGTTTTGTAAACTGTACCATCGGGCTTAATGATGAGCACTTCACCCACGTGTCCGCGGAAAATATAGGAGCCATCTTTTCCTCTGCCCGATTCATTCATGAAGTCGGTTTTCTTGCCTAATTCAGAAGAGAATTTATTCCAAAGTTCCGCTTTTTTGTCGGCCGGCAAATCAGCTTCTGCGAGCATGTTGATTACGTCAGTGGTCTTTCCTTTTCTTTTTCCCGGTGGGATGTTTGCAAGTTCTGTAAATTTTTGATCAAGGTTTGAAAATGTTTCTGCCTGTTTTGCAGAAGTCGCCTCAGCTGTTTCGCTGAGTTGTTTGTGCAAATCCGATGCAGAGGATTTAAGTGTTTGTGCTAAGTTTTCACTTGGCTCGACTGGTGAAGAATTCTGTTTTGGTTTTGGAGACGTAAGAT
>CAYNEF010000138.1:0-1609 GCA_964396165.1 uncultured Pseudobdellovibrionaceae bacterium
AAGATACGGCAAAAGCTTTAAAACTCTCCCCGAAGGAACGAGAACTATTTATTTCCAGCGCGACAGGCCTCTCCGTAATCAAAAGCGATATCCCTAGTCGCCAGACTCTTTCAGAAGAAGCACATTTTCGCATCATCGCAGAATGGGAACATTACGCTTTTCTATCCTTGATGGACACAAAAGCATTTCGCCTAGACACAAAATGGATTTCAAAACGGATGGGAATTTCTGAAATCCGTGTACAGACTGTTCTCTCCCAACTGGAAAACGCAGGTCTTATCCGTATAAGTAAAAAGACGGTCCAAAAAACTTTTTTGAGCCTTGCGACATCTCAAGATGTCGCATCGACAGCACTCAGAAAATCGCATTTAGAGACTCTGCAGCTTGCCCAGAAAAAACTCGAGGAGATTTCTATTAAGCACAGGGATTTCTCCTCGATTACAATTGCTGTGAACCTAGAAAGGCTCGCCGAGGCGAAGCAAAGAATAAAACTTTTCAGAAGCGAAATGGAAACATTGCTTGAGGGGAGTAGTCCCACTGAAGTGTACCAACTCGCCATTCAACTATACCCGCTCACTGTGAGCGAACTAATGGAGTAAAAAAATGAAAACACTTAACAAACTAATGCTTAGTCTATGGGTAATCACCCTCTGTCTTGTACCCATTACGATACAAGCAGGTAATGACAAAGGTAATGGCGGAGATGGCGTGATTCTAACTACAGGCGAAGTAGTGCTTTATGATTTATGGGAACGTGGGCTATCGCCAAAAAGCGCACCCTTTTACGATCCTAGTAAAATCACTCCTTATTATCGCTCGTTGCCCGAGAACCTCTTTTTCTACAATAATGAAGTTCGAAACGAAGTCGCACAAAGGTTGATGTATATCTCCGACTCTAAATCTTTCGTATACGCAGTGATAGATGAGTTAGCGCAGCTCCAATGGATAAAAGCTCCCGTAGATCTTAAGCCGAATCCAGATACAAAACCCATACTACCAGCTGACAATATCAAACATATTGGCTGTGCCATGCACTTGCATTCCCAAGTACTGGTATCCCCCTCTTGCTATGGGGTCAAAATGAGCGTCGCGCAAAAAGCCGCTTTGGTTCTTCACGAAGGGATATACCGCGTTTACAAGAAAAAATACCCTAGCGTTGAGAACTCCTTCGATGTGCGCACTATCATCGCAAGTGTCTTTTCGCACGCCATCTTAGAGAAAGCGCTTAAGTCTTCCGGATTAGAAGAGTACTTTAATGAGAGCAAAGCGATGAAAAATTACTTTGGTGGTACAAAAATGGGGGAGGATTGGATCGTCTGCAAGGGCGATAGCGAATCGTACTTCTCAAGTTTCTCTATGATGCAGTCTTACGACAGTGCTACTTTTATGGGAAGATTGGTTGTAGCTCAGCCAGAGACTTCTGGAATGGCACAATTTTTCGCGGGGCAAGCAATCAGATTGACCAAACCCGCTAATGAATACGTAAGTTGGAGTGCGCATCTACCCAGGTACAACGCCAAAGACAAAACGATTTCTCTTAAATTAGAAGGAGGAGAAGAGGAAGAGTTCGTAAAAATTCGCTTAACTTTTTCTTATGAAACACTCCGCC
>CAYNEF010000139.1:0-1580 GCA_964396165.1 uncultured Pseudobdellovibrionaceae bacterium
GGGTGTATGAGAGTGACAGGAATCAAACCTTTCTCGACTAGTTTCTCATGCAATTTAAGTCGAACTCTCCCATGCGGATTTCCGATAGTGACGGCAAATCCGAATTTTTCTTTTTTTCCTTCTAGAAAACTGAGTAGTCCTGTCCATCCACAATACACAGGGACGTCACTGAAAGGAGATATCAACTTGGGCGTATCGTCTATCACAGCGACTAAGCGACTGCCGTACGCTTCCACAATGGGTCGGCAAACTTTTGCTTGTCCCGTGCCACCCCAGAAAATAATTTTGTCAGGAATTTTATGCATATTTTATTATAACATTGTTAAATGGAGTAAACCGCCGCGCGGTGTTGAGTCATGCACGACGTGCGGTGACTGTCATTCTTCCTGCGCCAAGTGGTTTTAGAAGAGTGCCAATAACTTGTGTGCCTAGTAATAAAATCGGTTCCGGTAATTTGAGTAGTGCCAAAATTACACGTGCCGAGATTGAATGGGAGTGCTTACTGTAACGCGCCCAATAGTCCAGGTTTTTGGGTAGATCCACTGGAGCAACTTCGAAAGATATTTTAATGTCTTTAAAACCGATATTTTTCAAAAGTTTGTAGATCCCGTCAGGCGTGAAATGCACGCGGTGGCGCGGCTCATCCCACCCACACCAATAAGGGCCGAAAAATTTGGCTTCCCAGGATTGCATATTGGGAATTTTCACAAGCAAAGTTCCACCGCTCTTTAATCCTGAGTGAAAAATTGTTTCAAGCAATTCTCTGGGCTGATTGACGTGTTCAAGAACGTAACGGGCTATCACTATGTCGTATGTTGTTTGAAAGTGCAGATCCTTTGCGAACCCATCTTCCAATTGGATTCCCCAATTTTTCAACGCGCATTCTCGTCCTTCTTGTCCTGGTTCCATACCAGAAACTTTGTAACCATATTGTTTTAAATGCGAGAGAAATTCGGCATTCCCCGGACCTATTTCGTAGACGGAGGCTTTATCATGCGGTGCCAAGCGTTGTACGAGTTTTAAATCCAAGCGGTATTTTAAAGACTGTAAAAGAGCGCGAAATCCTTTTTTCTTTGTATGAGGTTCGTACTCTTTTGGGTAGTAACTGGAAAGTTCTTCCTCTGTCATCGGAGGAATGCTAAATCCCATTTTGCACTTTTCACAGAAGGAAACTTCAAAGTCGGGAGAGTTGCCTTCGTGAATAAAGTAATCGCGAATTTCGCTCAAGCGTGTTTTGCCTTCAGCATTGCAAACAGGGCAGATCGGTAGGGGATTTACTGGAACTGACGGCAATGTGACGTATGTTTGATTCAAGCAGCTTCTTTCCAGTCTGTGGGGCTTAATGCCTTTTCCCGATTTTCTACCAAGTGTGAGTCGATAGTAAATCCTGTAAAGAACCAGCGGCCATTGATGCTATCCCAATTAGTGGGCTTCCCGCGGTCAATCGTTTCCACACCATGAAAGAGGGAAGGGAATACGAGAGTGGAAGAACCACATTCTATTTGCGGACTGAGTAAAACTTTTTCTTTTTTCGAGTTCAAAATGAAATAACCGCCCGACTGATAGTCTTTTCCATACTC
>CAYNEF010000140.1:0-1579 GCA_964396165.1 uncultured Pseudobdellovibrionaceae bacterium
TTCTCCAATGAAAGTATGCAAGAGGTAATTCCCGCACGACTTTCTGTTTTGTCCGATAAGAATCACCCCGATCGGCACACTTCTACATTCAAAGGAAGAGGTGTTTCTTCCCTGAAGTTGGTTAAATAGACCAATCTCCAATTCGGAGCCTAATCCTTGTTCAGGTTTCGGCTGCCATTCTGATTCATTAAGTCTTCGGTTTCCCAGTCTCCTTGAGAGTGCAGACCCTAAGGCCTCACTAGAAAAATATCAGGACAACCGAAGAAGCTTTTTTTGTTCCAGTTCTTTTTTATTCAGAGGTCTGTAGTTCCTCTTCTCTTTAAGAACATGGAACGCAATCGTTAAAAGACGTCTCGCAATGGCTACTTTTGCTTTGTTGTAGCCTTTTTTTGCTTTAATTCTTTCGTACTCAAATTTAAGTTCCTCATCACTGCGAACGGCAGGGATTATCGCTTCCACACACGCCCATCTCAGCCACTTGTTACTGTGCTTAATGAGTCTTCCGTTGTATGTTTTTCCACCAGACGAGTATGTCGAAGGAATTAGTCCCGCGTAGCAGTGAAGTTTTTTTACTGCTCGAAATCTATCAATCCCATCTATCTCTGCCGCTACAAGACGAGAGATAAACTCTCCAAAACCAGGTATAGTCAGTAGTCGCTTTACATCCTGATTGTCTTCACTGAACTGTTTTACAGTCTTCTCCGCTTCTTTAATGTAAACATTCAAATCGTCGATTAACTTTAGTTCTCTATCCACAGTGATGCGGTCGATATCAGAAAGTTTTATCTTAGCTAACTGCTCCCTGCCTTCCTTTCCAAATAGGTCCGACTGGGGTTTTAACTTTCTTGTTTCCTCAGGGTATCTGTCAAAAACCGTATGCACTCGGTTCTTAATCATTGTCCTGATCCTCACAAAAAACATCCGCTCTCTCAAAGCACTTCGAAGTTTACGTGCCTCAAGACTTGGTACATGTGCCTGAGGGATTAAGTCCGCTCGAAGTAAATCACTTAAGACTGACGCGTCAATCTTATCCGTCTTGATTTTTGCTTCTGCTATTGCTTTTACTTTTAATGGATTTGCTAGCTGCACATCGTCTAAAAGTTCCTCTAGCCAATCGTGCATTACTGTCCAATTTCGCGTCGCTTCAACTACTGCATGACCTTCTTCCGCATACGGTCCTACAAACTTCTCTACCGCTGATGAATTATTTAATACTTGCCCATGCTGTAACACGTGGCCCTTATCATCTTTGACCACCATGTAACTATATTTTTTGTGGTAATCGACACCTATATGGTATTTATATGACATAAATGCACCTTTCTCTTGGTTGTTGGTTTGTGACCAACTACCAGCGTACCATCGGGCGGGTGCATTTCTCTTAAATACCGAGTCAAACAAATTGTCGGATTCGTTCGGCAGATCCACTTCTCCGTAGAAACTACCAAACTTCCTGCCGAACGAAACAGGCAGATACTTCTCGAAGCTGATCTCAATAGATTCATCAGATCCGACAATTTTTTTGACTCCACAATTCATTGGTTTTCATTCTGCTGGTTCGCTTTCATACCAGCTCCTT